>NC_014829.1:2675241-3344051 GCF_000177235.2 Evansella cellulosilytica DSM 2522 | reverse complement strand
GAGAGATATGGAAAGTGGAAAAGTAAATAAGAGATTATGTAGGCACTCACTTATCACGGTGAGTGTCTTTAGCTTTATTTAGTTAGTAGGGGGTAATTTACAGTTAAATTGTAAATGAATTATTAGCATATTGTGAGAGTACATCCTCAGCTACAGCTTGTCCTTATATAGCGTCCGAACCTAATATACAATTACAATAAGAGTATTGATAATTTTGTATTAATATAAAAAATGGGTATTGATTGAGAGTGTAGTGTTAATTAATATCAGTTAAATGTAAAAAAACATTGTAACCTTTTCCTAGCTGGTACGACTAATTAGAAATTGAATTTAAGGGAGGGGAAAATTTGAACGAACAAATAAATACAGAGGAAGAAATTCGTCTAATCTATCGGCAATATTTTAAAGAGGTTTACCATTTTATTGTTTCATTTACAAATAATCATGATGAAGCCGAAGATTTAACTCAAGAAGTTTTTATTAGGTTATTTAAATCTATTTCTAAGTTTAAAGGAGAATCAGAATTAAAAACATTTATATTTTCTATTGCGAGAAATGTTGCGGTTGACCATTATCGTAAAATAAAAAGGAGAATGATTTTAGGGGATTTATTCTTAAATTTTGTTCCATCAAATAACAAATCTACAGAAGAGATTGTGGAACATAAGGAATCTATATCAAAGGTCTATAACTATTTACAGGAATTAAAACCTAGTTATAGAATGATCGTTATTCTTAGAGGGATAAATGAGTTTTCCATAAAAGAAACCGCTACAATCTTAAATTGTTCAGAAACAAATATTAAAGTTTCTTATCATAGGGCACTGAAGCTACTTAGACAAAAGATGGTTACAGAAGGAGATTCTAAAGGAGAAGGGTGGCTTAATAATGGGAAGTAAAGATGATAAAGATATAATAGATAGTTTAAGAAGAAATAAAGATTCTATTTTAATTCGAAAAGGTTTTGAAAAAGAGTTAGAAGAAAACCTAGTTCACCGCTTTACACGAAAAAACAAAAACAAATTACTTGTACCTGGTATAGTGACGATAGTTGCTAGTATTGTTTTCTTTTTATTAGTTATAAGTAGTGACAATGTATTTGAAGAACAACAGACGTTAACAAATACTGAAGAGCCATTAGTGTATATTTACCATACCCACACACACGAATCGTTTTTTCCAGAATTAGATTGGAAGGATGATAACGCCCTTGCCACAGCTTATGATAAAACAGTTAATGTTACTTTATTAGGAAAACATTTAGGGGAAACATTAGAAAGTAAAGGTATTCCAGTATTATGGGATGATACAGATTACACGAAAATGCTTGAAGAACAAAATCTTGAATATACTGAATCCTATAATGTAGCTAGGGAAAATATAAACACTGTTTTAAATAATCATCACAGTATAAAAATGTTATTAGATATTCATCGTGATAGTCTCCCACGTAATATAACAACTACCACAATTAATGATGAGGAAGTTGCAAAAATAGGTTTTATAGTTAGTGAAAATCATTTCAACTATGAAAAAAATGCAGAGTTTGCTAAACAACTCCATGAACTTCTTGAGGAACGTTATCCTGAACTATCAAGAGGAGTCCTTTTACTAGCTTCTACTGATCGCAATTATAATCAAGATTTACATGATAAATCTATCCTTATTGATATTGGTGGCGTATATAACACGTTAGAGGAAGTTAAGCAGTCTGCTGAATACTTAGCGGAGATAATTAGTGAAATTCTAAATGATAATAATTAAGGATAATACTGCAGATTAATTGTTGTTTTGAAAACTTATAGTAGTACTTAAAATGTTAATAAAAGAAAAGTTTTATTTCTTAGTAAATTAGTTAATACCACTTCTTCACAAAGAAGTGGTATTATTGCTTTCTTTTTTTTGTTGAAATCTTAATACCGTTCACATTTCTCAGAACAGATAGTAGAGAACGAAAGTAGATCAAGTGCCGATAGCACGCTTCTCAGAGCAGATAGGAAAGACATGAAGAAGAGTAAGTACCGATAGAATAATTCAAAGCATATAGATATATAAGAAAAATCTTCCGGTGTCAGAATTTTTAAGAACAAATAGAGCAAGAGTAGTGTGTTTAGTACTAATCATTTCATATGAAAGATGTACATATTTTTTAATTCCTATGGAATAGTAAAAACGTAATCAAATTTGATCTACATAAAATGGAGGGTTTAGAATGGCAGACATGCATGAAAAAAATACGAAAAATAAAGCTATCGAAAGAGGACGCCAATCAAACAAGCGTACAGAGCGAGAAAATGCACCTGGTTATGGTGACAAAAAGTTAGACGGTCCTAATAGACCTTCTGAATGATGTCTGGAAAATTCAAGAGGATGACTCAAAAGTCGAATTTTGCCTTATGAGTCATCCTCTATGCAATGTGCGGTGCCGCCGCAATCTCTTAAAGCCCATTATAAGTGGATTTCTTATAGTAGGCACGCGGCGAATCGAGCATTGTTAGAAAATATAATAGCTTTTGGGACAGCCAGCTCTTTATAACTACCCGCTATGCAAAGGAAATTTACGGGGTTTGTTTATAATGGTCACTTTTAAAGAAACTTTTTCTCCTTTCTACTATTTGTAATAATCTTTTTAATTCCTCATCTTTTTCATAATCTTCAAATGCAACAACAAACACCTTCCAACCTAATAAGGATAAATACCACTTTTTTATTTTTGAAAAAGTACTTCTTTTTAATAAGGCTATCTTGAATGGTCTTAAACATAAAGGGATTGTTAATAAACCATACTTCAATGAACAACTGACATAGTATCCCTTTCCTGTAATATAATCATAAATAGCACGTGTGCTCTTTGATAATGGTGGTACTTCCTTTTTTACAGGTGTTAATGTTATTTTTTTTCTAGCAATTGCGTAAATGAATGATGCTAATAAGAAAAAAGTTGTCATATGTACATCACCCCTTCAGATGTGTACTAACATCATTAACAAATACTTATCATTAAAAACTTAGTAATTTTAATTTTTATCTTCTTTCAAAAGGACATACTCTTCGGGAGATCATATTACCTGTCTATTTCAGAGATAACTATTTGTTTTTCATTATTTGAATTGGTAAACTGAATAAAAGTAATAAATAATTAAATTATGCCTCGAATGTTTCGTTTTGTTAAATTGAATTCAAAAAACTAAGTTTTATCTGTTCATCTAATTAGACCTTGAAATGAGGACAAAGGTGGTAATACTATGGGGAAACAAGTCGATAGTCATGAGAATAATGTTATCCTTTTTCCTGGTCTTGTGACTAGGCTTGTTGAAAAAGGGATGGCATCATTGAAAGAAAAAAAATATTATGATGCTTTAAAGTATTTTGAACAATCAACAGAACTTGAGTCTGAACATCCACAGGCGAGATATGGCTTAGTCATTACAAACATTGAGTTAGAAAGACTAGATGAAGCGAAAGATCATTGTGAATCAATGCTCCATGAAGGAATTGGACAATATTATGAAGTACTGCAAGTGTATGTGTCATTGTTAGTCCAACTCGGAGATTATCAAAAGGTGGAAAGCTTATTGGAAGGAGTTATGTCGGAAGAAAAACTACCTCCCAAAATGGCAGAATCGTTTTATCAGCTATTAGAATTCTCAAGGCAAATGATCTCACCACCAGTTGAAAGTTTAAATGAAGAAATCCATGACGAAAATATTGAAGACATAACAAAAAAAGATGTTTCTGATTGGTTATACTTATTAGAACAAGGCGAACCTGAGCAGCAGTGGGGGGCTTTGCAAAAGCTAAGTCAAATGGATTCGGAAGTTGTCCAGCATGCTTATAGAACTTTCTTAAAAGGGGAGCAAAACAATCCGGTACTTAAAAGCTACTTATTACAAATGCTAAAGGAATTAAACATACAAGATTCGATTGAAGTACATAAATTTGGTGAAACTTTTATTGTAAACATAGAAGAATTAGAAGATGTTTTTCAAGAAGAATTCGGAACACTCGTTTTAAAAGAGCTTGAGAAAAACTTGGGTCAAGAAAGTCCTTCCTTATTTGAGATGGTACAACAAATGTGGTGGCACTACTTATTTGCACTTTATCCGAAGTCACCGTCACCACCTATAGGGAATTTATGGGCAGCAGCACTCCATGTTCTTGGGCTAGAATTAATGGGTGGACAGCAGGAGGTGAAAGATGTAGTTAGTAGCTATCGAGTTAGAGAACAGGACGTTTATCAAGCTGTAGAACATATGAAAAAAATAGAGCTCAATATATTCGATTTAAATAGTAAACATACATAACAATGAAAATGATTGAAATCGTTCTGTTTAGTAGTATATAATAAAAGGGTTGTTTAATTTGTCAGATTATCAGTAATATTTCTTTAAAATGTTGGAGGGAAAGTATACATGACTGCAAAATGGGAAAAATTAGAAGGTAACTCCGGCGTACTTACTGTGGAAGTTGACAGTAGTCGCGTTGATACAGCTTTAGATGAAGCATTTAAAAAAGTTGTAAAAAAGGTAAACGTACCAGGATTCCGTAAAGGGAAAATTCCACGTAAAATGTTTGAGCAACGTTTTGGAGTGGAATCGCTATACCAAGATGCATTAGATATTTTATTACCACAAGCTTATTCAGAAGCAATCGAAGAGTCTGGGATTGAACCAGTAGATCGTCCAGATATTGATATCGAAACAATGGAACAAGGTCAAAATCTTGTTTTTAAAGCGACCGTTACAGTAAAACCAGAAGTAAAGCTAGGCGAATATAAAGGTCTAGAAGTTCAAGCACAAGAATCAGAAGTTACAGATGAAGATATTGATGCAGAACTAAAACAACTTCAAGAGCGTCATGCTGACTTAGTAGCAATCGAGGATGGAGAAGTTCAAACTGGTGATACAGTAGTAATGGACTTTGAAGGATTTGTTGATGGAGAGCCATTTGAAGGTGGTCAAGCCGATAATTATTCACTTGAAATCGGCTCGGGTCAATTTATTCCTGGCTTTGAAGACCAGCTAGTTGGTGTGAAAACTGGAGAAGAAAAAGAAGTAAATGTTGAGTTTCCTGCAGAGTATCATTCAGAGGAGCTTGCTGGTAAGCCAGCGACATTCAAAGTAAAGGTTCACGATATTAAGCGTAAAGAGCTACCGGAACTTGATGATGAATTCGCTAAAGATGTAAATGAAGACGTGGAAACGTTAGAAGATTTGAAAAAAGATCTTCGTGAAAAAATGGAAACTTCTAAAAAGCAACAAGCAGAAGCAACTACTAGAGATGAGTTAGTCCAAAAAGCAACAGAAAATGCAGAGATCGATGTTCCTGAAGCAATGATTACAACAGAAACGGACCGCATGCTTCAAGAATTTGGACAACGTCTACAAGCTCAAGGTATGTCTTTAGATATGTACTATCAATTCTCACAAACTGATGAGGAAGGCATGAAGGCACAATTCCACGATGATGCAGAAAAAAGAGTGCGTGCAAACTTAACTCTAGAAGCGATTGCTGAAGCAGAGAATGTAGAAGTTTCAGACGAAGATGTGGACAAAGAAATTGGAGAAATGGCAGAGACATATAAGCGTTCTGCAGATGAAATTAAGCAAATCCTTGCTATGCAAGGTGGCGTAAATACGCTAAAAGGTGATCTAAAAGTAAGAAAAGCAATTGACCTTTTAGTAGAAAATAGTAAAGAAGTTGAGTAATTAACCATTTAGGTAAAAATAAGAGGGATTCTGTAAAGGGATTTTAACTGACAAAAGTGAATAATTCGACATTATATCCTCTTATTTGAGCTTTCGGTTAACGAAGGACAAAGGCAAGGCATGAATATTTCATGCCTTGCCTTATACATAACAGTAAAATTTGCGAATAATGGAGAATTTTCTTTTTTATTATTTAAAGGGAATTTAAAACTCTTTGTTGTATGGTAATAAAATAAGCCTAATATTGATACGATAGAATAAGTCTTAAAAAAACAACGGATGTTTGTTAACAAAGAGACGGCTGTTAGGAATATTATCCATATGGAAATTGGAAATTCTCATAATCACTTTGTTTGACAGGTAACTTGTCGTGCTTTATCCTTGTGAGACATAAAAGTACGGATAGCTTTATATAACTTAGCTTCTTTTATAAGTAAGGGTTTCTATTTCAGGTCACTTTCATTATTATGGTACAATGCATCTATGTAGTTAATACTTTCTTTATAGAACGTACGAATCCTTTTGTCACGTTGGAGTTTGAAGGATGGCTATTGAATACGAACATCGTTGTGATTAAAAAATGAAACTGCAACGTAAAATGTAAATGATGAAGAGAAGATTTATTTGGAGTAACCAATCTAGATAAAAGCTCTGTTGCGTTTCTTAATTTTATTGTAAGGGGTGAACGGTATGTTTAAATTCAACGAAGAAAAGGGACAGTTAAAATGTTCGTTTTGTGGAAAAACACAGGATCAAGTGAGGAAGCTTGTTGCTGGACCTGGTGTTTATATATGTGATGAGTGTATTGAGCTTTGTACGGAAATCGTTGAGGAGGAATTAGGAACGGAAGAAGAAGTGGAAATGGAAGATATTCCAAAGCCACAGGAAATCCGAGAAATCCTTAATGATTACGTCATTGGGCAAGATCAGGCAAAGAAAACACTGTCTGTTGCAGTTTATAATCATTATAAGCGTGTTAACTCTACGAAGAAAAATGATGAGGTAGAACTTGCGAAAAGTAACATTTGTTTAATTGGGCCAACAGGTAGTGGTAAAACATTACTAGCACAAACATTAGCGCGAATACTTAATGTTCCTTTCGCAATCGCAGATGCAACATCGTTAACAGAAGCAGGCTACGTAGGGGAAGATGTAGAAAACATCTTGCTTAAATTAATTCAAGCTGCTGATTACGATGTTGAAAAAGCAGAGCGAGGTATCATTTATATTGATGAAATTGATAAAGTAGCTAGAAAATCTGAAAATCCTTCTATTACACGTGACGTATCAGGTGAAGGTGTACAGCAAGCGCTACTTAAAATCTTAGAAGGTACAACTGCAAGTGTTCCTCCACAAGGTGGACGTAAGCATCCACACCAAGAGTTCATTCAAATTGATACAACAAATGTACTCTTTGTTGTAGGTGGAGCATTTGATGGTATCGAGCAAATCATTAAGCGTCGTTTAGGGAAGAAAGTAATTGGTTTTGGATCTGAAACGACAAGTGAAGATTTAAAAGAAGGTCAATACCTATCAAAAATATTACCAGAGGATCTGCTGCGTTACGGACTTATTCCTGAGTTTATTGGTCGTTTGCCGGTTATCTCTAGCCTTGAGCCGTTAGACGAAGCAGCCTTAGTTGAAATTCTTACAAAGCCTAAAAACGCGTTAGTTAAGCAATATAAAAAGTTACTCGAACTTGATGATGTCGAATTAGAATTCAGTGATGACGCATTGAAAGAAGTGGCTAAACAAGCGATTGAGCGAAAAACTGGGGCACGTGGACTTCGTTCTATCATAGAAGGAATCATGTTGGATGTCATGTATGATTTACCTTCCAGAACGGATATAGCTAAATGTATCATTACTGACGAATCTGTAAAAGGACATAAGCGTCCAGTGTTAGAAACATCAGACGGAAAAGTAATTAAGGATAAGCAAGAACCTAAGGAAAGTGCATAAAAGGTAAGAGGGTACCCATCAGGTTGCAAAAGTGACCTTTACGGGTACCCTCTTTTTTTTCGCGTAATTTTGAACGCAATAAGATAGCTGATGGAAAAATATATTAAATAAATATACAGGTCGATATTTTATGTCAGTCACGTTCGAATTAATAGGTGAATATGTATAGTGAAGATAAGTTATTAATGAAATGGAGGAGGTTTAACTACAAACTTTTAATGATCATAAAAAGTAGCTGAGAGGTATTAAAAACCCTCATAAACCTATAATTAATAAAACTGCATAGAATTACTTATGATTGAGAGGTTAAGACATGAATATTTCAGGGTTGAATTTACCATTAAGAGATGAGAAGCCGAGACAGCATGGACTTACAGTGCTAATCGATAATGGACTACCAATCGAATACTTTAAAGATATGGTTAACAGTTCTGCTGAATTTATAGACTTTATCAAATTTGGCTGGGGAACGTCTATTGTCACAGGGAAACTGATTGAAAAAATTGAATGCTTAAAAGAGAATAACATAGATTATTTCTTCGGTGGCACTTTATTTGAAAAGTTTTTAAGTCAGGGGAAATTAGATCAATACTATTTGTACTGTAAAAAATTTGATTGTAAGTATATAGAAATCTCTAACGGAACGATGGAATTGACAAATAAAGAAAAAGCAAACTTTATTTCGGAATTTTCAGAAGAATTCAATGTGTTTAGTGAGGTTGGACAAAAGGATGCAGACAAAGCGGATGAGACAACCTCAAGTGACTGGATAGAATTTATTAAAGAAGACTTTGAAGCAGGTGCTACAAAGGTGATTACTGAAGCACGGGAAAGTGGTACAAGTGGATTGTGTAAGGCAACAGGAGAAGTACGAATGAAAATAGTGGAGGATATTTTAACTTCCTCTATCAATATAAAGGATGTAATTTTTGAAGCACCAAATAAAACAATGCAATCATTATTCATTAAATATGTAGGATCAAATGTCAACTTAGCTAACATTTCGTTTTCAGATACCATTCCATTAGAAACGTTAAGGTTAGGTTTACGTTCAGATACTTTTTATTTAGTTAATTTTGATTGGGGGAGCATTCGTGAGGGACAAAAATAAAGTTTTTCATTTAGCGATACCTTGTAAAAGCTTAGATGAGACAGTAGATTTTTATGAAAAATTAGGTTGTCAGCTGGCACGTCGTTATGACGACCGTGTGACTTTTAATTTTTTTGGTGATCAAGTTGTATGTCATTTGAATCCAGATAAAATTGACACTAAGCCAAAAATGTACCCGAGACATTTTGGCATTACCTTTACTAAGAAAGAAGAGTTTGATCAGTGTTTGACATTGGCGGAGGAAAGATGTCTTCCTTTTTTCCAAGAGCCAATGATGAGATTTGAAGGTAGACAAGAGGAACATGAAACATTTTTTCTTATTGATCCATCGAATAATCTTCTAGAGTTTAAGTATTATCAAGACACATCAATGGTGTATTAATATTCACACGTCTTATGCAAAAGCCGTATAAGAAACAATGTTTAAAATCCCAATAGAGTTGCTAAAGCAGACTGAAGGGCTAAGAAACAATGTTTAAAATCCCAATAGAGTTGCTAAAGCAGACTGAAGGGCTAAGAAACAATGTTTAAAATCCCATTATAGTTGCTAAAGCAGACTAAAGGACTAAGAAACAATGTTTAAAACTCCAATAGAGTTGCTAAAGCCGGATGAAGGTCAATAAAATAAAATCCAAAGTCCCATCATACTGGAGTGAACAGTAATGCCTCGCTGTACTGCGACTACGCGAAGTCCAATTATAGTAGGCATTACGCGAATGTACCAGCTATGATGAAAAGCTTCCATCGGGGTACTGAAATTAAAGAATCACTTTTTCAGTACCCTTACTAGCATTAAAGTTACATACAAAAAAGACCTTTTGATTTAATCTCATGTTAAATATTACCTCCTTGTTTTTTAAAGATTATAGTTGCATGTTAAGGAAATACTAAACTTCACAAAGAAGATTAGTCAGGGAGGGAAAAAAATGAATCTGACAGGAATAGCTTTCTTTATACAGTTATTTTTCGGTATCGTTATTGGGCTGTATTTTTGGAATATGTTAAGAAGTCAACGGACACAAAAGGTTTCTGTAGACAAAGAGTCAAAAAAAGAACTTGAGCAACTAAGAAAGTTGCGTTCGATTAGATTAAGTCAACCTTTATCTGAAAAAATTAGGCCACAATCTTTTTCTGATATTGTAGGGCAAGAGGATGGCATTCGTTCATTGAAGGCTGCGTTATGTGGTCCTAATCCTCAACATGTCATTATTTACGGTCCACCTGGTGTAGGGAAAACTGCAGCAGCGCGACTCGTATTAAATGAAGCGAAACGAAATCCGCTATCTCCATTTAAAGAAAAATCAACTTTTGTAGAATTAGATGGTGCGACAGCAAGATTTGATGAACGAGGTATTGCTGATCCACTAATAGGTTCTGTACATGATCCTATATATCAAGGTGCTGGTGCCATGGGACAAGCAGGGATACCGCAACCGAAGCAAGGTGCTGTAACAAAGGCACACGGTGGAATTCTTTTTATTGATGAAATTGGCGAACTACATTCCATTCAATTAAATAAGCTATTAAAAGTATTAGAAGATCGAAAAGTATTTTTAGAAAGTGCTTATTATAGTGAAGAAAACACCCAAATTCCTGATCATATTCATGATATTTTTAAAAACGGATTGCCGGCAGATTTCCGTCTAATTAGTGCTACTACAAGACAGCCGGAAGAAATACCGCCAGCGATTCGGTCTCGTTGTATGGAAGTTTATTTCCGCCCACTGAAGCCATCAGAAATATGTACAGTTGCAGAGAAGTCTCTAAAGCGTATAGGTATAGGCGCGGAAGAAGGCGTTCTTGAATTAACTGCAAAGTATGCAACGAACGGTCGTGAAGCGGTAAATATTATACAACTAGCAGCAGGAATGGCTACAAGTGCAAGTAGAGATCTCATTTCAAAAAAAGATGTAGAATGGGTTATTCACTCAAGTCAAAGAGCACCAAGACCAGAAAAGAAAGTCCATCAAGAGGATAAGGTCGGTTTTGTTAATGGCTTAGGTGTTTTTGGCCCGAATATGGGTGCTCTATTAGACATTGAAGTAAGTGTCATCGAAAATAAAGGAAAAGGTACAATTAACGTAACTGGTATTGCAGAAGAGGAAAGTAGCGGGAATCAAATGAAGCAAGTAAAAAGAAAAAGTATGGCAAAAGGCTCCGCTGAAAATGTGTTAACGGTTTTAAGAAATATGGGGGTTAATACATTTGATTATGATATTCATGTGAATTTTCCTGGGGGCATTCCAGTAGATGGTCCTTCAGCGGGTATTTCAATGGCTACGGCAATTTATTCAGCAATTCACCAAATTCCAGTCGCTCATTCCATTGCAATGACAGGAGAATTAGGAATACACGGTCATGTTAAGCCGATCGGTGGAGTTGTAGCAAAAGTGGAGGCTGCAATTCAAGCTGGAGCTACGGATGTAATAATCCCTAAAGGAAATTTCCAATCTATTCTTCAAGAGTTCAAAGGTATTCGTATTCACGCTGTCGATACATTAGAGGAAGTATTCCGATTAGCCTTCGTAAGCGAAGCAAAACAAGAAGAAATAGAAGGGAATGGAGCTTTACCTGAGGCAGCTTCATTTGCACTTGGACAAACCTAAGGGGAAAAAAAATCCGATCACCGACCGAGTGTTCAATGATAAGGAAATTTTTTAATGGTCTTTTCATCGTCTGAAACGAATCAAACGCTTTGCCTAAGGTTGACTCAATAGGTGGATATCAACCTTTTGAGTCAACCTCTCATTATGTTTGGGAAGAACTACATACATAAAGCATATTATCGCTTTTTTTCTTTACAAGAATAAAAAGTATGTGTGTTCATGTTAGACAAAACTATGCTTAATAAGATAAAATTGAACGAGACTTCATGATATTACTGGCGTTATTCTGTGAATGACGTCTGTTTTTATAACCTTTTCTGAATTCAATGCGAAGTAAAAGTCATATTTATGAGGAAAACTAAGAAAAATAACATTGTAGCCATGATGTTTTTTTCTTAAATAGTATAGATAAGGTGGAGATGTTTATATGGGTGAGCATACTCAAAGAAAACTCCCTTTACTGCCATTGAGAGGCTTATTAGTATATCCAACAATGGTGCTTCATTTAGATGTAGGTCGAGATAAATCGGTTCAAGCACTGGAACGTGCTATGGTTGACGAGAAAGAAATTTTTCTCGTTACCCAAAAGGAAATAGCAATTGATGAACCAGATGAAACTGATATTTATTCAGTAGGGACGTTAGCAAAAATAAACCAGATGCTAAAGTTACCTAATGGAACGATTCGTGTGCTCGTTGAAGGCCTACAAAGAGGGAATGTATTGACGTTTGAGGATAAAGAAGAGTACTTCGAAGTTGAAGTTGAACTCCTTGAAGAAAGACAGGAGGCAACCGTTGAAGAACAAGCATTAATGCGTAATGTTTTAGAGCAGTTTGAGCAATATATTCAAATTTCAAAGAAAATCTCGCAAGAAACGCTTGCCACAGTTTCAGATATTATTGAACCTGGTCGATTAGCTGATATTATCTCATCGCACTTGCCATTAAAAATAGTTCAAAAACAAGAAGTGCTAGAAACTTTTTCATTAAAGGAGCGCTTAACTTTAATACTTCAAATATTGAGTAATGAAAAAGAAGTATTAGGTCTTGAGAAAAAAATTGGACAACGTGTGAAGAAATCGATGGAGAAAACGCAAAAAGAATATTACTTGCGTGAGCAAATGAAAGCTATTCAAAAGGAACTTGGAGATAAAGATGGAAAAGAAAGTGAAATTGAGGAGTTTCGTAAAAAAATAGCAGCCGCTGATATGCCAGAATCAGTACAAGAAAAAGCAATTAAAGAGTTGGCTCGTTATGAAAAGATGCCGGCAAGTTCTGCCGAAAGCTCTGTAATAAGGAACTATGTTGAATGGTTAACACAAGTGCCTTGGTCAAAGGAAACAGAGGATTTACTTGATATACACCATTCCGAAAAAATACTGGATGAAGATCATTACGGATTAGAAAAAGTGAAAGAAAGAGTACTTGAGTACTTAGCGGTTCAGCAGCTAACTCGTGAATTAAAAGGTCCTATCCTTTGTCTTGCCGGACCACCAGGGGTAGGAAAAACGTCATTAGCACGTTCAATTGCCAGATCTTTAGGAAGAAATTTTGTGAGAATATCGTTAGGTGGTGTACGTGACGAAGCGGAAATTCGCGGACACCGTCGTACGTATGTCGGAGCGATGCCTGGTCGAATCATCCAAGGGATGAAGAAAGCAGAGACGATTAATCCTGTGTTTTTACTAGATGAAATCGATAAAATGGCGAGTGACTTCCGTGGTGATCCTTCTGCTGCAATGCTAGAAGTGTTAGATCCTGAACAGAACAACAGCTTTAGCGACCATTATATAGAAGAGCCTTATGACTTATCAAAGGTTATGTTCATTATGACAGCAAATAACATTGGTGCTATCCCAGCTCCACTCATGGACCGTATGGAAATTATCAATATTGCTGGCTATACAGAAGTTGAAAAACTAAATATAGCCCAAGAATATTTACTACCGAAGCAAGTAAAAGAGCATGGCTTAACGAAAGGGAAGCTTCAAGTTAAAGAAGAGGCGATTCTAAAAGTTGTACGCTA
Source organism: Evansella cellulosilytica DSM 2522 (assembly GCF_000177235.2). Taxonomy (NCBI): domain Bacteria; kingdom Bacillati; phylum Bacillota; class Bacilli; order Caryophanales; family Bacillaceae; genus Evansella; species Evansella cellulosilytica. The sequence goes on along the minus strand of NC_014829.1, from coordinate 3,330,639 downwards.
TTATACTCGTGAAGCAGGTGTCCGTGGACTAGAGCGTCAAATGGCAACAATTTGCCGTAAAGCTGCGAAAATTATTGTTTCAGGAGAGAAAAAGAAAGTTATTGTAACTGATAAAACGATTGAAGATTTATTAGGTAAACCTAAATTCCGTTACGGAAAAGCTGAACTAGAGGATCAAATAGGTGCTGCTACTGGACTAGCATATACGACAGCAGGTGGTGATACTTTGCAAATTGAAGTATCTCTAGCACCAGGAAAAGGCAAACTGACACTTACAGGGAAATTAGGAGATGTTATGAAGGAGTCGGCTCAGGCTGCATTTAGCTATATACGCTCTAAGTCAGAGGAATTATCAATTGATTCCGACTTTCATGAGACGAATGATATTCATATCCATGTTCCAGAAGGTGCAGTGCCGAAGGATGGACCATCAGCAGGAATAACGATTGCAACTGCTCTCATCTCAGCTTTAACTGGGCGTGCGGTACGTAAAGAGGTAGGCATGACAGGTGAAATTACTTTAAGAGGACGCGTATTACCTATCGGAGGTTTAAAAGAAAAGTCGATGAGTGCGCATAGAGCAGGAATTACACATATTATCATGCCTAAGGATAATGAAAAGGATTTAGAGGATATTCCAGAAAGTGTTAGAAAGGATTTAACCTTTATTCCAGTGTCACACTTGGATGAAGTATTAAAGGAAGCTTTAGTAGGAGAGTAATATGAAAATTAACAGTGCAGAAATTATTATAAGTGCAGCAAAACCACATCAATTTCCAGCAGGGCCCTTTCCAGAAGTGGCTCTGTCTGGACGTTCAAATGTTGGAAAGTCATCCTTCATCAATACGATGCTCGCAAGGAAAGGCCTCGCGAGAACATCGCAACGTCCTGGGAAAACACAAACGCTAAATTGGTATTTTATTAATGAACGTTTTCATTTTGTCGACGTACCAGGCTATGGATATGCAAAGGTATCCAAGTCGGAACGTGAGGCGTGGGGACGTGTAATGGAGACATATTTTCAAGAAAGAGAGCAACTAAAAGGTGTTGTGCAATTAATTGATATTAGGCATAAGCCAACAGAAGATGATGTCATGATGTACGATTGGTTAAAGCATCACGAGCATCCTGTGTTAATTGTTGCAACAAAGGCTGACAAAATCCCTCGTGGAAAATGGGACAAGCATGTCAAGCAAATAAAGGAGCATTTAGAGCTTCATACAGAAGATAAAATCGTCGTTTTTTCATCAGAAACTGGTCAAGGAAAAGAGAAAGCTTGGAAAGAGATGAGTAATCTCCTTTTTGGGGAAAAGTAATAGTACAGAAGAAAAGAGTATATTTCAAAGGGTGACTCGAAGATTCTATCAATTTGAGTCGCCCTTTATTGTTCATACTCTTGTGATTATCTCTTCTTAAAAAACAACACATAAATACCAACGACAACTAACGCAATTGGCCAAATCAGGTCAAAGCTAGAAGTGAGGTTGTTTAACCAAGAAAATACCTTATCAGAATAAAGCGCAAATCCAGATATAATGAGTAATACAATAGCAGGAGTTAATCCATCTTTTTTATGAACAAAGTATTTCATAAAGAAAGCAATGCTAATGATTAGTGTAAAGTATCCCCAATGATAGCCCCAGCTAGAAAATGTATGAGCGCCATGAAAAAACACCCCTAAGCCGAGTAACACTGATCCAGAAAACATCTTAGTGTCATCTCGATTCGAGAAGCCTTGAAACGCAAGAACAATTCCAATAACAACTAAAATACTAGGCCAAGTAAAGACTGTGTCCGAAAAAGGAAATGAAATGTTAAATTGTCTTAAAAGAAAATAAAGTCCAACAGAGATTAATATAATTCCAGGAAAAAGGTTATTATTATTTTTCACTCATCACAACTCCTATAAATTGTTTTTTATCATAATTTTTTTGTAAAATATGGTTAATAGGGTACAATAATACACATGTTACCAAAAAATACCCACAAGGACACAAATTGTTCATAATTTCTCAATACCTTTTTTTATGTTATTCACTATAAAAATGTTATAATGTAAGACGAGTTTTGATAATAATTCTTATGAAATATAAATTATTCATAAATTTTCCAGTTGTTATGACGATAATAAATAAAATTGTGCAAGACAGATGATGAATTTCTAAAATTTATGGGGGTGAAAGCATGCACATCCTAGTCGTTAGTTTGAATTATAAAACAACTCCAGTTGAAATTCGAGAACAATTTAGCTTTCAAGATGATTTAGGTCGTGCATTATTGAAGCTTCGCCAATCGAAAAGTGTTCTAGAATGTGCCATTATCTCAACCTGTAATCGTACGGAAGTATACGTAGTAGCTGACCAGCTGCATACAGGTCGTTATTATACGAAAGTATTTTTATCTGAATGGTTTAATATTCAGAAGGAAGACTTCTCTCGTTATCTAGATATTAGGGAAGATGAACATGCTATCGAGCATTTATTTCGTGTTACGTGTGGCTTAGACTCGATGATTTTAGGAGAAACGCAAATATTAGGTCAAGTAAGAGATAGCTTTATACTTGCGCAGGAAAAAGAAACAACAGGGACAATATTTAACCATTTGTTTAAGCAAGCTATAACGCTAGCAAAACGCGCACACTCTGAAACGAATATCGGTGAAAATGCGGTCTCAGTAAGCTATGCTGCAGTTGAATTAGGGAAAAAGATATTTGGAGACTTTGACAATAAAAAGGTACTTGTATTAGGTGCTGGAAAAATGAGTGAGTTAACGGCTAAGCATTTAACATCAAGTGGTGTTAATGATATTACAGTAATGAACCGTACGAAAGAAAAAGCGATTATGCTTGCTGAAAAGTTTAATGGGAAAGCGTTAAGTATGGATGAGATGGATAGTTCTCTTGTAGCTACAGATATATTAATTAGCTCAACGGGTTCGCGAGACTATGTTGTAACAAAGTCTCGAGTAGAAAGCCTAGCGAAAAAAAGAAAAGGCCGTCCTTTATTTCTTGTTGATATCGCTGTCCCACGTGATTTAGACCCTTCTTTAGCAGACATTGAAAACGTCTATTTATATGATATAGATGACTTACAAGGGATAGTTGCTGCTAATCTTGAAGATCGTAAGAAGGAAGCTGAGAAAATAGAGTTAATGATTGAAGAAGAATTAATCGGCTTTAGTGAATGGTTAGACACTTTAGGCGTTGTACCAGTTATTTCGGCTCTTAGAAAAAAGGCTGTAACGATCCAAGCGGATACGATGGAAAGTCTTGAAAGGAAGTTAACGGGCTTATCTGATAGAGAAAAGAAGGTTATTCGCAAACATATGAAAAGCATTGTCAACCAGTTTTTAAGAGACCCTATTTCAGCAGTAAAGGAACTACCAGAACAGGAAAATTCAGAGGAATTATTAAAGTTTATTACAAAGGTATTTGCTATAGATGAACAACTGAAAGAGCAAGAGCAACTTCCTTCCTCTCAAATACAAATAAATAAAATAGAACGTCAGTGGAATGTGGAAAAACGGAAGGCAAAGCTAGCTAGTAATAATAAAGTGGTTGCCCGCTCTATATAGAGAGGGGAAAAGTGTATGCTACTAAACCTTTTGTACATCTCAATTATCATTATATACGCGTTGAGTGTGTTAGGATATTTTGTTGACTTCATTCAAAACAACCAGAAGGTAAATAAACTTGCCTTCTGGTTGCTTTCGATTGTTGCCATATTACAAACGATATTTATTATAATTAGAACTGTCGAATATAACCGGCTACCACTCATGACGATATTCGAAGGCATGTTTATATATGCTTGGATTCTTGTGATCTTTTCTTTAGTCATTAGTCGTTTTTCAAAGTTAGATTTTTTACTATTAGTAGTAAATATTATCGGCTTTGTCATTTTAACAATTAGTATATTTGCACCAACGGATGATATATCACCGAGGCTTTCTGACTTACTTATATTAGAGCTTTTAGTTATTCATGTGACACTGCTTTTATTGGCATATGGTTTATTAACACTATCCTTTTCACTATCTGTTTTATATGCGGTTCAACATCATTTGTTAAAGCAGAAGAGATGGGGAAAAAAGATGGTGAGGATTGGTAACCTTTCTGTTCTAGAGCGTTTTTCTTATATTTTTACACTCATAGGGCTTCCACTGATGCTTTTAGGGGTAATTCAAGGGATTGTATGGACGTGGTTAGAGTTTGACCAAATACCGTGGTTAGACTTAAAGGTCATTAGCTCATTTTTGGTGATGATTGCCTATAGCGTATATTTATTTCAATGGGCTGTAAAAAAGCAGCGTGGATACGGATTAGCACTTTTTAATATTGCAGCATTTTTGCTTCTTTTAATTAATTACTTTTTATCTAGCTCATTTTCTAACTTTCATATTTGGTAAAGTGTAAGCGTAGTATTAAAGGGATTATTTGAAAATAATGATATGATTCTTTACAATAAGTGTATTGATATCAGTTGGAGGTAAGCATGAGAAAAATAATAGTTGGCTCACGTAAAAGTAACTTGGCAATGACACAAACGAAGTGGGTTATAGAACAATTAAAATCACTAGGATTAAATTACGAGTTTGAAATTAAGGAAATTGTGACAAAAGGCGATAAAATATTAGACGTAACGTTATCAAAAGTTGGGGGAAAAGGTCTTTTCGTAAAAGAGATAGAAAAAGCAATGTATGATGGTGAAATTGATATTGCTGTTCATAGTATGAAAGACTTACCTGCCGAAATTGCTGACGGTATGGCGGTCGGCGCTATTCCGAAAAGAGTAGATCCAAGAGATGCATTCATTTCTAACAGTGGAAAAGGGTTAATGGATTTGCCTGCAGGGTCCATTGTTGGTACGAGTAGCCTTCGTCGTTCAGCACAAGTGTTAGCGAAACGACCAGATTTAGAGATTCAATGGATTAGAGGAAATATTGATACAAGACTACGTAAATGCCGGGAAGAAAACTTTGATGCGATTATTTTAGCAGCAGCCGGTATAGAGCGAGTTGGATGGACAAGTGATATTGTGACAGAATTTTTAGAGCCAGAAGTATGTTTACCAGCTGTAGGACAAGGTGCATTAGGTATAGAATGCCGTGCAGATGATAAAGAAGTACTAGCGCTTTTAGCTAAAATAAATGATAGTGATACAGAAAAAACAGTAACTGCTGAACGCGCTTTTCTCCATACGGTAGAAGGTGGATGCCAAGTACCAGTAGCAGGCTATGCGACACTCCAAGATAATGGTGAAATTGCATTAACTGCACTTGTTGGTTCACCAGATGGTCAGCAAATCTTCCGCGAATCAATTGCTGGGACTGACCCAGTTGCTATTGGAAAGGAAGTTGCACAGCGAATGCTTAAAGCTGGTGCAAAGAAAGTGTTAGACGAAGTGAAAGCTGACCTCGATCAATAAGGAGCTTGATATAATCATGACTTCACCACTTCAAGGCTATACTTTATTAAACACGAGGGCGATTCACCAAGCCGCGCCTTTAACGAAATACTTGGAAAAGCATGGGGGGAATGTCGTAGAAATTCCCCTTATTTCCATGAAAAAAACGTCTGACCCAAAAATAAAAGAAGCGATAAAAATGATACATACGTATGATTACATTGTTTTTACGAGCACGAATAGTATCTCCTTTTTTCTAGAAATCCTTAAAGAACAAGGTCTGAGTAAGCGTGAAATATGTAACATGAAATTTGCAGTTGTAGGGAAAAGTACGTTAAGAAGCTTAAATAAAGAAGGCTTCGACGCTGATATTATACCGCCAATTTTTGATGCAGAGCATTTAGCATCTGCATTAAAAACAGAACTGTCAGCCGGAGAGAAAGTACTCTATCCGAAAAGCGATCTTGCTAGAGATGTCTTAACTAGAGAATTACATAAGGTTGGTATTCAGATCGATGATCCGTCTGTTTATGAAACAGTGTTTCGTATCGATGATAAGGCAAAATTAAATGAACTTATAAAAAAGAACTTAATACATATTATTATTTTTACTAGTCCATCAACAGTGCATTCTTTTTTCTCGCAAGTCGATAAAGAAGTGGTGATGAACAATGTGGACAAGCTCCATTTTGCGGTAATAGGGTCAGTCACTAGTCGTGCATTAAAGGATGAAGGAATTGAAGAGATGATCATCCCTAAGGAATTTACGACAGAAGCTTTAGTCCATGCAATCATGAAGCATATTAAATAAAGTTAAGGAGGTTTATTTATGTCAACAATTGATTTTCGTCGCCATAGACGGTTACGTAGAACAGAAGGTATTCGTAATATGGTGAGAGAAACACACTTACATAAAGAAGATTTAATCTATCCTATTTTCGTTAAAGAAGGTACAAACATCAAAAATGAAATTGCTTCAATGCCAGGTATTTATCAATGGTCATTAGATCTAGTAGAGCAAGAGGTGAAGGAAGTTGTTGATCTCGGTATACCATCAATTATCTTATTCGGTATACCTCATGAAAAGGACGAGTGTGGAACATCTGCTTATGCTGAAGACGGAATAGTGCAGCAGGCGACACGCTTAGTTAAAGAAAAGTTTCCTCACTTAACAGTCATTGCTGATACTTGCTTATGTCAGTTTACTGACCATGGTCATTGTGGTGTGATTGAAGATGGACAAGTGTTAAATGACCCTACTCTTGAGCTTCTTGTGAAAACTGCAGTGTCGCAAGCAAAAGCTGGAGCTGATATTATTGCGCCGTCAAATATGATGGACGGCTTTGTAGCAGCGATCCGTCATGGATTAGACGATGCGGGATATCACGATATTCCAATTATGAGTTATGCAGTGAAGTTTGCATCATCTTTTTACGGTCCATTCCGAGATGCAGCCCATAGTTCACCTCAATTTGGTGATCGTAAAACATATCAAATGGATCCTGCCAATCGACTAGATGCTTTAAGAGAGGCACAATCAGATGTCGAGGAAGGAGCAGATTTCCTCATAGTTAAGCCTGCACTTTCATATTTAGACATTATGAGAGATGTGAAAGACCGTTTTCCACTTCCTGTCGTTGCCTATAACGTTAGTGGTGAATACTCAATGATAAAAGCTGCTGCTCAAAATGGCTGGGTAGATGAAAAAGGTATCGTTTTAGAAAAATTAGTAAGTATGAAGCGAGCGGGAGCCGATTTAATTTTAACTTATTTTGCAAAAGATGTTGTAAAGTGGTTAGAACAATAAATACATAGAAGGGGGCTTATTTTCTAATGAACCGAAATAAGTCAATAGAAGCATTTAAACATGCAAAGAAGGTTATGCCAGGTGGAGTCAATAGTCCTGTACGTGCTTTTAAATCAGTAAACTTAGACCCTGTTTTTATGGAAAAAGGTAAAGGGTCAACCATATGGGACATTGATGGAAATGAGTATATTGATTACGTGCTTTCTTGGGGTCCGCTAGTATTAGGTCATGCTGATGATCAAGTCGTAGAAGCATTAAAAGCTGTAACGGAAAAAGGAACTAGCTTCGGTGCCCCTAGTGAAATCGAAACGACGTTAGCTGAGCTAGTTGTAGAACGTGTACCTTCAATTGAAGTTGTTCGAATGGTTAACTCAGGAACAGAGGCTACAATGAGTGCCCTACGATTAGCAAGAGGCTACACTGGCCGTAATAAAATTGTGAAATTTGAAGGCTGCTACCACGGTCATGGAGATTCTTTACTTATTAAAGCTGGTTCCGGTGTAGCAACGTTAGGGTTACCCGATAGTCCTGGTGTACCTGAATCCGTTGCACAAAATACGTTAACAGTACCATATAACGACCTAGAAAGCTTAAAATTAGCATTTAGTGAGTTTGGGGACGATATCGCTGCAGTAATATTAGAGCCAGTAGCAGGAAACATGGGCGTTGTCCCTCCAGAGGAAGGATTCTTAGAAGGTGTCCGCAAAATAACTGAAGATAATGGAACTCTAATGATATTTGACGAGGTTATGACAGGTTTCCGTGTAGGCTACGAATGTGCCCAAGGGAAGTTTGGTGTTACACCAGATTTAACTTGTTTAGGAAAAGTTATTGGTGGTGGATTACCAGTAGGTGCTTACGGTGGGAAGCGTGAAATAATGGAAAAAATTGCTCCAGCTGGTCCAATCTATCAAGCAGGTACGTTGTCAGGAAACCCATTAGCGATGACAGCTGGTTATGAAACGCTCCGTCAGCTTACGCCTGAAAGCTATGAAGAATTTGAGCGATTAGGAAAACGTCTTGCTGAAGGCTTGTCAGCAGCTGCAAAGAACTATGGTATTCCACACCATATCAATCGTGCCGGATCAATGGTAGGCTTTTTCTTTACTAACGAAAAAGTAACTAATTATGAAAAAGCATCTTCATCAGATTTATCTATGTTCACACAATACTTCAAGTTAATGCTAGACCAAGGCATATCTATACCGCCTTCTCAATTCGAAGGAATGTTCTTATCTACAAAGCATACTGATGAGGATATTGACCGCACAATTGAAGCGGCAAAGCAGGCATTTGCAAAAATAAAATAAAAAACGAAGAACGAGCTTAGTAAAGCTCGTTCTTCGTTTTTTTTGGCTCTAAAATATATGTTGGGGTAATAAGAAAATTCTGAGCATATAAAAACACGCAATCTCCAATATCCTTTAAACTTGAATTGTCGAAGAAACAAGAAAAGGATAGGAGTTGCGTGCATATGCATTTTATCATGAATTTTCCTGGTTTAGAAGAGTTGACTGTAACAAAAACAGAAGTAGTGGCAGATTCGTTTCATATCCATGTAGAGATGGAGCGTAAAACACATCGATGTCCCGTATGTGAGGGGAAAACGAAGCAAGTTCATGACTATCGAATTCAGAAGATCCAACATCTGAAGATGTTTGAAAGAAACACATATTTGTTTTATCGAAAGAGACGCTATAAGTGTTCCTGTGGTAAGAGTTTTCCTGAAAAGACGAAAGTGATAGAAAAGTATCAGCGCCATACAGTGGAATGGAATCAGGCATTGGGATTGCGTGTCATTCAAGGAAAGAACTTTAAAGATACAGCTAGCCAGTTTCGAACATCTCCAACCACTGTAATAAGACGATTTGATAAAATTTCAACACCGATGTTTAAGGAAGTGGAGGAATTACCTGAAGTAATTGCGATTGATGAATATAAAGGAGATACAAACAAAGGAAAGTTCCAGGTTATCATAGCGAATGGAAAGACAGGAGAGCCGCTGGACATCCTTCCGGATCGTTCGGTGAAAACTGTTAAGTCCTACCTCCGAAAAAAAGGTGACAATGTAAAAATGGTAGTCATGGATATGAGTTATTCCTTCAAGTCAGCTGTAGAAAAAGCCCTGGGTAGTCCTGTGATTATTGCGGATCGTTTCCACTTCTGTCGCTATATATATTGGTCATTAGATCAAGTAAGAAGAAGAGTTCAAAAAGACTTTCATGATTACGACCGAAAAAAGTGCAAACGAATGAAGCATGTATTTAATAAACGCCATGAGGATTTAACAGAGAAGCAGCACTGGTATTTGGAAAGGTATTTAAATCTCTCCAGTGAATTAAGAAGGGCATATGAACTTAAGGAAGCCTTCCGATTGTGGTTTGATAAGGCAAAAGAGATAGGTTCCAAAGATGGCTTACGAGTAAAACAAGGTCTTAATAACTTCTATGAATTGGTTAAAAATTCAGGGATGAAGGAGTTTATAAAAGCGATTGAAACGTTTAAGAACTGGGAGAATGAGATAATTAATAGTTTTACTTTTGGCTACACCAATGGTCCAATTGAGGGGCTTAACAACCAAACGAAGGTCATAAAACGTAATGCCTTTGGATTTAAGCGTTATGACAGATTGCGAATGCGAGTGTTATTACATCATCAATTAAAAGGAAAGACAATTCAAGTAGGATAAAGGGGCAGGAGAATTATTCTCCCACCCCAACATTTGACTTAGAACCTTTTTTTTAGAAGCGGTGAAGAAATGATGCCACAATCTGCCCTTGAGCAAAGAAAAAGAAGAGTGAAGGTAAGATGGGACCACACGCCATCTACCTTCAGATAGAAGCACTACAATATAAGCAGTTGGCAAATTAGCAGCCTTCACCGCTTATATTCTAGAAATCTCAGATAGTTTACTCGATTTCGAAGCTATTTTTTTAACTCGCCTTCTTATTGTCATCCTCATTATCTACTTTTTTTCTTGACCATAAAGAAACGAGAATTGGTCCAGAAATGTTGTGCCATACAGAAAATATAGCGCTTGGTAGTGCAGCAAGTGGAGAAAAATGAACGCTAGCTAATGTAGCGCCAAGTCCTGAGTTTTGCATCCCTACTTCAATAGAAATTGCACGACGTTTCGTTTCGTCAAGACCAACAGCCTTTGCGGCAACATAGCCTAGTAAGAGACCGAAAACGTTATGAAGAATGACAGCCGTAAACAATAACAAAGCAGCAGATGCTAAATTTTCCTGATTTACTCCAACAACAGCAGCAACAATACCGAGTATAGCGACAATAGATATGACAGGGAGTGCCTCTGTACCTTTTTCCACTATATTCGGTAATAGCTTCCGCACGATAATCCCTAATGCGATCGGAACAATAATGACTTCAATGATAGAGAAGAACATAGCTCCTGCATCTACTGGAAGCCATTGACCTGCTAATAATAATAAGATTGCAGGTGTTAATAGTGGTGCTAATAAAGTAGATACGGAAGTCATCGCAACGGAAACTGGAAGATCGCCTTTTGCTAAATAAACCATTACATTTGATGCGGTTCCACCAGGACATGCTCCTACTAATACTAAACCAGCAGCTAATTCAGGAGGTAGTCCTAATAGTTTCGCTATTCCAAAAGCTACTAATGGCATAATGACGAATTGAGCAATGACTCCGAAAAATACAGGTATAGGTTTTTTAGCAACTGCGGAAAAATCAGATAGCTTCATCGTTAATCCCATTCCAAACATGATGATACCTAATAGTATCGTTATGTGAGGAGCAATCCATGTAAAGCCTTCTGGTGCTGAAAAAGCGATAACTGCAATAATAATGACAAAGAACGCAAAATATTTACTCACAAATTGACTAATAGATTGGATAGTTTGCATAACAAACAACTCCTTTATGTATTAATATTCTAACTATTATGAACTCATTGTGTGAGAAAATCAAACATTAAGTAGGACGAATAATGATTACTTAAAAGAACGTGTCGACATATGCTTGTTTTTTTACGAATAGGCATATTTTTAAAGCTTGAATCATACATGTGTAACGTATGAGTCACTTTAAGTAAGCTAGCAAAGACAAACACCGTAGAGCAACTAAGCGAATGGGCGAGTTTAAAATAAAGGGGGAATCACGTTGACTAACGAACAACCGTCATCCTTGGCATTCACTATTAAGGAATCAGTTTGGTTAAGCCAAGGCAATGAAATCGATGAACTGTTATCACTAGCATTAGAGCCAGATATCTCTATTCAGGAAGAGGAGGATCAGGTGAACGTAAGAGGAAACCTCTTACTATTTGGAGAGTATAAGCCAAAGGAAGAAGATTCAAGCGGAGGCTCTTTTTCAGACCAACTTTCTTTTAGGTCGATTGAAGAAGTTTCTATGACTGACGATGGAATAGGAATGATTAGGCATTCATTCCCTTTAGATGTAACGATTCCTCGTGAGAGAATACACCGTTTAGAGGACTTATATGTCACTGTCGACACCTTTGATTATGAGATGCCTAACAAAGGTTGTATTGAGTTAGAAGCTAGCGTATCTGTTAGTGGAATAAAAAGTGAGAGAGAAGTAGAGCGACAAGCCGAGAGTGTAGGGGATAGTTTATATCGTAATGTTGAGGAAGAAGAACAATATAGTCCTCCTCAATATACATTTGATAATTCTCCTATAGAAGAGCAAACTGTAGAATTTGAAATGAGCAGGAATGACAACAACCAAAATGATCGAAGTTTTCACTTTGAGGCGTATCGACAATCAGAACAAGATGAGGTTGAAGATGTAGAAGCAAATATTGATCCTACGCCGGTAAATGAAGTAGATGAACAGCCAGATAATGAGATTAATAGAGATGAAGATATAGAAAAAAATGTTGTAGAGGATCAAAATGAAGAGGAGGTCATTAAAGTAAATTCTGAGTCAGAAGAAGAGGTAAGTGAAGTTCGTTCAGAGTCTGTAGAGCCGTTAAAAGAGGAATCCGAGTCGGTAGATAGAACAGATGCGTCAGCTGAGCCTATCGTATCGTTTACTTCACAGGAACCAAAAGTATCATTTAAGGCTGATTCAAAGGATCTCAGTGGAGAAAATAGCGAAGCTGGAAGAGTTGATGAAGATGGAGAGACATCGAAGGCGAGTGAAAGAAAGGAAGAAAATGCACTTTACTTAACGAAGATGCTTACTAAAGGTGAAGAACAGTACTCGAAGCTTAAAATGTGTATTGTGCAAGAAGGAGAATCATTAGAAACGATTGCTGATCGGTATGAAATGCAAGTGAGTAGTCTCATCTCAGTAAATAGATTAAGTGAAGAAAGAGTTTCAGAGGGACAGATTCTTTACATTCCCGTAAGGCAGACTCCTACATCCAGTTCGTGATCGGGGGGAGTATAAATGGTTAGTTTACATGATATACAACAAAGCTACGGTTTTAATCAAGCACAATGGAAAGTAAATGGGGAGCTACTGTCGACTGAAAAAGGAATGAAACGGGTTACGCTATGGCCAGACGAGAAGCTTGCACGGTGGCATGCACAATGGCGAGATCGACTTGCTGAAAAAACAGGCGTTTTAACGAATCGAATGATTCAAACCGCACAAGGAGAAAGGATTTTACTTACAGAGGCAGGCTGGATTACACTTCATGATGAAGTGACCAGCCTCTACTCCTTCCAAGATCAAGAAAAACAATTCGGTTTCTTTCTAGGTCAATATTTCACTTTGGAGATGGATGAGTTTCATATTGACTTTGAAGAGCCAATAGTGACGGAAGAAACAAAAAAGAAGTTATATATGCAAATTCCACATTATAAAGATAACAAGGATGCTAGATTTTTAGAGGCGATTAGGAAAGAATCCCTACTAAGGTTATCAAAGGCAAATAGTTTAAAGGAGCAAGGTGATAACGTTATTGAACCTGTTGTAGCACCAGTTCACTCGTTAGATCAAGGGAAAATTGTATTTGAAGGGCTACATTGGACTCATAATAATGGAAAGCCAGAACAAGGTTATCGCTCCTTACGATTGATACTATCAGAATGGTTGGAGCGCTATGGGCAAGCATCCTTATTTAAGTTGCTAGACGAAGTGGACAACTATTTTCCTCTCAATAATAAGCATGGACAAAACTTGCTAGTAGATTGCCTTATACCTTGGGAATTCATTACGTTTTTGAGTTCTGTGAAAAATGTAGACGATGCAGAAGAAATGGCAATGTGGAAAGAGAAATTAAGCTACCAATGGGAGAGTTCTAGAAAGTTAGTGAAGGCAATTGTTGAATGGTTGGACGTCACACGGGAGAGGGTGACTGTATGAACATACAAGTTCAGCAAAAGCCTATAGGTGCAGTACTATTTCAATACGATATTTATCCAGAAAAAATAGAAACTGTAGGAAAAGTAAAAAAAGTTTTCTCTGCAAATGGTGTATATGCATTAAAAGAGGCAAAAATGAATCAAGAGGAAGCGGATTGGTTCGTTCATGTCATAAGGCGATTGGAGCGTATTGGTTTCCATTACGTCGTCCCCATTTTACCTACAAAATATGGGGATTACATCGTTCGGTACAATGAGCAAGCATATTATATGATGCCTTGGTATGAGGACAATACAGAGTTTCGTCACCCAGTACACCCTGAAGAAGTAATGGTGGAAGAATTGGCAAGGCTCCATGGCTTAACAGAAAGAACACAAGAGTATTCAGAAGAAGTGTTAGAGGAATCATATGAAACGTTAAAAAGACGATGGGGGTACAGAAGGCTTGAAATGGAGAGGTATGCTGATCAAATAGAAGGGAATGTATACTTATCACCATTCGAACTTACTTTTTTAACGCACTTCCAACGAAGTTTATACATGGCCGATGAAGCAGAGAAGCATTTGAGTTCATGGATAGAAGGAGCAAAACATAAAAAAAGCTTCAGAAGTGTTTTATGTCATGGAAAGCCGAGTCGAAAGCACGCTTGCTTTGATAAATATGGAACTGCGTATTTATTAAACTTTGAAAAGGCAGTATTAGACACGCCATCAAGAGATTTAGCATTATTATTCCGTCATTTTTTCCAATCAAGACCTTGGGATGAGCAAGAAGGTCAGCATTGGTTACACTTATATGAACGACACTTTGCATTGTTTGAAGAAGAGAAGCATTTATTTATAAGCTATTTAGCATTTCCAGAAAGTATTTACCAAGCTGTAGATGCTTATAAGAAAAAAGATAATGCAATGACTGAGCTCCAAGCAGTGACTCAATTAGAGAGGAAAATATTGACTATGAATCGCGTACAACGATTTATGACAAGCTTGTTTGAGAAAAAAGAAAATGAATAACTAAAAAAGGCAACCTCCAGTATAAACCTGCGCTAGTAACTGCAGTTTTGTAATGGTTGGTTGCCTTTTAAAAAACAATGCCCGTTCTAAATTTTAAGTGGGAATAGCAAATATGTTCTATCAAAGTAACCCACATTAAATATAGATCTTTTAACGAAAAGCATTCACTTCGAAAACCATCCCATTTGATGCGAAAGATAAAGGATTACAAGGGCACCTAATAATATAATGTCAAAGGTCGTAGGCAAAAAGAGAATACGTAAAAATTGTAAAATAATTAAAGGTAATAAAATTTGATACAATACGTCTATCCCACGCTGAAACCATCGAGGCCAACGAAATTGTCTGAAGCTTCTACGTCTTCTAAACAACGTAATCCTCCTCTCTATGCGCTCTTACTTTATTCATATGCACGGCTAATTCAGTTGTGTACTAAAAATAGTCTTTGTTTAAGTTGAAAAGTTTTTGGTGAAAATAGTAGAAGTAATGAAAAATGTGAAAATTCAAAGCTGCCTATTGATTATAAAGTCAATAAAAGGTAAAATAACGTGTACATAAATTGACTCTATTAAAAACGAAGATAGGGAAGAGTACATCTTGAGCCCATCAGAGAGGGAAACCATCGAAATATCGATGCTGAAAGGTTTCCTTGGAGGTAGAGGTGGAAGGTCGCCCTTGAGTTGTTATCGTGAACACATTGTCATTAGCGATAGCCGGTTCAGCACCGTTAAAGCCGTGAGTGTACAATCTATAGACGGGGTTTTAATTAATGCCCACTATTTTGATTGTAAACAAAGGTGGTACCGCGAGGAATATAACTCCCTTCGTCCTTTGACGTGAGGAGTTTTTTTTATGCGTTTTTTTAGCATAGTTACAATCAATGTTAATCAATTATTACATAAAAGGGATTACCCTAAGATTTAAGGAGGAAGAAAAAATGGAAAATAAAGAAATATCAATGCCACCAAAGTATGATCCACAATCAACTGAAGCAAAGTGGTATCCTTTCTGGGTGAATGGTAAGTTTTTTGAAGCAACAGGAGATGAAAATAAAAAGCCGTACACAATTGTTATCCCACCACCAAATGTTACGGGAAAGCTGCATTTAGGTCATGCTTGGGATACAACACTACAAGATATTCTTATTCGAGTGAAAAGAATGCAAGGGTATGATGCATTATGGTTACCTGGTATGGATCATGCGGGGATAGCGACACAAGCGAAGGTAGAAGGTAAACTTCGCGAAGAAGGCGTTTCTCGTTATGATTTAGGAAGAGAGAAATTCATTGAAAAGTCATGGGAATGGAAGGAAGAGTATGCGGAGACCATTCGTCAACAGTGGTCTAAGCTAGGACTATCATTAGATTATTCACGAGAGCGTTTCACACTTGATGAAGGTTTATCTGATGCAGTAAAAGAAGTGTTTGTACGTTTATACGAAGAAGGCTTGATTTACCGTGGTGAATATATTATTAACTGGGACCCACAAACGAAAACTGCATTATCCGATATTGAGGTTATTTATAAAGACGTACAAGGTGCATTTTATCATATGAAATATCCATTAGCAGATGGAAGCTGTCATATAGAAGTTGCGACAACTCGCCCGGAAACGATGCTAGGTGATACAGCAGTTGCGGTACACCCTAAAGACGAACGATATCAACATCTCATTGGAAAAAAAGTAAAGCTACCTATTGTCGGCCGGGAAATTGCTATTGTTGCGGACGATTACGTAGATATGGACTTCGGATCTGGTGCTGTAAAAATCACACCTGCTCATGACCCTAATGATTTTGAAATTGGAAATCGTCATGACCTTGAGCGTGTGCTTGTCATGGATGAAGCGGGAAAAATGAATGAAAATGCGGGTAAATATCAAGGGATGGATCGTTTTGAATGCCGAAAGCAAATCGTAAAGGACTTGCAAGAGGAAGGAATTCTTTTCAAAATTGAAGATCATATGCATAGCGTTGGTCATTCAGAGCGTAGTGGAGCAGTTGTAGAGCCTTATCTTTCAACACAGTGGTTCGTAAAGATGAAGCCATTGGCAGAGGAAGCAATAAAGCTTCAACAATCAGAAGGTAAAGTAGACTTCGTTCCTGATCGCTTTGAGAAGACATATTTACATTGGATAGAAAATATTCGTGATTGGTGTATTTCTCGTCAACTGTGGTGGGGGCATCGAATTCCAGCGTGGTTCCATAAAGAAACAGGGGAGCTTTATGTAGGTCGTACAGCACCAGAGGATATCGAAAATTGGGAGCAGGATGAGGATGTTTTAGATACTTGGTTTAGCTCTGCACTATGGCCATTTTCAACGATGGGCTGGCCAAATCAAGAAGCTCCTGACTTCAAACGTTACTACTCTACAGATGTATTAGTTACAGGTTACGACATTATATATTTTTGGGTAGCACGCATGATTTTCCAAGGATTACACTTTACTAACGAAAGACCATTTAAAGACGTACTCATACACGGGCTTGTTCGAGATGCTGAAGGTAGAAAAATGAGTAAATCTCTTGGAAACGGTGTAGACCCGATGGATGTTATTGATAAGTACGGAGCAGATGCTCTTCGTTTCTTCCTTTCAACAGGCAGTTCACCAGGGCAGGACCTTCGTTTTTATTGGGAAAAAGTTGAATCGAACTGGAATTTTGGAAATAAAATTTGGAACGCTTCTCGCTTTGCTTTAATGAATATGGAAGGATTAAAATATGAGGAAATTGATTTAACTGGTAAAAAGTCAATTGCCGATAAGTGGATCTTAACTCGTTTACAAGATACGATCACGCAAGTAACAAAGCTCATTGATACGTATGAGTTTGGAGAAGTAGGAAGAGCTCTTTATAACTTCATTTGGGATGACTTCTGTGATTGGTACATTGAAATGGCAAAGCTACCATTAAATGGGGATGACGAAGAGGCGAAGTTAACTACGCGCTCGGTACTCGCTTACGTTTTAGACCAAACGATGCGTTTATTACATCCGTTTATGCCTTTTATTACAGAAGAGGTATGGCAATACCTTCCGCACGAAGGCGAGTCGATCACAGTAGCAGCTTGGCCAACACGTGACGATGAACTTATGGATCAACAAGCAGTTAAGGATATGCAGCTGCTTCAAGAAATCATTCGCTCCGTTCGTAATACACGAGCAGAGTTAAATGTACCGATGAGTCGTGAAATTACCCTTCACATAAATGCTGATTCTGAGTCAATTCTTGATCAGTTAAACCGCGGTCAAGCGTATATCGAACGCTTCTGCCGACCAAGTGAGCTAAAAATGGGCACAGGTTTAACGGCACCAGAAAAATCGATGAGTTCTGTTTTATCCGGAGTGGAGCTATATTTACCTTTAGCAGGACTTCTTGATTTAGATGCAGAAATAAAGCGTCTTGAAGGTGAATGGAAACGACTAGATGGAGAAGTGACTCGCGTTCAGAAGAAGCTGTCAAACGACGGTTTTATTGCGAAAGCTCCAGAAAATGTAGTAGAAGCTGAGCGAGAAAAGGAAAAGGATTATTTAGAACAACGAGATAAAGTAGCAGCGCGATTAGAAGAATTAAAAAAATAGCTTGTAAAGTAAAACCAAGGATTGCTACTGATCCTTGGTTTTCTTGAGGAATAAGAAAATGAAACTTGGCAGTGGATATTGTCCGCCGTGCTACTAGCGTGAAGAGCATTAATTATAAACTTAAGAAATACCGGGAAATGCCACGCTTGAGGCTGTCAAAAAAGCTATAACAAGCTTTAGTGGTTGACTAAAAGGTAAAAATTTTGACCTTTTGAGTCAAGCTCAATAAATTGGTTAAAATAACAGTCAGACAAAAAGGGGGAAAGCAAATGACAGTGTTGAAAAGAGCAAGAGATTGGAATATTAATATTGGTACCCTCCCGACTGGGCCACTAAACAAAATTACGGACGTAAAAGGGGTAACAGTAGGACATAAAACAATCCGAGATGGTGAAATACATACTGGAGTTACCTCTATCCTCCCTCACCAAGGGAACATATTTCAGGAAAAAGTAGTTGCTGCAAGCCATGTATTAAATGGATTTGGTAAAACAGCAGGTACAATTCAAATTGATGAACTAGGAACGATTGAAACGCCTATATTACTAACAAACACGTTAAGTGTAGGAAATGTCTCAGCAAGCTTAATTAAATATATGCTGAAAGATAATCCGGATATTGGACGAACGACAGGTACAATTAACCCGATTGTGGCAGAGTGTAATGATATGCATTTTAATGATATTCGCCAGCAAGTCATTCATGAGGAGGATGTTTTTACCGCGATTAAAGACGCGAAGCAAGATTTTCCAGAAGGAGCAGTAGGAGCAGGAACCGGAATGAAATGCTTCGGATTAAAAGGGGGTATTGGCTCAGCATCAAGGGAAATAGAAGTGTTAAATAAAACATATACACTAGGTGTTCTCGTCTTAACGAACTTCGGTAAACTTCATGATCTCATTATTAACGGGAAAAACGTCGGAACTAAGCTTGAAAAGATGAAGGTAAATGACAAAATAGATAATAAAGATAAAGGCTCAGTCATCATTATTGTAGCTACAGACTTGCCTGTTTCTGAAAGACAACTTGAAAGAATAATAAAACGCTGTGGTGTAGGTTTAAGTAGGACAGGTTCCAAGATGGCACACGGTAGTGGTGACATAGTTATTGGCTTTAGTACAGCTGCAACCATTCCGCATAAGCGTCCAAAGAAACTATTAACACAAACATGTATTCACGAGGAAGAAATAGACCTAGCCTTTCATGCCATCGCTGAAGCGACTGAAGAGGCAATTATCAACTCTATGATCACTGCCGAAAAAACAGTTGGAAGAAGCGGAACTACGCTGCATTCTTTAGCTGATTATTTATCGGAGCTTGATTTATAATATCTTTAGACTAGGTAGTGAAGGTAGAATAAATTTAATATCCCTTCAGAAGGAATGTGCCGTTCTGAAGGGAGAAGAACCATGTTTTAAAATCCCGTCATGGCGCTGAGAATCGTGTGAAGGTAGAATAAAACGATTTAATATCCTTTTAGAGTGAAAGTGCTGATCTGAAGGGAGAAGAACCATGTTTTAAAGTCCCGTCATGGCGCTGAGAATCGTGTGAAGGTAGAATAAAACGATTTAATATCCTTTTAGAGTGAACGCCCCGGTCTGAAGGGGTAAGAACCATGTTTTAAATTCCCGTCATGACGGGGAGAATCGTGTGAAGGTAGAATAAAACGATTTAATATCCTTTTAGAGTGAACGCCCCGGTCTGAAGGGGTAAGAACCATGTTTTAAAGTCCCATCATGACGTGGAGAATCGTGTGAAGGTAGAATAAACATTCAATACACTTTTAAATGAAGCCAATATCCAAAAGGAACAATCTCATGTTTTACATGATTTCTATTTTAAGATTGATAAACATTCATTTACAGAGAAAAATCTGCATGTCATAATGAAGAAAAAGTGCTAGAGTGGGTGATAGATATGGCAGAAATCGCATTTTATGAAAACAAATTTGTAGATATTAATGAAAAAGTAGTACCAATTCAAGAACGTGGACATCAATTTGGAGACGGAATTTATGAAGTTGTACGAGTGTATAACGGACAACCATTTTTGCTAGAGGAGCATTTAGAAAGGTTTCAAAAAAGTGCAGATGCTATTGAATTGGTATTGCCTTTTCCTAAAGAGAAAATAACGGCGATTATTGATGAGGGCATCACTCGTTCGGAAATGAAAGAAGCCGACGTTTATTTTCAATTAACACGTGGAATTGCTCCAAGGCAGCACAATTATCCTGAATGTCCTGCGGTGTTTTCAATGACAGTTCGTAAAGCTCGTCCAATATCTAATCGAGAAAAAGGTATTTCAGTTATTACTCTCGAAGACGAACGGTGGTTAAATTGTTACATTAAATCACTTAATCTACTCCCGAATATCATCGCGAAACAAAAAGCACTAAAAAATGGGCATGGTGAAGCAATCCTTGTTCGTGAAGGTATCGTCACCGAAGGCTCTAGTAGTAATGTGTTTGCAGTGAAGGATGGTAAACTTTATACTCACCCTGCGACTAAAAGAATACTACACGGAATCACTCGTGCCAAGGTGATGCAATTAGCAAAAGAGCTTCGTATACCATTAGTGGAAAAGGAGTTTACAACTGATTTTCTAAAAAATGCAGATGAAGCTTTTATTACGAGTACAAGTGCTGAAGTAATGCCAATACATACGATTGATGATACGGTGTTACCTGTTGATAGACCAATAAGTAGTATGTTAGTGGAAGAATTTGTGAAGCTATATCATCATCACGCTATGAAGTAAAAACAAATGAGAATGTTCAAAAAGCTAGTAAAAGTACTGAAAATGGTATGTGAGCTGCTTACCCACAAGCTAATAAAAGTCCTGGCATTGCTACTCTCGCCGAACGCGCAATATAAAAAACACTTATAGCGGGGCTTTTAAAGGATAAGACTTATAAAAAAGACTTGAAACTATCTTCACAAAGTTTTAAGTCTATTTTTTTTGAAGTGGCTTCTACAACGAAAGAAAATTTAGTGGTGACTGAACAAGCAGAGGGAACTGAATTAGGTAAAGACCAGAGGCCACAGAAAAAGTACAAAGCAAATTTTCAGTGCCTTTTATTTGTGTTGCAATGGCTACGCTCGTCGCTCGCCTGATAGGAGAAACCCACTCCTATCAGGCTTTTAAACGATTGCGACGGCTACGCACATTGCTTAAAGGCACTTAAAAAGTGAAAGAAAGCCACTTTTTCAGTGCCCTCTAAAATCACCAGTTGTGTCCACATGAACTATTCAAGGAATCTCTCACGAATGTCTCGGGAAGGGATCATACATGACTCCTTTTTTCCAAACCATTTATATCGATTGTTCGAGATGAGAGAATAAAACAAGTCTCTAATAGGACGTGGAACGATAATAAGTGGATAAAACGCCCTCCACCCACGATCTAACCCTTTACATACTCGCAATGCTGCTGTTGATTTATAAAAAACTTGGTTATCTTCGATTAAAATGAAACTATTTATGTTTTCAGGGATTTGATACTCTGCTTTTAATTTGTTTCCTATTTCACTTTGAAGGGAAGCAAATTGGTAACGCGCATTCTTATCTCTTTTAATAATAAATTGCACACTTCCAACGCAAAAATTACAAACGCCATCAAATAAAATGATGCTTTTCATTAGCCATCCCTCAAATCTATGTATTTTTTTTATCCATTTAGACACCGGTGCGCTCCGAACGACTTGAACGATATATCGTCATTCGGTTATATACTAATTGTCTTATTTCTTATTCTAATAGTCAAAAAATAGTATTTGACTATTAGGATAAGGTAATTTTTTCGTTAAATACTCCTTAAGTCTTAGTTGAAATATTTCTCAAGTTCATTATGAAAAAACTTTTTTATAGGTAATATATAGACAAGAAGTAAATGAGGAGGAATAAAGAATGAATAAAATATGGATGTTTGTGTTAGGAATAGTTGCTCTAATTATTTTAATTGTCAACATAGGACCGATGATTGTCCTTGGTGTTAGCATATATTTACTTTATATCATCTTAAAGCAGTTTGGGAAAGCGGAGTCAACGACTGGGAAAATTGGCTGGATCATCGCAGGGCTTATCGTTTTAAGCATTGGATTATCTAATATTTTCGCGGTGATTGGTGTTGCAGCATTATATTTACTATATGTTCTTTATAAGCATTGGCAAGAAGAAAAAGAAGTGAAAACGGTATGAAAAAATGTCAAACATGCGAAATTTATGGAAGTAGAAATGTAAATAGGTGTATGATAGAAAGGGCGCGCGTAGCTGCGTCTTTTCGAAGTCATGATCATGTTACATGATATATTCTAAAAAACTACTATTAAAACAGACAGGAGGGCCTAATTGATGTTTCAACGCTTTTCAACAAACACATTGAGTTTGTTATTGTTAATAGGTGTCGCCCTTTTATTTATAGAACTATTCTTTTTTAATAGTGGATTAGTTTTTACGCTCATATTTTTCTCTTTCCTTATTTTTATAGGAAGAAAACAATATGAGTCTACTTTCGGGAAAATTCTTTTTGGGTTCGGCTGCATCGTATTATTTTTTACTGTATTAAATATGTTTGCATTTCGATTTTTAGCCATCGCGCTTGTCATTCTATTTTTTATCCATTATCAAAAATCTAAAGAGGAGCCTGAATATTTATCTCCTCAGTTCGGTGATGAAAATATCAATGCATTACCAGAACCCATTGTAAAAGTAGAACCTCTCTTTCAAAATAAATTTTTTGGGAATCAACAAACGAGTGAGTCACCATACCAATGGCGCGATATTAATATCCATGGTGGTGTTGGCGATCGCGTCATAGACCTTAGTAATACCGTTTTACCAGAGGATGCAGTCATATCGATCAGACATATTGTCGGTAATATAAAAATCTATGTACCGTATGAAGTAGAAGTTCACGTTCATCATAGCTCCCTATTAGGACGAGCAACGATATTTCATAAGCGTCACACGAAATTATTTAACGAGAGTATTTCCTATTATACAGAAGGCTACGGCGTGAATACACCGAGAGTTAAAATAGTGACGTCTGTTGTTTCAGGTGATATTGAGGTGAAGCGAATATGAACCTCATGCTAAAACAGATCATTGTCGGCGTCGTGGGAGCACTCATATTTACTATCATTATTGTCGGAACAACTTTTCTTATATTTCCATTAGAGGAATGGCGTTTACTATTTACTACTAAAATTTATGATGTGAATTACCTCATATTATTAGGTGGTCTTATCGTTATGACCGGAATCATTGTTGGTGCTTCATATAGTATTTATTTTTCTAAAAAGCTCACATATGTACACGATCAACTGGAGGACGTCGTGAAGGGAAGAAAAGTTTCCGACGTTGCTTTGGAAAAAAGTAAGGATATTATACCGATACAAAAGCAGTTATTGTTGTTGGAAGAAAAGCTTGAAAAACAAGCAGAACTTTCTCAGAGGTTAGCAACAGAACGAACCGAGGAGCGCGAAAAAAGCTTACAAGAAGTTATTTTACAAGAGCGTAATCGCCTTGCACGAGAACTTCATGACTCAGTAAGTCAACAGCTTTTTGCGGCTTCCATGATGATGTCAGCGATTAACGAAGGTGACCCGCCTGAGGACCCTGCAGTAAAAAATCAGTTAGGGCTAGTTGAACGGATGATTGAGCAATCACAATTAGAAATGAGAGCTCTATTATTACATTTACGTCCAATCGCGTTAAAAGAAAAAACGCTTTCGGAAGGAATGAACGAGCTACTCACGGAATTAAAACAAAAGGTACCAATGGAAATAGAGTGTAAAATAGAAACGCTTGAGCTAGAAAAAGGTGTAGAGGACCATTTATTTAGAATATTACAAGAGTCCGTCTCCAACGCACTACGTCACTCTAAAGCCGGACGACTACATATAATGCTAATAGAGCGAGATGAATTTGTGATATTGCGCGTGTCTGATGATGGTATTGGCTTTAATGTTGAAGAGGCAAAAACGAATAGTTCATACGGATTACTAAATATGCAGGAGCGTGCGCTTGAAATTGGTGGTACATTAAAAGTAGTAAGTGTTGAACAAGAAGGAACACGCTTAGAAGTGAAGATCCCATACCGTAGAAAAGGGGGCAAGTAACGT
Organism: Evansella cellulosilytica DSM 2522; assembly: GCF_000177235.2. Classification (NCBI taxonomy): domain Bacteria; kingdom Bacillati; phylum Bacillota; class Bacilli; order Caryophanales; family Bacillaceae; genus Evansella; species Evansella cellulosilytica. The sequence continues at coordinate 3,306,392 of NC_014829.1, read as the reverse complement.
GATTAAAGTTTTATTTGCTGATGATCATGAAATGGTACGCATTGGCGTATCCTCCTATTTATCAGCGCAAAAGGATATTGATGTTGTTGCCGAAGCAAATGATGGAGATGAAGCAGTCGACTTAGCACTACAGTTAAAGCCAGATATTATATTAATGGATTTAGTAATGAAAAGGATGGATGGAATCGAAGCAACTAAAAACATCATTGAGAAATGGCCAGAGGCGAAAATCATTATCGTTACGAGCTTCCTTGATGACGAAAAAGTTTATCCAGCTCTTGAGGCAGGAGCAACAAGTTATATGTTAAAAACGTCTAAAGCGAAGGATATAGCTGATGCGATACGTGCTACATATGGTGGCCAATCGATTTTAGAGCCCGAGGTTACGGGGAAAATCATGAGTCAAATGAGAAAAAAACAAGAGGCTCATTTGCATGATCAACTCACGGAGCGGGAAATGGAAGTGTTGAAGCTCATGACAGAAGGGAAAGCAAACCAAGAAATAGCTGATGAGCTTTATATTGCCCTCAAAACGGTGAAGGTACATGTGAGTAATATTTTAAATAAACTCGAAGTACATGATCGCACCCAAGCTGTTATTTATGCATTTAAAAATAATTTAATTAGGTAGACTCCTTCACTTTAAAGGACTCAATAGATAAAAAGAGGGCACAGAAAAAGTGGTGTTCTTTCACTTTTTCAGTGCCCCTAAGTAATGTGCGTAGTCGTCGCAAACGTTAAAAAGCCTGATAGGAATGGGGTTCTCCTATCAGGCGAGCGACGAGCGTAGCCATTACAATATAAACTACAATCCCTCAACAATCACCGCTTTTGAGCCCCTTTCTTACGATAACAGTGTTTCCTTCACATGCTTCATAAATAGCGCGGCAATATTGATTTCACTATTCATATACAAGCTTCTACAGCCTACAGCATCCTCCATTTCGTTAAATAAAAGATCGCCGTTTTTATCAAATAAAAAGTCTATTCCGGCGAAATCAATCGTGATTTCTTCACACATTTTTGTAATAAGCATTTTCTCACGGTGAGACAAGTCATATAGCCGTGATGTTCCTCCTGTTGAAATGTTCGCACGAATTTCAGTACTAGTTTCACTTTCACGTAATATCGCAGCGACTATTTCATTATTCATGATATACACCCTCAAATCTTTTCCAGGGCTATCACATACTGGTTGTACGATGCAATCGTCACTGAAGGATGGCGCTAATTCGACTAGTTCCTTCTCAGTTTTGACGTGAAATACACCTACACCGCCACGACTTAACGGGTCCTTTACGACAAATGGGAAAGAAAGAGGTGGTTGTTTAACGAGCTGTAACTTTGTCGTTGAAACAGTAGGAAGCATTCTAATACCTTTATGTTGAAAATAAGCATGCGTTAGTCTTTTGTCGTTTGCTAAGCGCGCAACAGTAGCATTGTTAAATACGCGAATGCCATTAAGCGCTATCACTTCATTTAGCCAAGGAGAAACGGATCGGTTTATCACAAAGGAAGGCTTTTCCTTGTCAGTAAAGGATGTAGTACCATTTGCTAGCTGATACACTAAATCCTCATACGAGACTAAAGAAAGGACAAGGTCATATTGTTCTGCTGCCTCGTGAAGGAAGTTGATGAAACGTTCATTCTTATGTATATCTTCATTACGATAAATCAGCCAACCAAGACGTTTATCCACCATTTTATTCTCCCTTCCTGCAAGCCACTTTAATAAATTCAACCATTTCAACCGCTACATCTACCCCTGTGCATTCATAAATACTTCTAAGGTGAGGGTTTGAATTTACTTCGCAAAGAACAGGTCCATCTTCTCCAATGAGTAAGTCAACCCCAGCAAACACAGCTCCTACGGCTTTCGCACTTGCGATTGCCAATGCTTCTTCATTTGCAGTTGGCTTATATCGTATCGTTTTACCTCCAGCAGTGACATTTGCTCTGAAATCTGTTTCTGACGTGCGCTTCATTGCAGCTACTACCCGTTCACCGACAACATTTAAACGAATATCCGTACCTAGACTTGTCATGACAGGTTCTTGAAAAACGAGTTCCCTTCCTTTAAGTTCAGTTACTTTTTGTATTAATTCCTTTTCATTGTTAATCCAATAGACTTGTTGTCCGAAGGAGCCATAAGCCTCCTTCAAAATTAATGGAAAATTCAATGTTTCTTTAATCATTTCTACATGGGATTCGTCGGTCAACGGTAACCCTGGATAAACCTTTGGTGAAATGATTGTTTTCGGCATCGGTATGTGCTTAGATGACAACACTTGATGCATATATGCTTTATTATCACATAGCTCAATAGCGCTTGATGAATTAAATACAGGGATGCCAGCATTCTCTAAATGTCTTGCAAGGTGAAGGTCCTTATCGGCAAAATGAACGAAATCGGGACGTTTCCTACTCATATCTACTTTTTTTGATGTGAAGCTAGCCTCTCCACTTCGTTCTATAGTGACGAGAAGTTCATTATTCGCAATGGCATCGACATAGACGTCGTGCTCTTTTGCTACCTTTTGGAACCAACGAACGTAATCTATAAATTTATCTGTCTTTAAATTTCCGTTATATATTAACCAGCCATAAAGCGGATTCATAGGTGCAACTCCTTTCAGAACTATAAAAATATATGATAAAGTTATATTCGGAACAGATATGTTTAAGCATGATCGCCGTTCCTCGAGATTATCATGGCAGTAATGAAACAAAATTGCAATTATTCATATCATGGAGGCTTATAAAAAATGATTACGACATATAAAAATGCGATAGATTATGTCAACTCTAAACGAGTTGCCGGAATTAGATATGATTTAAAGCGAATGGAAAAGCTCATGGAGGCATTAAATCATCCAGAACGAAAAGTAAAGACGATTCATGTAGCAGGGACGAATGGAAAAGGATCGACCGTTACCTTTCTACGCTCTATGCTTCAAGAAGCAGGTTTTTTTGTAGGTACATATATGACCCCTTCATTTGGTGACGTCAGGGAGCAAATTGCGATTAATGGAGAGCCAATGTCTGAATCACAATTTACGACAATGATAAGTGAAATTGCACCAACAGTTGCGGTAGTTGAGCAAGAAATGGACGAGCTTATTAGCGAGTTTGAGCTCATAACGGCACTTGCATTATATTATTTCTCTTTTAAAAGCCCGGTTGATATCGCAGTCATTGAAGCAGGAATGGGGGGGAGAAATGATGCGACCAATGTCATTTTCCCACTCGTATCAGTAATTACTAATGTAGGCTATGACCATCAAGAATATTTAGGAGATTCATTAAAGGAAATTGCCAAAGAAAAGGCAGGTATTATTAAACCAGGGGTGGCTGTGATGACAGCCTGTGATTCTAATATACAATTTGTATTTGAAGAGGAAGCAAAGGAAAAAAGGTCTTCATTATACGCGCTACAAAGTCGAATTACTTATGAAACGAGTTTGGAAGCAGATACACAAACACTTTCGTACGAAGCAGCGTATCGGAAATTAAAACATGTTCCGTTAAAGCTATTAGGGGACCATCAAGGGAAAAATGCTGCCTTAGCACTTATGACGATAGACTACTTACACCAATTTTATGCGCTGATGGTCACAGATGAACAAGCTGTTGCCGGCTTATCTAAGGCACAACTAGCAGGGAGATTTGAAATAATAGATACTATCCCAGTGATCGTATTAGACACTGCACATAATCCTCCAGCGATAGAAAAAACGCTTGAAACAGTAAAAAAAAGATTCCGAGAAAAGGAAATAACCGTGTTGTTTGCTGCAATGAAGGATAAAGAAATAAAAACGATGATTGAACAGCTAGAAGGAGCTACATCAAAGCTATTTGTGACAACCTTTTCCTCGCCAAGGGCTTTACCACTATCAGATTTCGAGCAATTCGGCATCCATGAAAACCAGCTTGTTGAGCATCCAAAAGCATGGATGAAAGATTATGTAATAAATAATGAATCAAACATAGTATTAATTACAGGCTCACACCAATTTATAAATGATATGAAACGAAGCTTTCATTAAAAAATAGGAGATTAGCCTTATATAAGATAGTTTTATAAGACTAATCTCCTATCTTTATAAAAAAATATACACTTTATGTAAACGGTTACCGTATTGGTGCAATAATGTTTTTAGTTATTTCTTATGGTTCGAAAGTCTGATTATGTACCAAAAATGGACATTTTTTCCTTAACATATTAGTAGTAAGCATGGTAAAATAGTTTCATTATTATAATGATTTTTCAGAAAATTCGACATAAGCAATGTTGTAGCATTATAGAGACTATATCGTATCGTTTTTTACTTACATGAGTTGGAGGTGTGGCGATGACGGCTAAGAAAAAATATATAGTATGGGCCACTTGGCTTCTATTATATCCGATTTTTATTTATTTCTTTATTAAAAACGGTTTACCTATTTTTCTAGAAGAATGGCACGCTATTCTTTTCTTCTTAAGTCTTGTTTTATTTGCCTCAAGGTTTCCTATTCGGTTTCGTCACGCTAATATCGTTCCATTACACGGAATATCACTAGCGATATTCCTACAGTTCGGGTTATTAATAGAAATGGTGGTAATGCAGCTAGCTATTATCGTCACGCTATTAAGCTTAAAGCTCTCTAGAAATGAGATTTATCGATTACCAATTAACTCTATCGTTTTTTTATTAGTCTCGTTCGTTTCAGGGAGTGTATTTTATTTAATGGGTGGGATTACGGGGAATTTTTCCGAAATATCTATAATAAGCATGATTTTCCCTATCATTACATACGCAACAGTTTACTTTTTCTTAAATAATTGGTTCATATTTATTTTAAGAAAATATATAGTGAAGCTAAAAGGAATAAAGTTTTTTGATGAAGCGTTAGCGTGGGAAGCAGTTTCCGCAATAATGATTATACCTATTGGGATTTCATTAGTAGCTTTGTATCAAGAAATAGGATATTTAGCTGTACTATTAATTGGAATACCACTCGTTTTTCTTTCTCTCTTTTTAAAGCTTTATAATGAGAGTGAAAGAACAGGGAAATTATTAAAAAAAGTGAGTGCTTTTGGTTCTGAAATAAATGAAAACTTATCGGTAAATGATATATGTTCATTGTTTGTAAAAAAGGTAAAATCAATCTTTGACGTTAATTATGTTTATGTGTTTGATACGTTAAAGGATGGAAAGCTACAAGCGATTGAAATGTACACGACAAATAACCAAAATAATATTGGACTATTGTCCGGTGATAATATTAGTATAAATGTCTCACAAACAGGGGAATCAGTACTCTATACAGAAGCAAAGCAGTGGAAGCCGTTTGTTAATAAAGAACACTTTCCTCATGCACACTCCATTATGTCTGTACCCTCGGTAAGGAATAATGAAATAGTAGGTGTCATTACAATTGTTGCTAACAAGAAGCGTGCATTTGAAAAAAGTCATCTCATGATATTGCAAATAATGGCTAACTACATCGCCGTCGCGGCCCAAAATGCAAGAAACTATGAAAAAACGAAAAAAGATAGTGAACGTTGTGCATTAACAAACTTGTTTAACTTTCGTTATTTTGAAAATAGACTTTTGGAAAAATACGATGTTCCAGAGAAAGACGATCAATTTGCGATCATACTTCTAGACCTCGATCACTTTAAGAAAATCAATGATAATTATGGACATCAAAGTGGAAACGATATTTTATGCCAAGTTGCCCATTTGTTACAAGAGAGTGTAGGGACATCTGGAGTACTAGCGCGTTATGGGGGAGAAGAGTTTGTAGTGCTTTTAGAAGGTGATACTGCTCAATACGCTGAAGATATGGCTGAGACGCTGCGTCAAAACATTGAATCACAGCTATTTAAAGTTTCCGATGATTTAAACAGTGGCGATGGTAAGCTAGTTAGAATTACCGCTAGTATAGGTGTTGCAACAAAGCTAGAAAATGATGAAACAGGCATGTCTGTTTTACGTAACGCCGACCGTGCGATGTATACAGGAGCTAAGCAGCAAGGGAGAAATAAAGTAGCGTATTATTAACTGTTGGTTACTTGACTTCAAAAGTGTAAAATGAGGGCATTGAAAAGGGATGATGTTTGCCTTTTTCAATCCCTAATATTAAAGAGGGACTCGAAAAGGTGTACTTTCACCTTTTCGAGTCCCTCTTTGAATATAACAGTCTATGAGCTTTCTTTATAATCTTATTTTTCAACAGTTGGTGTCTGTAACTCAAAGTTAAATGTAGGAGTTTCTTCATCTCCGGAACCATTTCCAGGGAAGAAAGGAATTAAGCTGTCTTGATCAATCTCTTGGTAATCGACTCTAATTCCTCCACCAGAAGCTTCATATTCCTTTGAGATAATAGTTCCTCTTACTTGACTAGAACCAGTCATCTCAACTTTTGCTAATGGTGCAAACAGTACTCTTGTATTATTTTTAGAATCTCCAGAAATCTCAACCTTATTACCTCCAGAAATAATATGTCCAGTAAAGGTAGCAGAAGCACCTATATCTAGGTCAGCATGATTAATATATATCGAACCAAAAATTTGCGATTGGCCGCCTACTTCTAGTTTGTTAGATCCGCTATAAAATATATTTAACTGATCAGTTACGTCTTTAATCTCATTTTGATCACCTGAATGCGTGACATTTATGCGATTGGTACTCTGGAAAGTAAATTGATTTTCTATATATAAAGTCAACTTTCCTTCTCCTACTAAACGAATATGGCCTTGTCTTAGATGTAAATTATTCACTCTTATTTTTCGATGCTCATTTTCACCACCAACATCAATGGTCAAAGTTGTATTTGAATCAACGATGATCGTATTAAAATGTGCATCTTCTGAGAAAGTATAGCCTTGAAATGGCCAAGGACCGACGTGTAAATTTCCATTTGAAATAGGGCCACCATTTGCAGGTGTAGTTAATTCAGGGAAATTTGGGAATTGAGGTAATGTATAATCAAAACTATTTTGTATCACTTTTGGATCTCTTAATGTTACACCATTCGGTTTTGAAATAACATTATTCAAATTCCCACCTACAAAAATATCACCTGTAATTCTATTTCCACCACCGCCGGCAATCGTTATACTTCCAGGGTTATCAGAGACAGTTCCAACAGAACCATTAATGGACGTGCTACCATCTAGTTTTATTGTACTGTTGGAAAATACCGCCATGTCAGATGGAATAAATATAGGTGGACCACTTTCTCCCTCACTCATTGGTAAGGTAAAGGTCACTTCTACTACCCTTGAACGATTTCCTATCTCTCCAATTGATGTGATTTTGTAAACACCATCCATGTTAGTCTCATCGATGGTTACTATCGCCCTAGGTTCAATGCCTTGCTGAGGCTCAAAATTTGAATAGATAGTTTCATTAGGAAGAGGCCCAATAATTTCGTCTACACTCTCTTTATCTAGATTTTCTTTTATACTATTAATATGAAGGTTAATCCCTGACTCTGCAATATAATAGGCAGATTGATTATCTCTTTCCCCAGAACTCACTTTCAAGTTTGTTGCTGTGACACCGATAAGGCTAACAGTTAAAACGGACATGACAACGATTAAAATCAACACGAGAATTAATGTGATACCTTTTTCATTCGTCATGTATTTTTTCACATCTAAACTTAGCTTCATTCAGAATCACCGCCTCTTCCTCTTAAAAATATTGTGCTAGACAGTGATGTTGTTTGGTAATTAAGTTCACCTTGACTATGGATCGTTAATTTCACTCCAATACTCTCATGCGCTTCATTTTTTATGAAGATAGGATGATCGACTTGAACATTTTCTGCGATGATGTTTGAGTTATTTTGTATAATTTGATTATCAATAAATGAAAATATAGTAGATTCGCCACCGACCTTTTCGATCTTCAATTCAGTAAAATCTGCACTAAGTTCGGCTGAACTCCCACTTCTAATTTCTTTCGTTAACACATTCATTGCTAATCGAACATTTGCTTGATTATCAATTTGCTTTGATTGATTTGTGTATTGATTTTGTCCAAAAATCTGAATTGAGGTGATTAAAATAGCAATCATTGATATTAAAGCTACTGAAATGAGTAGCTCGACTAACGTTAAACCTTTTTCATTTTTAATCATATGACCACCTCTACTTCCAATCTAAATACGTTTCCATTTGTGCTGATAACTTTCCTTGTTCGATCACTTTAACTAATACATTTACGAGATCATTTTCGTTTGATAAAATAACCTCTATTTCATAACCATTTTTAATTTGCTGAAAAATATAATCTGGCTCTTCTAAATCAATGGGAGAATAATCGAATCCTTCTGCTTCATGTAGCGCATCAAAACTAGCTAATGAACCATCACTTATATGATAAATTTCCTCCATAACTGTTTGTGCTACGTAGGTGGCGTCCATCAGCTCTTCGGCAACATTAATAGAGCGAGCAGACTGAACAAACATCGATGCAATCGGTACAGTAACAATAGCTAATATCGTGATAGAGATTAGAATTTCTACTAATGTTCTACCATCTTCAACAAATATTTTACGAGAGAGGTCTTTTAGCACTATAATATCACCACCTTAATTTTTAAGTTTAAGCCTATAATAATATTGGTAATAAGAACTGTACACATGTGAAATTCACTATATTGAACAAATGATAAGTGAATAGTCCTATATATTTTTTTGCTTTTGGTAAAAAAATTCTATTTATTTAGTCCTATTATACATTATAATGAGTAATATAGTACATGACAGGATTTTATTTTTTCTGCTGATTGACATGGTACTTATTTACTATGTATCCGCGATGCGTTATCGTTAACTATAGAGAACATCACATACTAAAAGGTAGGTGAACGTTTTGAATCAAAGTCGAAAGCGATTAGGTGACTTATTAGTTGAGACAGGCCTTATTAGTAAAGAACAGTTAGAAGAGGCACTAGAACAAAAGACAAGTAACCAAAAGCTTGGTGATGTATTACTTCAACAAGGCTATATTACTGAGCAGCAATTAATAGAAGTACTTGAATATCAGCTTGGAATTCCACATGTTAGTTTATATCGTTACCCGATTGATCCAAAGATGACAAATCTAGTACCTAAGGAAATTGCTAATACGAGAAACTTAATGCCACTAAAGCTTGAAGGAGATAAGCTTTTCATTGCAATGGCAGATCCGATGGACTTTTTTGCTATCGATGATATACGTCTTTCCACTGGATTTGAGGTAGAAGTCGCTATCGCTACGAAAGACGATATTTTAAAAGCAATCCATAAATATTACGAGCTTGAGGATACTGTAGAAGAACTATTTGAGGAAATGCCTTCTACAGATGATAAAGAAATGGAAACATTAATTGAAAATGATTCACCCATGGTCAAGCTAGTAAACCAGCTTTTACTTAGAGCAGTTCAAGAGAGAGCTAGTGACATTCATATAGATACACAAGAAAGTAAAGTCATCATTCGTTATCGTGTAGATGGCGTGTTAAAAACTGAACGAACACTTCCAAAGCACATGCAAAATATGCTAATTGCTCGAATTAAAATTATGGGCAATTTAGATATAACAGAATCACGTATTCCACAGGATGGAAGAATTAAAGTGAATATTGATTTTCATCCTATTGATTTAAGAATCTCCACTTTACCGACAGTATACGGAGAAAAAATCGTAATGCGTATTTTAGACTTAGGCAATTCACTCAACGATTTAGAAAAGCTTGGCTTTAGTGAGAAGCATTATGAACAGTTAACAGAGATGTTGGACATGCCAAACGGTATTGTTTTAATTACAGGACCAACTGGATCTGGTAAATCATCGACGTTATATGCAAGCTTAAACCGCTTAAATTCGGAACAAGTGAACATCATTACGGTAGAGGACCCTGTGGAATATCAGCTTGAAGGGATTAATCAAATTCAAGTGAATACGAAGGTCGGGATGACATTTGCTAGTGGACTCCGCTCCATATTGAGACAAGATCCAGATATTATCATGGTCGGAGAAATAAGAGACTCAGAAACGGCAGAAATTGCTGTCCGTGCATCACTAACAGGCCACTTAGTATTAAGTACAATTCATACGAACGACTCAATCAGTACGATCAACCGATTAGTTGATATGAAAATTGAACCTTTTCTCTTAGCTGCATCATTGTCTGGTATTGTTTCACAACGTCTTGTCAGAAAGATTTGCCGAGATTGTAAGAAAGAACATGAATTAACATTGAGAGAAAAAGCAATTTTTTCTAAAAGAGGTATTGAAGTAGATAAAGTGTATCGAGGCGAAGGCTGCCCAACATGCAATATGACAGGCTATCGGGATCGAATTGCGATACATGAAATGCTTGTACTAGATGATGAGATAAAGCACATGATTATGAATGAAAAATCTAGCCATGCAATTAAAGAGTATGCGCTAAAAAAAGGAATGTCCTTTTTAGTCGATGATGGCTTAGAAAAAGTGAAGCTAGGTTTAACAACGACAGAAGAAGTTTTACGAGTAGCAACCGACAAGTAGGTGAAAAGACGTGGGTCGAAGCTTAAAAAAATTATTATCAGAAGCTATTTATCTCGAAGCCTCGGATATACACTTAACGATTGGGAAACCGCCAGTACTAAGGATTCATGGTGAATTAATAACACTCGATCAGGAAAGTTTAAAACCTGAGGACATTAAAGAGATGGTAGAAGAGGTATTACCAGAAGCGTTAAAGGAACAGCTAGAAACAAATCGTGAAGTCGACTTTTCATATGGAATTCCAGGTGTTTCGCGTTTTCGTTTAAATGCATATTACCAAAGGTCGCACTTAAGCATGGCGATTCGTGTCATTCAAGTGCAAATCCCGAGTTTAGAAGACTTAGCGATGCCGAGTGTGTTAAAGACAATTGCAGAGAAAAAGCAAGGGTTAGTGTTAGTGACAGGTCCTACTGGTAGCGGGAAATCGACGACTTTAGCCGCTATGATTAAGCACATGAACGAAAATGTAAAGAAGCACATTATTACGCTCGAAGACCCAATCGAGTATTTGCACAAGCATAGAAACTGTATTATTGATCAAAGAGAGGTTGGATCTGATACGAAGAGCTTCTCTACAGGATTGAGGTCGGCACTTCGACAAGATCCAGACGTTATTTTAGTAGGGGAAATGCGAGATTTAGACACGATTGCTACAGCCATTACAGCAGCAGAAACGGGTCATCTCGTTTTAGGCACGCTACACACATCTAGCGCTGCTGCAACAATTGATCGTATTATCGATGTATTCCAGCCAAGTCAGCAAGCACAAATTAGAATTCAGCTCGCTTCTGTTTTAGCAGCTGTCATTTCCCAACGTTTATTAACGACGGTCGATCGTCGTGGACGAAAAGCGGCAACAGAAATACTTGTGAACAATTATGCGATAGCGAATTTAATTAGAAACGAAAAAATACATCAAATCGAAAATGTACTTCAAACGAGTCGTTCAGAAGGAATGCATACGCTAGAAATGAGCATAAGACAGCTTTTAACGGATCGCTTAATCGATTATGAAGAGGCAAAACATTATATAAAAGAGAGGTGAATGGTTTGCCACAATTTCGCTATAAAGGAAGAACAAATACAGGATTACCGAAGGAAGGGACGATTTCAGGACAATCTCGTAAAAAAGCGATACAAAAGTTAAGAGACCAAGGTGTTGCACAAGCAACACTAGACGAAGTCCAACCGACCTTTTTAAATAAAGAGATTACTTTTGGTAACCCTGTAAAGCTTGGAGATTTTGTTCTATTTTTAAGGCAATTCGCCACTCTATTAAAATCGGGTGTCTCTATTGTAGATGCTACGAACATTTTGTCAAAGCAGACGAGCAGTAAGCCGTTAATGCGAGCGCTAGAAAATGTAGAGGAAGAGCTTTTATCGGGAATGTCATTTTCTGAAGCTGCTGAAAAGCAGAAAAATATATTCCCACCGATTTTCGTCAATATGGTTCGTGCTGGTGAAGCTACTGGGTCTTTAGACGAAGCGCTTGAGCAATTAGCTGTACAATTTGAAAAGCAGCATGATACGAAGCAAAAGGTAAAATCTGCATTAGCTTATCCAATCATTATCGCAATTGTTGCTACTGTCGTTGTTATTTTCTTATTAACGTCTGTTGTGCCAATGTTTGCATCGATGTTATCTGACTTAGGAGGTGAGCTGCCTGCAATTACTGTCTTTGTTTTAACTGTAAGTAATATCGTGTCAACATTATGGTGGTTAATTCTTATTGCTGTCATACTGTTAGCGGTCGCGATTTGGATTATGAGGAAAAACGATGATACGAAGTATTATTTAGACTACTTTCTCTTAAAATTACCGATATTTGGCCTCTTGTTGCAGAAGGCGGCATTAGCTAGAATGAGTAGGACGCTAAGCTCTTTATTTAGCAGCTCCGTACCAATTTTACAATCATTAAAAATTGTAGAAAAGGTCATCGGCAATGAGGTGATAGCACGTACATTAAAACAGTCACGTGATTCATTAGAAGAAGGAAAACGCCTCACAGAACCAATGAAGGATAATTGGGTATTTCCGCCACTAGTCGTTCAAATGATTAGCATCGGCGAGGAAACAGGCTCATTAGATCAAATGCTAGGAAAGGTCGCAGACTTTTATGAAAAAGAAGTAGAGTATGCAACCGATAGATTAAAAGCACTTATTGAGCCATTACTCATCGTGATACTTGCAGCAGCTGTTGGAGTCATTGTCATTTCCATCATCGTACCAATGTTCCAAATCTATTCAGAGATTTAAGTTATATTAAGGAGCGATGAAAAATGATCTACATGTGGGCACTTGGATCATTAGGAGCGAGTAGTGCAACCGGACTTTATATATAAATTATTTAAGTTGATTTGAGCGGAAGTTGTACGTGTCCAGTGGGTATAGCAATCGTTGTAGCCTCATCAAGAAGAGGGGGAAACAGTAGCCTGGCCAGTGAAAACGAACAAATGAAGCGATAATCAACAAACAAGATTTACAGAAAAAACATATAAAAGGAGAGAAAAAAACATGTTAAAAAGAATGGTTAAAAACGAAAAAGGTTTAACACTAATCGAGCTACTAGTTGTCGTTGTTATACTAGGAATAATCGCAGCAATTGCAATTCCAAGTATCGGTGGGTTAATTGATAACGCGAAGAAAGATGCACACGTAGGGAATGCACAGCAGATGGTAAACTCTGCAAGGATCTATTTTACAGCTTTTCCTGATGAAACATCTGTCACATTAGAGGAATTAGAAAATGAGAATTATTTAGATCCTATGGTAGACCCGGATGATAATGATGAAAATTATGAAGAAGGCACCGTAAATGCATTGGGCGATGGTCGATATTCTGTCTATTTAGAGGGGCAAGAAAGATATGTTGGTACTGCAGCAGGTGGAGCAATCAATCAATCTGACCTTGATAGAAGTGCAGTTCATGATAATTAATCATAAAAAATAAGGTTATATTCTGAAAGGAGCCCATCATGACACTATTCTTACACGTTTACTTATTCGTATTTGGTGCCATTTTAGGCTCCTTCTATAATGTAGTTGGTTTGCGGGTGCCCGCGGGAGAATCGATTGTCTCCCCGGGCTCCCACTGCCCTACATGTAAAAAGTCATTATCTTGGTTAGAGTTAATCCCAGTCATTTCTTTTTTCATTCAAAGAGGTCGCTGCCGTAAATGCGCAACGAAGATTTCTCCGATATATCCTTTCTTTGAAACGGTAACAGCATGTCTTTTTACGATTTCACCTTTATTGGTGGGATGGTCAAAGGAATTGCCAATTGCTTTAGCATTTATTTCTTTGTTAATGATTATTACAGTATCTGATTTGAAAACAATGCTCATACCGGATAAAGTACTCATCATATTTCTCGTTATTTTTATCGTATTAAGACTTGTCCATCCGCTTACACCTTGGTGGGATAGTCTCTTAGGTGCTTCCGTTGGCTTCGGAGTACTTTTGCTCCTTGCTATTGTAAGTAAAGGTGGTATGGGGGGCGGAGATATTAAGCTTTTTGGCGTTATCGGTATCATTTTAGGCTTTTACGGTGTATTAGTGACGTTGTTTTTAGCTAGCTTTATTGGTGCGATCGTTGGTGGTATTGGTCTTGTAACAAAGAAAGTAAGAAGGGGGAATCCAATCCCTTTCGGACCGTTTATTGCTGTCGGTGCAATCATTAGCTATTTTTTTCATCAATCAATGATTGAGTGGTATATACATTTACTTTAAGAAAGGAGGGGGCTTACTTGTTCAAATTTACGACGAAACCTTCTGTTGGGATACATATTAAGGACCACGTCATTCGTTTCGTTTCGATGAGGGGGTCTTCTTTAGCAAACGTAGAAAGCTTTGGGGAAAAATATTTACCTAAAGGCGTCATTGAAAAAGGAAAGATCGTGCAAGCTGATGTGTTTGAGGAAATGATGCTAGATTGTGTGAAAAAGTGGAACTTAAAAAATAAAGAAGTGATGTTTTTCGTACCAGATTCGTCTGTATTTTTTCGAAAGCTTTCCATACCTGCTGACATAAAGGAAGAAGAGATTAGAGGGTATTTGAATTTTGAGATTGGTGCCTCCATCCATCTGCCCTTTGACGAAGCATATTTTGATTACCACGTTTTGGAGACGAACGAAGCCGATGAAAAAAGACAAATATTATTCTTTGCTACGCCAGAACTATTAATAAAGGATTACGCAAAACGGCTAGAAAGTGTCAAGTTAAAGCCAATTGCAGCAGATATATCGGGCTTATCACTATATCGTTTTTTTCAACAAAACAGTGAGGCTGGAGATCGCGATCACTTCTTATTTATAGAATGGGACGTCACATCGATTAACCTTTCCATTTTCCACGATGATATCCCAGTGTTTATGCGTCATATTCCTCAAATTTTGGAAGAAACAGATTGGGATGTGAAAATTGGAGAAGATCATACGACATTAGTGTGCAAAAATGATGTGAAAATCGACGGAGAAATTAGTGACCACATACTTGAGGTTGAACGTGTACTCAATTTCTATAAATACTCCATGAATCAAGGACAAAAGGAAATTACGAATATTGTTTTAACTGGTGACCACCCAAAGCTCGCCACATTAATTAAAGATAGGCTTGCTGAAATAAATACAAATTCATCTTTAAAAGTGATAGAAGATCTTCAAGTAGAGCTTCACCCTCATTATATATTACCGTTGAGCCTATGCTTAAAAGAGGTGTAACCAATGACAATTGAAATTAATTTATTGCCAAAAAAGCCTAAAAAAAATTATATGCTTATTACTGTCATTGGAATCACTTATGGTGTTGCAATGGTTATATTAATTGCTGGAATTTTTTATTACCAAGCGTTACAGCGAGAGCAAGCTTTCCTCCGAGCTAACATTCAAACCGTACAGCAGCTACAAGAAATAGCAAGCTTACAGGAATTAGCAATGCCGGAAACCCAGCAGCTTGAAAAGACAGTTTCGTATTTAGAGGAAGGCTATGTATCTTCAGTTCTTGTTCTTGATCAATTCATTGCTCAGTTACCAGAAGGTGGTCAGTTTTTGAACTATCAATATAATGAAGGTGGTACCGTTCAAATTACGGCACAATTTTCTTCACAAAATGAGACAGCTAGTTACCTTCATCACCTAAACAGGTTGCCGTTTGTAAATAATGTCATGATTAATGATGTTCGAGCAGAAGGGGCAACGGGCACTGACGGTGAAACTGGAACAGAGCGCTTTGTAGCCTCGTATTCAATTGCCTTCCAAGAGGAACAAGCGAAGTTACTCGATGAGAGTAACTTGACTGATGAGGAGGGTAACGAATGAAGTTAGAAACGAGTAGAATTCAAAAACTTATTATTGCCTTTGTTATCGTCGTCGTACTGTCTGTTGTTGCTGCCTATTTTCTGATGATTTCACCGCTGCAAAAAGAGGTAGAAAGTGCTAGAAATGAGCTCCATTTCGAAGAACAGCTCTTAGAGACGTTACAACAAAATAATGACGTCGAGCCAGATCTAGGTGTAGAAGAAATAATGGCATACATACAAAAGGTACCAGTTATGCCGTTAATTGAAAACTGGATGGTTGATTTAGAGAGAGCGGAGACGGCATCTAACACATCCATTAGCAATTATAGCTTCTCACAAGGAGAAACGAGTTTTTCAATCCAGGAGGAAGCAGTGGAAAGTGACGAGGCAAGTGACGCCACGGAAGAGGAGCAAGTAAATACTAGCCATGAGCAAACAGTTCATTATATTAATGCGTCCTTGACCGTTACGGCAAATAGATTTGCTGATATGTATACATTTATAGAAAAAGTTGAAGATCTAAATAGAATAACAAAAGTCTCTGCATTAAGCTTTGGCGAGCCGTCAGGCGAAGAGGAAGGACAAATACTGTCATTTCAGATGACGATAACAACTTATTATTTACCAGAACTAAAAGAGGAATTAGAGCATTATGAGTTGACGGAGTTCTTCATCATACCAAGCGGAAAAGAGCAACCTTTTTAATGAGTCATACATGCTTTCGGGGCATCGATCGAAGGCAAAATATATTTCACAGGTAACATAAGCAAATAAGATGTGGCATATATCCAACCTAAAAAATCCAACCTCTATAATAAGAACGAACATTATAATTCTGGAAAAAATAAAAAGCCTGTATCGTAAAACAATCTACGATGCAGGCTTTTTCTATGGAAAAATGTTTTACCATTGTAAGTTGTATTCTTAAGCTTCGCGTCCATTAACTAAGATAATTCCACATAAATACGTTTCTTTTCATAAATTTCACCCCTACTACCGTCGTTCTGTATCTCTCTTTTGTTATATTTACTAATAAAAATTATCTTTAATAAACAAACTAAAGTTAGAGAAAAGTGATATAAAGGAGCAATTTAATATGAAATATTTTAAATTAATTCCGTTCTTCTTTATTTTTATTTTTTTAATAATAGGTAGTACGAAAGCAGCAGAGTCAAATAATAAAATAGCTTTATTAAATGAAAAATCAGATTTTCAATTATATGTTCCAAATAATCCATTTTTAGATCAGTCAAAAGTGATTATTAAAGATCCTGATACACTACAATTAGAACATGATGAGAAAATATCATTAGTTGCACTTCATTATATTGATCCTCATGATGATTCTTTCATATTGTCTATTACACAGCATAAAGCTTTTAACTACAAACAAAAGATAGATATAGTATTAATAGAACCTGATGGAGAAGTAAAAGAGTTTGTAAAAGAGGAAGAGTTTAAACCTAATTACAATACTGGAGAAAAGGTTACCATAAATGGACATGAAGGAAGATTCGAAAAATTAGCGGGGGAAAATAGTTTAGGTGGTATTTTATGGTGGATTGAGGATGATACGTATATTGAATTTCATACCCAAGTGTTAACGAAAGAGGAATTGGTGCAAATTGCAACATCTATGATACAGTGCACCAGTACGTGATTCCATCGCTTAGAAAGAGCGATTCAAGGAACGGAGTTCAGGTGAAAAGGTTAATGGATACCTTGAAGAATTCTAGTTTTCACCATCCATTTAAAAGCCCACTCTATTACGTTGATTACGCTATCGGCAAAGGGGGAAGTATGAGCCGCTGAAAAAGTAGAAATCTTGATATTTTATTGTATTAATATTCAATATATCTAATTATAGAATAGGTTGATGAGACCGGAGCAAGCGAGGTAACTGTCTCTTCCTCTACGAGCATAAGCTTTGAAGCGTATCCGTCGAGACAACTCGTAGCATTAGCGACGAAGCGACGTTCGTTCCTGCGGGAACAAAGGCAGAGGTAAGACCCCGCAGATGCGCAGCATTGAGGAGGCTTACCAGCCGCCCGCGGAAAGCGAGTTTGCACAGGTCTCATCAACTTCTATATTCAAATAACTTTATATTTATTAGTCTATACTTAAAGTATAAGTACTTTTTCACTGGTTCCGGAAGTATCCATCTATCATTCTATGCTACAACACTTCTGTGTCTTGTTATCAGCATATTGGACTATCTCAATACATAAACTGTCTATCTACTACTAATGACATCGCATCTAGTAAAATAAGATAAAAATAGTTTATAAAATAGTTCTATCATTTCACCCTTGTTAATAGAATACTAGTAAAGAGTTTGAGGAGGAAGGAGTCAGGTCGAAGTGGGGAAAAAAAATGACGTATCGATCCGTCTCAACGGTGAGGAAAAAGAATATTATGAAAGAAAAAAAGATGAATTTTATACGAAAACAGTAGATGAAGTAGCTGCGGCAACAGAACACACAAGTGATTGGGTATTATTTGAGCATGACAATGAGAGCAAGAAAGAAAAAAATGTAATAGATTTTGGAGATAAAAGGAAGAAAAAGCATGAGCCAGTAGAGCCGTTTTGGGATGATGGGAAAAGTGAAAAAGGACCTAAGCTACCACCATTTGGTAGAAAGAAAAAAGGACGTCTCCATTTTTCATTGCGATTTATGCAGGATTCTTTATTTATTTCTATCATTTCAGCAATCGTTGTCGGAAGTGTATTCGGCTATATTTTACTTAGCATGTTTACAGGAGAAGAAACATCTTCTAACGGTTCGAATGGACTAAGTAACGGAACAACGGCACCACAAGACGATGGAGTACCTGTTGCTGCTATCGGAGATGATGAGGAGCTAACTGGAGTACCAACGATGGAGTTTTTCGTTGTGCAGCAAGGAGCCTATTCTACTATGGATAAAGGAGATGAGGTTGCTTCTTCTTATAGTAATGATGGATTACCTGCATTTTTATCGGACGGTGGAGAGGAATTAATCTATTTATATATTGGTTTAGGTGGAGATCGTGATGTTACGGATAAAATTGCAGATGCGTATAGAGAGAAGGGAGAAGAGCCTTACGTAAAATCATTTGCAGTATTAGGTGAAGGGAAAGCTGCTACTGATGAAATGATAGACTTTATAGAAAACGGTATAACGTGGATGGAGGACGCAGCTAGCTTATCTGCACGCGCCATTGCACGGGAGGAAGTTTCTGAACAAGATGTACTTGATATGATTGATCTAGCAAAGCAATGGGAGGAGTCTTACAAAGCACTAACGGATGAGGATATGGATGAAGATATAGCAGAGCTTGCGGAGGCATGGCTAAAAGAAGGAGAACCAGTTTACACACTTACTTCTTTTTCCAGAAGCATTGCTTGGGATATACAAAACACATTACTAAGCACCATCCATATGTACGAGCAATTCGTCGAAGAAATGAATTGAAAAGTGATAGTAGTAGGGCAATGAAGAGGTGAAAATTGTATTAGAGGTACGACGAAATTCGACTGCTAGTCTTGTACCAAAAGCAGGTTGATTCAAAAGGTGAAAATTGACCTTTTGAGTCAACCTTGTTTTTGTTTTCAATCGTTTCCAATATAATAACGGTAGTTATTAATATTTGTAATGATTGTTTCATACATAGAAGTAAAATGATAATACTATGGAATGTAATAGAAAGGAAGGTAAAGTCATGTCACTAAAAGGGATGTCTACTCGTACGGAACGTGATTTGATGGGGGAGAAGGAAATACCGGCTGATGCCTATTATGGCATTCAAACGGTTCGTGCAAAGGAGAATTTTCCTATAACAGGGTATCCACCACATAAAGAGTTGATTCGTGCATTTGGCTATGTGAAAAAAGCCGCAGCAAAGGCAAATGCGGACGTCGGTGTCCTAAACAAAAACATTGCTGAAGCAATAATAAAAGCATCTGATGAGGTAATAGAGGGAAAACTGAATGACCATTTTATCGTCGATAGCATTCAAGGTGGGGCAGGAACATCGTTTAACATGAATGCAAATGAAGTCATTGCTAATCGAGCGATTGAAATTTTAGGAGGAAAAAAAGGAGATTATATAAAGGTAAGTCCAAATACACACGTAAATATGGCACAGTCGACAAACGATACTTTCCCAACAGCGATACATATCGCATGTTTACACTTGTCCTCTGGTCTTATTAGATCATTAAATGACTTAATAGAGTCAATGAGAAAAAAAGAGCGTGAGTTTGATGATGTGATAAAAATGGGACGTACTCATCTTCAAGATGCAGTTCCGATTCGTTTAGGACAAGAATTTGGCTCTTACAGGAGATTATTAAGTCGAGATTTAGGTCGTATTAAACGATCGGTTGACCTATTGTACGAAGTAAATATGGGGGCAACAGCTGTAGGAACAGGTTTAAATGCGATGCCTGAATACATTGAAAAAGTCACAGAGCACTTAGCGGCGATGACAAGTATGCCGTTACATCGCGCAGAAGACTTAGTAGACGCAACACAAAATACAGATGCGTATACACAATTATCTAGTGCAATGAAGATTTTAGCGATAAATTTGTCAAAGATAGCAAATGATTTAAGGTTAATGAGCTCTGGACCGAGAACAGGAATAAATGAGATTAATTTACCTCCTCGACAAGCAGGGTCCTCGATTATGCCTGGTAAGGTAAACCCTGTCATGTGCGAAGTAATCAATCAAATATCTTTTCAAGTGATAGGGAACGATCATACGATCAGCTTAGCCTCTGAAGCAGGGCAATTGGAGCTAAATGTGATGGAACCTGTACTCGTCTTTAATTTGTTACAGTCGTTTACTATTTTGCAAAATGGAATGAAAGTTTTCCGTGATTTTGCGATTGAGGGTATGACCGCAAATATTGAGCACTGTAAAGAATTAGTTGAACGAAGCGTTGGAATAATAACGGCAATCAATCCACATGTCGGTTACGAAACCGCTGCAAGAGTTGCTAAAGAGGCGATTACAACAAATCGACCAGTGAGAGAGATTTGCCATGAACGTGGTCTCTTGAGTGAAGAAGAGCTTGAGCGTATATTAGATCCGAATGAAATGACAAACCCTGGGATTGCTGCCCGAGAGTTAATCTTTGGCGAAGAGTAAGAGTAAGAGTTAGAAATTTACATTAGTTTAAAAAAAACAAGAAAAACTAATTGTCCAATTTGCTAGAGTTTTGTATACTTTAAATAACCTCTAGCAAATGGATATTATTTTGTTAGGAGGTCCGCATGAAACCTTTTATATTAGCCTCACAATCTCCGCGTAGAAAACAATTACTAGAGCAAGTTAACCTTTCATTTTCCATTGAAGCTAGCCAAGTTGAAGAAGTCATTCGTAACGAATCAACGCCAGAGGATATCGTTATTTCTTTAGCTCGGCAAAAAGCAGAGGACGTCTTTTTTCGAAACAAAAATAGTGTCGTACTAGGATCGGATACGATTGTCGTCATAGACGGCGAAGTGTTAGGGAAGCCAGAAAATGAAGCGATGGCTAGACATATGCTTCAACGTTTATCAGGGCGTACCCATCATGTATATACCGGTGTTTATATGATAAGTGAAGAACAAGCAGAAGGCTTCTTTGTACGTTCAGAAGTTGAATTTTACACTTTGACAAATGAAGAAATAGATACTTACATAGCCACTGGTGATCCATTTGATAAAGCAGGTTCATATGGTATTCAAGGTGTTGGTGCGATACTTGTAAAAAAAATTAACGGGGATTTCTTTGCTATTATGGGTTTACCCATTGCAAAGGTTGTTCGTGCACTAAAAAAATTTCATATTAATGTTGACCATTCCTAAGCTTGTACTTCTCCCAAGATAATCTTCAGTGCTCACGGATGATGGTCAGAGAGGGGAAGTACAATGAATGTTATGCTCATTCGTGATGTACCAAAAAGTGAACGCCCACGTGAGCGAATGATGAGGGAGGGTGCACAAACTCTTTCAAATCAAGATTTGATAGCTGTATTATTAGGTTCTGGGACAAAATCTGAATCTGTATTACAGTTAGCAGGACGAGTAATCCAGCATTTTGATGGGTTAAAGCTTTTAAAGGAAGCGTCTATTCCAGAGTTGCAAAATATTAAAGGGATAGGAGAAGCAAAGGCCGTAACGATTAAGGCAGCAATGGAGCTAGGGAAGAGAATCCAACAGTTTTCAGTAATTGATAGATATACAATCCGCTCCCCAGAGGATGCTGCAAATTATATGATGGAAGAAATGCGACACTTAACACAAGAACATTTCGTTGCACTTTATTTGAATACGAAAAATCATGTCATGCATAAGCAAACGATTTTTATTGGCAGCTTAAACGCGTCGATCGTACACCCAAGGGAACTTTTCAAGGAAGCATTCCGTTATTCCGCCGCGTCGATCGTATTTGCACATATAGGTATGAAATTTTTAGGGCGAAATAATAATTTGTTGTGCTTTTAACCTTATATTAATTTCGCCAGTTTTTTTGTGGCGAAAATGACCGATAGTAAAGATAGAACTGACACAATACTTGTAAAAGATCTGTATGATACGAGTAATGAAATTGAATAATTTAAAAAGAGATCTCATGAGTTCTCTCAGTTTGGCCACAGTAGTTGTTATGGGTAAGGAAATGTACCAAGGATGACATATCATATTTTCTACCACCATAGCTTCTGGTTTATTAAAAGTAAAAGCCATACGTATTTTAAAATATAAATGTTGTACTTGTTGTGCTAATTTAGATTTTCATAAAGAAATGTCTTCAACAATCTAGCCTTTTATTGAGTAAATTAATAATAAGAAAATAATATCAAATACTTGACCCTGTACCTAAGTACAGGGTTTATACTATATTTGAGGTGAAACAATGGAACTCCTGATAAGTGAACTAGCAGAAAAATGTGGTGTGAATAAAGAAACGATTAGATATTATGAACGTAAAAAGTTGTTACAACAACCATCTCGAACTCATTCAGGTTACAGAATATATTCAGAAAATGATGTTAAACGAATTAAATTTATTAAAAGACTGCAAGACCTTGGCTTTTCTTTGGGTGAAATATATAAATTGCTTGGTGTTGTTGATAATGATGAAGTTCGTTGCCGAGATATGTATAAATTTGTTTCTAAAAAAGAAGAGGAAGTTCAAAAGCACATAGAGGATTTAAAGCGAATTGAAACTATGTTACAAGATTTAAAACAGCGATGTCCAGACAGGAAACAATTACATGCTTGTCCAATAATCGAAACATTGATTAAAGACTAACTAACCAAAGGAATGATTTTAATGAAAAAATTTAAATTGTACATTCAAGGAATGACTTGCACAGGGTGTGAAGAACATGTGGGCGAAGCACTTGAAAAAATAGGTGCTGAAAATATTGAGACCAGTTTTCATCATGGTGAAGCAGTATTTGAATTGCCAGATGATATTGGTGTTGAAAGTGCACTAAAGGCAATTCATGAAGCAAAATATCAGCCTGGAGAAATAGAAAGGGTATCATCAGAAGAAAAAGTGGTCTTAGGTAATGAAGGAGATTATGACCTGCTTATCATTGGTTCTGGTGGTGCTGCTTTTTCGGCTGCAATTAAAGCGATTGAGTATGGGGCAAAAGTTGCCATGATAGAGCGTGGAACAGTTGGGGGAACATGCGTAAATATTGGTTGTGTTCCATCAAAAACACTCCTTAGAGCTGGGGAAATCAATCATTTAGCAAAAAATAATTCATTTACAGGTTTACAGACAACTGCTGGAGAAGTGGAATTAGCACCTTTAATCAAGCAAAAGAATGAATTGGTGAGTGAGCTTCGAAATCAAAAATATGTTGATCTAATTGATGAATATGGATTTGATTTAATTGAAGGTGATGCGAAATTTATTGATGAAAATACGGTTAAAGTCAATGGAAAGAAATTTTCTGCAAAGCGCTTTTTAATTGCAACGGGGGCTTCTCCATCTTTACCCCTGATTTCGGGACTTAAAGAAGTGGAGTATTTAACAAGTACAACGCTACTTGAATTAAAGAAAGTACCAAAACGATTAACAGTGATTGGTTCAGGATACATTGGAATGGAGCTTGGACAACTATTTCATAATTTAGGTTCAAAAGTAACACTTATGCAAAGGAGTGAGCGACTTTTAAAAGAGTATGATCCAGAGATTTCGGAAACAGTAGAAAAAGCCTTAGTTGAACAAGGAATAAACCTTGTAAAAGGAGCATCTTTTGAACGTGTTGAACAAGCTGGAGAAATCAAAAAGGTACATGTAACAGTAGATGGTAAGAAAAAAGTCATTGAATCAGAGCAGTTGCTTGTTGCAACAGGAAGAAAACCGAATACGGAAAAATTAAATTTACATGTTGCAGGTGTTGAAGTTGGACCTCGAAAAGAAATAAAAATCAATGACTATGCGCAAACAAGTAATGAAAAAATTTATGCAGCAGGAGATGTAACACTAGGACCCCAATTTGTATATGTAGCAGCATATGAAGGTGGAATTGTTGCTGATAATGCGATTGGTGGGTTAAATAAAAAAATAGATTTATCTGTTGTTCCAGGTGTCACATTTACAAAACCTTCGATTGCAACGGTTGGATTAACAGAAGAACAAGCAAAAGAAAAAGGCTATGAGGTAAAAACATCTGTCTTGCCTTTAAGTGCTATTCCAAGAGCGATAGTAAACCGTGAAACAACAGGTGTTTTCAAGCTTGTTGCTGACGCGAAAACACTAAAAGTGCTTGGGGTTCATATCGTGTCTGAAAATGCAGGAGATGTGATTTATTCAGCGACATTAGCCGTTAAGTTTGGCTTAACGGTAGAGGATCTAAAAGAAACTATAGTACCATACTTAACAATGACAGAAGGACTAAAACTAGCTGCTCTTACCTTCGATAAAGATGTATCAAAATTATCTTGTTGTGCAGGTTAAAGCTTTCTCTTTTTTGGCCAAATACAGTTAAATATAATAATTTAAGTATTCGATAATCTCGCGATTGTGGAACAATGTGAAGTCGCCTTTTAACTAGGCAGATCTGAATAGTTCTTTAATAATTTGATGTAAATAAATACGGAACCCAGCAACCTTCTCATGGAAAGTTTGCTGGGTTTTAAAGTATAGTTGCGTAAAATAGCGCCTAAAACAGGTGCAAAATAACTCCTAAAGTGACACATTAGAGGTAGAGAATAAGCAATTAATAGATCAAGTTCAAAAATTACACGGGAAGGTGTTTTAAACGACATTACACTCCTTATTTGTCCGTAATTTGGGAATCTAATTCCCTTTCATTCAAGTTTTTACTTGAATGTTTTTTGTAGAAAGAGTACACTATAATCAAATAGAAACTTGAATGAAAGTGGAGTGAGAAAATGAATAATAAAGATGCTTGTGAAATTTACTGTTATGACGAAGAAAAGGTTAATCGAATACAAGGGGAATTAGAGAAAGAAGATATTTCTAGTGTTGCCCAATTATTTAAAGCTATTGCTGATGAAAACAGGGCAAAAATTACCTTTGCATTGTATAAAGGTGAAGAGTTATGTGTTTGTGATATAGCAAATATTATTGGTGTCACGGTTGCAAATGCTTCCCACCACTTACGCACACTCCATAAGCAAGGAGTTGTGAAATTTAGGAAAGAAGGGAAATTAGCATTTTATTCACTTGATGATGAGCATGTTAAACAGTTATTTGTCATCGGATTAACGCATATGAAAGAGGTGAAAGTAAATGTCTGATCAACAAGCTAAATTATCTGAACAAGAAATGAAAACATATCGTGTTCAAGGATTTACTTGTGCAAATTGTGCAGGTAAGTTTGAAAAAAATGTAAAAAAAATTCCGGGAATACAGGATGCAAAAGTAAATTTTGGTGCATCTAAGATATCGGTTTCCGGTGGTGCAACGATTGAAGAACTAGAAAAAGCCGGTGCATTTGAGAATCTTAAAGTGACCCCTGAAAAAACAAGACGGGAAGTTAGACAAGAGATTAAAGAAGACAAAAACGTTTACCGTGTTGAAGGATTTACTTGTGCAAACTGTGCAGGAAAATTTGAGAATAATGTAAAACAGCTTTCTGGAGTTGAGGATGCAAAAGTAAATTTTGGTGCTTCTAAAATTTCTGTTTACGGTCATGCAACAATTGAAGAACTAGAAAAAGCCGGGGCATTCGAGAACCTTAAAGTGACTCACGAAAAACCTGCCCGTCATGATTCGCAAGAGGTAACCGAAGAGATAAAAGAAGAAAAAGTTCCATTTTATAAAAAGTATAGCACATTGCTTTATTCAACTTCGTTCCTTGCTTTCGGTTATCTCTCCAACTTTGTAAATGGAGAAGGAAATCTTCTTACAACCCTATTATTTTTAGCATCAATGTTGGTAGGTGGATTGTCGCTTTTTAAAGTAGGTTTGCAAAACTTATTACGCTTTGAATTTGACATGAAAACCCTTATGACAGTAGCTGTCATAGGTGGATCCATTATTGGTGAATGGGGAGAAGTTGCTCTTGTTGTCATTCTCTTTGCTATCAGTGAAGAGCTTGAACGATTCTCTATGGATCGAGCAAGAAATTCGATTCGTTCTCTAATGGGTATCGCCCCTAAAGAAGCACTCGTTAGACGTAATGGGCAAGAAATAATGATTCATGTCGATGATATTGCTGTTGGGGATATCATGATTGTAAAGCCCGGTGAAAAGATTGCGATGGATGGTGTAGTCGTAAATGGTTACTCTGCTGTCAACCAAGCAGCGATTACAGGTGAATCAGTACCCGTCGGAAAAACAGTTGATGATGAAGTATTTGCAGGTACTTTAAACGAAGAAGGATTACTTGAAGTAAAAATAACAAAACTTGTAGAAGATACAACAATTTCTAAAATTATTCATCTTGTAGAGGAAGCACAAGGAGAACGCGCTCCAGCGCAAGCATTTGTCGATAAATTTGCGAAATATTACACACCGATCATTATGATCATTGCGGCATTAGTTGTTATAGTCCCTCCTTTACTCCTTGGTGGCACTTGGGAAACATGGATCTATCAAGGATTAGCTGTTCTTGTTGTTGGTTGTCCTTGTGCTTTGGTCATATCGACTCCGATTTCTATCGTTTCAGCAATTGGGAATGCTGCGAAAAAAGGCGTTCTTATTAAAGGTGGAGTGTATTTAGAAGAAATGGGTGCCTTAAAGGCAATAGCATTCGATAAAACAGGTACATTGACAAAAGGTGTTCCCGTTGTAACTGATTTTAATGTATTGAATAACCAAACGAATGAAAAAGAATTATTGTCGATCATTACTGCACTAGAGTATCGTTCCCAGCATCCCCTTGCTTCAGCTATCATGAAAAAAGCAGAAGAAGAAAACATTTCATATTCTGATGTACTGGTAGAGGGTTTCTCTTCTATTACAGGTAAGGGTATTAAAGGGATTGTAAATGGGATGACTTATTATATCGGTAGCCCGAAACTCTTTAAAGAATTATCGAAAACTGATTTCGATAATGACTTTGAGAAAAATGTGACAGCTCTTCAAAATCAAGGCAAAACAGCCATGATTATTGGAACTGAAAAAGAAATACTAGGAGTTATTGCAGTTGCTGATGAGGTTCGTGAATCAAGTAAGGAAATTATTCAAAAGTTACATCAACTTGGAATTAAAAAAACGATTATGCTTACAGGTGACAACCAAGGTACTGCGAATGCAATAGGCAGTCATGTTGGGGTATCTGATATCCGAGCTGATCTAATGCCTGAAGACAAATTAGACTTTATTAAACAGTTAAGATCCGAGTATGGCAATGTTGCTATGGTAGGAGATGGTGTTAATGATGCACCTGCATTGGCGGCCTCAACAGTTGGTATTGCAATGGGTGGAGCTGGTACAGATACAGCCCTAGAAACGGCAGACGTCGCTCTAATGGGAGACGATTTAAGAAAACTTCCGTTCACTGTAAAACTTAGTCGAAAAGCTCTAAATATCATCAAAGCTAACATTACTTTTGCCATTGCTATTAAATTTATTGCCTTACTATTGGTTATCCCTGGCTGGTTGACACTCTGGATTGCCATCCTTTCAGATATGGGGGCAACCATTATAGTAGCGCTAAATGGTTTGCGCCTAATGAGAGTGAAAGAATAAAGGAAAAAAGGCTAAAAGGGCTTTCTAGACAGTCTAGAAAGCCTTTTTCTAAAATAACTCAAATAGTATTACTTTTTAATATTCATTCTAATTAATATGGGAAGATTGGGTATAAGTAAATATCAGTTTCATATTACATATAGGTATCTATATGGAACAAAAGAACTTTCATTGGAATTAAAAATAATTCTATTCTTTATTAAATCGAAGGAGGAAACTAAAATGACTGTTGAAGGAAAAAGAGAAGTAGATTTGTTAGTTATTGGTGCAGGTTCAGGAGGTTATGTAGCTGCTATACGTGCTGCTCAGTTAGGGAAAAAAGTGGTGTTGGTGGATAAAGCAGAGTTAGGAGGGGTTTGTCTTAATCGTGGATGTATACCTTCAAAGGCTCTTATCAGCGCTTCTGAACGAGTAAAACACATAAAACATGCTAATACAATGGGGATAAAAGTTTCTGGTGAAGTTGATGTAGAGATGCCAGAAGTAGTGAAGTGGAAGGACGGTATAGTTAATAAACTAACGAATGGTGTTCAAACTTTGTTGAAAGGAAATAGTGTCGAAGTCATTAGTGGGGAAGCTTATCTGACTGAACCCTATGTTGCCAAAATAAAAATTGGTAACGAAGAACAACTCTTTTCATACAAAGACCTAATCCTTGCAATAGGATCAGTACCTACTGAGTTAAAAAGTATGCCAATTGATAGAAAAAGAATCATCTCTTCGACTGAAGCATTGACGCTTCAAGAAGTGCCAAAACATTTAGTTGTAGTAGGTGGCGGTTATATCGGTTTAGAGTTAGGAACTGCCTATGCCAAATTCGGAGCTAAAGTGACCATCCTTGAAGGATCAGATACAATTCTTCCAGGTACAGACCCTATGCTGACAAGCGTAGTGAAACGTCATTTAAAGGAATATGGAATCACAGTCAAAACGAATGCTTTAGTCCAAGGTGGAGAAAATACAGGCGATGAAGTAAACATTGAGGTTCAAGTTAATGGAAAAGAAGAGATAGTCAAGGGTGACTATTGCTTAGTTTCCATTGGAAGAAAACCGAATACAGGAAAAATAGGGTTAGAAAATATTGGAGTAGAACTTGACCAACACGGGTTTATTAAGATAAATGATAAATGTCAAACAAATGTTGAACATGTATATGCGATTGGAGACTGTGCTGGTGGTTACCTCCTTGCTCATAAAGCTAGTTACGAAGGTAAAATAGCTGCCGAAGTTATAAGTGGTCTAAAAAGTGTGATTGATTTTCAGGCAATGCCTTTTGTAATTTTCAGCGATCCTGAAGTAGCTTATACAGGTTTAACGGAGAAGGAAGCAAAGGAAAAAGGATATGAAACGGTTTCTAGTCGATTTCCATTCCAAGCTAACGGTAGAGCCTTATCTGTTTCGGACGGTGATGGTTTCGTAAAAGTTGTAGCCGACAAAAAATCCAATCGAGTGTTAGGTGTACAAATGGTAGGACCAGATGTATCATCCCTCATTGCTGAAGCAGTTTTTGCGATTGAGTGTGGAGCAACAGCAGAAGATCTCAGCCTTACGATTCATGCACATCCAACTTTACCTGAACCACTCATGGAAGCTGCTGAAGGTGTTATGGGACGTGCTATTCATATGTTAAATAAAAAAGTATAATGCGAACAAGTTAGATCATTAGATTTGTATAGAATAATAAAATCACGACTGCCAACAAACTTTTAGTATATCTATATAGTGTGCGCAATTTAAGGAAGGGCTTTTCAATTTGAAGAAAAGTCCTTACCCTAAAATATTGGAGATGGAAAAATGATTGCAACGATACTTACAGCTGCTGCGGTATATTTAGCAACAGGAATTGATTATATTGTTATATTAATTCTTTTGTTTTCGCAAATAAAAAAAGGTCAGATAAAACATATTTGGATAGGACAATATATAGGGACTGCAATTATTATAGGTGTAAGTCTTTTAGTTGCTCTGGGGGTTGCAAATTTAATTCCTCAGCAATGGGTTATAGGACTACTTGGACTTTTACCACTTTACTTAGGTGTGAAAATATGGATTAAAGGGGAAGAGGATGAAGATGAAAGTAATATTTTATCCTTATTTTCCTCAGGTAAATTTAATCAATTATTTTTAACGGTTACTTTCATTGTATTGGCTTCCAGTGCGGATGATTTTTCCATTTATATACCGTACTTCACGACGTTAAATATGATTGAAATCTTTGTTGCTATTATTGTGTTTTTAATTATGGTTGGGGTTTTATGCTATGTCAGCTATCGCCTAGCTTCATTCGATTTTGTATCGGAAAAAATTGAGAAGTATGAACGTTGGATTGTACCAATTGTATTCATAGGGTTAGGGGTCTATATAATGTTTGAAAATGGCACATTCGATGCTTTGGTTTCATTTCTTCTTTGAAGTGACAAATCGTTGTTATTATTTTATTGGTTTACCTTGGCAGTATTGACGTGGATCAGCCTTACTACAAGGTGTAGGATCTGATGCAGAATATATTATAAGGAAAATAGTTAGCCAATAATCCTTCTTCAACTAACCATTTAGATGAAGAAGGATTACCGAAAATGATCAAACTTTTTATAATAAATTCTTGCTGTGATAGGACTATGGGATTCATTTTTGATCAATTGAATATTGCGGATGAATTGAGCCACTTATGCGGAGTTTTGAGCCCGCAATTGCGGAGAAAAGAGCCGGGCTTTGCGGAACGGAAAGCCACTCAAATATAGAAACCTCTTGTATGAAACGATAGGCGTTTACGACTCCATACCCTTTATACAATTGATTCCTGCGTGCGAGACATGGATACACAGCGACTGGGGAGAGGATGTCGATTCTTCAACTTACAACTTTACAGGGAGAGGCGGGCATGATAGCCTTGGCGGGCAAGCCAGCATGCGCTGCTGGTTTCCAGGCTTGGGACTCATGCCCGTAGAGGCTCCGTGTCAAGTTGTTATCTAGCGCATACCGCTTTAGGGTCTTACTGTTAAAAGAACACCTCCGCACAGCTGGCTCATTCTATCCGCAATACTCATCAATCAAATCTTTTTTCCGAAATGGATTCTATTATTTACCGTAAAACACGAGTTTACAAGGTATTTTTAATCAAACTTTTATAATTTCAAAGCCACAATTGTTAAAGATCAAAAGCCTAATTCCTTGCTAAAAGAAGGAGGAATTAGGCTTTTGTATCTGTAGATTTGAAATAAAGTCGTACCGTTTATAAAAAAGATGTATCGTTTTAAATAAAGTCGTACCGTTTATAATAAAGTTGTACCGTTTTACCCCTTTGGATATAATTGTCTAAAGGGGTGTTTTTATGTCAAAAAGAAAAAGAACATCTAAAATTGAGAAATGGATAAAAGAAGGCCGTGGATCAGGTATTGGTTCAGAATATAAACCATGGTTAAAAATTCAAGATGTATCTTCGTTAGGTAGATCTACTCGCTTGAAAGGAATAAAGACAAAGAGGCAGCACGAGTTTTTATCAGATTTAGAACGAAACTATTTTTATATAACTGAATTTTCCGATTTTGTTATTGATATTCGTGAGCAATTTCCTTTACTACCATTGGAAGAAACCAGTGTCATTGCAAATGAGTTAGGTATTAAACATCCTACTGATCCAAAAACGGGAGAACTGATTGTGATGACAACGGATTTTTTATTAACGATTAATAATGGACAAGGTGTAATTGAAGTAGCTCATACAATTAAAATGAAGGATGAATTATTAAAAGAGCGTATACTTGAAAAGTTTGAGATTGAACGTGAGTATTGGCATCGAAAAGAAATTGATTGGGGCATTGTAACAGAAGAAGAAATAAATAAAACAATGGCTAGAAACATCAGTAATATCCACGACTACTACGACATTAGAGATTATGATGTATTTTGTGAAATGAATGCCCAGTATATTGAAGACTTATCTATGTCTTTAGTGCAGAGGCTTTTAGGCACTAATGATAGCATCCGTAACATCACAAATGAATTTGATAAAGACACGCATTTACCTATTGGTAGTGGGGTTACATTATTTTATCATTTGTTAGCTCAAAAAATAGTCATTATAAATATGTTTAAACCGATAGATTTAGAGCAACCAATTAGTATTATATCGGTTGATGAGAGCAAGGTGAAGAAGGTGAAATACGGATGATTTTTATTAATCAGGTACTTCAATATGTGAAAGGTTCCAAGCGAATTCGTGTAATTGAAATAGAGGAATCGTATGTGTTTATTGTTGATATAGATGCTCATACGTCTATGCCTAAGAAAGAACTATACACAACATTAGTTACGGAAATTGAACAGAATGAATTGTTAGTAATAGCAGATCCATTTGGACGTGTTATAGCGGACAATGATCTAACAGCTGTACAGATTCTAAAACGTGAAGAAGATTGGGATACCATTCAAGAGAATTGTTTACTACACATGAATGAATTAATTCAGAAACGTGGAAGAGAATCCAAGATTAAAGAAATTGCTGAAGAGCTTAATGTAACACCAACTAAAGTGAAAAAACTTCTTAGTCGATATTGGCAGCGTGGTATGAATAAAAATGCCATGTTACCCGATTATGCAAACTCTGGTGGTAAGGGTAAAACAAAGTCTTTGACTGAAGCTAAAATAGGTCGTCCACGTAGAGTGAACATTAGTGGCGATTATCAAATTGGTATTAATATAACAGACGAAGTGAAACTACAGTTTGAGCATGCCATTAATAAATATTACCGAAAGACGAATAACTACTCGTTAAAGGATGTCTATCATTTCATATTGCGTGATTTTTATTCAGACCGGTATAAAGAAAATGGTGAAATGAAATACAGGGTATGGGAAGCTAACCGAATTCCGTCTTACAACCAGTTTTACTATTGGTTTAAGAAAATAGAAGATCCAAAGAAAGATATTCAGTTCCGTAAAAGTACTAAAGAATATGAACTAAAGCATCGTCCTATTTTAAGTGATTCAAAGTCGGAAACAAATGGTCCAGGTACTCGTTTTCAAATTGATGCTACAATTGCAGACATCTATTTAGTAAGCTCGTTTGATGTAAATAAAGTCATTGGTCGTCCTGTTATATATGCTGTTATTGATGTGTATTCAAGAATTATCACAGGAATATATGTTGGATTAGAAGGGCCTTCATGGATTGGAGCAATGATGGCTTTAGATAATATGGTAGCCGACAAGGTGGAGTTTTGTAAGCAATATGGAATCGAGATTACAGAGGAACAATGGCCAACAGAACATTTACCCGAAATTATAATTGCAGACCGAGGAGAGTTTGAAGGTTATTCTGTCGAGAATTTAATCAATAACTTAAATATAAAAATAGAAAATACTACTGCTTACCGAGGGGATTTAAAAGGAATTGTTGAACGTAAATTTCGTACGTTTAACGGCAAAGTAAAGCAGAAGGCTCCTGGTGCCATTCAAAAGGAGTTTCGTGAGCGCGGTGATCAAGATTATCGTTTAGATGCTACGTTGAATCTTAAAGAATTTACAACATTAATTATTACTCTAGTTCTTTACAATAATCATAAAATCATTGATAAATATCCAATGGAAAAGGAAATGATTACAGACGGTATAGTGCCAACACCGATAAATTTATGGTACTGGGGCATTCAAAATCGTAAAGGGCGTTTAAGAACAGTTAATCGTAATATTCTGCGCTTAAATGTGTTACCACGTGGTAAGGCAACAATTTCTAGAGCAGGTATTAAGTTTAAAAACTTGTTATATGGTTCAAGGCAAGCAATTGAAGAACAGTGGTTCTTGAAGCTGAAAAATCGCAGTATTGCGATTGTTTATGACCCTCGAAATATCGAAAAGATATATATTCCTCATGATAATGGCATGGAATATGAGGCGTGTACATTACTCGAACCAAGCCAACAGTATCGAAACGACTTTTTGGAGGAAATTGTTTTTCAGCAACAGTTACATAGTGAGTTAGAAGAGATTGAACATTCTAGTCAAGTTCAACTAACAATTAATACTGATGTAATGATGGATGAAATTATAAAAAAGCCAGAGAAGAAGAAAAAGCAGTCATATAATCAACCAACAAGTAAGAAAGAAAAGATTGCCTCTGTAAGAGATAACAAGCTTAGGGAAAAACAGTTGAATCGAGAAGAGGAAAAGTTTGATTTATCACCAGCCGTAGTCAGTGATCAAGCAGATGTTATTGATTTTGTAACAAAAGAAAAAGTTCAAGATGACAAATCTGAAAAATCTAGTTCACGTTTAATGGAAAAACTAAAAAAGAAGAGAGATGAGACGTTTGGAAAAGACGAATAGCCTTGTTCTTAAAGGAGATTTTGAGGAAGCTTTGTATAAGGAACAAGCTTTATCAGAGTACAGTAATAATCCATTCATCGAAGCTCTTCCCCCTATTTTCAGTGAAGACAATGTGCTAGAGCGATTTATGGTAACACCACGTATTACTCAGCAGGAAAAGCAAAGTGAAACGAATATCCGATATCATGTGCTAAAACGTGTGAAAAATTTTATTCAGCCCTTACCCATCCATTTTGAAGTGGAACGAAGACTTTCCACGTTAATTCGAAGAGGATATTTAGCACGAAATCCTTTGGATAAAACATTTTTAGAACGTATTCGAGTATTACACCAATTGCGTGAAGATGAGGAAGAAGCTCATAAATACATTGATGAGCGTTTGAATTATCTTCGTTCTACAGCAGATAGTTTATCTATTATTGGTATCTCTGGTATTGGTAAAACAACAGCAATTGAGCGATTGTTGCTTATGTATCCACAAGTCATTAAACATGAAACATATGAAGGACATCCTTTTAATCGTACACAAATTGTTTGGCTGAAAATAGATTGCCCGTATGATGGCAGCCTATCAACGCTTTGTAAAAGCTTTTTTAAAGCAATTGATAATTTACTTGGCACACGTTATTTAGAGAAGTACGGCTATTTAAATCGTGTTACGTCAACAATGCTTTTGCATATGACCTCATTAGCTAGTATGTATGGTATTGGTGTGCTGGTCATCGATGAAATCCAGCACCTACTACATTCTAAAAATGACCAAGAGGAAATGCTGAATTTCTTTGTTACTCTATCAAACACTGTTGGTATTCCTACAGTATTAATTGGTACTTCAAAGGCACAGCAACTATTTAAAGGAAACTTCCGACAAGCTCGTCGTGCAGCGAGTGAAGGAGCGATTATTTGGGACCGGATGGCTGCAGACAGTGAGGAGTGGGAGTTCTTCTTAGAAACTTTATGGGAATTACAATGTCTTAAAACACGTTCTGAACTTACTGAAGATGTGAAAAAGGCCTTTTATGAGGAATGTCAGGGGATAACTTCAGTTGCCGTGAACATGTTTATATTATCTCAGGAACGAGCTTTGTTTGATGACTCTAATGTGGAAGAAAGACTTACTCCACGCGTTCTGAAGAAGACAGCTAAAGAGGATATAAAAATTCTTCAACCAATGCTCAATGCAATACGTAAAAACGATTTAAATGCGATGTATAAGTACGAGGATATAATGATTAATCTAGACGATCTGATGGTTAACCATAAGCAAAATACAGAGTATGAAGGTGAAATCAAAGAGGCTATGAAAGAACGACAAAATACTTTGGAATATAAGCGGCAGGATACGATAGAAAGTTTAATTGTAGAGGTAGCTTCATTAGGTATTTTTGATAATCTTGAAATGAATGATATTAAGCGAATTATTATTAAAATTGTTGAGAATAACCCAATTGATACAGATATAAATGTATTAAAAACAGATTCAATTCAACAAGCTATTGCCGTAAATCAACAAAAGAAAAAGAAAAAAGAACCCTTAAAGCAAAATGGAGAGTTATTGCCGTTGCTCACATTAAGAACAGCCGCAATTGAAAAAAAGCAACATCCATACAAATTATTAAAATCAAAAGGATTTATTAAAAATCCACTTCAAGAATTTTATTATTAAATTGGAAGCTAATTCATGAGGTGTCTAAAAACCTAATTTAATCGACATGATAGAAGTAAGTCGATTAAAACTAGGAGGATTTTAGATGCTGCCCTTCTTTACAAATCCATATTCAAACGAATTGGTATATTCAGCGATTGCTCGTTATCACTTTTATAGTGGCAATATTGATTATAAAGATACATTAGAAGAAGTTTTTCATAGCCGTTCTGTGACCCCTAGTGTTGAGATTGGTAGCAATTTTTCTATATTAGCTCAGCAACTAGCTCCCAATCACTCTCTTGAAAGTTTATTATCTAAACATACCATTTATCCTTACTATGCTTCGTTTCTATCTAAAAGTCGTAAAAAAGAAATTATTAAAGATGTTCAAGGAGACGGACAAGGGCTTTATTCAAGACTTGGAATGGTTGCGGGAGGGATTTGTAAAAAGAATGGACTACTTTATTGTCCAAAGTGTGTAACTAACGATCTTGAACAATACGGAGAACCTTATATACATCGTGAGCACCAGCTACAAGGAATTGTTTACTGTGCTCATCATGAACTGATATTAAAGAAGTATCCTATTGATTTTTCAACGTCAAGTCGAATTGAGTTTATTCGATTTGATGAAAAACTGATGAATTTATCGATGCTACATGAAGTAGAACCTAAAGAGTTTATTACCATCCAAATTGCTTTAGCAAAGCTGGCTTATCAACTGTTGCAACTTCCAATACATAATTTTTGTAGAGAATCAATTAATTTTAAATACCGTACTCTCTTACGAGAACGTAATTTGATGACAGCTTCTAATCGAATTCGGCAATACGAGCTATATAATGCTTTTCAATCAAAGTTCCCAAAAGGCTTTTTAGAAAAGTGCGAGTCAGCTATCGTTGCAAATGATGAGTACAATTGGCTGAAGGTCATTACCCGCAAACTAAAACGTCATGTACACCCGTTCCGTCATTTGCTTATGCTTTATTTCTTAGAGCAAGACTTGGATTCCTTTTTACAAGTTGAAGCTGATACAGGCCCTTTTGGCAGTGGGCCATGGCCTTGTTTAAATAAAGCAGCTAATCATTATAAGGAATATGTGATCCAAGAAGTAAATGTAACGAGAGATTTTAAATCAAAAGCACCTATTGGTACGTTTGAATGCTCTTGTGGCTTTATTTACGCTAGAAAAGGTCCTGACAGATTATCTGAAGATAAATATCGTATTGGGCGTATAAAAGCGTTTGGAGACGCCTGGAAGGCTAAATTACGTGAGTTGGAAGCCGAAGGGACGTACAGTACAAGAACATTAGCTCGAATGTTTGGTGTAGATTCGAAAACGGTTATAAAATATCTTTCTTCCGAGATAAAAATAGAAGGACATTCAGAAAAAAGTATTCCTTCGAAGTTGCTAATTTATCGAAACCAATTATTAAAAGGAATACGGCAATACCCAAGTTATTCAAGGACAAAAATTCGTTTGTGTTTCCCAAAAGAATATATGTACTTGTATCGTCACGATAATGAATGGCTATTTGAACAGTTGCCTATAATTCAGAGGGAAAAGAATAACCAAGTAATTGTCGATTGGGACTCACGTGATCGTGCTCTAAAGTAGAGAAGCTTTACAAGGAGTTAATCGAGCTAGATAAACCTGTTCGAATTACAATCTCGAATATTGGAAATTGGAGGCGACTTAGCAACGCAGGGGTCACCAGCACAAGCCCAACTCTCGATTTCGCCAAGCCCTTGTCTATTGCACGAAGTAACGGCACGCCGAGGCCAACGTCTTTCTCGCTGAACCAGACGGAGACACCTTGTGACTCAAGTAGATCGTGCAGATCCTTGGCGACTCCCTTCCGGTCGTCCCACGCACGGCAGAGGAAGACGTCCCTAAGGTCAAGGTCAGGTAGCTCTGCTAGCTTTTCGACGCTGTTGCGGATTGGTGTGAGTGCCCTAACTTCTTGAACCGTGTACACCACGGACGAATTTGCTCCCGACCAACGCGGTTTTGCACTGCTTCTGGCCCCTCCGCTACTACTTCCGCCGCCTCCACTTCTATAAGACGGGGAATAAGAAGGGGTTGAGTACGACCTGTAGTTGCTACTGTAACTACCACCGCACGCTGGGCAGTTGGCTCGTGCACTTGCTGATTGATGTCCCCTTACTGGAGCCGTACATCTAGCCATGTTTCTACCTCCCTTATGGAATGAATTGTTCATACAAATTATATAATATTTCTCCAATAAGATACAGATAATCTGGGATATCCTACCTATCATTGAGAGTATGTTCAACCTAACGGAGCAGGATTGTTAAATAGCGGAATAAACTTATGATAAAGTTAAGTAATGGAGGTGTTTTAATGGAAATGAGAAACTTTATACTTCATCGAGATATACTTTCCGTTGAAGTAACAATAGATAAAAAGGATTACATTATCGGCGTTCAGTGGAAAACACCAGAAAAGCCATATGGTGAATAGGTTGTTTAAGCTACCGGGTGCAAGAGTGGAACAAGGAGTTGCAGAAGGCAGCTCCTTTTATTAATGGTCTAAGATCAATCCTTTAATGCGTAGTATACTGCGCAATAAATAATTTCGTATATTGAAGAATGTACTTTGGAGAAAGTATTATCTGGTGGGTTTTCAATAAACGGACCATTATCTGGCACAAAAATGATTGCCTATATTATATAAATTTGGAATAATTGGTATTAAGGAAACTAGGCAAGTTTTGAAGTTTTGTTAATAAAATTTTCATTTCATAGCTTTATTATTATGTAAATTTTAATTTTTAGAAAGGAGAGGGGGAATGAATCATGTCTAGTGATAATCTATCAAAAAAGGAACAGGAGAAAATAGTGGAAAA
The DNA here is from genome assembly GCF_000177235.2 of Evansella cellulosilytica DSM 2522. Taxonomy (NCBI): domain Bacteria; kingdom Bacillati; phylum Bacillota; class Bacilli; order Caryophanales; family Bacillaceae; genus Evansella; species Evansella cellulosilytica. Next base: position 3,267,573 of record NC_014829.1, on the reverse strand, counting down.
GTTAATTTCTAGTCTTGATGAGATGGGGCCAGAGGATGAATTAGATGAAGAATTATATGATCAGCTTGATTCGGATCACCAACAACAAGTAGATGATGCAATAAGGGAATTTGCTGATGCTGCTATTGGATCTGACACTTGGGACTCTGATGAATGGTGAGTAATTACTATTGAAATAACTTTTTAATAAGATTTATCTCAATGCAGTTATAAATTTAGCGAAATTACAAAATCAAAATGACTAATTAAACATATAATCAGGTCTAAGATTTTTTTCATTTCTGCCGCATTTCCATATTAGGAGGTGCGTCTTTTTATTTATAGGAATGTATTGTGAGGGAGTTGGTATAGCTTAGTAGAATCTTACTGCGCATTGAAACGACATGAGAAGGTAACTGTTGATGGTGATAAAGTGACTGTAGAGTTTCAAGTCAGGGGTTGAGCTTGAGGTTGAAATATAAGATATTGATCCGACCGCCAATCAAGGGAACTATAACTGATTGGCGGTTTTATTGTTTATACAAATATATGAAGATATACATAGATAAAATGTTATAAGGTATGTATAATTATGGTAATAAATCTAGCTGTCGAGGTGTAAAGTCTTACTATGATCGTTGGGTGAATGGGGAGACGGGAGTTAGACATGAGTTCAGCAGAAAATCAAGAAACACTGCGTATGTTTTTTCTCTGATAGTCGATTTGCTAACTGACAGCGTTTTATTTTTTTAGGTATTAAAGAGGCTTTATGGGCGATGACTCCTGGTTGGCATTTAGATGTCTAGCCCTAGTATTTTGGTTTGGAGTGGTTTTTATGCTTAGTATTGAAGAGTATATTGCACGCAGAAAAAAAGAAGACAAGCTTAATGAATTTGATCTTGATGCACGTACTCAGAATATGAAAATATGTGTAGATTATATCTTTGAATACTTCAATAACTATCTCAACACCACTGAATCTGAAGAAAAAACAGTGCTCCACAGCGAGAAGCTAGAAAAATATCGTAAACAGTTAGATGAATATGAGCCTGAAGTTAGAGATTGGGCTGTTAGTATGTATGATGAATATGGAAAGCAGGTCAACAAGTATATAGGGAATATCTTGAAAGAGGATGAGCTGTTTTTTCTTTATAATACTGACAGCGAATTTAGGAGTGTCTCTTATGAGTGCTATACTAAACTCATTAAAAAGCTTCCATTTCTTAAGGAGCAGACAGAAATGCTTTTTCTCTTTATCAAAGACTATCATAGGGTTCAAAGCCAAAAACATTCTGCCTTTCGCGTGCCAACAATATCTGAAGAGATTAGTGATTGGCTCGAAAGAACTTGGGCGAAGCATCAAGTAAACCTTGCTGCATTTGCTTTTGATTGGATTAACAGATTTCATGATAATGAAGATATCTGGCCTACTTCACATAGGAAAAAAAGTCAGTATTCCTATAGGAAGTATGACTATGATTATAAGCAGAAAAGTAATCTATTTAATCTCAACTCTTTGTATAGAAAAATACCAAAGAAACCATTCATAAAAGGAAAAAAGCAAGAACTAGAAATGCTATTTATGTACTATTGGCTACATGACATGGAAGGCGATAATGATTATTGGCAGGAGTATTTAGATGCAGTTTTACCGGCCCTAAAAGAAAAATAGAAATACGGGCAGTGATATTATTAACAATTGATGCAATATGACAGGGTGGGGTTAAAAGTTGAATTTATTCATTATTGGAAACGGTTTTGACATATACCGAAATTGAAAAGCAGAAAAACGAGGAGGAAGAATGAAACTCTACATATGTGGAAATGGTTTTGACTTGCATCATGGCTATAGAACCGGATACAGAGATTATCGCGATTTTATATTAAAACATCATTCACATGCATTTAAGGCTCTTGAAGACTTTCAGTATTTAGACTTGTCTATTTCAGATAAGTGGAGCGATCTGGAACAATCATTAACAATTAATTATGAGGAATGTATCGATGATGCAATTAATGAGTATTACCCAGATTTAAATGACGACAGCGATTCAAGATGGTATGGAATTGATATAGATTTGGAAGAACAAACAAAATTTATATTCGATTTTACTGGCCAATACTTTTTGGAATGGTTGGTCAATATAGAATTCTCAGACCCGGAAAATAAAATGCATTTAAGTGGAAGTGACTCATATATTACATTTAATTACACCAGCACTTTAGAACAAGTCTATAAAATTGCGCCTGACAACGTTTTTCATATTCATGGGCACATTGACTTGATTAACATTCGCGATATGTTTGACTGGATTACTCCGAGTTTTGCAACAATTGAAGAAGCTGAGACTGCTGAGCAAGTAAGGGTCGATTTAATCAATAACGATACCGTAAGACGACAAATACAATTTGGATCAGTAGGAAATAACATAGAGGTTATCAAAAAAGAAATGGAAGAAAAGTATGGACACAATGACTTCTATACTGTCTCAATTGAACCGGGGATTAAACACATTATTGAATTTTGTGATGCTGCATCAAAGAATTCAGAAAAGAATTATGCCTCGCTGGAGTCTTTTATTAATAGTAAAGACATAGATGAAGTTATTGTAATGGGACATTCAATTATGGGTGTCGATTTTCCTTATTATTCTGATGTGATTGTTCCTATTTTAAGGAGCCGTCGGTGGGTATTTTACTGGCATAGTAAAGATGATCTAGATAAGATAGAGTTATTTATTAAGCAGTTTTCACTAAATAATTTTTCCTTGATTAAATGGTAAGCGCTATTGTTGATATGTTCTCTTGAACGTCCAATTAACTAAAAAAAGCCAAAAATCTATGGCTATGTTCCCACGAACGTAAGAATATAAAAAATACTAAAGACAGCAATGCTATCCTCTCGAGCCATGTGGAGTGTGTAGCGCAGATAGTTTTAAAAGATGCAGGAGCCACTAAATAGGAGATTCCTGTGAAAACAGCCTAATGATAAAGGTCCCGATCATCAGTTATTGATGTTTGGAACCTTTTTGCACTATTTTTAGCTAGTTTTGTCTCAGCTTCTTTTTAGCGATAGCGTTTTGTACCAATGTATCTTGAAGCCCAATACGAATTATCCATTTTTGTAATGGTTACACCTCTTGAGGAACTAGCGTGAATAAACTCACCGTTTCCTAAATAGATACCTGCATGGGATGCTCCTGAGCGCCATGTTTCAAAGAAAACAACATCCCCTCTTTGTCGATCGGATGACACTACAGACGACCCTAATGGATAGTAATCTCTATGCGTTCTAGGAAGAGATATTCCATTTTGATTGAATGTATAAACGATAAAACCACTGCTGTCAAAGCCACTTGGTGTAATTCCACCCCATAGATATGGTGTTCCTAGATGTGATTTGGCATCAGCAATTAGTGATTCTACAAAATTATTGTTTGAATTGCTTACTTGGGAAGGACTTGCATCTACATTTCCTTGTACATTAATTTGCTGACCTACTCGAATTAAATTCGCGTTTGAAATAGAAGGATTAAGACTTAATATTTGATTTAGTGTTAACCCATGATTTCTTGCAATTCCAGATAGGAAATCACCAGCTTGTACTGTATAAGTGCTTGTACGATTCGAAAGTTGTGTGATAGATGTATTTGAACTACTTGAAACATTAATTTCTTGACCTACTCGAATCACATTTGGATTTGAGATCGTTGAATTAAAATTTAACAACTGCCTTAGTGTTAATCCGTGTTTTTTTGCGATAACAGATAATGTGTCCCCTGATTGAACTAGATATTTTGAAGTGTTATTTTGATTTAGATCAATCGTGGTAATTTCTTCTATCTTCAGTGTTTGCCCTTGGCGAATTAATGTCGATTGAAGGTTATTGATATCCATTAATTGTTTTACTGTTATGTTGTTGTTCGTTGCAATTCTCCATAATGAATCACCAGATTGAACGGAATATGTTGATGCCTGTACAGCACTTCCAAAAAGTAACGAACCTGCTAAAACACTTGATAATATCTTTTTTTTCATGATTGCTCTCCTCCATAATTAACAACAAATAAATTGTTTGTGTAATTAAATATAAATCAAGATTATCACTTATTTTTGAAAAAGAGGAGACACTTTATATTAAACTATTGTTACAAAATATTTCCCGATTTTTCATCTTCATTACGTGTTGATTTATTGTTATTACTATTAACCTTTGATAAATATGAAACTTTTCTAAAATACTTAATCAATAATTTAATGGGATAAATATTATAGAGGGAAAAGTAGATATTTAAATTAGTGGTGTCGGTACTAGCGGTACTATTAATGGTGTTACAGAGGTCTTAAAAGAAAGAAATCCTAATTTCGAAAAGCATGCCCTATGTAATAATCAAAGGAAATATATTTTTTTAGACAGATTAGAGATGAAAAATTAATAGTCGAAATTTGTTCAGTTCCATGAAGGAGCTGATTTTTTGTTGTAAAAAGTTGGAAAGTGTCAAATGTTAGACATGTTTTTGTGATCTTCCTGTAGCAATTTCTCCATCGTTTTTTCAAAATTCCTAGGTAAGATTGTATTATGTTTAACATGGTCATTAGCATTTGAAAATCTTATGGAAAGCTTAAAAATAGTGGGAAACATAGGTTCGTTTTACAAATTATGTTACTTTTTGGTGTTGACTTGGAGGATTGATAGATGGTTCCTCCGGAAGGACAAGCACAGGGGAAATCTTATAAAAGAGAGCCTTATTGACTATGAGGAGGAATTTCATGAATAATCGTAATATCATTTTATTGTTTACCATGTTAATTGCACTATCAACTCTCACTGTACTTACGTTTCAAGTAGTAGAAGCCAATGAAGAAGACTTAGAGAGGAAGATTGAATCCTATCAGGAACGTCAAGGTGAAATTGATAGGGAAGCAGAGGAAGCGAATCGTGAACTGGAAACAATTAAGCAAAAAATAAAGCAAGCTTACAATGAGTTTCAGGTGTTAGATGAAAAGGCAGTAGAAACAAAAAAACTAATTAATGAAAAGGAAATAGAGATGGATGAAACCGAAGAGCGAATCGAAGTACTGCATATAGAAATAGAGGAACTTGAAGAGAGAATTGCTCAGAGGGATGAACTGTTAAAGGATCGCGTGCGATCCATGTATCAAACGGGTGGAATTATCAATTATATAGAAGTGATTTTAGGTTCTAAAAGTTTCGGAGACTTAATAGAACGAGTGAGTGCGTTAACAACGATAGCCCGACAGGATAGGAATATATTAGAGCAGCATGTTGCCGACAAAGAAGCATTAGATATGGCATTCATTGATCTAGAATCGCAGTTAACGAGTTTAGAAGAACAAAGGAGAGAATTACAGTCATTATTACAGAAGATTGAAGACAAGCTTCAGGAGAAAGAGGAAATTGTAGAGATGCTGGAAAAGCAGCAAATTGATGTAGAAGATTTCATCGTTTCCTATGAGGAGGAGAAGACTATATTGAAAAACCAAGAAGCAGCTGCTAAAGCGGAATTGAAACGTTTGGAAGAAGATGGAAATAAGAAAACACAACCGTCTCAAACTAGTAATCGTTCGACTTTAAAACAAAATAATTCCGGTACGTTAATGTGGCCGACATTAAGTAAAGATATTACCTCTCCATACGGACCAAGAATCCATCCCGTCCGTAGAACTGAAGAGTTTCATCATGGAATTGATATAAGTAGAAACCGAGGAACGGATATTTTTGCTGCAGAATCAGGGTCGGTAATTGAAGCGAGATATATGGGGGGATATGGGAACACAATCATGCTATCCCACGTGATCAATGGTCAAACGATTACAACACTATATGCACATTTGGACTCGATTCATGTTCGTGTCGGTCAACGTGTCGAACGTGGAGAACAAATAGCAGTGATGGGGACAACTGGTGTATCAACAGGAGTTCACTTACATTTTGAAGTGCACGAAGGTGGATGGAATGGGCAAAAATCGAATAGTGTAGACCCATTGAATTATTTGAATTAATGATAATTTCACAGTTTCATCATATTTTCAATTTATACTGATAACAGATCACTAGAATTAGAAAACTGACTAACAAAGTTGAGGGGGGAAAGTTTAATGGATTTTTCGTATCTTGCACTGTTATTATGTCCATTAATGCTAATTGCCATGTTTTTCATCATTAAGAGTATGAACAGCAATAACAATCAGTCTCAAGGTAATAATTCAAATGTTACGGAAATGAAAAAGAATATTGGGAAATTGATGGAACAAAATGAAAAGCTAGTAAAGGAAATTGAATCACTAAAACGCTATCGATAATGGGTCATCTTTTATGTAAACTAGTTAACTTCTAATTGGAAGGGGGACAATGGAATGGATTCATCCTTATTAACTGTCATTTTGTTGATCGTATTTGTATATATGATGATTAAGTGTGGAAAAGGGATGACGGGGAAAAGCGGGGGCTGTTGTGGATCCGGTAAAACATCAAATAAAACAACAAACTTTTATAATTTGGAGTCGAAGCTAGATAAATTAGAAAAGGAAAATGAAAGCCTAAAAAATAAAATTAATGAAATGAAAGGTTAAGTTTATTTATTTGTTAGGGGTGAGACTTTGGATAATTATTTATTATTAGCTATTATTGCTTTAAAAGGGGTATGTCTATTCTTCTGCTGGAAAGCCATATCCGTATCTAGTAAACAAAATAAACAAGTGACACAAAACAATCTATCAAAGGAAGAAACGGAACTACTAAATGAAAGAATGAATAAAGCCTTCGAACAGAATCAACTTCTGCAAAAAGAGTTACAGCAGTTGAGGGAACATAGAGAAAAGTTATAGGTTAATTGATAAGAACCAGGTACCAATATGGAATGAGGTGCCTGTTTTTTCTATCATGTACCTCAAGTTTTTTTCTACTATTTATTAATAGGTGTTGTTATTGAAGTAGAAAGAATTTGGTAACGATGATTAAAGGAGGAACTCTAATTGAATAAGAAACGGATGATTTTATTACTTAGTATGCTGATTTTCATAGGAGTAGTTGTTTTTTTTACACTAGACAGAAATGTTGCAGTAAGTGCACCTGCTTTTTATGTAGCCAATGCAGGCGATGGAACACTTTCCAAAATTGATCTAGATGAAAGGGAATCGGTTGAATCTATTTCATTGGGTGTAAATGAGCTTTCTCATGGTATTGCTATTTCTCCTGATGAAAAAGTTGTTTATTATGGTACAGGTTTTCAAGGGAAAAGTTTACAAGCGTTGGAGGTTGATACACAGGAAATTGTCAGCGAATTAATTTTTGATGAGGGAGTACATGGGATTGACATTCATCCATCAGGTGAATTCTTGTACGTTTCACTAATGGGAGGTTTAGGAGAAGATGGGGGAGTCTTAGCTGTTGTCGATACGAACACATTTACAGAAATCGCAAGAATAACCACAGATGACGGTCCAGCTCATGTGAGTGTCACCAATGATGGAGCACAAATTTGGGTCGCAAATGTGAATGGTAACTCCATTAGTGTCGTTGATGCTTATACTTATCAAGTGCTCGCAACTATTCCTGTGGGAGAAGTTCCCAATGAAGTAGCAGTTAGTCCAACTATGGATTTTGCTTATTCAGCCAATGTCAGATCAAATACGATTAGTGTTATAGATATGGTGAGATTTGAAGTAATTGAAGAAATACAAGTTGGAGAAGGCGTTCATGGAGTAACGGTGTCTCCAGATGGGAAACAAGTGTGGACCGCAAATAATCATTCCAATGATGTTTCTGTGATCGATGTGGAAACCCTATCTGTCGTGAAAACAATAGAAACAGCCTCCTATGCTAATCATATCTCCTTTTCTCCTAATGGAGAATTTGCTTTTGTAACCCATCGGGAATCGAATAACCTAGTTATTATTGATACAAAAGACTATTCGATTTTAAATGAATTGGATTTAGGAAACGAACCACACGAAATGACGTTAAAAGGAATGTTAGCAAGTAACGAGACTATGGAAGATGATTTTACGGACAGACAAGAAACGAAAAACTACTTGGTAAGTGGAGAAGAGTTTACGGAAGGAGTGGATATTCAAATCCAGCTTTTATCTCCATACAACTTAGAGAATCAAGAGCTCATATGGGAACTAGCCAATGTTAATCCATTTGATTTCTTTTTCATAAATATAGATATGTCCACACATTCTGGTGATTTAATGGCGGTTCCATTCGATGAGGGGATTGTACTAGCTAATGAGGAAGGTACCGAAGTATCCCCTATTCAATGGATCGTCGTCAATGAAGAGTCACATCACCCGCGATATATGGCGATTTTTGAGAAGACAGTTAATATGACCCCGCTATTGACTAATCAAAACTCCTATTTAGAAATGATATTCCGACCATTCATCAATGAAGAGGAAGTACGGGTGGAGCTTAGTAAACACTAGGGTTAAACTATTGCTACTGTCGAATGGTGAGCCTTTTATTTGTATGACAATGGCTACGCTCGGCACTCGCCTGATAGGAGAAAACCACTTCTATCAGGCTTTTTAACGATTGCGAAGGCTACGCACATTGTTTAGGGACACTGAAAAGTGAAAAAACACAATTTTTACACTTATCCAACTGTGTGTCACTACCGTTTAGGGTCGTAATCAAAATGGATTTTGTCATATTTGTGAAATGTTTCGCTCTACATAGAAAATCTACATTTGGTTGCTACACTAAATTAATAAAATCGATTTATAGGAGGGATTTATACGCATGAAACCTATTTTTAATGTTGGGCCATTTACTATTTATTTCTTTGGCATAATGATTGCCATAGGAGCTTTAATTGGATTACTTTTATTTATAAGAGAGGTTAAGCGTAGAGGGTTTAATGAAAAGATCCTAATAGATGGAATCTTTTATTCCCTAATTGGGGGAATCGTGGGGGCACGTCTCATTTATGTATTGGTATACAACCCATCTTTTTATTTTACTAATCCAATGGAAATTCTTTCAATCCATAAAGGAGGACTCTCCATCCATGGTGGAATATTAGGGGGCCTTATTGTTGGCTACATCTTTTTAAAACGTCACAAGTTACCACTATTTCAAATTCTTGATATTGCTGCGCCGTCCCTAATCTTAGCCCAAGGAATAAGTAGAATAGGATGTGATGTATTTGGAGGGCCAATTTCTCACTCACTTCCTTGGGGTATTGAATTTAAGGGAGAATATTTACACCCTGCACAAGCTTATGAATTTATCTTAAATTATTTGTTATTTGGGTATTTATGGTTACGTTTAAAAAGACCTAACTACTATGGGCAAGTTTTTACCCACTATCTTATAGGTTTTTTAGTAATAAGAGGAATCGTAGAGTTTTCTAGAATTAATCCAATGGTTATGGGATTACTTAGTGTCAGTCATGTGATGAGCATTTTAGGTATTTTATTTGGATTGATACTTTCTATATATTTAAGACAAAACCAAATAAAAGGTCAATCATCACTGTTTGATAAAAACGATTTAGTTAAAACAAGTGTATCCGTTTTGATACTTATTACTGTATCACTACAAGTATATTATTCGGTCCAAGGGTAAGTTTATAGTCATTATAACAAAATTCCACTTTATCAGATAAAATAACTGAGGTAGTTTTTTATACCGGAAGAATAAATATCTGAGTAGAACTTATAAAAAGTAAAAATGGTAAAATGGTTTAGTTGTTATTAATATTTGTATAGCAAATGGGCATGAAGATCACGAAATTTACGAAGTGGACGAAGGTGACGTGGTAAAAGTTACCATTGTTAACAATACTGATGTAGATCACCCGATGCATCTTCACGGACATTTCTTTTATGTTGTAGCACGAAACGGAGAAGCTATATCTGGGTCTCCAATAAAAAAAGAAACATTAATTGTAATACCAGAAGAATCCTATGAGATTGTATTTGTTGCTGAGAATCATGGAAATTGGATGTTCCACTGTCATGAATTACATCATGCATCCAGTGGAATGGTCGCAGCCGTTCATTATTATGACTTTGAGCCTGTTTTCACACCTGATTTTACTATTCCTAACAAACCCGAATAACCATAGAAACACTCCCCTGTTATTTTAGGGGGAGCATTTATGGTAATGGTAATTTATAAAGGCTCTTTTCGTAAAGAAATGAGCCTTATAGAAGAACGCAGGTTATATCTAAACATATATTAATCAACTATGCTGGAGGAAAAAATTGAAATACTTTATATTACTTCTATTATTTGTACTCATTGGTTTTGGATTATACAATCAACAAGATTGGCTTATTTATTTTAAGTCTGGTGATTGGGCTACACTTCATGAAATGATGGGGCAAGAATTGCTTTTCATTCTATTAATTACATTTACCTTTATGATTATGCAGAATGTACTCTCCCTTATCCCCTTTCTGTTTTTAACCATGTTTAACATTTGGTTATTCGGGTTTCTAAATGGGTACTTGTGGAGTTTAATGGGAAATTTTTTAGGGTCTGTCTTGGTATTTTATTTAGCAAGATACAGTTTTCAGGAATGGGGACATAAATACAATCACCTAAGATTTAAGCAACAAATAGAACAGAACGGATTCAAGGTTATACTATTTATGCGACTATTCCCGTTTATGCCTGCAAGTATTGTTAATATTGGTAGTGGCTTGAGTAAAATAAAAGCGAAAGACTATGTATTAGCAACCTTTATTGGCAATACCGTTTTCGTATTTTTGCTCTCGTTGTTTTCAGCTGGAGTTATAGCTTTAGAATATCAAAATACTATATATGTACTCTTAACCATTAGTTTGTTGGTGTTTGCTGTCATAAAACTAAGGAAAATGAGACTCAAGGATAGATTGAAAGTTTAAATGTGAAAAAAATCAGCCGTGGTATTGCATCTGTCAGGTACATACTATGGTTGATTTTTTTTATTTACAAGAAAATTAGGAAAGAAACTTCACAAAAACTTCAACAAATCTAGATAATATATAAATACTGTGTTTATGTTAGAAACTCTAAGTTTAGTTGTAACATATTTGAATTTGTACAAAAAAAAACATAAAGCCTCGGAGGTAAGTTTATATGGATATAAAAAGTTATAGTAAATCTGTCGAACTTAATGATGCTATAGATAGGTCGATAGAATGTGCTGTTTCAACGACTTATACTATTACAGTTCCAAAGATTATAAGGAACATAATGGGGATTATTCCTGGAGAGCAGGTTAATGTTGGCTTATCTATTGAACAACAGGCATTGTTAATTAGTAAAGCAACTCGAGGTACAACAGACAACATAATGATAGTTAGAGATAATAATAAATTAACAATTCCTACAGAATTACGGAGAAGCTTAAACCTAAATAAAGGGGATAAGTTTAAAGTCCTTACCTTACAAGATAGAATGGCGATATTTAGAAAGAAGACTGGGAATTTAGTGAAAAGGAATTACTAATGGACTGAGGTGGGAAAGTGAAAAAAAACTCATAATGAGATTAACAATTCTTTTGGTAATCGTCCTAGCAATAGGATACACCCTCTTTGAAAGCCGTTTTTATAGTTTTGTTCGGTCTGGTTGTAGCTGGAATTGTAAAACCATCTGTATTAATGAAAAATTACCAAATCAGTTTTTCCAAAAGACCAAGCGGTTTTCTTGGCACGTATGCAATTGGATTAGTATTTGCTGCAGGGTGGACACCTTGTATAGGGCCAATATTGGCTTCAATAATATCCCTCAGTTTAAGTAATCCAGGTTCAGGGTTGATCTATATGGTGGCTTATAGTATTGGTTTTTCTATTCCGTTCTTTGTGATGGCATTTTTCATTGGAAAAATGAATTGGATAAAAAAATATATGAATCTCGTAATGAAAATAGGTGGATTATTAATGATAATCTTTAGAATAATGTTGTATTTTGATTTAATAGTCCTTCTAACAGCTTTTTTAGTTAATAACTTTTTTGATGGTTTTATGGGTTTTTAAAGAAAATCTAAAATAATAACTATTTAGGATGGTGAAAGTGTGAAGTATAAAAATTCAACTCTAATTATTATAGTAAGTATACTCTTAGTGGCTGCAATAATATTACTGGTACAAAATGTTATAAGTACTAGTAATAATGTCACTTTCCAACACATACATGGATTAGATTATTCAGGTGATGGTCAAACAATATATGTACCTGCTCATGATGGGTTAAAGTTTTATAAAAATGGTACATGGTATGATCAGACAGAAGGAGAGCTTCATGATTTTATGGGGTTTTCCATGTTTGAAGATGGTTTTTTCAGTAGTGGTCATCCAGCACCAGGATCTCAGATGGGAGATCCCTTTGGAATTGTAAAAAGTACGGACAGTGGTAAAACATTAGAAATCTTTGACCTATACGAAGAAGTGGATTTTCACGGAATGGCGGTTGGCTACAGGACGCGAGAAATATATGTGTTTAACCCACATCCTAATTCCCGAATGGAAGAACCAGGGTTTTATTATTCTACAGATGAAACAGAGACATGGAATCAAAGTGAGTTAAATGGTCTAATTGGACAACCCTCTTCCTTGGCTGCGCATCCTACAAAAGAAGGAGTGGTAGCAATTGGAACAAACACTGGTCTGTATCTTTCAAAGGATTACGGAGACTCATTTATACCTTTCCTTGAAAATTTGAATGTTACAGCAGTTTCATTTGATCATGGGGATTCTTTATTAGTAGGACTACCGCAAGGATTACTATCTATAAAAATGGATGGATCAGATCAAATTGATTTTAAAATTTCTTCGTTAGATAGTGGGGATGTAATAACTTACGTAAAACAAAACCCAGAAAATGAAAATGAATATGTGTATTCCACCCGAAATAAAGATATATTTTTGTCAAAAGACGGTGGGGCTACATGGGACAAGATCGTAAGTCAAGGTGTTGCTGAACAGTAGCATAATCTTCTTAAAAATCCAGGTAACATTTGAAATGAACCATTATATTTATAAAAACGGTTGGGAGGAACAATTCAATAATGAGTAAAAAACCAAATTCCAATACCAAAACGAAATCGTTAATATAGAAAGAAAAATAGAGGAGGAACCACCAGGAATCCCTAGTTGGGTAAAAGTATCTACATTTATAGCAGTTATTGTCGTACTACTAATAGTAATGATTATGTTAATTACTGGTGGTGAACACGGTCCTGGCCGTCATTTACCTGGTGGAAACTCTATTGGAGAAATTGAACAACATGATTTTGTAAATCATCCCACTGATAGGATTTGGTACTGGTGAAGATGTCATCAGGTCTTCGTAAATTCGTACTCATTTCACATATAACTCTATCTGTAGGTTGGATAGGTTCAGTTATTGCTTTTATTGCGTTAGATGTTGCTGTAATAACTAGTAATGATTCTCAGTTATTGAGGTCCTCTTATCTAGCAATGGGGTTAATCTACTGGTGGGTTTTAGTACCATTGGCAATAGGGGCATTAGTTACTGGTTTTGCGATGTCACTAGGAACCAAGTGGGGGTTGTTTCATCACTATTGGGTAATTTTTAAACTGGTATTAACTTCTCTTGCTACTGTTGTATTACTTAGCTACTCTCAAACAATTAACTATATGGTTAAGGTAGCTAGAGATCCTGTAACCTCCTTTGATGACATAAGTGCACTTGGTGGATCATTGGTCCATTCCGTTGGCGGTCTTACTGTATTGCTTATGATTATGATCTTGTCTGTTTATAAACCAAGGGGGATGACACGATACGGATGGAACAAGCAACAGGAATTGCGTCAATTATCGAAGCAGTAGGTGAAGTACAGATGCTTTTAAGCATTTATGATAAAGATTTAATAGATTTACTCCAATCTCTTAAAAATAGCCAAAACTAAAGGGGATGGTTAGCACCATTAAAAATAACAGTAAAAAATGAAGGGGAACTTCACTTATTTTTCATTAATTTATTATAAACTATGGCTAAACCTAGATTTAAAATTAGTTAATTAAAAAATAAGCCTTAAGGGAAAGAGATGGAGGATTTAATATGAATGATCGTATATTACTTGTGGATGATGAACAAGAAATGAGGAAATTGCTTCGAGTTTGTCTCACTCCTTATTCATATCTACTAGATGAAGCCTCAAATGGTGAGGAAGCAATAGATAAAATAAGTGCGGATTTCTATGACCTTATTCTTTTGGATATTATGATGCCAGAAGTAGATGGTTTCGAGTTGTTAAAAACCTTAAGGGAACATCTTGATAATAAAACTCCTGTCATATTATTGACGGCATTAGGTGATACGGAGCGAATTGTTGAAGGATTAAAGCTAGGTGCAGATGATTATTTAGTAAAACCATTTGAACCTAAAGAACTAGCTGCGCGTGTTGAGTCTGTTATAAGGAGGACAAAAAACTATAAATCAAAGGTGGAATCCTTTATTGTTAAGGATTTAGTATTTCAGCCTAGTAATTATAATATTTCTTTTAATAATAAGATTCTTCCTCTTACAAAGAAGGAGTTTCAAATATTTTATCGTCTAGCAAGTAACCGGGGGAAGGTATATAGTCGTGATCATTTATTAGAATTAGAGTGGGGAATGGAATACGAAGGAGATAATAGAACAGTAGATACACATGTGAAGAATATACGCGAAAAATTGAAGGCTGTAGGTTACACAGATGCCATTATCGAAACGGTTTGGGGAATTGGATATAAAGTTCCCAATGAATCATAAGGAAAGAAAGGATCCAGTATGTTGCCAAAAAATCTCTCTTCTAGAATAACTGCATGGGTAATGTTAATTTTACTACTATCGGTAATAATCCTTATTATTGGAGCAAATTGGATTACAAAAAACTTTTATCAAGAGCATTTAACAAATGAGGTTACTGGAAGAATAAGTTCTCACGCTCAGTTACTAGAAAAAGACGTAGGTGAATTGGTAATCGAGTATATTGAACAAATAGAAACGGATAAAAAAAGCTCCTTTTTGATATTAGATAAAGATTTAAACATTACTTATCTATCAGAAAAAGTTACAGATGCCAAATTACATCATTTTTTAAGCTGGATAAATGACAATGTTGGATTAGTTACTGCTGATGAACCCACAGTAGATCGTGTAGATACATCAATAAGGTTTCATATCCCCCATGTTTGGGCACTCATGCCAATTGTTGCGGGCGGAGAAGAAGAGATTACGGGTTATGTATTTTTGGACCAGGATACTGGAGACTTAAATCAAGCACAGCTAAAGCTTCTCTATTTATTAGCTATTATGGGTATTATAACATTTGTAGTAGGGTTAGTATTTACTAAATATTTAACAAAAAGAATTTCTAAACCGCTTAATCAAATCAGCGAAACAACAAAAAAGATTGCCGAAGGGAACTTCGATATTGAATTAGCTATTTCTGGTGAAGATGAAGTGAGCCGTCTCGCAAATAGTATTCAGTCCATGACGAAGCAGTTAAAACAATACCGTGACTCTAGAAGACATTTTATTTCGCACATCTCCCATGATCTCAGAACACCTATTACGTATATAAAGGGGTATTCTGCAGTAATGAAGGATACTGTAAAAGACGATAAGGATGATTGGAAGCAAAACTTAAACGTTATTTATAAAGAAGCAACGAGAATGGAGAATTTAGTTAGTGATTTATTTTTGTTAACCAAGCTTGAAGAAGGGAAAATCAAGCTGGAAAAAGAAAAGGTACCGGTCGCATCCTGGCTAAAAAGTATTTATGAAAGCAGGGCTTTAATGTTTAATCAAAAAAATATTAAGCACCGCCTTAACATCCAGGATGCATGTAAGGAGTTAATAGTTTTTATGGATGCTTATCGCTTAGAACAAGCGATCATTAATATAGTGGAAAACGCCATTAGGCATACGCCAAAAGAGGGAGAAATTGAATTATCTCTCTATAAAAAGTCAGAACAGATTATCTTTTCTGTTAGGGATACAGGTAGTGGTATCAACAATAAGGATCTTCCACATATTTGGGAAAGGTTTTATAAGGCAGACACATCGAGAAATCGGGTCATTAATGGAGGAACTGGATTAGGTTTGGCAATAGTAAAAGAGATTGTAGAGGCACATGGTGGGAAGGTTAAAGTAGCAAGTAAAGTTGGAGAAGGGACAACCTTTTCGATATATCTACCACTACAAGTAACTTAAAAATAATAAACTACAAATAGCACTAGATTTATAGCAATTGGAGGAAGTTTATGTTACAAGGAATAAAAAGTAAAAAGGTAATATTATTACGTCATCTGAGTGTAGGTGTATTTTCTTTTCTTCTCGTTTATTTATTTTATTTATCGTATTACACATGGGGGGTTATTCCTTCTTTGTGGCCAGATTGGGGTATGGATCATCCATTCTGGCGAGCGTGGGCTCATGCTGCGTTTATACTCTTATTTCTATCCCTCATTCTATCGCCCGCTGCAAAGCTTTGGCATCCGATAAACAAGTTTATCACATGGAGACGGGAATTTGGAATCTGGTTCGCCATACTTTCCTTCGGACATGGTTATGCTATTTGGGACCGTTGGGCTCGTTGGGATGTGGCAAGACTATTTGGTTTTGAATATATCGAAGAAGTAGGCGGGTATATTTTGTTTAGACCGGAAGTTGGAATTATGAATATGATGGGCCTTGTAATGGCTCCGATGATCGTTTTATTAGCTGTCACTTCCTTTGATAAAGCAGTGAGGCTTCTAGGAGTTTCTTCTTGGAAGTGGTTACACACAACCTTAATTAATGTCATTTTCTATATTGCGATGCTGCGAGGCGTTCTTTATTTGTTTTATTTCTTTCAATTTTCACCACCGAACTGGAGAGAGTATCCGTCCATTTGGTTCTTATATGTTTTTCTTGGTATGGCCGTTATTATTGTCTTACTTCAGGCCGTAGCTTTTGTGAAGACGGTACTAGAAAAGAGAAATGGCAAAGAAAAGAAGAGTATCCTTCAGGTTGCTTTTGTAATTAGTGTGGCAACAATGTTTATCATGCCAATAGTGCTACTTCTTGGTGCAGTAGCGTATTTTGACAGTCGTTCTATTAAGGAAGCTCCTATGTCTATTGGACAAGCATCTCCACAGCATTATGTATTAAACCATGAAGAAGATTATAATATCAACAACACCTGAGAAAAGCTTCGAGGTTGTCTCAAAAAGGGAAAAGCTCCCGTTGGAGGCAACCTCGATTTGTGTTATTAATCAACATTTTGTCTCATCATACCACGGTTATTTTCACCGTTGCCATGACAAGATCTGTACATAGCTTCCAATTCTTCATCAGACCAGTCTGGATGCATTTGTTGCATAAATGGGAGCATTTCCTTAAAGTTTGGGAAACCTTCGTCTGTTGAATAAGCAACCACAGAAGTTCCAATTCCAAAAACTAAACCTAATGCAACTACACCAATGATTATTTTTTTCATCTGTTTCATCTCCTTTACTATTTCTACTTTCATCTTACCCAGCATTTATGATGAACTAATGAAGAAGTTATGAAGAAGTTATGTGTTTTTTCTAATACGAGTTTTGGGAAAGAATGCTTATGCTATACTGTTTAAAAATAACATCTGGAGTGGTGGAAATGGCCATTACTGTATTTATAGTTGAAGATGAACCTATGATTATAGAAGTGCTTAAAGCATACCTTGAGAAATCAGGCTATCGAGTAGAGTCAGCCCAAAATGGAAAAGAAGGATTAACGAAAATTAGGGAAGGGAACCCTGATTTTGTAATTCTAGATTTGATGCTGCCTGATATGCCTGGAGAAGAAATTTGTAAACAAATTCGTTTAACCTCGGATGTTCCGATTATGATGTTAAGCGCCAAATCATCGGAAGAAGATAGAATCGGTGGGATTGTTATTGGAGCGGATGATTACGTAACAAAACCTTTTAGCCCTCGAGAGGTTATTGTACGGCTGGAAGCCATTTTACGGAGGACGAGAACATTAAATAAAATGGAGATTTTCTCTTTTAATAAAAAAGAGATCATTATTGATTTTATTAAAAAAGAAGTGCTATTAAATAATGAAACTATTTCCTTAACCCCTATTGAATTTAATATCATCACCATTATGGCGAAACATCCAGGGCGTGTTTTCAGCCGAGCTGACTTACTACAAAAAATTCAAGAAGATAGTTTTTTTGAAGGCTATGAAAGAAGTATTGATGTGCACATAAAAAATCTAAGGAAAAAGCTAGAAGTGAACACGAAACAACCAAAATATATTTTAACAGTCTTCGGCATGGGGTATAAGTTTGGAGGGAAACGGGATGTTTCGTACACTTTATAGTAAACTACTCACGTTTTTTTTGATTTTATCCTTAGGGGGAATTCTCTTAGTGGGTGTCGCTATCTATTTTGGCGTACAGGAAACCTTCCAGGAATATCTAATAAACAAGCGTGAAGGACAAATAAAGCAAGTCGTAATGGAATTAGAAAATACGTATGAATTAGAAGGGGATATAACTGTAGAGCCTTTATGGATGATGTTACATCATTATGGTTTTCAGGAACAATTATTTTTTCATGTGTTTAATAGGAATGGAGAACTCATTATTGATACGGCGCAAATGAATAATGGGATGGGACAACATATGATGAGTAGCCCCCCAATGGGGAGTGTGAATATTGAATCCGATATATTTGATTATATAGAACACCCGTTGGTTGTTAACGGTGAACAGATTGGTGTAGTAAAAGCATTTTTCCCTTCTGCATTTTTACAAGGTGATGTAGACTTTCTCACTCAATTTAACAAGTATTTAATTGGTGCGGTTATTATAATGATTATTGTATCGCTCATATTAAGTTTTATCTTTTCCAAACGATTAACAACGGGGTTAAAAGGAATTGCTAATGCAACTGGTGCTTTACGGAATCATCAATTAGATATTCAAGTGAAAGCAGATTCCAAGGTAGAAGAGATTGATGAATTAGCAAAGGGAATAAATGAATTAGCAGCGTCTTTAAAGGAAGGGGAGAGGCTTCGTAAGCAGTTTACGAGCGACCTTGCCCATGAATTAAGGACCCCGTTAACGACGTTGAGAAGTCAGTTGGAGTCCATTCAAGATGGTATTTTTTACCCGACAAAAGAAAGGTTAGATCAATGTCATCATGAGTTAATGCGCCTTGTACGCTTGGTTAATGAAATGGAAGAGTTACATGCTGCGGAAAACCCACGAATTCGATTAAATTTGGAACAACATAATGCAAAGGAGACTATCCACTCTCTGTATGATCGATTTCAGCCAATGTTTAAGCAAAAGGGGATTAATTTGAAAATTAAAGTGGACGAGGATATACAAATTAGAGCCGACCGAGATCGTTTTATTCAAATTATGACCAACTTACTGAATAACGCCCTGAAATTTACAGAAAGCAGTGGAGAAGTTCAGGTATTAGTGGAACAAATCGGTGAAGGAGTCTATATTTCAGTAAAAGACAATGGAATAGGCATGACAGAGGAAGAATTAAACCACATTTTTGAAAGGTTTTACCGTGGAGAAAAATCAAGGAATCGAAAAACTGGGGGCTTAGGTATTGGTTTATCAATTGTCAAAGCATTAATGGATGCCCATCGTGGGGAAATATACGTTGATAGTAAGAAGGGTCGAGGTACAACAGTAACTATATTTTTTTATTAAATTACATCACTAGTGTTGCATAAAAGGTGTCATAACTTTCAGATTAATCATCTGACCTTCGGAGAGCCAAAAAGGTAAATAGCTTAATAAAGGTGGCTCCATCCATTTGGAAATTTATTGACAATTAGACTGGTGCGACGACGACAAAAATCTTTTTAGGGAATGGTTTTCCCTTGTATCTTACGAAGCCAAATATGCGCTGATTTCCACAATGCAGCCCTTAAATACCGGCTAATTTGCAAGGTTTTTCGCTTACTATTTGTTTCGATTTGAACGAGAACATGTAGGCAGAAAACAATCAGTGCAATAAATACTTGGTTTTGGATCGCCCATTCACTTTGACCGTAGAACTTTTTGATGCTGAGATGCTGTTTTATCCATTTGAAAAACAATTCGATTGCCCAGCGAGATTTATACAGCTCTGAAATTTCTTCTGCACTCAAATCAAATCGATTGGTGATGAGGTGAAGTTCATTTCCTTTTGAGTCAATCACTTTTAGTAGTCGAAAATAGTTCTCAGCACGGTTTTGAGTTGTACCAATCAAGACCATTTGATCGGATAAAACGGATGACTCTTCAGGTAGTTTGAAATCGTAAACCTCCCGTATGACAGCGTTTTTCCGTAGTCTAGAAAGGAAAAAGTAGCCATCATCAGTCATCCGGTCAAAGCGTTCATAGTCAAGATAACCGCGGTCAAACACATACATGCATTCTTTGTCATCTACCATGACTTCAAGCTGATTGCGGTCGTGTTCCTTGGCCGTTGTAATCAAGGCCTTTTCGGGGTATGAAATCCCTTTTTCCATAAATACAAGACGCAAATGCAGTTTTACTCCAGCTTTTGTTTTCCGGAACTTAGCCCATTTATGATTGGTTAAATTAAGTGGCAAGGTGCTTGAATCAATGATTTTTAACGGCATGATGAGCTTTGTATAATGTGTTTTCGCGTGAATTTGTGACACTAAATCAAGGAAGAGCCGCTGAAATAAATCTGGATTCATACCATTCAACCGGCGTGAAAGTTGAGAAATACTGATCGAATCAAGGTTGATTCCTTCTTGAAGCTGGTCATCGAATAGACAATCACTCAGCGCATGAAGACTTTCTACTTCTTCGAGTTGTGCGTAGAGTAATAATTTTAGGAATGATTCCGTCGTAAGTTTCTTCGTATAGAAATCTAATTTCAATGTTTTCACCTGTTCTTCAAATAATTGATGATTTATTGGTGAAAACCATTGTCCAAATGAAGTTTTTGGTGTAATCTTATCCATGCGATTGGTCCTTTTTATTGGATTTGGACGGGATTACCACCTGACTTATCCATTATAAAGGACTTTTTCTTTGCACAAAATAATTAAATTGAACATTTTGAGTATTTTTAATAATTAATCTAAATTAATGCAACACTAGTGAAATTACATGTTAAATTACAATGTTACAATTCAATATTTATTATGTAGGAATTATTGTTTTGTGATGGTCGTCGATATCATAAGAACAGCTGATATCAACGATGAAAAGGGAAAGGTTTAAAATAATAAAGAAACTAGTACCTCTGAATATGTCTGTTACGAGAGTATATAATTGGTCTCTTGCTCCTTTAACTTCCCTGCAAGAAACCTATGATACACCAAGCTAAACCGGATTTATTAAGTAAAAATATTTTTATTCACTGAGACTAGTACAATAAAATAGATTTCGAGAGAGGTGAGTTGAAATAAGGCTTTTAAGTATGTAGCCTCATTAACTATTGGAAATATTATTCTGAATTTTGGTGTATTTAAATAGTGGACTAGCGCCCCTGTGATTCTCAAATCGCTAGTCCTTTTCCTTGAAAAACGTCAAATTAAGCATCACAAAGTAAACTAAAAAGTAAACCACCTTTGCTAAAAAAGGTGGTTTCTCTCCTATTAATCTTTAACTTCTCTTAGACTTTTTATTTAATGACAAGCGATACTATAACCTAATTCTTCAATGGCTTGCTCGATTTGAAGAACACGAACTTTTGAAATATCCAACTCCACAAGTACCTTATTCTCTTTTAAATTTACTTCTACCTTGGAAACACCGTCTAACTTCGATAATGCTCCTTCGATTGTAGAAACACAATGTCCACAACTCATACCTACTACTGCTATATTAACTTTTTTCATTTTACAACTCTCCTTTATTTTTAAATTAACAAAAATTAATGGTAAAAGGCGGTTAAGCGGAGACAGATTTAAACTTTTTTAATCGTAATGTGTTTAACACAACGGATACTGAACTGAAGGCCATTGCAGCTCCTGCTATTGCGGGATTAAGGAATATTCCTATGAACGGATAAAGAATACCTGCTGCAACTGGAATCAATACAACGTTATAACCAAATGCCCAACCTAAGTTTTGCCAAATCATATGCATGGTTGATTTTGCTAACTTTAATGACGTTACAACACTCATGATATTACCGCGCATTAAGGTAATACTTGCTGTTTCCATCGCTACATCGGTACCAGTTCCAATGGCAATTCCCACATCGGCTTGGGCAAGGGCAGGGGCATCGTTAATACCATCACCAACCATGGCAACTATTTCGCCATTCGCTTGTAATTTTTTGATTTCATCTGCTTTGTGCTCTGGAAGGACTTCCGCGATAAATTCATTGATACCGGCTTCTTTAGCAATTGCTCTCGCTGTTCGGTAGTGGTCCCCAGTAAGCATAATGACCTTTACATTCATTTCTTTTAGTGCCTTTATGGCAGCTATAGTATCTTTCTTTAACGTATCTGCAACCGCAATAATGCCGGCGTATTTACCATTAATGGCTACATACATTGGTGTTTTTCCTTGATCGGCTAGAGTTTCAGCAGTTTTAACCATATCCGGATTGGAAATGTTGTGTTCTTTCATCAATTTTAGATTACCGACTAGTATTTCTTGATTATTAAGTGACCCTATTAATCCATGACCTGTTATAGACTCAAAGGTATCAGGCTCTTGAAGTACAAGATTTTTTGAAATTGCTTCCTGAACAATTGCCTCGCCTAGTGGATGCTCGGATACTCGTTCAACAGAAGCTACTAGTGTTAGTAATTCCATTTCGGAAAAAGAGGTACTTGGTACAATATCCGTTACTTTCGGCTTTCCTTCTGTAATCGTACCTGTTTTGTCTAATACAACTGTTTTTACTTTATTTGCTCTTTCAATGCTAGCGGCATCTTTAATTAAAATCCCATTTTCTGCGCCTTTCTCCGTACCAACCATGATTGCAGTAGGAGTAGCTAACCCTAGTGCACATGGGCATGCAATGATTAATACAGCAATAAATGATGTGAGACCGACAATAAAGGCAGGTTCAGGTCCGATAGCCCACCAAACAAAGAAGCTGATAAAAGCAAGCACTACAACTGCCGGTACGAAATATGCTGATATTTTATCTACGACTCGTTGAATAGGAGCTTTTGACCCCTGTGCTTCATTAACCATTCGGATAATTTGAGATAGTGCTGTATCCTTGCCTATTTTGGTTGCACGTAATGTAAAGCTTCCTGTTTTATTGATGGTAGCTCCAATTACTTCGTCACCGATTTGTTTTTCAACGGGAATGGATTCTCCAGTTAGCATCGATTCATCTACGGAAGACTTTCCTTTTATTACTTCACCATCTACTGGAACTCTCTCTCCAGGACGAACTACTATGGCATCATCAATTACAACGTCTTCGACTGGAATCTCTAATTCTTCTCCATTGCGTATTACTCTTGCCGTTTTCGCTTGCAAATTCATTAATTTTTTGATCGCAGAAGAGGTTTCGCCTTTTGCCTTAGCTTCAAGGTAACGACCTAGAATAATTAATGTCGTAATAACAGTTGTTACATCGTAGTATAACTGAACTGGAAACCCCATATTGGATAGGGTAGTAGGGAAGAGTGTCATAGCACCACTATAAGCCCACGCCGCGGTTGTACCCATTGCAACGAGTACATTCATATCTGCAGACTTATTTTTAAGAACTTTGTAGCTATTTGTATAAAAACGCATCCCTGGACCTAACTGTACAATACTAGTTAATAAAAGTAACCAATATGCGTTTCCTGCAAGTTCCATTAATGGCCAATTCTCTCCCCATCCACCTATCATATGGGGGATACTTCCGTATAAAACAATGGAAGTGAGGATAGCACCAATTGTAAAATCCTTTTTAAGCTTTTTCGTTTCTTTTTGCTGTTCTAGGCTAGCATCTACCTCATTATTTTCATCGATTACATTCGCGTTATAACCAATGTCTTCAATGGACTTGATAATTTTCTCTGTACTTGCTAAGGAATTATCATAAGAGACTTGTGCTTGATTAGCTGCTAGGTTTACATTAACCTTTTCAACTCCTGGTACTTTTGCAATCTTTTTTTCAACTCGATTAACACAAGAAGAACAGGTCATTCCTCTAACAGAGAATAGCGTTTTTTCCATTTTTGTTCACTCCAATTATTATTTTTAATTACATACTATACCTATATAATTTGAATAAATATACACTTGAGTATGACTTCAAGTGTATTCTTGCTAATTTACTTACTTAAAAAAGGTTTATAATTTAATGATTATGATGATTTTTACATTGGCATTGTCCTTTTAAACAGTTACATTTCACTTCTTTTACAGCTGTTTTCTTCTTTTTTCCTATTACTTCTTCCAATAAGTCGATATCGTCAAAGCTCAATGTGGAGGTAGAAATCATTTCTGCAATTGTTTTTCCTACATCCTTACTACAAATATTATCAAAAAATTCATTAGTAACATTTTTCACTGTTTCATCTTCACTGACAGCTGCAGAATAGATGTAGCGTTTTCCATGAGACTCTGTATTGAGCATTCTTTTTTTTACGAGGCGGCCTATAAATGTCTTCGTAGTTGCTGGTTTCCAATCTTTTTTTTCTTGTAAAACTTCGATTATTTCCTTACTTGTAACTTTATTTAATGTCCAAACCACACGCATAATTTCCCATTCTGATTCGGTAATCCTAGTGTTAATTTCGGTTGTCATACCATCACCACCTATCGTTTACAAACGTAATCGATTTATTGGTTTCAGTTTACAATTGTAATCGGTTTTTGTCAACACTTTTTTATAGGAATTTTGATTCTTAAAATTAAATTATACTTACGACGAGAGTGTAAAGTATTTACGTGTTACAGTGTGTTATACATTCATAAGTCTATTAATTGGAAAATGGTGAGTTTACTTTAATATTTTTCTGATTAAAATTAACGTACACTAGTGACTGGATCTTTTATTTGTTATTGTTGGTTTTTTAGAGAAATTTATGAAAGTTTTTAGCTTAGAGGAGAGAGGAGGAGGGAATGAGATGATTCTCCTGATCTGCATTTTTGAATACTGATATTATATGAATACATCTCATAATGGAGGCTAGCGGAGAATATTCATTTGTGACTAATTTACTGTTATTGTGCCAATCATTCCCTTTTTTTTATGCCCAGGTATTGTACAATAAAAGAGATAAGTTCCTTCCTGAGTTGGTATAAAACTAATTGAATTAGTACTATTAGGTTGCGCATGGATATGTATTGCTGAATTATGAGAGTGACTTCCATGACTATCTTTTTCAGATTCATTATCAATTTTTTCAACGGGTAAATCTACGATTTCTATATTATGTTCAATTTCGTAATTATTAACTAATATAAGTTCCGTAATCTCCGATTTATTAACGAATATCTCACTAGGGCTATATGCAAAACCGGTTACTTCGATTTCCAACTGATTTTTAGGAATGTGCATTTCATGATTATAATGACTTTGATTGGGATGGTCTAAGTTTGAGTTTACATTTATTTGATCTAACCATACAAGAAGTATGAATAGGAGAACAAAAGTTGTGATGGGGCGTATCATCCACTTTAAATTAGCATTTTCATCTCTTTTCTTATTTTGTAATAGAAATAATAATATCAAAATTGTGGAACAGACTGAAACAGATAATAAAATTTTCACTAAAAGTATAGCATCCGTAAGAGTAATCATTTCTCCAAGCATAGCACCCATCATTCCACCCATAATCCCCGCGAGCATTCCATCTAAAACGGCTAGTGTATTGAACGGCATTCCTATTAAAATGCCCGCAAACATACCTATCCCCATCGAAATGGTTGTTGAAATTAATAGGTCTCCTCGGAATAAATTACCAAGTAAAACACCTATAGTTAAACCGATACTCATACCTATAACCATTGCTGTCATCATACCTGTCATTGTTGTACTATTCTTTCTTTGTATGATTGAAGTAGTAAAGGAAGTAAAAAGTATAATCGTTAATAAAGTTATTACTATAATATTAAAAGTAGTCAATGTATTTCCCTCCTTCCATCTAATACAAAAATAATATGTACAACTTATAATAAAATGCATAGCTTATTGATGTTTTAGAAGAGGAACTAATTGTGTTATGGAAATTTTTAAGTTTACGTAGGGGATGTGATTATATTCAGTGAGGTACCTTGTCATGAAAATAAAAGAGATCATCTACATTTTATAGATAATCTCTTTAGCCATTTACTGTATATCAAGAAAAGGGAATACATTTTTTTTAGTGTCCGCAATGAACACAATGCCCGGCACCTTTTGCTTGTACTATTTCGAGTTCCTCTTCAGTATTTCCACGTGTTTATAGGGTAACTTATTCTTCGTTACTAATTAGATAAACATGATTATACGGTCCTTCTGTTGGTTCATTTACAAAGGTAGGGTTATGGAGTTCTATGTTTCACGACATTGAAGCTGTTAACCTTCCTTCTTCTAACCATAATATCGGGGCAAGTTTATCCAAATGGGCAAACGAAACCCTAAGGATGAATGATGTAACAAAGAAACTCTTTACCCCCCTTTTTGTAGGATACCAGTTACCATAACACGCTGGGGTTGAACAATCTCTTCATTCTGAAAAAACTGTTCATACCACAAAATAAAACAGTAAATCGACCATATTTTACGCATATTTGCTTTTGTGCCATATCGGTGCTCATCCAATAGCTTCATGAGTTCTTTTGTTTCAAAAAAACGACTAGATATATCTGAATTAAACTTAACTTTGATCATTTCATAGTATTTCTCTTGTTTTATCCAACTAGCCAATGGAGATGGGAAACCTAACTTTTTTTTATTTGCAGTCCTTTCGGGAAGTTCCCTCATAGCTGCTTGACGTAAAGATACCTTAGTACGTTTCTTTGCGACCCGATATTTTGATGGTAAATGCAAGGCTATATCTAACAGTTTTGTATCTAAAAAAGGAACCCTAAGTTCTATGGAGTGTGCCATACTCATACGATCTGCTTTCACTAAAATATTATTACTTAACCAGGTATGAAAATCTAAATACTGCATTTGTGTAAGTTGATCTAGGTGATTAGACTCCTCAAACCAGCTATTTGTTAATAAGGAAGCCTGTTTATTTAAACTCTTATTTTTTAATATTTGTTGCCTTTCATCATAATTAAATACATAATCGATTCGGAAAAAGCGCTCCTTTAACGGTAGAACACCTCTCATCAAAAATCGACGTCCTTTAATTTGTGGTAGTTTTTCTGCTATAGTTCCCAATAGTTTCCGAAAAGAGTAAGGGAGTTTTTGATACTTTTCGTATATCAAGGCTTCTGTATACTGATTATATCCACCAAATAGCTCATCTGCACCTTCACCTGATAAGACAACTTTTACATAGTTACTTGCTTTATCAGCTAGGAAATATAACGGAATTGCAGAAGGGTTTGACATTGGTTCATCCATATGATACTGGACCTTTGGTACTGCTGCGAAAAAATCATCTGCTGATACTTTTTCAGTTATATTTTTAATACCTATTTGTTTGGCAAAATTAGTAGAATCTTGTAATTCACTAAATTGTTCCTCTTCATATCCAACAGAAAATGTTTTTATTTTGTTTCTTTTTGCTACTTCATGGAGAACGAAGCTGGAGTCAATTCCCCCGGATAGAAAACCTCCAATTTCGACATCGCTAATCTCATGTATTTTAACAGATTCTTGAAATGTATTCGTAATCAACTTAACATAGTCATCCAAGTCTTTTGAGTTATCAATATTATAGTTAAATTTGTGATATTCATATGTTTCAAATTGTCCGTTATCATATTCGAAGTAATGTCCAGGCTTCAGTTTATATACGTTTCTAAACATTGTTTCACTAGAAGGAATATACTCGAAACTGAGATAGTAAGATAAAGATGCTTCATTGAAAACTTTCTCAAACTTCGGGTGGGGAAGAAATCCCTTTATTTCTGAACTAAATAAAAATTCCTGTCCATTTAAATAATAAAAGAACGGTTTAATTCCAAAGATATCACGGGCACCAAAGAGTTTATGTTCCAATTGATCCCATATTACAAATGCGTACATCCCCCTTAATTTATTTAACAGTGATTTCCCATATTCTTCATAACCATGTAATATTACTTCTGAATCAGAGTTCGTCCGGAAGTGATGCCCTTTACTCAAGAGTTCTTCCCGCAGTTCTTTATAATTATATATTTCTCCATTAAATACGAGTACTTTTGTTTCATCTTCATTAAATAGTGGTTGTTTACCATGATCAACATCTATTATTGAAAGACGTCTAAAACCTAAGGCAATCTTACTGTCTAAAAAGTATGCCTCATC
This sequence comes from Evansella cellulosilytica DSM 2522, assembly GCF_000177235.2. Lineage (NCBI taxonomy): Bacteria > Bacillati > Bacillota > Bacilli > Caryophanales > Bacillaceae > Evansella > Evansella cellulosilytica. Next base: position 3,239,253 of record NC_014829.1, on the reverse strand, counting down.
ATCTGGCCCCCTATGGATTATTTGGTCTGCCATATTTTTTATTATCGTTTTATTATTATTCTGTTCGTTTATTAAATAGCCTACAAAACCACACATCGTATTTCCTCCACATTTCCGTATTATTTTTTTAAGTTCAAATAACTAAACCCTGGGATTAAAAACATAGTTACAGTATTAATGTTATATTAAAAATGTGAAGAAATTACGGAGTTATTGTAGTTACGAAAAATCTATGAATAAAAGAAGGATAATTATAGATATCTTTTCATAATTATTATGAACACTCTTAAATCAATCCTGAGACAATTTTCACATGATATGTGAATACGTATGAATAAATATATTGAATTTGGATAAAAATTCTGAAAGTGGAGCTGCTTTCCATTATGATTAATATACGCTAGAAATACTCGAGACATATTCCCTAATCATGCATGTATTAGATGAACTTTTAGCTCCTTATAAAAAACAAAAAGATGGTAAAACACAGTCTTTCGAATGGCATATTAGTCCACTCCATGATGGATGATCCATTTTATGATGAAATATTGTCAAAGTGGTTATAACTTATTTACTGGAATAGATGTGTTAAAGTTAAAAAAATTACCAAAGAATACTCAAGAAGTAACCAGTATTGAATATAGAGATACAGTTGCTTCTTTTTTTGTTTTTTTTAATTGTTGTTTGTACACGATAATTCAATGCTTATTAAAGTAAACCGAGGAAACTGTGAAAATAGGAATGGGAATAGGTTTTCCGTAATATTAGATAAAATAATGCAGATGAGTAACTTCGGGGAGACAAATGGTATTATTGTTGGTCCGGAATTTTCTCGAATTGTTGCAGAAATTGTACTTTGTAGGATTGATAAAATTGCTTATGAAAGAATAGAGCATGAGAATATCTTCTATAAACGAGATTATGAGATAGTTAGGTCCATTGATGATATTTTTATATTTACAAATTCTTATCATACAGCAGACGTAATAAAAAACATTTATATTGAAGTGTGTAATGAATATAAATTAAAAATTAATGAATCGAAGGCTTTTGTTGAGAGTAACCCCTTCTTGAAAAAACATATATGTGTCGTAAAGTTAGGGAGGATTTTAAAAGAATATTTCGACTTATTTGAAGAGCCATCATCGTTGAATAAACCTAGTGTTAGAAGAGAAACCAATACTTTTATATCAGAGGTACGTGCAATTATAATAGAGTTTGAAAAAGATAAGCATAGTATTGTTTCTTTTATTTTATCTGCGTTAGAAAACGTTTGTAAGGGATTGATTTCCAAATCGTTTGGAAAAATACAAAGTAATGAATACAAAAGTTATCTACTGTATAAATTTGTAGATTTAATACATTATGTTTTGACTTTTTCATTAACTACTCAGAATGTTATTAAGTTTTCTAAACTAATTGTTTACATAACTAATGAATCTCAAATAATTAATGACAATTCTATACAAGAGCTCATCTTTTATAAAACTTTAGAAGTATAAAATATCATAGTAATAAAAGAAGTGAAATACTATATTTAATTATTATACTAATGGAATACTAAATGGAAATCCCTGAAAACTTACTAATAGATATACTCAATATTGACTCTAATTACTTTACTTTATCTTCAATTACATATTATCTCAGCGAAGGTAACAGGAGTTTTTGATATATGGACTTCGACTAAGGAAGATATGATAAAAGCGTTGGTTGAGAAAACTACCAGTTTGGATCAAACATATTAGTCTCTAAACTTTATGTGGTAAAGTCAATAAATCTTATAATGGGTAAATTTGTTTCTAAAAATATGTTTTTTTACACTGTTCTAAAAAATTACATAAATAAGGTCTAATATGAATTTTACAGCAAAAATTATTTTAATAGCATTAGCCATAATTTTCACATCAATTATTTTGGATCAAGTGTTAAGAGTTCCCACTGGAAGATATACACTTGGTGATGAAGCTGCCAGGGTTGGTTTCTTCGGGAATTATTCTGGTGGTATTATCGGTGGCATTGTAGCCTATTTAATTGCAAATAAAGAAAATAAACAAACAAAGCAGCAAGTAATGCTCGAAAAAGAAGAAAACCAGAGGAAAGTTGAAGAGTTACTATTTGATATCATTAACCTATTTTTATAAGATGAAATAGAAAAAAATATTAGAATTTTAAGTAAAAAAAAAGATTTTAGTGATTATCTGGAAAGTCATGATAATCCTTTTCAACTTGGCCATAGATGGCATTTTGATACGAGTCATTTTGAAGAGATTAAATTTGATATAATTAAGTATAAGAATAACCCGCTCATTAAAGAAACAATTAGTCTTTACAAAATTTTAATGGTCCTAAATAGGACTAGTGATATCAAACAACTAAATCAAAAACAATTATGAAGATCTAAAAAGAAATTATTTTTTCTGGAGTAAATGCGTTGATGAGGCAGAAATAGTTTTTCTTAATCGATTATAATTAGGTAAACACCACTACACCATAATATCTGCGACCACTATTCAACCCAAATGGTATATAGGAACATAATCTACACCTATCAAAACTTTAATGTTATGAAAATTTAGGGGAAGTTTGAAATGCTTTTAGAATTTGCTTAACCACTACTACATAGTACAACGATACTGTACAGCAGACAAGAAGAACGATAGACATAAAGTTTGCCATCGGCCTTCTTCAACTAATATAGGAGCTTTAGTGTAACAAGAGTAACAAATATATCAACTATTTACTGGAAAATACAACGATGCCATTTTAAAAAATGTGATAATTCACAATTTGGTGCGATTGTGGAGAACCAAAAGCCTATTTCCTCGGTATAAATAGAAGGATTAGGCTGTTTTATTTTAAAGTAAATTTTTTCGGTTGTTGCAAGCAAACAAAAGTCGATTTCTAATTTAAAATTCGGCTTTTTTGCTTAAAGTATTTTTCTTCCTTCCCTTAGTAGAGATATGTATAACCTTTGTATTGTTTTCAGAATTTATTAATTGTTGAAAAAGGTATTATTTAGTAGAATAATATCATAATGCAATTCCCATAAATTGTAGGAGGTAATATTTACATTGTCTACGTTTAAAAAATCTCTTTACTGGATAGTAGCATAAAGAAATACCATTGGCTTCAATCATCAATGTTACTATTTCTTTGAAATCAATGGAGAGGTAAATAGGCAACATTTAATGAGTGAACTTCCTACTAATTACAGAAGTTTCAAAGACCACTTAGAAAAATAAAACATCACAACAATGAACAGGCAACCCATAAAAAGACTTAACTTTAGGGGGGAAATATGAACGAACTAAGCGCTCCATACATTTCAAGGGTAAAAATTAAAAATTTCAGAAATTATAAAGATGTTGACGTAGTTCTGAGTCATAAACAGGTAATCATTGGGGAAAACAACGTCGGAAAAACAAACTTTCTAAGAGCAATTCAAATCATTTTAGATCCGAAGCTGTCTGATGAGGATCGTTATTTAAATGAATCTGATTTCTTCGATGGATTAGTTGATCCAATGAAAAATGGTGATGAAATTGAAATAATAATAGAAATCAAAGGATTTGAACACAATAAATCTCTTTTATCTATGTTAGCCGATGCAACGATAAGAGCTAGCGAACCAGTAATAAGACTTACATACCATTACTTTCCTGTAACTAATATAAACGGGAAATATGAATATGAGTACACTATATTTCAAGGAGAAAAGACAGAAGTTGCATTTAATCATTCACATAGAAAGTATCTAAATTTAAAAGTTATAAATGCTATACGTGATGTTGAAGCTGAGTTGAAAAATATTCGTAGATCCCCCATTAATCAATTATTAAAGCAATATAAAATTGATAAAGACGAACTGGTTGAAATCTCCAATAAACTAAAACAACAAAGTAATGATATTCTGACTATTGATGAATTAGTTGATCTCCAAACTCAAATAAATAAGAGATTCTCAAATGTTTTGGGCAACCAACCTTATTCAAAGATTGCATTAGAAACTGTAGACGTTGATCCAAATCGAATACTTAACACCTTGAAATTAATGATCGGCATAGAAAAACAACGACCTACTAGTGAAACGAGTCTGGGCTTAAATAATATTTTGTACATTTCCTTAATTCTGTTATCTTTGGAAGATAAGACAATCCCTTCACTAATCAAAAAGGATACATACGATGAGCTTATTTTAGAAAATGAAAGTGACATTTTAACACTGTGCTATGAAAAAACGGAAAAAGAAAACTATTCTCTAAAACAAGATCTGAATGAACAGAATTTAATTGATTTATACAGTTTTATGGATACTAATCATTCTTCGACCGAGGGGTTCACTATTCCAGCTATCGAAGAACCTGAAGCTCATTTGCACCCTACTTTTCAAAGAATTATTTACAAGGATGTAATGAAGAAAAACACATCTGTTTTAATGACTACGCATTCTCCATATATTACATCTGTTGCTCCATTAGATTCAATTGTCCATTTACGAGCGACAAACCAAGGAACCGTAGTCCATTCAACCGCAACTATAGAATTAACAGATGGTGAACGGAGAGACCTAGAAAGATATATTGATGTGAAAAAGGGTGAAATATACTTTGGTAAAGGTGTCATTTTGGTTGAAGGAATTGCTGAAGAATATTTAATTCCTGCTTTTGCTGATTTATTAGAAAAACCATTGGACTTAAAAGGGATTATATGTTGTAACATTAATTCAACAAATTTTAAACCATTTGTAAAATTCCTTGATTTATTAGGCATACCGTATGTCGCTCTCACTGACGGAGATTTTTATATTGAAGTCAAAGATGATGACGATAATGAACCCACAAGAAAATTTCATATAATGTCCGAAGGTTCTAATCAACAATATGGGTATCTTGGGAACGAACGAATTAGTAGCTTGTTAATTGATCTACAAAAGTTGAATGAGTCAAAAATACCTGATTCCTTTCAAGAACAAGATAAATTTTTTTCTAAATTAGGATTCTTTATCGGCAGGTACACAATGGAAGTCGATATTATGGATACCTGCTCTGCAAGTGAAGATGGAAAGAAAGTTATTTTTGACATATTTAATGAGTTGACATCAGGTGGTTCAAGGCAACAAACTAATTTCAGAAAAGAGTTCGAGGAGAGAAAATACTGGGATTGTCTGAAAAAGATAGAGAGCAGTAATAATGGAATTGGAAAGGGGAGATTTTCCCAACGTCTTTCAACCAGTTGTAGGGTTGAACATATTCCTTCGTATATTGATGATGCTATAACAGATATTTACGCTAGAGTTGATGAGGTTTAAGTAAATGATTCCATATGAAAAAAAACTTGAGCAAATAAAAAAAGATGAATCTCAGTATGCAGCTTACAATTCAAATGTCAGTACAGTCGTTAAAGCAGGTCCAGGAAGCGGAAAAACAACCGTTTTAACTTTAAAAATTATGAAACTTTTGTACGAAAAAATAAAACCTCCAAGGGGTTTAGCTTGTATCACTTACAATAAAGAAGCAGTAAAAGAGTTTACTAATAGATTGTATGATTTAGGTTATAAGAAAAGACAGAACGTTTTTTTAGGAACTGTACATGCATTTTGTATTGCAGAAGTTATTAGTCCCTATATTCATTTATACGAATACGATGTCCCTCTTCCATTAACAATTATTTCAGAAAAAGATAGAAAACAAATTTATGATAATATTGTTTCTGAATTAGATTATGATCCTAAAAAAATTAGAATTGAGGATATGGACAAAGAACGAACTCTAAGTATTGATGGAATTAGTTCTGTTGCTCTAGAACCTTTTGAAGTGGCATTGAGAATTGCTAAAGAGTATGAAATTCGTCTTCGTTCAAAGGGTATGGTTGATTTCATTGAAATTGTAAAAATGGCTACATTGTTAATTCAAAATCATTATTATGTTAGAAAATGCTTAGAGGCAAAGTTTCCTTGGATTTTAATTGATGAATACCAAGACTTAGGTAAACCCTTGCATGAAATGGTTTTAGCCCTTTTTCATAAGACAAATATTAAAATATTTGCAGTCGGAGATCCTGATCAATCCATATATAGCTTTAATGGAGCCATACCAGATTATCTAAACGAACTATATCGACACCCGAATATATTGCCAATCGAACTCTTTACCAATTATAGGAGTCATCAAGATATTATTGACGCTTCACTTGTAGGGTTAAACCAGGAAGGACGAAAATATATATCGGGTAAAGATTTTAAAAGTGAAGCTGAATTTCATTTTGTAACATGTGAAGAAGAACTAGATGATCAGTATAATGATGTCGTTAACAGCATTATACCCGAATGCATAGAAAAGGGTATTCCACTAGAAGAGATTTGTATATTAGTTCAAGGTGGTAAAGAAATTAAGGCAATAGGAAATTTATTAGCAAAAACAAATATTCCATTTTATGTATCGAAGTTTGATTTTAAACGTAGCGATGTTGTGATGTGGTTAGAATCCTGTGCAGCTTGGGTAATCAATAATGAAAACGAGTCCTTCTCTAAACTTTTTGATTTTTGGGTAAGTTTGTACAACAGGCATATTAAAGTTCTAACACTCACCCAGTTAATGCAAGAAAGAAAAAAAGTCTATAAGATGCTCGCTGAAAGTCGAACTTTCACTAATAACCTTGAAGAGTGGTTGAATTTTGTAATTGAGGAACTAAAATTGAATTCCGTTCTAGAGAGCTCTAAGGTTTACCCTGATGAACTTGATAATTTAACATTATTATTTCGAGAAATTAAAGATCAGAACCAGTCTAACTACGATTTAGAAAAATTTGCAAATTTAGGGAAAGCAGTTAACCAGGTTACTGTCTCAACAAGACACAGCTCAAAAGGTTTAGAATTTGAAGTGGTGATCATGCTTGGAATGGAAGATGGTACTTTTCCTTATTATTTGAATGTGAATGACCCAAAAAAACTAAGTGAAGATCGGAGAGTATTTTTTGTTTGTGTATCTAGGGCTAAAAGAATATGTTATTTATTACGTTCAAAAAAATATACCCGAATGACTTGGAATGGTCAAAGGACGTTCTATCCAAAACCATCAATTTTTTGGAAGGAATTGTATCAGAGTGTAAAGTAGAACTTAAGCAAAATCATTTGATGAAGATCAAAATTGGCACTCAATTTTGATCTTCATTTCTTTTGTTCCTTGACTGATAAATTTAAAATTTTCCTTTGTTGTTGTCATTTCAAGTCTTTCATTTTTCCCTTTATTATTTAATTGAATTTCCTGGATCATATGGCTTGGCAAACATATTTTTCAACAGTTCAGAGTTTAACGTCACAAACTCTCTCGTATACAATTTCAACTAATGGGTTTAGTTTAAAATCGACAGCAGAAAATGATTAAACTTTTTTACAAAAATTGTGCAGTGTTTCTCAAATGAATAACCCCTTTTTGATCAATCTTTTTTTTAAAACACGTTATTTAATTTAACGTAAATACAGGGTTTGAGAGATTTTTTTTGATCAAACTTTATTTCAAAGCTACAGTATCTTTCATTATTTTCAATATTACTCGATTGGTAAAATGGTACATTCTTATGGACGTAATCAGATAGTGTATTACTATCCTCTTTTTAATTATTTTTCAGTCTGTTCTTAAAAAAGTTAGCTACATTATTTTGATTTTGAGTTTCTTTCTTTAATACTGAAAGGTAATCTAAGGGGTTTGAGAATATACTTTTTAGTGCAGAATCAAAAAAATTTAAATTTTCATGTGAAGACTTGTTTAGAAAGTAATGAAAAACCTGTGATATTAATTCTTGTTGCTGTTTATTCAATGTTTTTAAATCTTCATGTGATGTTTTTAATGATAATATACTTTCTTCTTTTGTATTTAGTTCTTTTTCAAGCTGTTCTACTTTATTTTGCTTAGATTCTAATTCGTTGAAAAGAGTTGTTTTTAGTTCTTTATTTGTTATTTTATTATCTATTAGGTTTATTAAACTTTGTAGCTCATGATTTTTTTCATGTCTTTCAAGTTTGTGAGATAGAGCTGAATTTACCTCATCTATTAATTTTCTGCCAGTTCGATCCTTTTTCCTCCAAAATGATTCTGACGGTAATTTAGATATCTCTTTATTCTGATATAATTCAATACAATAATTGTGTAAATCAATATACTTAATCTCTTTCGATACACCATGCTTTAGAACGTAACTATTTACTATTTCTTTAGCTTCATATTCGGTTAGTATTGGTTTTCGACCTTTTTTAGTCATATAATTAATAGATACTCCTTTCAATTTGGATGAGTTTTGATAAATTGTGGAGTTCTGACTTAACTTTTTGGAATGTTCGCTGTAAGTCTTTCTCGTTTTCTAGGTGTTCGGGTGTCATGATATTTAAAACTGTATTTGTATGAATTTTATAAATGAAATTCATGAGTTCCATTAGATTATTTCGATTTTTATTAACCTTTTCGATAATAAGATCATGTTTTATTTTTAAACCATCTAAATCAATTCGCCAGTGGCTACAGAGCATGCATTCTTTAGATTCACAACGTATAAGAGAGTCGCTACAATAGCCAATTTCTAATTCGCCTCTAAAACTTGATGTAGGTAATTCAAAAGCCTTTAGTTTAACATTTTCTGGAATATATCTAATATTATTGTTATCGAAATTAGATATGTTTTTATAGTTTTTAATTAACTTAAATACCTCGTTATCAATCCAGTATTCTTTGTGAAAGCTGTAATGATACTGTGCTGCTATGGTTCTATGACCACCTAAACGAGCTATTTCAACAGGTGAAATACCTTGCATCATAAGTGAAACAAAAGCTATGTGGCGAGTATCATTTGGACTTAATTTTTGATTTAAAGGTACGTTAATTTGATAATATTCGTTAATAACTTCTTTGTAAAAACGTTTAAGTAACTTTTCTAAATTATTTTTATTGAATGAGTTGAGGTCTCTTTTTTGAAGTTTTCTACGTCCTGTGTTGTCGACGTAAATTAATGATCTATAAGAGATAAGTGTTTCACTTTCTCCATATTCTTCTGTAAGCTCAATATAATTATTTAATAAGTGATACATACTTTCATTTATTTCAATTTTATTATAATAATTTACTATATCTTTCTGATTTAATGGTTTTTTAATTCGAGATATTGTAACAAAATATTTATTATTTTCTTTTGAAATACAATCCCTTTTTATTAAACAAAATTCAGTAGATCTTATTGGAATTATTGTAGTTAAATTCCACCAAATTAAGATTGGATAGAAAAGGATTGTCTTTTTTATAGTTTCTTCATCATCAAATAATTCATCTTTTTTGATGTCAGCAAAATATTTTTCTAAATAATATGAGAATAATAGGCTATATCTTGATGAAGGTAGTTGAATAGGATTTTTAACAAATTTAATTTTGTTACGTATATCGTATAATTTAGCAAGATATTTACTTGAATTGGAAATTTCACTAAAATCAAAAAAACTAAAAACAGTAGACAGAACATAAGTCTTTTCATTATTAGTGATATGATCTTCATGAAGCCATTCTACAAAATGATTTATACGATCTAAAGAGAAAAAGTTTGTAATATTGATTGCCATGCAAAAATGATGGAAATAGTGAATACACGTAGATGGTCGGTATTTATCAAGTAATGAACCAATCCAACATTTTATTAGTAATTGATCATCTTTATTTAAATCTTTTTCAATCTTTCCGAAATCTAGTTTAATAGACCTTCCTGGACTATACTCATGTGAGAATAACCAAATGTCATCGTGAAGTGAATTCGATAAAAAAATACCATTTGTTTTAAGTTCAGATATTAAATTGTTTGCGTAAGTAATTTCATATTCGGATAAATAGGGGTTATCAAAAGAAACATTAGTTATTGTAGTTGTATTATCACTCAAGATCACTCAACTCCTTTTGGTGTATAAGTAGCGTATTTATGTATAGGTTTTTCCGAATCAATATCATTTAATAAATCTAGTAACTTTATATAGCCTTGTTTACTTCCCTCAAAAAATCCAAAGACTACATCTTCGCCAAACTTATTAACGGCATCGTCTAAAATATCTAATTCCATAAACAACAGATTTACTTGTTTTGTCTTTTCAATTTCAAAATTAGTATTGTTGAAGTCGTTTTCAAACTGTTTTAGTGTGTTTGTAACGCTAGAGACTATGTTAGCAGTAGCATAAAAGTTTGGTACAGAATAAACACAATTCTTACAGTCTAAACCAGTATTAAGACAACCTTTTTCCGAAACAATACATTGAAAGTCATCGTCTTTTCCAGGTAAGAAATTCTTTTGGAGCTTGTTTAAAGTTTTAAATGCTTCTTTTGATCCTTTATTAATAAATAATTGGATTATAGATTCTTTTTGTTTGATTACACTGTTTAAAAAACCCGAGGTGGCTTCAATGTTATAAATATCTTTGAATACTGATTTTAACTTTAGTATATTGTTCGTTTCTTCTGTCAGGTCGCTTGTTGTATTTCCGTAAACTATTTCACTAAGTATTTTTGGTATATAACCAAATATTCCACGATTAAATAAGTTTATCGAAAGTTTATTAATATCTTCGTCTGGGATTTTAATATACATATTGGTTGATTCCTCACTTTTATGAGAACGAAGTCGCTGAGCAATGTTAAGAGCTGCACCACCATGTCTTTCCTTTTTTAGTAGTGTATACATGATAGTAAGTAATGTTCTATTCATCTTTCTGTTTTTAAATTTGAATTCTTTAGGAAAATCCTTAAAAAAATTATTGTTATGTGTGTCGAGAAAGTTATTTTGTTTATTGTTAAAATTAATAATATTATCTGAAATAGGGTAACAATGATGATTTATCAAATGACAAATTACATAGGCGTTAGCAACAGCGACTTTTATGTCATCAGATATGAAAAAATTATTGATAGCCTTAGTTTTAGAAACAATGTATTCTTTTGTTAAAAGCAAATTAATGATTTTATCCACTTCATCGTTGGTAAGATCTCTATTAGAAAAATCTTCTAATGAATTTATGTTTAAAAAAGAAATATTAATCATTTTTATATTACATATATCCCTATGTCTCCAAGCATTGTTTAGGTGTAATAATATATAAAGCCAAGAATAAGCATATTCATTTGATTGTCTAGAGTTTACTCTATATAAACCGTCATTTATTGCAATCTCTCTATGGTTAAGGTTATTTACGTATGAATAGATCTGCTTAAAGGTAATGTAATCATATATACCCATGTCTTGATTTAAAGTTCTAGTGTTTGACGAATTTTTTATTTTTTTAACCTGGAATGAGGTTTTAATATTATCTTGAATTAATCGGTAATAAAGTTTATTAATAAAGGGTATTATAATATTTCGATGATTAATTGGAATATTTGAATTTAGTAAACTAAAATTTATTTCATTGCTCGATATTAGATGTAATTCCGAATCCAAAATAAAGTCCGATAATAATTTAGTGCATTTTACCAAGGTATTTACAAAGTAGGGCACAGTTTCTTTCGCTTTATTGTTATATAGAATAGAATCGGTGCAGTAATCAAACCAATATTGTTGTGTAATAGGTGATTTTTCGTGAAACTCAATGCCGTTTATTTCCAATAGTTCGTAAAAAGCCGAAAGTGGATCATTGTATGATATGGAATCTAATAGTTCTTGATGTTCTTTCTGTTTTAACAGTTTTTCGTACTCTGATTTAGGAAAAAGTAAGAATGTTGGAGAACCTATATCGAAAGCGTATCTTTCGATACCCGTTGGTTTTTTTCTATTTTTAAAGTATCTAAAGTAATGTTCTCCAAGTGTTTCAGAAACTAAAGCCGAAGGAACATACTTCTCTGTAATATCCTGTTTTAGTTTTAATAAATTATTTATTTCTTCTTTGTAGTAATGGGTTGTGTTGTGGAAATTATAAAAAGACAGTTTAGTGTCTTTTCTAATAGTGATTAGTTCACTATCTGAAACTTTCAAAAGTTGTAAGGTCTCTTTTAGAGAATGGAATTTATCTTTTTCCCCAAGATATAGCCATGTATCATCTTTGTTAAACATTTCAATAATGTCTTTTCGTTCATAGAACCTTAATCTTATGTGCAAATCAATCTGTTCAATGTTGTGATGATTGGTCAAGAAGTTTAATTGATGATAAGTAATATTATATTGATTAACCGCTTCTTTATTGGAAATATAATTAGTTAGGAATTCATTAACATGCTCTTTTTTGAAATAAATATTATCCCCTAAAAGTTGCTGACCTGTTTTAAAATATTTAATACCTAATTTTTCACACATTATAAATAAACTAGGGATAAAGTTAGATTTTAGAATGGTAATTGAAGTTTTATTCATACCAAATAATTTTCTAATCTCTGTAAAAGTATAGTAGTTATTTGATAAATTTAGATGTTTCCTGTAAAACGATGAAAGAGAATAATACTCTACATATAAAATTTTTTCGTGATTCTTAAAGTGTATGATTGAATTTTCGAGACAGAGTTTATACAAAGTTTCATTTTTCTTAACTAATTTCGAAAAAATACTACTTTTGATTATTGTTGTTCCTTTGATCCATATAGCTTTACGTTCTCTGGAAGAAAAGTTTTTTGATAAAACTTTTACTTTGGTTAAATCGGATTTAGAGATGTATTCTGTATTTTTTGAGATTCTGATTAAATTTACATTCTTGGTATATACAATGTTTTCGTAGATATAAATATTGATGTTTAATTTGTGTAAAAGTTCGTCTTTGTGATATACATTATCAATAAATTTTTCTACATCAGATTTAGCGAAATATAATGAATTCCTGTAGTTAACAGTCTTTATTTTATATACCTGATTACATTTAGATAGTATTTCGCTTAAATGTTTCCTATAAGATGTGGTACTAGACGATCTACAAACAGTTTGTAGAAAACTATCTGTACTTAAATAGTTTTCCGATAAGTCCTTTTCAATCTGAACAACTTTCATTACTTCATCACGATTAAAATAGGCCACATTGTTAATTCTGTTGACATTAAGATAGCCTTCCTGAATAAGGAGTTTTACTTTATTCTTAGTGACGGGAATATTTTGTTTATTGTAAAAAAATGAGGATAATTTAATAAGATTATCTTCCAAATTATTTGCCTCCTATAATTGTGACATTGCTCCTTTATTTAGTTTTGGAAATATTTTTCACTTAACTTTGTAATTCGAGGTAAATTGTCTTTGATTGCATTTATAGTTGTTTTTTCGTCTACATACTCCATGGATGAATTAATATTAGTATCACCTCTAGCAATAGCTATTTGAGTAGGTGTAAGTTTCATGTCAAACAGTATATTACTGTAAATTCCTCGACCTATATGAGTAGACCAATAACTTTCACTTAATAACGTGTAATCTTCATATCTGCCTTGCTTTAATAATTCCTCTAAAAAACGTTTTTTCACTTTATTGAACCTTCGATCATAAACCTTACCTGACATTGCATTTCCATCTTTATTTAAAAATATTGCCTGTTTATTTTTAGGTTTCATAGTTTGCAGGTATTTAATATGCTCAAAGTAAACTTCCCACACTAAAGGTATATCCATTATGATTTGTTTGCACAGCCTAGGGCTAAGATAATTTGTTCTTTTTGGAAACTCGTTTGATGTATCTTCCAAATGAGGAAATAAGATATGTCTATTATCTTTTATGTCAACTATCATAGATTCATTTGGAATAACCTTTAAATCCAATTTGGTAACATTTACAACCTCACCTCTACGTAACCCACCATAAAACTGAAAACAAATACCTAATGCAATATCTGGTGAAACAGCTCTAGCCACTTGTATAAATAAAATCATAAGCTCATAACGATTCTTACCGAAATCTTTTAGTTTTAAAATAGTATTTGATTTTCTTGAAGAAGGATATTTAGTTTGCAGATGACTTTTTTCAAATAACGATTTAACCGTTCTTCTATCTTTGTAAAAGTTAAATTCAACCTCTATCTTTTCATTGATATAGTTATTCTCGCTTAAAAACACAAAAAAGTTAGTGAGTACCCCTTCATACAATTTAATCGTGTTCCTCGATAAACCATTTCTTGTTAGATAAGAAATATAATTACTACCATGATATAGATTCAGCTTCTGTAAACCTGTAATTGATAGCTGCATGAACAATTTGTCTTTTTTATCTATTGATTTAAGAATATGGTTTAGAAAACGACATACTACTCTGGCTGGTAGTAATTGTGAATTTAATGATTTGCCATGATATGCGTATTTTACAGTTATAAATTCTGTAATCGGGTGAGGTACTTGAATGTTTGTTCTTAGGTCATGTATCATTATCGATACGACTTTATTATTACCATCAACCTCTTTAATCTCTTTTACAATAAACCTGTAAGATTCATTTAACTCCATATGATCGACCTACCTACTTCAAATGTTGTTATTTATATTTTACCTTTTTATAATATTTATTGCTACATTTAGCCTTATTAATTTTAGGAATGGCGAAATAGAAAATGTTGTAATATCAATGGTGGATGGGGATATATGCGCCATGTAATAGTTATCGCCTAATAGTGTACCTATAAGTCTACATAATCATCCTAGTGGCGAGTGTTCACCAAGTCGTGAAGATATCGATGTGACGAAACGGCTTGTTGAATGCGGAAAACTGCTTGGCATCGACATTTTGGATCACAGTGTGCGTTGTTCCTAGACAATCTGCGTAGAAATATGCAATAAAACTAGGCAAAGATATATATCTTTGAACTTTACGCTTGAATAGGTTGGTGTAATTCCAACTCATCGTTAAATGTTGGTAACGATGCTCTGAAACTCCGACATGCATGAATGGTTAACTACTTTTGTGTATGAAGCTCGGTAAAGGCGTTGAAAAGTAGACCTGAGAAGTGGTTAGCGAAGTAAGCGGGAGGCTATAAGACCGTCATGCTGACTCGCCAGGAATCCTCGTTCGTAAGGCTCGTAAAGATATAGGGAAACAAAATGAAGTTTCTCGCTTCTGTTTAAGAGGTTTAATCGTGGGTTTTGTATTTGTGGTTGCAAAATCTATACTAATCCAGCAAAGGAATAGTGTCTTGCGCCCTTCCAACTATGGACAAAAAGATGGTTAACGGGTCAAAGAGGACAGCTAAAACGGTAATTGAAAGCTAAAGTGTAAGGAACAGCGGAACCATAGAAGATGATGATAAGAGGAGTTAACCTCAAAGCATCTAAATTGTAGGAAATGACAATTGAATCTGTGGGGCAGCAGCCCGTAGTAGTTTTGAAGTTTCTGTAATGGAAATGGAGCGAAGGGGCATAGTCAGTTTAATTAACAAGTTATATCAACTTGTTAGGGAAGCCGCTTGGGCATACCTGATTAAAGCCTTGCATTCTCCCAGTAAGGAGGAACGCAATGGAACAAGAATCTAACTATCTAAAATCAGAACAGGAATTAAAAGATAAACAGGACGAATTATATCAAAAAACCATCGAAGGTATTAGACAAAAGGGACAATCACCTGGACACAAAGATTTAGTGGAACTAATGGTAAGTGAAGCTACAATACTAACGGCTATCCATCGTATTAAAGCGAATAAGGGAAGTCGTACTGCTGGAAGTGACCATAAATTGATGAAGCCAGATATTCTGCAAAAAGATTATCCCGAGGTTATACAACTTGTAAAAGAAGGCCTTCGAAAGTATCGTCCGAAACCAATTAAAAGAAAGTACATTCCAAAAACCAAT
Source organism: Evansella cellulosilytica DSM 2522 (assembly GCF_000177235.2). NCBI lineage: Bacteria > Bacillati > Bacillota > Bacilli > Caryophanales > Bacillaceae > Evansella > Evansella cellulosilytica. Next base: position 3,223,497 of record NC_014829.1, on the reverse strand, counting down.
TCTGAAGAATTACGCCCACTCGGGATTCCAAGCATTATCGACAGAGTGATTCAAGAATGTGTACGTTTAATTATTGAACCAATTATCGAAGCACAGTTCTTTAAACATTCATACGGTTTCAGACCGATGAGGGATTCAAGTATGGCACTTGTTCGTACGACTGACATTGTACACATATCAGGACATTATTGGATAATTGAAGGAGATATAAGCAAATTCTTCGATTGCGTCAATCATACGATTCTCATTAAAAAGCTATGGCATATGGGGATTAGAGATAGACGAGTGCTAATGATTATTAAAGCTATGCTTAAAGCTGGAATTATGGACGAGCTAAAGGAGAACCCAATTGGAACCCCGCAAGGTGGAATCATTTCTCCACTGTTAGCAAATGCTTATTTACACGCTTTTGACCAATGAGTGACCAGAGAATGGGAAAATAAGAAAACACGTTATCCGTACGCCCAAAAGTACAAACAATACGATAGGTTACGGAAAACAACACACTTAAAAGAAGCATATTTAGTGCGATATACAGATGATTGGGTACTCATAACGAGTTCCAAGCGGAATGCGGAGAAATGGAAGTACAGGATAACAAAGTATCTTAAAGAGCGATTAAAATTGACTTTGTCAGAAGAAAAAACGCTCATAACAGATATACGAAGACGACCAATAAAATTTTTGGGCTTTGAAATCAAGGCAATTAAAGGCAAAGCGAAAAATGGACATATACTCGTCAGCAAACCCAATCAACAACGATTAAAAGGAAAAGTAAATGAGATTCATAAAACAATAAAGAAAATAAAACGTGCAACTAAAAAAGAAGACCTAATACACTGGATAAATCTCATTAACTCTAAAATTAGAGGGCAAATTCAATACTATGAATGTACCACGAAAGTTAATGTGTACCTACGCAAGTATGCAGACAAACTTCATTATGCGGCTTACTTAAAACTGCGGAAACATGGTGGTTATAAGATGTCTGCTAAACAAGTGGACAACTTGCGGTCAGTACATGAAAAGTACAATACAAAAATACCGGTTATAGAATATAACGACTTGAAAATAGGTGTAACAAGATTGGATTTTTGCACATGGCAAAAAGCCAAAAACAAAAGTCCTAAAGAAACGCCATACACTGAACTAGGTCGACAGGTTCATATGAATAGAACCGGTAAAAAGCCTTTAAAAGTAAGAGCAGATGAACTTCTCAGTATGAATTGGTCTAAGATAATCAAAATTGGACATAAAGAAAAAATATACAACTTTGAATACTTTATGAATCGAGCATATGCTTTTAATCGTGATAAGGGAAAATGCAGAGTATGTAAAGAGGTATTACAAGGGGAGGATATCCATATACATCATATTAATCCTAAATTACCTCTAGATGAAGTGAATCGTGTTTCTAATCTTGCTTCCATGCATGAGCATTGTCATCAAATAATTCATAGCTCGAAAGATTATTCAACCGTCGGAAAGAAAACATGGGAAAAGGTTCTAGGTTTTAGAGAAAAGTTGAGCCTAACTTAGATAATTGAATTGATAGAACGCCGTATGAGGTGAAAGTCTCACGTACGGTGTGAAGTGGGGGAAAAGAGTTCCTAACGAGTAATGTCGAGGTTGTCTCTTACCTATCACTATTCATCATCGGTGATCAGCGCTTTTGTTCTTTAAAAGAAAAAGGATATCTATAAAAATAAGAGGAGTGACGAGTGAATGGTACAATCCCATTTACTCGTTATTTTATATATCCATATATGAACGTTCACAATAGACGAGTTTGTTATCCAAAAATTGTTATCGGTGTTACAAAAATATCATTATTAGTATTGTAAAAGTTTCACATTCTCAATAATCCTGTAATGTACATGTTTACATCATTGTGGTAGGATGAAGTGAGGATTTTAAAGCAATATATTTACAAATAAAGATAGAGTTTTTGTTTAGCTTTTTACAATGTTATTATATGATAGGAAAGTGTGTAGGATTTTTTCCTGTCGTTTGTATGAAAATGCTACTCATTCCTAAAAATATTAAGTATAATTACGATATGAGTTTTGTTTATAATGAAGGGAGATTACATAGATGTTTGGTGGTTTTTCAAAAGATTTGGGTATTGACTTAGGTACAGCAAATACGCTTGTATATGTAAAGGGAAAAGGTGTTATCTTACGTGAACCGTCTGTTGTAGCGATTCGTTCAGATTCTGGTTCTATTGAAGCTGTAGGTAATGATGCAAAAAATATGATAGGTCGTACGCCAGGTAATATTGTTGCTATTCGCCCGATGAAAGATGGCGTTATCGCAGATTTTGATACAACTGCTACGATGATGAAGTACTTTATTCGTCAAGCTCTAAGAAATCGTTCTATTTTTACAAGAAAGCCAAATGTAATGGTATGTGTGCCATCAGGGATTACAGCAGTAGAAAAAAGAGCGGTTGAAGATGCTACAAAACAAGCAGGAGCAAAAGAGGCTTATACAATAGAAGAGCCGTTTGCAGCTGCAATTGGAGCCGATTTACCTGTTTGGGAACCTACAGGAAGTATGATTGTAGATATCGGTGGAGGTACGACAGAAGTGGCAATCATTTCACTTGGAGGAATTGTAACGAGTGAATCAGTACGAGTTGCTGGTGACGAAATGGATGAAGCCATTGCACAGTATGTGAAGAAAAAATATAATTTAATGATCGGTGAACGAACTGCTGAAATGATCAAATTTGAAATTGGCTCAGCAGGCAAACCGGACACTCCAGATGAAATGGATATTCGTGGACGCGACCTCGTAAGTGGTTTACCTAAAACAATTACGATTTCTGCAGATGAAATTGCCAGTGCACTAGAAGATACTGTGGCACAAATTGTTCAATCGGTGAAGGATACGTTAGAGCAATCTCCTCCAGAATTAGCAGCAGATATTATGGATCGTGGTATCGTACTTACTGGTGGTGGGGCACTTCTACGTAATCTTGATAAAGTATTATCGGATGAAACGAATATGCCAGTTCTCGTTTCCGAAAGCCCATTAGATTGTGTTGCTATCGGTACAGGACGAGCTTTAGAGAATTTACATTTATTTAGATCAAAGGCAGGTATTACTGTAAGATCAAACAGAAAAGGATAAGAAGGTGTCGCCATTATGCAGTCATTTTTTTCAAATAAGCGACTTATCGTCTTACTTGTATGTATTATCATTCTAGTTGCACTTATAGGATACTCTATGAGTGAACGTCGCTCATCATCATGGCCAGAGCAGTTCATTTCTGACAGCGTTGGTTGGGTTCAATCTGCCTTTTCAAAGCCCGCTCATTTTGTAGCGGGTTTCTTTGAGAACGTGAATGATATGCGTAATATATATGAGGAAAATCAAATATTAAAGTCTCACCTAGATGAATATGCATCACTTCAAGTGGAACTCAATGATTTAAGAAGGCAAAACGAAGAACTGAAGTCATCTTTAGATTTACAAGAAGGTGATTTGTACAGTTATTCTGTTAGAAATGCGATGGTTATTCATCGAACACCAGATCGCTGGAATGATTTTATCGGGATTAACAAAGGGACACAACACGGTATTGAAAAAGATATGGCTGTAATGACTTCTCAAGGTCTAATCGGTAAAGTGAATCAAGTTTCCCAATTTACAGCTACTATTCAGCTATTAAGTGATCCTGATAGGTCTAACCGTATTTCAGTAACGGTTGACAGCGAGGAGCAATCAATAAATGGGTTTATTGAAGGTATAGATGTAGAGACTGGATATTTACAATTTACAATGATTGATATTGGTGCAGAGCTAGAGGAAGGTCAATTTGTTGTGACTTCTGGTTTAGGTGGCGTATTCCCAGAAGGGCTACCTATCGGAGAGATCGTCTCGTTTGAGACAGACGAATTTGCGTTAACGCAAACCGCTTTTGTAAAACCAAGTGCATCATTCCAACGATTAGATTATGTTATGATAATTGAACGTGGAGCCCCATCTTTAGATATTACGATTGATCCGGATTATGATGGCGTGCTACCTGAAGAAGATGAGGAAGACGAGGATGATGAGGAAGAGGATAATGAAGGAGAAGAGTCATGATCCGATACTTGTTATTCATCATCCTCTTCGTTCTCTTTTTAATTGAAGGTACGGTTTTTCAAATATTTGCTCCGGATCAATATGGCGTATCTTATCTCTTTATTCCGAGATGGGTTTTTCTAGTTATTATTTTTACTGGTATATATAGAGGCAGAGGTGCTGGAACATTGTATGCTGTTATTTTTGGTGTACTCTATGATGTCATCTACTCTTCTGTACTAGGTATTTATACATTTTCGATGGGGTTAATCGCTTATTTATTTTCAATATCCATCCCATTTTTTCAAAGAAACTTAACAGTGGCAATATTGACGAGCTTAGCAGCTATTACATTATTAGATTACTTTATCTATGGTATGATGCTAATAATAGGGTTAGCGTCCATCAGCCATGAGGAATTTTTAACGGGAAGATTTATTCCAAGTTTTTTAATGAACGCCTTGGTTATTATCATACTAGCGTATCCATTAAGAAAACTGTTTTATTTTATAAAACGTAGAAGTGAAGAAAACGATAAATTATAGTATGAAAGTGTAAAGAATAGATTTGAGGTGAGGAAAAAGCATGACGTCAAAGCAGGTGAAAAAACAGAATGTACTTATCAAAGGCACAAAAGATGGACTTACCTTTTTCCTCAATGACCAATGTACATTTGATTCTCTAATAAAAGAGCTCCAAGATAAGCTTTCTGAACGTCCACAATATATCGATAACGATGGCGCATTTGTTCGAGTAAAATTAGTAAGTGGAAAAAGATATTTAGAGAAAGAGCATATAGATGTATTAAGTAAAACGTTATCGGAGTACATACACGGTGTAATAGACTCTATAGAATGTGATGTTGTAACGAAAGAAGAAGCAGAATCGATGAAAGCATCTGAAGAAATTACACGTCTCGTAAAAGTGGTCAGATCAGGACAAGTAATTGATGTACCCGGCGACTTATTATTAATAGGTGATGTTAATCCTGGAGGAACTGTTCGAGCTAAAGGGAATATTTACATTCTTGGGAAGTTGCTCGGTATAGCGCACGCAGGGATGGCTGGAAATAAAGATGCGATTATTTGTGCATCCGCACTTACACCATCTCAATTACGTATTGCTGATGTCATAAGAAGACCACCAGAGGATGAAAATGATAAGGGTCAGTTAATGGAATGTGCTTACGTAGACGAATCTGGTGAAATGGTATTAGACCGTCTTCAAAGATTGTCTACAATTCGTCCTAATATATCTTCTATCTTAAACAATTAAAATGAACGAACCAACCGCAATCATGGTAAAATAATTTATGTGACTTCATACCTAGATAAAAAAAAGGAAGCTGACATAAATTAAGAAGTCTATGCTGTTTATAGATTCGTATTGTAGAAAGGGGAGAATGACGTGGGAGAAGCAATCGTTGTAACTTCAGGAAAAGGCGGGGTTGGAAAAACAACAACAACTGCAAACCTAGGAACTGCACTCGCATTAATGGGTAAAAAGGTAAGTTTAGTTGATACTGATATTGGCTTACGTAACTTAGATGTCGTTATGGGGTTGGAAAATAGAATTATTTATGACCTTGTAGATGTTGTTGAAGGTAGATGTCGTTTGCCGCAAGCATTAGTAACTGATAAGCGATTTGACTGCTTAACGCTTCTACCAGCTGCCCAAACGAAAGATAAGTCTGCAGTAGAGCCGCATCAAATGAAAAAGTTAATCGGGGAATTAAAGAAAGACTATGATTATGTTTTAATAGATTGCCCAGCCGGAATTGAGCAAGGCTTCCAAAATGCGGTAGCAGGAGCTGATAAAGCAATTGTTGTTACTACACCAGAAGTGTCGTCTGTTCGAGATGCAGATCGAATTATCGGCTTATTAGAAAAAGAAGATATCGAACCACCGAAACTAGTATTAAACAGAATTAGACCACATATGAGTAAAAGCGGAGACTCTTTAGATATTGAAGAAGTAGTAACAATTTTATCAATCGAATTACTTGGTATCGTCGTAGATGAAGATAATGTTATACGTGCTTCTAATAACGGGGAGCCCATTGCAATGGATCCAAAATTTAAGGCTGCAATAGCTTATCGTAATATTGCTCGACGTATTTGTGGGGAAACAGTTCCTTTAATCTCGTTGGAAAACGATAAAGGTATGTTTAAAAAGATGAAGAAGTTTTTAGGTATAAGAAGTTAATACAGGAAGAGAAATCCGTGCGTCCTAAGGTGATTACCTGAGGGCGTTTTTTTATATCCCTCTTTATTGTGAGGTTTGTCACAATTATGTCACCACTTTGAAACAAAACGGCCACATTTTGTGATAAACTTCACATACTTTGTGATATATAATGTAATTAAAGATAGTTAGTAACCACTCACTATAACCTACTAACTCATTTAATATCTATAATTATTATTCAAATAGAGAGTAGTTACTAAAATCTAACAGACAAACAATAAAACTATTGGGGGAATGTAACATGTTTATGAATTTCTTAAGAAACAACAAAATCGCAGCGGGTATTTTAACAGTATTACGAATTTACTTAGGATGGTCTTGGTTAACAGCAGGTTGGGGAAAAGTGACAGGTGGATTTGATGCAAGTGGTTATTTACACGGCGTAGTAGCAAACGAAACAGTAGCTGCAACGTATCCAACGTATCACGCATTTATAGAGAACTTTGCCTTACCGTATGCAGGCACATTTAGCTTTATGGTCGCTTGGGGAGAGCTACTTGTAGGATTAGGACTAATCATCGGTGTGTTAACGACGGCAGCTGCTTTCTTTGGTATCATGATGAATTTTGCGTTTATGTTTGCAGGAACAATTTCAACAAATCCTTGGATGACATTGATCACAATCTTTATTTTAGCTGCTGGTTACAACGCAGGTAAATTCGGAGGAGACCGTTGGGTAATTCCTTACATTCGTGAAGTGTTATTTAAAAATAAATTAACTGGTAAATTAACTGCTTAAAACAACATAAAAGTGGTTGTACCATAACCTAATTAAAAGCATTGGTAATGGCAACATTCGTATACACTATTAAAAGAAAGACTTAAAACTAGCTTGATAGTTTTAAGTCTTTTTATTTTTATAAACCTAGTTTTAGTAGCTTTTAGATTGATTGCGTTGCTCATCAGGATTACTAAAACGGCTCACTTAATTAGGAGAAACAACTTCATCTTAATTAAAGTATCAATTTAGAAATCATTTAATTAGTAAATCTGAATGGACAAACAATGCATATCATTAAAGGACAAGTCATACATATGAACAAAGAAACTAAAGCAGGTGATGGGATGATGAATAAACGCGTTGAGCTGTTAAGAAAAAAAATGGAAGAAAAAAGAAAAAAAAGAAAACCGGCATCTAACCGTTTCGTTGTGCGGGAAAAGGATCAACGTGCACAGTTACCATTAACTATGAAACATGATGAAGAAAGAGAGGAACATTTTTATACATACGGTGACAATAAACAAGCTTCACAATATGATGGGCAATCCTTTTTCAAAAAAGATCGCTTTATCATGCAAGTGTTAGCTAGTATTTGTTTGTTCTTTACTATTGGAATCATATCACAAACGCAGTCACCATCAATGGAAGGTGTACGTGAGTATGTAAATAATTCCTTTCAAAATGACTTCCAATTTAGTGCAGTAGCCGAATGGTATGAGGATGCATTCGGTCGCCCGCTAGCCTTGATTCCAAATGATATGCATGTTGGAGCCCCAGGCGATTTTAATAATGATGAGGAAATATATGCAATGCCCGCTACTGGTACAGTGCAGGAGTCGTTTCAACAAAATGGGAGAGGAATATACGTCGAAACGAGTGCAGATGCAACAGTTGAGGCTGTTAGAAGTGGGCAAGTACGTATCATTGGTGAAGATGAAGCTGGAGAATGGGGAAAAGTAGTAGTTATTAGACACAATGATGGTACGGAGTCATGGTATGGCAACCTAGAGAATATTAGTGTTCAACTATATGAAACTGTTGAAAGAGGGGAATTAATTGGAGGTGTTACTCCACATGAAGAAAAGGAGGCTACTGGTGTCTATTACTTTGCTTTTAGGGATGGAGATACCTTTATCGACCCAAGCGAAGTGATATCTTTTGATTAGTTTAATAAAAAAAATTCATATACATCCAGTATTTTGGGGAATTCTCGGTATTGGTGGTTTAACAGGAATGTTCAAAGAGATCGTTATGTTATTTTTGATTGTTCTTGTACACGAACTTGGTCATAGCTATATGGCATACCGCTTTAATTGGAGGATAAAGAAAATAATGCTTCTTCCTTTCGGAGGAATGGCAGAAACTGAAGAATACGGGAATAGGCCAGTTCGCGAAGAATTGCTCGTCACTATTAGTGGGCCTATTCAGCATCTTTGGTTAATCGGTGGCAGTTATTTATTACTCCATACACCAATTTGGACAGAGGCGGACCATCAAATTTTTCTCTTTCATAATTTAACAATTTTATTCTTTAATTTGCTACCAATCTTACCGTTAGATGGTGGAAAGCTTGTTTTTGCTGGAATATCATACTTTAACTCCTTTCATAGAGCACAACAATGGAGCTACATTTCCTCCATCATCATTTTATCTATACTATCTTTTTGCTCGCTAAGTTTTCTTCCGTTTCACTTAAACTTAATTGTTGTTTTAGTCTTTTTATGGATTCATCACTATCTTGAATGGAAGCAGCGACACTTTATGTTTTTAAGGTTTTTACTAGAAAGAAAGCGAGTGATTCCTAGAGGTTATAGTGAATGGGTTAAAGTTTCCCCCTCCATCACGGTTGCTGAGGCGATGAAACATGTAAACAGACAAAAATACCATTACTTTACTTTTGGGAAGAAAGATACTTTTATAGAAGAGGAAAAGGTGTTAGAAGCATTTTTTGATCTTGAAAAACGCTTTTTACCGCTTGGTAAATTAATATAAAATCTTTAACTGGTGAACGATTTCCGTGGACACGACTTTAGTTATTTCACGCAAAGACCAGTGTCTGCGAACCTTCATCAAGCATTCTTCGCGTATACATCAAATTTCAGGAGTTTTCTACGAACGGTTGACTAATAAGGAGTATTTCCGAGGCCATTGAAAAAGTGGAAGAACACCACTTTTTTCAGTGTCCTTTTTTCCTCCTTACATAGCCAACCTTCTTTTACGTATACCAGTTGTTTAAGTCGAAAATTTCACTTTTTTTAAAGTACTAATGAGTAGACAGCGCCATTACTACTTGTCATATATAGTGTTTTATTTATATAATGATCGAAATAGGTCCAATTAGAATGGGGTATTTAAATTGCGAAAAGTAATACTGAATTTAACAACGTCCCAAAAACGCGGTGCTGTGTTAGAAGATAATAAAGTGGTGGAATGGCTTTTTGAACAAGAAGATGAACATAGTAGGACGAGCAATGTGTTTATTGGTAGAGTGGAGGATATTGTTCCTGGGATGGAAGCAGCTTTTGTTAATATTGGGGCGGATAAAAATGGGTTCCTGTATCGGAATGAACTCATTGCTTATGATACATTGAAAGACGATAAAGAACCTGATGTAAAGCAACCAACTATTGCTTCGATGTTAAAAGAAGGACAATCAATTATTGTACAAGTGACGAAAGAAGCTGTCGGAGCGAAGGGTGTACGATTAACTGAAAAGATTTCATTACCAGGGAAATATATTGTGTATTTACCTTATGGAAACTATGTGGCTGTTTCAAAAAAAATGAATGAAGAGAACCGTAAAGGCTGGCGAGAAAAAGCACGTGAATGGATAGAAGACCGAGAGGGAATCATTATTAGAACGAATGCTGAAGATGCTTCGCATGAGGAAATTTATCATGAGTTTACGCTTTTAAGGCATCAACATCAACAAATGCTACAACAAGCAGAAAAAGTAAACGTTCCAAACGTATTACTCAATCAATCGTCACTCATTAGTAGAGTCCAAAGAGACTATCTTACAAATAAAAATTCAGAAATTGTTGTTGATCACTTTGAATCCTATGAACAGCTATTGAATAGTTCATTAGAAGGCTGTAACATACATCTTTATCAAGAAAAAGAAGATATTTTTTCTTATTATGACATAGAGAAGCACTTAGAAAAGGCATTGCATGAAAAAGTCTGGTTAAAAAGTGGGGGCTTTTTAATCATTGAAAAGACCGAGGCGTTAACGGTTATTGATGTGAATACTGGGAAATTTACTGGTAAGCATAATTTAAGAGATACTGTTGTCAAAACGAATATTGAGGCAGCCTATGCTGTAGCACAACAATTACGATTAAGAAATATTGGTGGGATCATCTTAATTGATTTTATTGATATGAAGGTTGAGTCAGATCAGAAGAGCGTTTTAAAAGCTTTAAAGGAAGCAACAAAAAATGATCGAACATTAACAAATGTTGCTGGATTTACAAACTTTGGTTTAGTGGAAATGACAAGGAAAAAAGCGAGGAAGCCACTTCATGATATTATGATGGAATCATGCTCAGTTTGTAAAGGTACTGGACAAGTCCTATCACTTAAAAGTAAAATAGCCCACTTAGAAAGAGAAGTGTTCGCATTACGTTATATTGATCAAGATGCGATTCTTGTAGAGGTCGACAGTGCAGTATATGAATCGCTTCTTCAAAACAATAACGATTTACTTACATCAATGGAACAAGTAGTTAATAAAACGATATATTTAGTAAATGGAGAAAACGGCCACTTGCCAACTATTCGGCTTATTGGAGATTATGATGAAATAAAGGCTAGCTGGGAAAAGCGGATGAAAGAAGTCTGAAATAGCGCCTAGCGCTTTTAAAAAGAGAAATACAAAACGAGCTTTAGCAAGCTTGTTTTGTATTTCATAAGAGAATGTATCAGAATAGCGGTGGAAATGATGCCACGCGTAGTAGCGAGAAGAGCACTCACTACTACTTTAAAGACATGTGGCAACATATCTTCACCGCTTCTAAGAGAAACTAAAAACGAGCTTTAGTAAGCTCGTTTTTAGTTTCTCTTATATATTGACACTGTTCTCTTAAATATGGTATGATTTCCTTTGTTAGTTGTTTGGGATATCTCCAAGGAGCTACAACCGCGCAGATCAGGTTTTAAGCATGAACGTATGTGCACCTGTAATGGCGAGTCTGAGTATTGAAGGAGGTGCCGATAGTGTACGCAATTATTGAAACAGGTGGAAAACAAGTAAAAGTAACTGAAGGCCAAGAAGTTTACATCGAGAAGCTTGATGTAGCTGAAGGTGATGCAGTAACATTTGACCGTGTAATCCTTGTAGGTGGAGACGAGACGAAAGTTGGAGCTCCATACGTAGAAGGAGCGACAGTTTCTGCTAAAGTAGAAAAGCAAGGTCGTGCTAAAAAGATGATCGTGTATAAATACAAAGCAAAGAAAAACTACCGTCGTAAGCAAGGTCATCGTCAACCATACACAAAAGTTACAATTGAAAAAATTAACGCATAAGGTGTCCTTATGATACAAGTAGTGTTTGAAAGAAACGATAATAATTCCATTCATACATTTACAATGAGCGGACATGCTGAAGCCGCTGAACGCGGTAAAGATTTAGTTTGTGCTGGAGCCTCTGCGGTGTCATTTGGTGCCGTTAATGCGATAGCTGAAATTTGTGATGTTCGTTTAGATGTAGAGATGAAGGGTGAAGGCGGCTTTCTCCGCTGTCGTGTTCCTGAAAAACTTAAGTTAGACACTTATGAGAAAGTACAAATTTTGCTAGAAGGATTGTTCTACTCGTTAAAAACGTTAGAAGAGCAATACGGACAGTTTATACGGATAACGAATAACTGAGGAGGTGAAGACAATGTTCTTAAAATTGGACCTTCAATTTTTCGCAAGTAAAAAAGGGGTAGGTAGTACTAAGAACGGACGTGACTCTATCGCTAAGCGTTTAGGTACAAAGCGTGGAGACGGACAAGAAGTTACTGGTGGATCTATCCTAGTACGTCAACGTGGTACGAAAATCTACCCTGGTGTGAACGTTGGAAGAGGTGGAGATGACACTTTGTTTGCTAAAGTAGACGGTGTTGTTAAATTCGAGCGTGTTGGACGTGACAAGAAGCAAGTAAGCGTGTATCCAGTAGCGCAAGAAGCATAATATCAAATTTTTAAAACCTTAATGGGATTTCCCATTGAGGTTTTTTAAAATTTTGAGGTGGCTAAATTTCTTCACCTCTTCTATAAAAAGACGTAAAACTAGCTTTATAAAGCTAGTTTTACGTCTTTTTAATTTGAATTAGTGTGTAAGTTTTTTTGGCCAATAGAGAGCTAGTGAATTTCAATGAGTTCGTCTTAACAATAATACTGGAATAAATAAATGTGAAAATTTACAGAATGTTTACAAATGTTTACACTTCATTTATTTGTCCTTAATAATTGCCTATTATACTAGCAATTGTGGTAGAGAAATACTCTATCAAAATATGAAAGATATATAGGGAGGAAATTACGCGTGAAGAAATATTTATTATCTTTAACAATGGCAGCATTAACCGTTTTTGCAGTAGCTTGTGGTGCTGATGATGAAGGAAATCAAGCAGAGGCTGGAACTGGATCATCGTCGGAAGATGAAAAGACAGAGGAAACGGAAGAAACACCAGTAAATGATGAATTATCAGGTACAGTATCAATTGATGGTTCAGGAACGGTGTATCCATTAATGGCAAGAATTGCAGATGAATATATGACTTCCGTTGAAACAGGTGTAAGTGTTGAAGTAGGTCGCGGTGGTACAAGTGCAGGTATGCAAAAATATGTTGTAGGTGAAACTGACTTTTCAAATGCTTCACGTCCTATAAAAGAAGAAGAACTATCAGAATTAGATGCGAATGGTATTGAATCTAAAGAGCTGAAGGTTGCATTGGACGGTTTAACAATTGTTATTAACCCAGAAAATGATTGGGCAACAGAAATGACAGAAGAAGAAATTAGTACAATGTTTGTAACTGGTCAATACAAAGATGATGATGTTGTGCTTTGGTCGGATATACGTTCTGAGTGGCCTGAAGAAGAAATTAATTTTTACGGACCGAATGAAAACCACGGTACTTATGAGTTTTTCGTAGACGTTATTATAGAAAAGCAAGACTTAGTAGCAGGAATTAATTTACAGCAAGAATACTCAACTTTAGTTAGTCTAGTATCAGACGATGTTAATGGGATTGCTTTCTTTGGATATGGTTACTATGCAAATAATGACGATAAAATCACAGCAGTAAAAGTAGACTTTGGAAACGGACCAGTTGGACCTTCGATTGATACTATTGCTGAAGATGGTGACTATGCTCCATTTACTAGACCAGTATTCACAAACTTAAACTTGGATGCTGCGAAAGAAAAGCCGCAAGTAAAGGCGTTTGCTGAGTACATTTTTAGTACAGGGGTAGCGGCATTTGCTGGAGAAACTGGTTTTGCTCCACTACCAGAAGAGGAATTAGCAGAGTCACTAGAATTTATTCGAAATCTTAACTAATAACGCATAACGGAAAATGAGAAGTAATGAATACTTCTCATTTTCTTTAAAAGGAAATTATGAACAAATGTTAATATTTACGTCATTGCAGGTAGAAAGGAGCAGTTTTTATGCAAAAAACTGTTAGTACAAAAGAGCTGATAAGAAACAAAGATAAAATAAGTTTCATAAAAATGAAGTTTGAAAAAATAATTCCATTCTTTCTGTTCGCTTTGGCGTCAGTATCGATTCTTACTACATTAGGTATCCTATCAACGTTAATTTATGAAACGGTTTTATTTTTCCGTGAAGTATCAATTATTGAATTTTTCACAAACACGGAAATGAAACCTTTGAGTAGGGTTGATCCAACTTTTAGTATCTTACCGCTACTTACAGGTACAGTACTAATTTCGCTTGTGGCAATGCTAGTTGCTATACCTATTGGATTAACAACGGCCATTTATTTAAGTGAGTATGCATCAGCAAATACTAGAAAAATATTTAAACCAATCATTGAAGTACTAGCAGGTATACCGACAATTGTGTATGGTTTTTTCGCATTTACATTCGTGACACCAGTGCTTAGAGAGTTTATTCCTGCATTACAATCAACGAACGCACTTAGCCCAGGTATAGTGATGGGGATTATGATTATCCCTCTCGTAGCATCGTTATCAGAGGATGCAATGAGCGCTGTTCCGAAAGCAATGCGTGAAGGTGCTTTGGCACTCGGCGCAACTAAGCTAGAGGTAACATTCCGTGTAGTTATTCCTGCAGCTATTTCAGGAATTATCGCTTCTTTTGTATTAGGTATTTCTAGAGCAATAGGTGAAACGATGATTGTTACGATTGCGAGTGGAAGCTCCAAAAACTTTACATTTGATATTACACAATCGATGCAAACGATGACTGCTTATATAGTAGAAGTAACGAGTGGTGATGCAGGAGCTGGAACAACAGCGTATTATAGCTTGTATGCAGTCGCCTTTGCACTATTTTTCTTTACATTACTAATGAATATGTTTGCAAGGTATATCTCTCGCAAATATAGGGAGGCATATTAAAATGGCTGAGCTATCAGTACAATCAGAAGTGAATAAGCAAACAAAATATATCAACTTTGAAAAAGTAAGTAAAAGAATGTCTTTTAGAATATTTTTAAATAATGCAGTTAAGATATTATTTTTCCTTTCAACTATGTTTGGATTTGTTGTATTACTATTCTTACTTTACAGGATATTTGCAGATGGACTTGGTTGGATTAGTATAGATTTTCTAACTAATAAACTTTCAACGCTTCCTGAACGCGCAGGAATTTTTGGAGCGATCGTTGGTACAATTTGGCTAATGGTTATTGTAGGACCATTAACAATGTTATTAGGAATTGGTACAGCTATATATTTAGAGGAATATGCCAAAAAAGGTAAGGTGCATTCATTTATACAGACAAATATAACGAATTTAGCAGGAGTTCCATCGATTGTTTTTGGCCTTTTAGGGTTAACTATTTTTGTGAGAATGTTTGGCTTTGGTCCAAGTATTATCGCTGGTGGTATGACAATGTCATTGCTTGTGCTACCAATTGTAGTTGTTGCTGCACAAGAGGCTATTCGCTCTGTTCCACAACATTTAAGAGAGGCTTCCTATGGTATGGGGGCAACAAAGTGGCAAACGATAAAAAACATTGTTTTACCTGCCTCAATTGCTGGTATATTGACCGGTGTTATTTTAGCGCTATCAAGAGCAATTGGGGAAACGGCACCATTAGTAGCACTTGGTATTCCTGCTTTGATCATTCCGATACCTGGTGGAGTGATGGACAATTTCACAGTACTTCCGATGCAAATTTATTATTGGACGATAGATTCAGTGTTAGTTGATGAGTATGCGCAAATGGCTGCAGCTACGATAATTGTTTTACTCATTATTTTATTCTTAATGAATTCAATTGCAATAATAATAAGAAACAAGTTTCAAAACCGCTTTTAAAAAATTTGATTTGTAATAGATTACTGTTGATTTTACACGAAGGTTTAAGAATCTAACGCTAAGCGAGCGGTCTCAAACGAAAATTAATAACAAAGTTTAACATAGGCTAAACATTATGGGAGGAATCTGATATGTCTTCTTTATCTATTTCTACAGAGGTGTTAGAAAGAAAGCAACCGAAGGAACAAGAAACAAAAAATATTGTATATAATACAAAAAATCTAAACCTCTGGTATGGTACTAACCATGCCTTGAAAGATATTAACTTACCAATGTATGAAAATGAAGTAACGGCTATTATTGGACCATCTGGGTGTGGTAAATCAACATATATTAAAACGTTAAACAGAATGGTTGAATTAGTTTCAGGTGTAAAAATATCGGGAGAAATATTATATAGAAATAAAAATATATTTAACAAGACTTTTCGTGTTGAAGAATTGCGTACAACGGTTGGAATGGTTTTTCAAAAGCCTAATCCTTTCCCTAAATCAATTTTTGATAATGTTGCATATGGACCAAGAATACATGGTATAAGAGATAAAAAGATATTGAGGGAAATAGTAGAAAGAAGTTTAAAGGGGGCTGCTATTTGGGAGGAAGTTAAAGACCGACTTCACGAAAATGCATATGGTTTATCAGGAGGTCAACAGCAACGTCTTTGTATAGCAAGATGTTTAGCTATTGAACCTGATGTCATCCTTATGGATGAGCCAACTTCTGCACTAGATCCTAAATCGACATTAAAGGTTGAAGAATTGATACAGGAGTTAAAGAAGGATTACTCTATTATTATTGTGACACATAATATGCAGCAGGCGGCAAGGATATCTGATAAGACTGCTTTTTTCTTAAATGGAGAAGTAATTGAATTTGATGATACAGACCTTATTTTTTCAAACCCCAATGATAAGAGGACGGAAGATTACATTACTGGCCGTTTTGGTTAATGGAGGAGAATATAAGATGGCAATTCGAGGGCAATTTGAATTAGAGTTGGAGGATTTGAAGAAGGAGATTAATCTATTAGCATCTATGGTAGAACAGTCTTTTCGGGAAA
This sequence comes from Evansella cellulosilytica DSM 2522, assembly GCF_000177235.2. Lineage (NCBI taxonomy): Bacteria > Bacillati > Bacillota > Bacilli > Caryophanales > Bacillaceae > Evansella > Evansella cellulosilytica. The sequence continues at coordinate 3,206,874 of NC_014829.1, read as the reverse complement.
TGATGGAAGCTTTTGAACAGAAACAATATGCCAAAATGGATGACATCATTCTACACGATAAACAAATCAATGATGCAGAACTAGCTATTAATGAAAAAGCTACGCTAATGATTGCAAGACAACAACCAGTAGCTTCAGATTTAAGAAAAATCATTGTAAGCTTAAAGGTCTCTAGTGATTTAGAAAGAATGGGAGATTTAACTGTTGATATGGCTAAAGCAGCAAAGAGGTTTGTACTCAAAGATGAACTTGCACATTTTAAAAAAGATTTGTTAGAACTTGCTGTAAGGGCAAAAGAAATGGTAGATGAAGTGATTACTGCTTATAATGACTTAAATGTATTAGCTGCGCAGAAAATTGCCACTATGGATGATGAAGTAGATCGTTCTTATGCAAAATTTGTTCAATCACTATTTGATGTTGTAGCGATTGAGACAGGTGTAACGGAGCAAATAACACAAATGGCCTTCATATCAAGATATATTGAACGAATTGCAGATTATTGTACAAATATTGCGGAATGGATCATCTATGAAGTTAATGGTAAGAGGTTCGATTTAAATTAGATAGCTTCTCTTATGATGGAGGTGTGCTAATGGAGCAATCGGTATTAATAGTAGCAGCTTTTACAGAAGAACGAACGACTTTACAAAAATTCTTTCATGATAACGGTTTTAAGACGTGGGCTGTAGAGAAAATGGAAGAAGCTTTAAAGCTTACAACAACCTTTTCTCCTGATGTCATCATCGTTGATATTGATTCAAAAAACATCGGTCTTGATTTTTGTCGCACTGTAAGAAATGTATATAGTGATTGGACCCCAATCGTTCTACTTTCTTCAAGAAATGAAGAATTGGATGCAGTATTAGGATTAGAGCTTGGGGCAGATGATTATGTATTCAAGCCACTAAGGTATAAAGAATTACACGCTCGTGTTAAATCAATACTAAGAAGAGGAAGCTATTGCTGTGACTATAAAAATTCTCAAAATAACGGGGATAATAACAAATTCATTAATGGAAATTTAATGCTAGATGCTAACCACTTTATGGTATATAACAAAGGTGAACCAGTTGACTTGACGAGAAAAGAGTATGAGCTTTTATACTATTTGTTTTTAAATAAAGGAAAAGTGTTAACAAGAATGGAATTGATGAAGGAGCTATCGGGAGAATCTGACGAGCTAGATGAACGTATTATTGATGTGTTTATTAGTAGGATTAGAACGAAAATTGAACCTTCGAGAAAAAATCCAATATATTTAAAAACAGTAAGAAACTTAGGCTACATGATGAAGGATATAAGAAAATCCTCTATAAGTATTGAGAAAGAAAAAGTCACAAGGGTGTAAAACCTTGTGACTTTTATATATTGATGCTGTTAATAAGGTGTTTCTTACAGAATCCGAGAATCATTAAAAAATGTGAAACTATGTTAACGTGCATATAAAAGTGGTATGAATTACCTCTCTTTATGGCCAATATAGAGGAAGGGATAGCATCAATACGTCTTAGTTACGTTTGAAATTAAAATCTAGTATAATAAGGACAAGTGAAGATATATGTTTTGTTAAACGCTAGTGTTGATTTAACTGCCAATGATGATGTTTTTTGTGGAAGGTGCGATGGTTATGATATGCCGCTCTGATGCAATACATTTGGTCTACTTTTGAAATTATAAGTCAACAGCAAATGTATAACAGGACGATACATAAAGGAGGAGACATTTTTGGGCGCTTATATATTACACTCACATGCCTTATTTTGGTTTGTTGGGATCGTTGTTTTCTTTTTAACAGTGATTTTTATAAACAATGGTAAGGCAAAAGCAAGTAAAATACTTCAAATGGTTTTACGTTTAATGTATGTACTACTACTAGTTACTGGAATTTGGCTAATTGTCTTAAATGGTTTCTACTGGTCAGCAGTAGTAAAAGGTTTATTGGCTATTTGGTTAATATTCGTGATGGAATTCATTAGCAATAGAATGGCAAAAGGGAGTTTATCTGGCAAAGGTAAAGCAATCTTTTGGATTCAGTTTATTGTAGCTTTTGTTTTAGTATTGTATTTTGGTTATGTTGTAACAGGATAATAAGAGGGTGTGCCATAAGCTATATAAAGTCCTAGCAATGGCTACACTCGTCGTGTGCCCGCTATAAGAAACTCACTTATAGCGGGCTTTTAAGTGTGCGCGAAGACTTCTCGTAAAGTTGGAAGAAAAAATTGAGAATAGATTTGTTTTATCCTATCTGTCCTCGACGAGTATTGTCATCCATTTCTTTTAAAAAAGTTCTTTACTTCCTATTCAACTAGAGGTAAAATATGGTTGTAAGAAATCAAAATAATGGTAAAGGAGGCAGCAAAACATGATTAACGTATATTTTGTAACTACAAAGCAACTAAATAATAATCTAGCCTCCAGTATTCAGTTGAATTAGTTTTCTACTTTATTATAACGATATTACTGTGCAGGTTAGAGATGATGACCTGTGCTTTTTTGTGTCTTTATTCAGTAGGGATCCGTATGCCTATCGATAACACAGGTCTAACATGACCTGTGTTTTTTTATGTTCTTAACTAAAGGAGGTGATAAGATATGATGTTTCATTTATTTTTCTTAACTGTAACAATTTCAAAGCGGAAGTATACTGCAGATGAAATTAAAAGTGTGCAATTACAAAATCAATTAGAAAAGGAAATAATGCACAAGCGCGCGCAGCATATGAGTGTTGGTCGAATGATGTAAGGTAGAAATAAAAACTAAAAGGAGGAGATTAATATGATTATCATTCCAATTTTTCACTTAGTTCGATTGCCAGAAGGGAAAGGTTTTGTTTAGCTACCTACTAAAAAGAAAGGGAAAAGATAAAAATTAATATTAATGTAATAAAATGAGTAACAACATATGTAAATTAATACGAAAAATATAAACAAACAAGGCTGCTATGGGATTTATGGCAGCCTTCTTGTTTTTATTTTTAATATTCATATAAGAAAATACCCAAAAACTAAACGAACGTCTAAACAAAATGACTCCTCCTCACATAAGATGTTTATGTCAAACGTGATGAAAACCTATATTCATATTCTTAAAAAGTAAGGAGAGAGTTATAATGGTAAACAGACCAACAAACCAACCGTTTGGAAACTTATTCAACTTTCCGTTTTTTGATGCACCTCAGCGTCAACAGTTTAATCTAAATCTTCACGTTCAAGATACACCTAAGGAACTCATTATTCAAGGAACTTTAGAAGGCTTTAATAAAGAAAATGTACAGTTGGAACTTGTTAGGAATGGTGTTCTCGTTTCAGCACAGCAACCTGTAACTGAACAAACAGTTACAGACCAGGAAACAGAAAATGAAGATGAAGCTGCTACAACTGAGAGCACTACAGAAGATACTACATTAGTACGACAAAGAGCTGAACAATTTGTCCCTGTTTATTTTCCTTTTACAGAAGAAGATGTAACAGCAGTATTTAGTGATGAAAATGTTCTTAAAATCGTCATTGCGAAAAATGATGCAAATAGAAAGTTTATTACAATCGACTAATAAACATATTGCTTTTGAAAGGGGTCAAGGGAGTGTTCTATTGGAAAAATTCCATAGGACACTTTTTTTAAAGAAAAACTAAAACTAAAACCGTCTTCACCAGGCTCGGTTTTAGTTTTTCTTAAGATATGTGTGAGCTGAAATACTTTCAACGATTGTAATATAACTCTCACTAACGTGAAAAAGACAGTGACGATTTTTTGACCGAAAAAAATAAGTATCGTATTATTTTTATACAGTGATCATTTTTTATTGCAGTTGCCCTTCCACTTCATGATTTATTACATAAAGTAATAGTAAATACACTATGATGTGATTAAAAAGGGGGGAAACACATGCACCAAGGGAGACAAGAGAGCCATACAAGACATCGAGACCCATTTTCACAAATGATGTTTGGACCACCAAGACCACCGATGCAGCAAGCGCAACAATATCAACAGCAGTATCATCCACAGCAACAGCAGGTCCAACATATTCAGCAACCACAACAGCAAACACAACACACTCAGTATCCTCATCCTCAACAACAGCCATTCCAAAACCAACCTCAATTCCCTCAACATATGGGAACACCAATGGGGCATCAAGGAGCTGGTAAGAAGATAAATTCAAAGAAAATGATGTCCTACATTACTAAAGAGGATGGAACGTTAGATTATGCGAAGATAGGAAATGGATTTCAACAAGTATATGGAATAGCTGGGCAAGTTACACCAATGATAAAAAAAATAACACCATTTATTACGAAATTTATAGCAAAATAAAATAAAAATGATGGGATTCTGTTTACAAGGTAAACGGAATCCCATTTTTTGTTTGGAAAAGGAGCGTAGAAGAAGCAAAGTAAAATCCTGCGAGAAATAGAAAGCTCGTATGAAAATTAGTGTTTAAAGTCCATTGAGAGTGTGTCTACTTGTGTGAAGGGAGAAGAACCAAAGAATAAAAGCCGTTCATCAAAAGGAACCATGTCTAAACGGAGAATAAGCAACATTTAACGTATACTTAGAAAGGATTCGCTACCATTGTCTGTTGAGCATAAACAACATGCAGAAGTTTAATCAATTTGTTTCGGCAAGAAATACTTTTCAATATAAAAATCGTTCTAAGGAGAGGGTCCCCCTCTTCCTATAGAACGATTTACTTTATATATTAAGATTTTACCAGAAGAAAGCTGTGCCTAGTGCAAAGCCTCCTATTCCAGCAAGTGCTACTGGGAAAAAATAAGGATTTCTGCCGAATCCACCACCGTAGCCTTGACCAGGACCTGGTGCTCCATATTGACTAGGACCAGTAGCATAACTATAAGGACCATATTGTCCTTGTGGACCATGGCCATAATAACCATAGCCAAAACCTTGATGACGATTCATTCTTTCCATCCATACATATTGTTGGTCTACATCGACTATTTTTCCAACATGAACATTACCACTTTTTTCTTTAATTTGAACGACTTGACCTCGATGTTGACAGCAAAGGTCATAGTAACTCATATATTTCCCCTCCCTTCATGGGAATCTTTTAACATTGTATTAAGAAAAATTGAAATTGATTGTACAGGTGCTTAGCTTTTAAAATATTTATCCGTTTCATAAAAAACAAATTTTTTTTTAAGAACTCAGCAGGTGTCTATACAAAGTTTCAAGTTCAACATAGGTTAGTATTGTAAAGCGAAGAGAAATTCGCAAGGATATTTCTCAAGAGGAGGGAAGTTCATAATGAGTGCACCAGCAGCAGGTCACGGCTACGGCAGAGCTTTCGCGTTTATTATCGTAGTGTTCATCTTACTTGTTATTATTGGCGCTGCGGTTGTTAGACCAGGAGGATATGGTTACTACTAAAATCCTCTCATTATATAGCTAATAATAAAGTACCATGAAAATTATGATTGAACTACAAATGGGTATTACAATTGATTAAGGAGGAATTTCCCATGCATTATGGAGTAGAACCAGGATATTATGGATGTGCACCAGCAGCACCAGCAACTGGTGGAGGATTTGCAGCAGGATTTGCGTTAATCTTAGTATTATTTATCCTGCTAGTTATTATCGGTGCAGCTTGGGCTTACTAAGCTAGTCAATAAAAAAGGTTGTTTGGGATTAACTTCCCTTGCAGCCTTTTTAAATCCAATGTATATCTTCTCTAATTATTCCTTAAAGGAGTGATTGTTAATGAGTCATACAACAGCAGGAGGATACGCAGGTGGATTTGCGTTCATTCTTGTAGTGTTTATTTTACTAGTTATCATTGGAGCAGCAATTGTTAGACCGGGTGGTTATGGATATTATTAATATCCAAGAAAACCCTTTCGATATAAAACAAAAGTATTAGAAGGAGGAATTTACTCATGAGTCACTATCACGGATATGATCCAGCAGTAGCAGGTTATGGTTATGGATACGGAGCACCAGTAGGTTGTGGATATGCACCAGTAGCACCTGTCACAACAGCAGCACCAGCAACAGGCGGGTTTGCAACAGGATTTGCGTTAGTGCTAGTACTATTCATCCTATTAGTTATCATTGGAGCAGCTTGGGCTTACTAAAGTAGAAAATAGGGTGCACAAAGTGAATCTCTCCCTTTGTGGCCCTTATTCTTTCATGTAAATGATTTTAAGTATTAGAAAGCGCCTAAATTTAGAATAGATGGTTTATCGTCTATACAATTTACACTTAACATCATAGGTTATTAGTGCGAAGAATATTTCGCAGACTTTTTCCGAAGGAGTGATTATTAAATGAGTCATAAAACAGGAGGATACGCAGGCGGATTCGCGTTTATTCTTGTAGTGTTTATTTTATTAGTGATTATCGGAGCAGCAGTTGTTAGACCAGGTGGGTATGGATACGGCTACTAATAATCACTAATAAAAAAAGTAAAGGTAAGATTAATTTTAAAATATTTAGAGGAGGAATTTTTCATGAGTCACTATCAAGGATATGGTTATGGAGCACCAGCAGCTGGATATGCTGATCCAGCAGCAGCGTACGGATGTGCACCATATGCTGCAGCACCTGTAGCAGCACCAGCTCACGGAGGAGGATTTGCAACAGGATTTGCGTTAATCCTAGTATTGTTCATCCTATTAGTAATTATTGGAGCAGCTTGGGCTGCGTAAATAGTAAAAGTGAGAAAGAGCGATGGTATATTCCCATCGCTCTTTTTTTAAGCAAGAGAGGCTAAAACTAGGCGGTTGAATTTTTCCGCCGTGCGTACTAGCGAGAAGAGCAAATAACACTGAAAAAGATCAATATATACTTTTCCATCGCTCAAAAGAGATACGGCGAAATTCCAACTCATTAAAAAAACGTCAACAACAGCTTCTTGAAGCTGTTGTTAACGTTCTTCTTATGATTAAACAATTCGCTTTCTAATTGCGGCACTTAAGTAATCAATAACAGTTACAACCACGATGATAACTAAAAGAATCATTCCTACTTCATCCCAGTTTCGGTTTTGAGTAGCGATTGTGACTAACGTACCAATACCCCCAGCACCAATGATACCGAGTATTGTAGAAGCACGTACGTCAATTTCAAAACGATATATTGCATAAGATAAAAATTCAGGAATGATCTGTGGAATTATTCCATAGTACAATACTTGAATTTTATTTGCTCCGTTTGCTTCCAAAGCTTCTACAACATTCATATCGATTGACTCGATAACTTCACTGTAGAGTTTACCGAGCATTCCAATTGAACCAATTGCAATAGCGAGTACCCCAGCGAAAGGGCGAGGTCCAATTGCTGCAACGAACATGAGGGCTAGTACAAGTTCTGGAAAGGCACGAATGGCATCTAGTGCCCCTTTTGATAATGTATTTAATACTTTACTTTTCGTCACATTACTAGCAGCAAAGAAACCAAATGGAATTGCTAAAATAGCGGCAAGCAATGTTCCTGTATAGGCCATTTGAAGTGTCTCCCACATAAGCCCCATGACTTTTCCAAATGCAGACCAATCAGGAGAAAAAAGCTGTGGTATTACACGAGTAAAATTATCAATCGTTCTTTCACTAAATACCCGTTCCCAACGAATTTCAATAGTTAGAAAGGTCCATAAGTAAAGGGCGATCAGTGCAATGGCAATAAGAATATTTCTAATCACCTTAGATTTGGAACGTTTTTTCTTTGGTGGCATTGTTAATTCCATTAGACTAATCTCTCCCTTATCTTATTACTAATATAATCAATGACTACAACAGCGATAAATATAATGATAATAATTGTCATTACTCGTGGATAGTTAAAGAAACTCACTTGTTGTTGTAGTAATAGACCGATACCACCTGCACCAACAAAACCGAGTACTACTGATGCACGAACATTTACTTCAAAAACGTATAGACTAAATGAAACGAATTGCGGTAACACTTGGGGCAATACAGCATACCAAATGACTTGTATTGTATTCCCTCCTGATGCTCTAATGGCATCTAGTGGATTCATATCTATAGACTCAATCGTTTCATACATTAGTTTTGCTAATAGCCCTAGTGAGAAAATAAATAGTGCCATAATACCTGGGAATACACCTACACCAAAAATACCAACGAAAATAACAGCTAATAAAATATCAGGTATTGTACGAAGAATGTTCATAACAAAACGAACAGGCATATGTACCCAAGCGTTAGGATATAAATTTGCTGCTGATAGCAGGAATATTGGTATACTAACTATTGCTGCCATCGTAGTAGCAATAATCGCCATTTGTATCGTCTCAGCTAACTTTTCCCAAACTTGAGGAATGTAAGAAAAATTTGGTGGGAATAGATCAGTTGCAATACGTACAAAGCCACCCCAACCATTTATAAGGTCAATTATAGATGAGTTCGTTGCCCAAGACGTATACATATATATCCCTACAATAGCGACTAATATAATCGTCGTTCTTGTCTTTGCTTTTGATGAAGTTAGGCCTCTTACTTCTGTTTGACTACTCATCGTCTTGACCCCCTACAAGGTCATCCTCTCGAATTTTTCTTCCGTAAATTTCTTCGAATGTACTTTCGCTCACTTCACTAGCAGGCCCGTCAAATACAACTTCACCAGCACGCATTCCGATAATGCGGTCGGCATATTCCATTGCCATATCAATAAAGTGTAAATTAACAACAGTAGTAATGTTGTCTTCTTTATTGATTTTTCTCAAGTATGTCATTACTTGGTGTGAAGTAGGTGGGTCTAAGCTGGCTACAGGCTCGTCCGCTAATACAACCTTAGGCTGTTGCGTTAAAACACGAGCGATTGCTACACGCTGCTGTTGACCACCACTGAGTTGGTCGGCACGTTGGTAAACTTTTTCAGCTATGTTTACACGTTCTAAACTCTGATAGGCGAGGGAAAGCTCTTCCTTTGAAAAAATACCAAGCAAGCTTTTTAATGTACCTGTGTATCCAAGTCTTCCAGAAATAACATTTTTCATTACTGTTGAACGTTTTACTAAATTATAATTTTGAAAGATCATTCCTACTTCAGTACGAAGTTTTCTTAAGTTTCTCGAGTTGTATGCTAAGATATTTTCATCATCAATGAACAGTTCCCCGTCTGTAGGAGTTACTAGACGGTTCATACTTCGAATAAGTGTAGATTTACCAGCTCCAGAGAGTCCAACGACTACAACAAATTCTCCATCGTTTATTTTTAAGTTTATGTTTTTTAGCCCTTGTGTGCCGTTCGGATAGACGAGTGAGACATTTTTAAATTCGATCATTTTTTACTAATCCCTCATTTCTGTAGTTATAGGAAGGAAACACCCACCTCTTTTGTGATCGAAACAGACAAAAGAGGAGGGGAGAATATCTTCTCCCCTACCATTTCTTGTTGTTATTTTTACCCTATTTTTTATATTAATACTTATTCTACTTCAATTCCTAAACTTTCATAAGTCATACGAACTACATCGTATGTGCTATCTTGCGCTTCAGCAATTCCAGTCCAGTTGTATACTTCATCCATGATTGTAATCATTTCTTCATCATCATTAAATGACATGAAAACTGCAACAAGTTGCTCAATAAGTTCAGAAGATAAAGTGTTTGTGTTAACACTGATTGTGTCATTTGGAATATCATCAGTATAGCCTAAAATAACTAACTCATCATAAACTTCTGGATAATCTCCAGCAATAGAATCACGTGCATCGTCAAACGTTGTTGCAAAGTCAGCTCCACCTTCAAGAACTTCCATTAATGCGTTGTCGTGAGAACCAGCTTGAATCATATCACTTACCCAGCTATCAACATCTTCAACACCTAGCTCATTCATTAATTGAGCTGCAGGGAATAAATAACCACTAGCAGAAGATAAGTCTGGGAATGCCCATGCTTTGCCTTCTAAGTCTGCAAATGTTTCAATTCCAGAGTCAGCACGAACTACATACTGTGCTTGATAAGTAGTACTTCCGTGACGTACAGACGCAAGGACAACTTCAACATTATCATAACGATCTGTTGCTAAAGCATATCCGAATGGAGGTAGGAAGCCGATATCAACTTGATCATTTCCCATTGCTTCAACTAACGCCGAATAGTTAGTCATTACTTGTCCAGTAACTTTTACACCTAACTCTTCTGAAAGTCTCTCTGCAAGAGGCTCAACTGTGTCTGCAATGTTTGCAGAATCTTGAGAAGGAACAAACCCCATAATAATTTCTTCTTCGTCACCGCATGCCGCTAATGAAAGTGTAGCTAAAGATAATAGTAATGCAGAAAACAATTTTTTCATTTTTTTAACCCCTCGCTTTTTGTAGATTCATGTCTTACCGAAAATGATTATACAACACCATTTTAGGAAAAGCTATATAATTTACACGATTGTTACACTATTTTTACAAAAAAAATAGTAGAAAACCTAACAATCATGAAAATATTAGCCGTAATCTTCGCTATTTCACAATATTTTTGAAAGGAAGGTACGTAACCTAGGCAGTGTTATTAATAAAAAACTTGCTCATTGTAAGCAATATATATTAATCTGATGAATGGATAAAAAGGTAGTAAAATAAGCACCAATAAATTATCAATTAAAAAAAGGACGTGAAGAGTAGTGGAAAATAAATTATTTATATTTGATTTAGATGGAACTTTATACGAAGGAACAGATCATTTTGATTATTATGCAGAAAGGTTAAAACTAGATGTACCACCTGAGAATCTTGAGGCATTCGTACGCGATTATGAATTAATGAAGGCTGGAAAGCACCCTGTAGCAATAGGGAAAGCATACGACACGAAAAATGATGCGATACTAACAGTAGACCCAATGACCTTGACTGTTGTAAAGGCTGAAGACTGGAACGGAAATCGAGTTACTGAGGTTGAAAAGCAATATGGGGAAAAGCAAATAACCTTTGATTTTAAAAATATTATTGCTATTGGAGACGGATGGTGGCTACCTTGTGCTTGTGCTCTTCATCACGGTGTCGATGAGTGTTATCCACGATATGTGGAAACGAAGGATTATATGGTTACAGACCAATTTCAATTAGAAAAAATTAAAGGACTTACTACTTTCTTAAAGAATTTAAGAGAGAAAGCAAGTATTGTTCTATTAACAAATAGTGATGAGGATGACGTATCGCGTTTATTATCTGAATTGGACTTAGAAGGGATTTTTCACGAAGTGCTTACTTCTGCTCAAAAGCCAACAAAGACGACAAGTTTCTTTGAACAGCTTTTAGAAAAGTATGATGTTAGCCCGAAAGAAACAGTCTCTGTTGGTGATAATTTTATCAATGAGATAGCTCCTGCACTTTTAATGGGAATGAATGCTGTTTACATATCTGAACATTCGCACGAGGCTGAACACGAACAATTAGTTCAAGTAAACCGGTTACATGAGTGGATGGAATTGATGAAATAAAGCGATTTAATTGGAGGGATAGAAGTGAGAAAGTTTCCGATAAGACTTTATGGACGAAAACGGTGGTCTTACTCACAAATTAGTAAAAATAATCGATCTATACCTTCATCTAGAGAAATTTTACATGTGAAATTTAATGATTGGAAAGCAACAAGAACAAAAGATAGCACTGCATTTGTAATATTTATGGATTTCGACCAATTTAAGTCAATAAACGAATTGTTCAGCTTTGAGGTTGGCGACCAATTGCTTCAGCTTGTATATCATACGCTGAATGAAAAATCACCTAGTAACTGTACATGGATATCACTAGGTAATAATTCATTTATGGCACTAGTAACTGGTGTTTATGAAAAAAGTGATATTGAAGCACTCGTAGAAAGTTGGAAAAATAGTATTTCTCGTTCTTTAGTCGTTGACAGCTATGAATTTAATTTAAAACCAACTTTTGGTAGTTCAAAGTGGTTTAATGACGCTCATGATTTACAATCTCTCATGAAATGTGCAGATGTAGCCCATCGACAAGCAAAGGGAAAGCCGCAAAGCTTTTTCGAATGGTATGATCCAGTATATAAAGAAAGAATTGTTGCTGCTTTTGAATTAGAATCGGAAATGCATTCTGGCATAAAAAATGGAGAATTTGAATTGTATTATCACCCTCAATGGGATGTTGATAAAGGGGGTTGGGGTGGACTTGAAGTTTTAGTTCGTTGGCGCCATCCTAACAAAGGGTTGATACCTCCTGATAAATTTATAGATATCGCAGAAGAAACGGGGCTAATTCATCCCTTAGGAGATTGGATTATTGAGAAGGCGTGTAAAAATCATGTTGTTCTTCAAAGAACAACTGGGTTAAAAGATCTACCTATTGCAATAAACTTTAGTATTAAACAGTTAATGAAAAAAAATTATATTGAAAAGTTAGTAAACATTATAAAGGAAACTGGGTTAGACCCTCATCATTTTATTATGGAAATTACTGAATCTGTTGCTGTAGATGTTGAAAAAGCAAAATCTTTACTTAGTCAAGCTAGAGAACACGGCATGAAAATAAGTATAGATGATTTCGGTACTGGATATAGTTCTTTAAGCTATTTAAGAGAACTTCCAATTGACGAATTAAAAATTGATCGAAGCTTCGTAAAAAAAACTGATAACGGTGACGAAAAACAAAAACATTTGTTAAGGTGGATTGTTCACTTAAAAAAAGTATTGGGTGTGACGATAGTAGCAGAAGGTATAGAGACGAAACAACACTTTAATATGTTGCGAAGATGGGGGTGTAACAAACTACAAGGATATTACTTCAGTAAACCAATCTCGCAAAAGGAAATCAACAATTACTTAATCAAAAATCACGCAAACGAGTAGAGGCAGTCTCAAAGATGTGCCAGCTACTATAAGTCTGTTTTATTTCTTGATTATACACAACGTGCAAATCAATGCCATTAACATAAAAAAAGGTCACTGAAAAAGTAAAGAGCAACTTTTTCAGCGTCTATAAAGACAGGTGGCAATGTCCACTCGCCACCCGCTGACTATAAGAACTCCATTTAAGTGGCCTTTAAGAGATTGCGACGCTACCAACCATTGCATAAGGGAGACTCGATAGGTGAAAATTACCTTTTGAGTCTCCCTTTAAGTCTTCACTTATAACTTGTACCTTTGTATTTGATTATATTGGTACAGCGATTGTAACTATTGCCAAACTCCTCACTTATGGACAGTTACAATTTTAACTTATGGTTCGAGATGGGTACCGAGGCTCGATTCTTTCCTCAAAAAACTCTGTATAGTTCTTTGTTGATAAGAAACCGACGTAATCGAGCTTATAAACCTCATAATAAATAACGTATTCACCATTCTTAAAATGTACATGAAGATGCCTATTTGTCTCATCATACTCAATGTAAGATAGTTTACCGTGGTTCAATTCAACTGTTTCCATAATACCCTCCCTCTAATTTTTCTTTAGGGAATTACTCTTACTAATAGGATACCCGATATAATAGAAAAGAAACGAGCCTATAAAAAAAAGTTGGTCATTTCTTGTTTTGATAATACTTTGCCACTTGATACAACTTTATCGTTTACGACTAGTGTTGGAGTATAGTAAAATCCATTTAAAGTAGGGGGATCTTGATGGTGAATTTCTACGTGAGCATGTAAGCCAATATCATTGATGACTTCCTTCAACCTTTTCTCAACGATCTTGCCATTAATGTTTGAACTAACAAACAGCTTCACTTCCAATTCACTCACCTCACTTGTCTATTCTTATTTTTATTATAATCCATTGTTTTTGACCGGAAACGCTATCATTTGACAGTGATGTGACTAAATTGTTACTATTTAGAAAACTTTATTATTCAGCAAATATCGATTTTTTATAAAAAAAATGTAAAATTATGCTTGTATTTTTACTTTAGAAAATAATACAATTAAACTAGTAATCTTTTCTAGAAATGCGCGCATGGTAAAATGTAGTTGATTATTAGTTTAGGATACTCGCATACCGTGTTTATTACTTCAGCTTCCTTTCGTGAGAAATCAGCTGTAAAATCATCATCAGTTTTAACTAAGCTAAAAATTTAAAAGGTAGCGAAGAATATATGTCTTGATTTGGGCACTTGGACATACAGGAGCTAGTAGTGCAACCGACCTTGTTATTTAGGTCGGTTTTTAATATTGATACAACTTAATAATGTTAGTTTTGTATACTGGAATATATTTCAGTACAAAACGAGGGATTATCCCAAACTAATCATGGATGAATAATGATAATTCAAGGAGGAACAGAATGGAAATAAATAAGTTACCTTCAATAGAGAAGAAGACTATAGAAAAAAATTACCATTCTCACTTGCCTAAATGGTTTTCACATGTTTGGGGTCAAGAAAAACAGCCAAGCATTGAAAGTGATCAAGCACTAGATCAACAATATGAACAATTAATAAGTAGATTTAAAATTGCATTAGAAACGACAGCATTGATCGTACTTGTTAATGATACGGGTGCAATTACATATGTTAGTGAAGAATTTTGTGATCTTTTAGATTATTCAGAAAGTGAACTAATAGGTGTGAACTATTTATCATTACAACACCGTTCATTTAAAGAACGGGAATTGTTTAGTAACACACTAGCATCACAAAAAATCACTTCCTTTGAAATGATTCCCTTAAAGAAAAGTGGAAATCCGCTTATATTAAAGACACAAATAATGCCTTTAATAAAATCAAATCAGGAAAGCGATATATTTCTCATCATGCATCGAGATGTTACACGTTTAAAGCAGGCAGAAAAAGTAATAAAGGAATTAGGAGCAGTAGATACTCTTACAGGGTTACCAAATAGAGATAAATTTGAAAGAGATGTCAGATCAAGAATTGAAATGAAGCATGCAGAGAAATTTCCTTTTGCCATTCTTTTCTTTGATTTAGATCGTTTTAAGTTTTATAACGACACTTTAGGGCATTTTACTGGAGACAAACTAATACAATCTATCTCTCAAACGTTAAGTAGTATCCAACATAAAAAAGTGCAAATATATCGTTATGGGGGAGACGAATTTTCCGTATTATTTCATTCTCCAAAGTCTAAAGAGGAAGTACAAGAGTTGGCTCAAGAAATATTACTAGCCTTTGAATCACCATTTCATGTAAAAGGAAATGAACTATACATCACAGCTAGTATAGGAATCTCGTATTTTCCTGTCATAGGAGTCACTTATGACCAAATAATTCAACAAGCGGAAATGGCTATGCACTACGCTAAAGAGTTAGGTAAGGGTGATTTTCAATGGTATCAATCGTCAATTCGAACAGAGCATGACGAAAAATTACTTATGGAAAAAAGATTAAGAATTGCTATGGAGCAAGAAAACTTTGAGCTATATTATCATCCTCAAATTGATTTAAAAGAAAACAAAGTGATCGGAGTAGAAGCACTTTTAAGGTGGAACGATGAACAGTTAGGAAAGGTTTCTCCTTACAAATTTATTCCAATTGCTGAAGAAACAGGATTAATTAACCAAATCGGGGATTGGGTACTTGAAAAAGCTTGTATTCAAGCGAAGAAATGGAATAATGAAGGTCATGAACTAAGGATAGGTATAAATATTTCACCCCAGCAATTTCAGAGACCAGATTTTGTTAGTAAAGTAAAAAATACTTTAGATAAAACAGGCCTGTCTCCAAAACTGTTAGACTTGGAAATAACGGAAAATGATTTACTTTATAATCGTGATGAATGTCTTAAAACGTTGTATCGTCTAAAGCAATTTGGAGTCAGTATCTCTATCGATGACTTTGGTACGGGCTATTCTTCATTAAGTTATTTACGTAGATTTCCGATAGATACGTTAAAAATAGATCAATCATTTATTAAAGAGGTAGTTGATAATACTAATGATCAAGCAATCGTGACTTCTATCATTCAATTAGCACACAATATGAAGCTGAGAGTCATTGCTGAAGGAGTAGAAACGTCTGAAATGGTTGCATTTTTAAATAAGTTAAGCTGCGATGAAATGCAAGGATTTTTGTATAGCCAACCGCTTCCACCAGAAGCTGTAACAAAATATATAGAGTCAACTAGTCCGTCAATGAAACTAAACGTATAGGACCATGTAACCTATTAACATTTTCTCTATATTGTTATACTGATGTATAAGGTAGAAAGCGTATTTTTTGACTTCAAACCCAATATCAGTTTATAGTATAATCGCTCAATCCAAATTGCATAATACTATGGAAAGAGGAAAATGTTATGGCGATAACAGCAAAACAAAAGAAAATTGAATATGCTATGCTTCTTGCATGGGGGATAGCATTAATAGCAACCCTCGGGTCTTTATACTTTTCTGAAATTGAAAACTTTATTCCTTGTGAACTTTGTTGGGTGCAAAGGATATTTATGTATCCTTTAGCAATAACACTAGCAATTGCAGCAATAAAGAAGGATTCGAAACAGGCTTACTATACGTTGCCTATTAGTTTAATCGGCTTAAGCTTCTCTATTTACCATGTAATGCTAGAAAGAATACCAGCGTTAAGTGAGACTGCTGAAGGGTGTGGGATTATCCCATGCAATTATTTATATATTAATTGGTTTGGATTCATCACAATTCCTTTTCTAGCACTAATCGCCTTTCTTTCCATTTCAATTATTATGGTTTACGTGATTGTTACAGAGAGGAGAGGGGAAAAGTGAAAAAGGTTATCATTTTCGGATTAATTATTGTCATTATTTTTGCTGCATTAGCTTTCGTTACATCTCAGCAAAATAAACAGCAATCGGAAGGTAATCCTTTTGGTAAGGATCAATTACATCGTGAGACATTAAATCAGCTTGATAATCCACTTTATCAAAATGTCATAATACCTGAAGAATTAAACAGTAAGCTAGAAAATGAGGAAACGGTAACGGTATACTTTTATAGCCCTACATGTGAATATTGTAATGAGGCCACCCCAGTTTTAGTACCTTTAGCAGAACAGTTAGGTGTTGATGTTGTGTTATTCAATTTACTTGAATTTAACCACGGTTTTAATGATTACAACATTGATTATACTCCAACACTTGTTCACTATGAAAATGGTGTTGAGGTGAGCCGAAAAGTCGGATTATTTAATGAAGCAGCTTATGAACAGTTTTATCGTGAAGATGTTCTAGGTGAATAATGAGAAAACTATAAATTGTACAGAAAAAAAGAGACCATTTCACTATGTGAAATGGTCTCTTTTTTTTACCCTAATATATATTAAATAAATATCTATTTCGCTCATGTTTTCTACTTTCATAAATCAGCTTATTTTGGAAGGTTAATGGGAAATTTTATCGTAAATTAAAAAGTGAAGATTTTGGTGTTGAGGCCACACTGAAAAAGTGAAAGAACACGAGGGCCCTGAGGAAGGGTGTTCTTTCACTTTTCAGTGTCCCTAAGTAATATTTCGTGTTCCAATTAAAGAATAACTGAAGGAAATGTTATAAAATAAAAATTCCTAGTCCAATTTGCTATCTATTTGGACTAGGAATTACGGTTATTTTTGTATTTTTCTCCTTAGGATCGGCACTACTTACTTTACACCCTCATCCATATAAAGGACTCTGTTAAAGACTAGTGTTGATTCTTAAGAGATAAAAAAAGGTTGGTGGGTAAACCATACTATTTAATGTGAAAACGTTAAAATAAACTCTGTTCCTTGACCGATTTCGCTTTTGACAGAAACCGCACCACCTAAAGATTCGATGATACTATAGGAAACCATTAAACCTAAGCCTGTGCCATTTGTCTTAGTTGAATAATAAGCCTTACCTATTTGTTGTAATTGTTCTTTGGACATTCCAATACCAGTGTCTTTTATGGATAATATAATTTTCTCCCTCTCACGGTACCCATTTATGATTAGTTCCCCACCGTTTTCCATAGCCTCAATGCCATTTTTAGTTAAGTTCAAAATTACTTGTGTGAGCTTTTGTTCGTTTCCTATTATCGTAATGTCCTCTTGAACATCCATTTTCACTTTTACATTATTCATGAGGGCATAAGCTTCAATCGTATGTAACACTTTATAAATGATGCTATATATTTGAATTTGTTTCGTAGCTTTATCAGCTGGCTTTGCTAATGATAAATAATCAGTAATAATCAACTGTGCTCGATCAAGTTCAGACATTGTAAGCTTCAAATAGCGTTTTTCTTCGGATGTTAATTTTGAATTAGAGTGAATCAGTTGTATAAATCCACGGGCAACTGTCATTGGATTTCGTACTTCATGCGCTATAGAAGCAGCTAATTCGCTCACTAATCGTAATTGCTCACTTTTCTGTAAGTCTTTTTTCAGATTGGCATTTAATTCAATTTGTTGTACGTAAGCAATCATAATAAAAACAATTGGGATGGGAGATACTATGATAACACTATAGAAAATGTGAAATTCAGAAGATGAGAAATAGTTAATTGGGTATAAAAATATTATTGTATAAGGTATGAGAAACAAAAATGATATCATTGCAAAATTTTTCGGAGTAATCCAGCTTCTGTCATTCGTTGATAACCATTGAGCTATTATGATAAAATAGCAACTAATCATAAACCAAAGAAGTAAATGGGTATCTCCATAAAGTATTCGAGAGATGAGATCAATGATTAATAAGCAGGCACCAATAGTTACACCGTTAAAAAGTGTTGCCAAAAATATAACAATATGACGAAAGTCAATTACATGGTCACTAAATATTGATATAGGAAACTGCACTGTTAGTAAAAATATAATGATATAGATTGAATAATTTAATAAACGAATAGCAATATGACCTTTTAACTGAAAATTGTTTGAAAGGGTAAGAAAAAATAATAAAGGTGTTAATATAATAAATGCTTGAAAAAGATACTGAAAAAACAGTTCCATAACGATGGGCCTCCAATTTCTTCCTGTGACTTTATTTTACGTATTCTGACTAATAATTACAATATTTTAAAAATAAAAAGTAAAAATATAAAAAAGAGGTGAACATAGTTTGAATAAACTACTTAAATACATAGGTGTTGGGATTTTTGTCGGTTGGTCAATAGCCATGCTAGTAAATTACTCTATATATGAATATACGACAATGCAAACGACATTATTCCACCCAATTATCGATGGAATATTATTTATGGCTTTAATGGTAGGTATATATTTTCTTTCTATTTTCCTATATAAAAATAAAGAAGCCAACGCATCAATTTTGTTAGGAATATTAGGTGTTATCGCTATTTCTATAGCCTTTTATTTTTATACTTAAACAAAGGTTGACTCAATAGGTTGATTTTTACCTATTGAGTCAACTTCATTTTTTCCAATTCATTGAAGACTAAAAACTAGCTTCACCAAGCTCGTTTTTAGTTTTTCTTTTATAGAAAGAGAAATTAAGAGAGAGGGATTTTTTTATGATTACTGTAGTGAAAAATGGGGAAGTTTATGCACCACATTATGTAGGGCAGAAGGATGTATTGATTATTGGTGGTCGTATAGCTGCTATAGACGAAGACATACATATTCAAGGGATTAGTGAACATACTGAAATTGTTAATGCCACCGGTAAAATCGTTGCACCTGGATTAATTGATGGTCATGTTCATATTACAGGTGGAGGAGGGGAAGGTAGCTTCCGTACTCGAACACCTGAACTTCAGCTATCAGATTGCATTAAAGGTGGTATTACTACTGTCGTTGGTGTTTTAGGGACAGATGGCGCAGCACGTACGATGAGTAATCTTGTAGCGAAAGCAAAAGGTTTAACAGAGGAAGGTATTACTTGCTTTTGCTTAACAGGTAATTATCATGTACCAGTTACCCCTTTAACAGATTCTATTGAGACTGATATTATGTTTATCCATGAGATTATAGGTTCAGGAGAAATTGCTATTGCAGATCATCGTTCCTCTCAACCGACGAGTCAAGAATTAGCAAGGCTTGCAAGTGAATCTAGAGTTGGAGGGTTACTCTCTGGTAAAGGTGGTGCAGTTGTCGTCCATGTTGGTGATGGGAGCGGAAAGCTTGAATTACTCGAAGAGGTTGTAACGACAACGGATATTCCGAGGAAACAGTTCATTCCTACTCATATTAATCGGACAAAGTCATTACTTGAAGCAGGTATAGAATATGCTAAGAAGGGTGGATACGTCGATTTTACGACGAGTACTACCCGTTCAGATAACGATGAACTCTTAAGCAGTAAATGTTTGAAAAAGCTAATTGAGGCAAATGTTCCTGTTGAAAATATTTCCTTTACTTCAGATGGTCAAGGAAGCTTACCAAAATTTGACGAAAATAGAAATTTCATCGGCTTAGGCGTTGGTAGGGTTACAAGTTTATATGATGAAATAAGAAAGGCTGTTTTAAATGAAGGTGTACCGTTGGAAATTGCTTTAAAAGTAGCCACATCTAATCCAGCAGGAATGTTACAGCTTAACGAGAAGGGTAATATAGAAAAGGGGAAGGATGGAGACATTCTTTTAATAAATAAACAATCGCTTGTGATCGAAGGTGTTATGGCAAAAGGGAAATGGCTGATGAAAGAGGGGCAAGAAAATAAAAGAGGAACCTTTGAATAATTTAGATGTATAAAAAAAGGGTGATTCTCTGAACGGACTCTTTTAGAACGCCAGTTGGCAAAATGTATTGACCTCTCTTACGACACTTGCTTTTAGTGACTTTTATTTGTATTGCAGTCGCTCGCCTGATAGGGGGAAAATCACTCCTATCAGGCATTTTAACGATTGCAACGGCTACGCACATTGCTTAGAGGGACTGAAAAAGGTAAATATCGACCTTTTTCAGTCCCTCAAAAGAACACCATTTTTTCAGTGTCCTCCGGTTTATCACCCTGGGATCTTACCTGGAAACTGTTCCACAGTGGTCTCGCAGCTTACGCAAATATTAACATTATCCCTTGGTAGAGCATTTTTCTAGGATAAAGTAAGCGGAATCAAAAAATGGATAATATTTTTCTGAAAAAAACTGATGCTTTTTCAATGTTTCAGAATGCTTACTTTCTAAATTATCGTCTACAATTAGTTCTGGGTATACATACAAGTCTTCTTGATCAATTTCTTCACTTTTTAAAACGCGTTTCAGAGTAAATCCGTGTTTTAAGAAAAGAGCTTTCCACTCTTCCATTGTAAGTAAGCTTTTAAAACCGTAAAACCTCTTGTACTCCTCTAATTCATGTTCCTTTAGTCCAGTTAAATATATTGGTTCTAAACAATAAAGTTGACCAACATCTTTTAAGGTTTCATACATTTTCGGTAATAGTGAATCAAGGTTAGTAAAGGATAGAACAGATTCTGCAATAACTACATCAAAAGCTTTTTTCTTTGGTAAGGTAGCATTTAAGAAGTCCTCATTCTTAAAGATGATGTTCTCTGATTCAATATGACGATTTTTTGCCTTTTCAATCATTTTAGGGTGGGAGTCTAGTGCAACAACCTTCGCACCAAACTTCTTAACAATTGCACTTGCAGTATCACCAATGCCACAACCAATTTCTAGTACTAAACAATTTTTCTTTATTGGATAATCGTCTAAAATTTGATTTGTTATTTTTTTTCCTCCAGGTCGTGCCTCGGTAATACCATAGGCTGCAAGCATGTTCGTATAGTCATTCATTTAAAAATCAACCTCCCAATATTAATATATGCAAAAGGAATTTGAAAGAACGTGGCAATTGTCCATACAAAATAGATGTATGTTAAATACACTATTGTTGAAAGAAGAAAAGGAGGTGGCATGATGAGGAATGCTGCTTATTACTATGACTTATGCTGTAAGCATAGAGGAAAGTTTGTAAAAATATATTGTCTTAATACACGAAAAGAGTATGTTGGTAAGATCGTAGATATTGATCGTCAATATGTTTGGCTAGAACCAAGTCAACCACAAACACAAGGCCATGGATTTGGCTATGGTTGGGGCTGGGGAGCTGGTCTCGTTCCCATTTCCCTTGCTGCTATAGGTGGTTTCGCTTTAGGTACAGCATTTTTCTGGTAAAAAAGGGCTTGCTTGCGATTTAACCAACTTCATCTATGATGGAGTTGGTTTTTTCAGACATGGACCTATCAATTAAAAAAACATGTAACAGTTTTCGACATTAATTCACCCTTTTCAACTGTAAGTAGAAAGTGATAAAATTAATTATCTTTGAATACATAGTATCATTTAATGAAAAATGTATAATAAATAAGTTGTATAATAGTTATTATTATAGTAATCAATTTTATTTTTAAAAGGAGCGTACTTATGAAAAGGGTATTTTTATCCGCTTGTTTTGCATTTACCGTTCTATTAGTGGCGTGCTCAAATGAACAAACAAATGGTGCCGTTGACTATTTAGAAGATACAGATGATATAGAAACTCTCATTGAAAGAAATCAATCTCTAGCTGCTCAAGTCACAAATTTGCAAGAAGAAAATGAACAGCTATCTTCACAAATGGAGAATTTGTCTAGCGAAAATATAGAATTAAAAGATGATATTTTTAATTATCGCCAACAATTATTAGAATTAAGGGACGAGATTGAAGAAACAGTAAGTGTAAGAAATGATTTAGACGAGCTTGCTGCTGATATATTTATAGCTATGGACGAAGAAAATCATATATATTTAGAGAGAGTTGTTGGTGATAACATCACTGTTAATCGTGCTGAATCGCAATTACTAATTAATGATTCGAATAGTTTTGTTTATTCTTTCCCGTACATATCGATGGACACCATCAATTATGTTCGCCAAAGTGAATATGATTACAACAAAGATGAAAATATATTTACAGCAAAATACTTAATTTATCAATCAGCTAATAAAGCACAATTTCAAGAAGTGACGCTAACATTTGAGTATGATGAAAACTGGAAATTAGTAGCAGCCATTATGCGGTAGAGAGAATTAATTATTAATTGAATATTAAGCGTTCAGTCTTAGAAGTGTTGAAAGGAAATTCCCTTTTAACACTTCTTTTTTTTAAGACAAGAAATTTGCGTTGGAATTGCTATCCCGCGCAGAATCGAGAATATCACTACTACTTTAGACATGCTTCACCACATCTAAGAAAAAATTAAAAATGGGGCTTCACCAAGCTCGGTTTTTGGTCGCTAAATAGGATTGAGGAGAGAAAAAGGATGCAAAATTCTCACATCTTCATGAAAGTTTTATGACATTCATAGAAATTCGACCTTTTGATCTTGTTCATCTATTCACAAAGATATAAAATATATATAAGAAAAACAAGTAAAGGATAAAGGTGGGTTGCCTTATGGAACAACAAAATGAGATGTTTATGTCCACCGAAGATCAGATTTTAGGAGCTGCCATTGATTTGATGGAGAAGAGAGGTTTTAAAGCAGTTACAACAAAAGAAATCGCTGCTGAAGCTGGATTTAGTGAAATGACTTTATTTCGTCGCTTTGGAACGAAAAAAAAGTTATTAGAAGCAGCTGTTGAAAGGTACTCATACATCATTGATATGGAAAACATCTTTCAAAAATATATTACTTATGAATTGGAAGAAGATCTTATGCTCGTCAGTAAGACCTACCATCGATATATGATACAAAATCAAAAAATTGTATTATTAGCATTTCAAGAAAGAAACACATATCCAATGATTGCTGAAAAAACTGCTGAAAGCCCAAAAATACTAAAAGACTATTTAGTGCGCTATTTTACAGAGATGCAAAAAAGAGAAAAAATCATTGCAGTCGATTCAGAGATTCAAGCTATGTCATTTCTATGGATGAACTTTGGTTATTTTATGTCCAGATATATAGCAGGCGAAAGTGTTTCACAAGTTCCCCTTTCAACATTTATTGATGAATCGGTTAAAGCTTTCTCTAGAGGAATAAAGAAAGAAGCTATTATCGTATATTAATCTAAAATAAAATTGCTGCTTGTATTAGAAGAGATAACACGTATAGTATACCGATGAAAAAGAAGTGAGGTGTAAATTTTTTTAATAGCATATCGATCATATCCACAATCTTCATTGAAACATCCTTTTCAATTTGAGATTGTGTTTTTTTTTGTTGAATCCGTTCTAATAAAGGTGAATAAGCTAGTTTACTTTCCATAATATAAATCCTCCTCATTTTAACTGCTTGTCCATTACTTATAGTTGACAATATGAGAGGATAATAGAATTTATACCAAAAAAATAAGATGTTTCAAAAGTTGTTATTAGGCTTGCTGTTCGCTCACTTTTATAAATCCAGTTATTGTTATAATGACTACTGCTACTATAAAGGGACTCGATAGGTAAATCAGGAGGGTACTGAAATACAGAGTAGTTTTTCAGTGCCCTCTAAATCAGCCTATTGAGTCCCATCTTTAAGTTTTTCTTATATATGACATTCATCAAAGGGGCAGTGGTTACATCGTAAATGCTCTTCTAAATATTGTTTGTTCAGTATTGTTATATATTTTGTATTAACTGATATGATATTGTGATTAATTAACCTTTTTAATATCCGGTTAATGCTCTCTCGTGTAGCGCCGACGAAGTTTGCTAGCTCTTGGTTGGTGACTTTACGATTAATTAATATCCCGTTACTTATTTTTTTTCCGTACTCATTACTCATTCTAATTAATATTGAATAGACAGCCCCCTCCTTACCACAAAAAATTAAATCTCTAAACTGGGCCAATAAAGTTTGGTTTTCTTTAGCTAGCCATTTCATATAATACATGGCTAAGTCACTATGCTGAAAAAATAGGTCTTCAATCGTTTTTCTATCAAACCTAAAAAGTACTGAGTCCTGCACGACTTCTGCATTCAAATGGTAATTATAACCGTTATATAACGTTAATTCACCAACGAAGTCATATTCTTTTTTTACTTGCATATAAAATACTTTTCCTTGAACTGATGTCTTGCTTAATCTAATTTTCCCTGATTGAATATAATAGATATGGTCTGATGAATCCCCTTCATTAAAAAGCATCGTACCTTTTTCTGCAATTAATTCTGTACCATTTAATATCAATAATTGTTTTATATTTTGAGGTAAATTTTCAAATAAATGTGTATATTTTGTAGATCCACTAGTTGCAATCATATGATCCTCCCTCTATTCCGCACCCATTGGAAATAATGATTCCTTAACGTTAGAATAGCATATAGAGAATAGTCAAAACGCATGTAATCAAGAACAATTTGTAAACTTTTTTACTATTTTGATATAATGCACAAAGAATTGAGGGATGGGAAGCACCTGAAGAGTGACAACTAGTCAATTTGTTTAGTTTTAGTTTTAGAATTTTGTAATGCTCCTAATTCTTTTTCGTGTACTGTGCCATGATGGTACTGGTTATGTCCTATCCTTACATTACCTAACTGTAGAACAGAATCATTTAATTTGTCTAACTTCTTTTCTATTCTATGAAGTAAGTAGAATGTAATGATTATAGGAAAGCCGTACTCGTTGAGCATACTAAGCCACATATCCATTTCTATAGCTCCTTTCAGTTATAATGGAAAACTATTAGTAGATATTTAATAAAGGCTGTGTCAAACAGGGGATAGCCCCCTTTTAACACAGCCTCTTTTGTTTTAATTATAGTGACGTAATCTCAATATCTTGAACAGTTCTCTCTACAATACGTGCTCCTCGTTTGGCAACAAGCGAGCCTTCGTGCGTTGTAAAAGCATTGAATAAAATAACATCGTCCATTACTTTTGAAACATTGGCACTATCTACTGGCTCTAGCGGATCATCAATAGAAATGGTGACATTTCTCCCAGCTTCATTGGAAAACAATAGCTCTAGTCGTTTAGACATTTCGTTTCACCTCCTCCTTTTGAGATATAATTGTTAGTTTACGAGTTCATAAGTATTACTACGCTCGATTTTTTCAACATCGTATTTTTGTAAAGATGCTAAAGCTGCAGCAGTAGAAAATAGTTGTTCATTTTCCGTAGAAGGCTCAATATTGTTAAAGCTCTTTACTTTAAAAATTGGCTCACCTTCTTCGTTATAGCCAGTAATGAATGTTAAAGATAAACGAGTATTTGCCAAATATGCCATGATTACCACCTCCTTTCACAAAGGGATTGAAAAAGGTAAATGTCGGAGGCCTTTTTCAGCTCCCTCTTTTCACAGTTTATGTACTGCTTAATTTGAAAAAAGGAGGAGAGGCTTGAACTATTTTTAATTTAGAGAGAAAATAATAGAAAGAAGTTGAAAGGAGAATTGAAAAGTGAAAATTATTTTAACTGGATTTGAGCCTTTTGGTAAATTAACTACAAACCCTACAATGGAGATTATTGCTAAAAGTGCAAAATGGAACATTGATAATGTAGAATTGAATACGTTCATTTTACCTGTTGTGTATGATGAATGTGCGTCCATTCTCATAGATAAAATAAAGGAGATGAAACCAGATTATGTCATTTCATTAGGTGTTGCTGTTGGAAGAGGAGCAATTACACTAGAAAGAATTGGCATTAATATTCAAGATACGGTAGGAGAAGGGGAGTTAGGCGATAATTTAGGAGAACAGCCAAAAGATAAACTCATCGACCAAAATGGTCCAGATGGCTTGTTTTCAACATTACCTATTCGAAAAATGACGGATGTGTTAATAAAAGAAGGGATACCAGCCCAAATATCAAATACTGCTGGTACGTATATTTGTAACAATACTTTATATAGTGTTTTAAATGTCATTAATAACGAAAAGTTGTCAGTAAAAGCTGGTTTTATCCACGTACCAGCGTCTCCAAATATGGTCGTGAAGAAACCACAAATACCGAGTATGTCTATAGAACTTCAAGAAAAAGCAGTTAAACGTCTTGTTGAATATTGTTCAGAAGTATAGAGGCGTTAACGCTAAAAAAATCGGCGGAAACGTGATGGTGGAGGCATGTCCAACAAATGAGTAACATAAGTATTAAAAATATAGATCTGCTTATAAGGAAGGGGAATGAATTTGCGCGAATTAGAAATAGAGATTATTAGATTTATGACGGGGTTACAGCAACCATTTTTAGACCAGATTGCATGGATTTTAACGTTTCTTGGCAACGAGGAATTTTATTTTATTATATTACCATTTGTTTTTTGGTGTTTATCGAAGTCGTTTGGTATTCGTTTAATTTACGTATTTCTATTATCAGTTTATATTAATGCGTGGTTAAAAGTGATTTTTGCCGTAACAAGGCCTGTTGGTATAGAAGGACTCAATATTAACTCTTTATATGTTGATTCAGCTGAGGTTGGTTCTAGATTTCCTCATGATAGTTTTCCTAGTGGACATGCACAAGGCTCAGCTACTTTATGGGGGTTTATTGCATACCGATTAAATAAACGTGCTTTTTGGATATTTACAATCGTTCTTGTATTTCTTATTTCCATTGCTCGCTTATATACAGGTGTTCATTGGCCTACAGATGTCCTCGTAGGAGTCCTATTAGCGATTGGAATTATCGTTACATATCATTTCGTTGAAAAGGGAATTACAAGCCTTACAGATAGAACAAAACTGATATTATCGATTGTTATACCTTTTATCATGGTCTTATTATTTAATGATAGCGAAGGCTTCGCTTATAGTGGCTTCTTGTTAGGAACTGGAATTGGATATTTTCTTGAAAAGAAGTATGTGAAAATGGTAATACCTTCTGCTTGGATCAAAAAGATACTAGCATATATAATAGGTCTTGCTGGATTATTTGGCTTACAAGCTGGATTAAAAGCAATATTCCCAGAGGGGTCAGCAGCTTTTGATGGACTTCGATACGCTCTAATGGGTATATGGGGATTATGGGGAGCACCATACTTGTTTACTGCCTTGAAACTATACAAGAAAGAACGATAAGAGAAAGGAGTACGATAGGCCTCATGCTTATCGTACTCCTTTTTTAAAATTAACGAGATTGTTCTAAAAGCTATGATACGTGACGATATGCCTTTTTCGTTAATTTGACAGGCCAAGGAAGGTGCATAAACATCACTGCCATTACGATACATAACATCCCTACTACTTGCCAATATGTTACAGTATCTTTAAAAATAAAAACGCCAATTAGTGCAGCGACGACAGGCTCAATCGTGGTAGCGATAGATGCCTTACTAGATTCAATAGATTGAAGCCCTTTTGTATAAAGTAAGTAAGCTAATACTGTAGGGATGATGCCAAGCCCTAAACTAAGTAAAACTGTTTGTGTGTTTATGAAAGAAACACCATGATTGAATAGACCGCTCGTAGGTATAAGTACTAATGTAGCAATAAAAAAGGTATACACTGTCGTTGTTAATGATGAATAATTTGCAAGGGCTATTTTCCCAAAAATGCTGTAAAGTGCATAACCAAACCCAGAACTTAATCCGATGATGAATCCATAAAAGGAAAACATAGTAACATCATTAAATGGAAGTAGTCCGATCACAAGTACGCATCCAATAAAAGTCGTCACTAACGCAATCATTTTTTGTGGGGTAATAAGTTCCTTAAAAAAGATTCGAGACATTATCGTAACAAAAGCTGGGCCCGTATATAAGAGAACTGCAGCAATAGATAAATTCATCTCTTGAATAGCAGTGAAGTAAGCCCAATTGAAAAAGACAATGCTACAAACCCCCGTACCAAAAAAGTATGGAAGGTGCTTCCACTTAATCTTCAGCGAGTGTATATCCTTTATGACGACATAGACTAGTAAAGTAATAAAAGCTACAGTAACCCTTAGCGTAACAACTTCAATAGGAGAGAAGCCAAAAGTATATAGGCCGTTAACAAAAAGTCCAATTGTCCCCCATAGTGAGGCACCAATGACGATCATTAAAAAAGCCATTTTGTACATAAAAACTCTCTCCTATCAATTGTTATATGTGTTTAATTTTTGTCGTGTAGGAATACTTAGTGCTGCGTTTTGAATCGTAATGAACAATAAATAAATAATCACCATGAACAAGCTTACGCTCATTTATCCACTTAGATACGTGAAATGGTATTTTTTCTACAACGATGTGTTTTGCGATATTCTTCTCATTATATTTTAACTCTGAATCAATCGCATGTTGTATTAAGTTATTATGCACTTCTTTTGAAATGCTAGACACCCACCATTTTTTTCGTGGCTTCTGGTTGTAGTGGAGGAGATAGTCGACCTTCATTAAGCCGTCAATTAACGCAAAGTTGTCTACATTTTCCGTTTCAAGAAATTCTTTTAATCTTACGAATAAGTCTTCAAACTGATGTCCAATACGTCCCCAGCCTTTTTTATCCCAATAATCACCGAAAAGTTGGAAAAAGTCAAAAGGAGTTTCAAAGACATGTTCTATTAAGTACTCGACCGTATTATCAAGCCTATGATCATTCCAAAATTTCTCTAATATATCTTCTGCACGTTTAATACGAGTTAATTCTTGGAAGCTCAATACATTGTTAGAAAGTATCTCATACGGTGCATAGTCCATATATTTATATTTATATTGATCTGCCATGGCACGCATTCCGGTACCGCGTAGCATTTTTAAAAAGCCAAGCTGCAATTCTTCTGGTCGCAATGCAAAGACATCGTTGAATGTTTTCTTAAAGGAATCATAATTTTCTTCTGGAAGACCGGCTATTAGGTCAAGGTGTTGATCTATTTTTCCACCTTCTTTAACTAACGTTACTGTTCTAGCTAGCTTCTTAAAGTTTTGACGTCGTTTCACTAGATCGTTCGTAAGATCATTTGTCGATTGGACACCTATTTCGAAACGAAATACCCCAGGTGGTGCATGTTCATTGAGGTATTGTAGCACCTCTGGCCTCATAATATCAGCAGTAATTTCGAATTGGAATTCACAACCGCCATGATTTTCAATAAGAAATTGAAACATCTCCATTGCATAATCTCGTTTAATATTGAAGGTACGGTCAATAAATTTGATCATCTTCGCACCATTTTCAATGAGGTAAAGAATGTCTGATTTTACATTTTCAATATCATAATAGCGTACACCGACCTCTATGGAAGACAGACAAAATTGACATTGGAATGGACATCCACGGCTTGTCTCAAAATAGACTATACGTTTACTAAGTTCGTGACGATCAAAGTCAAAGCGATAAGGGGAAGGAATTTTCGATATATCTAAGTTCGGTCTAGATGGAGTACTGGTGACCTTGCCATCCCTTCTATATCCCAAACTTCCAATAGTCTCAACACTCTCACCTGATTTTAATTGATGGAGAAGCTGTTTAAACGTTTCTTCACCTTCCCCACGTACAATATAATCAACTTCCTCCACTCTTTTTAGCCAGTACTCAGTATCGTAAGAAACTTCTGGTCCACCTAGAACAATTTTTGTGTCAGGTAAAACTTTCTTTAGTAGCTTTACGATTTGGATGGTTTTTTCAATGTTCCATATGTAGCAGCTGAATCCGATGATGTCAGGAGATTTAGAAAATAAATCACTCACGACATTTAATTCGGGATCTTTAATTGTATACTCAACTATTTCAACATCATGCTCCGGGGCAGAATATGCTTTTAGTAATCTTAAAGCGAGACACGTATGAATATATTTTGCATTAAGTGTAGTAACTACGATGTTCATAGGCTTGCCTCCAATTTTCCTAAATATCACCGCTTATCATATCATAAATTGATTTGCGGTGACAGAGAATGACGAAAATGGTTTCTCATCATTAAGTAATCGCGTATGAACTTATAAAGATAAACCCATTCTATGAAGGTTTTCATAGTGATCGTCACGATGCTTTATTGCATTGTTAACCGTTCCTTCTATTTGGAAACCAAGTCTTTCATATAACTTAATTGCCGCGTGATTTGAGCTTAATACTTCTAACTCTATTTTTTCATAGTACGGTGTATTTTTAGCCCATGAAATTGCAGTGTTCATTAATGCCCATCCGATTTGTAAGGAGCGAAATTCCTCTTTTATGATTAGCCCTATATTGCAACGGTGAGCGGTTTTAAGAAATATTTCAGGTTCTATAGTTAAGATGCCAATAATTATATGATTATGTTCAGCAACTAGTGTTAAAGTATGGGGAAGTTGAAGATACCACTCATTTTGTTGAGCCTGCTCTTCTACAGTCATTGTGAAGTCCTTTATTGTCATAACTAGTCCTTTTTCCTCGAACAATACCTCCTTTGTTAATGTATGCATGCCGAGGCCATCGTTAGCCGTTGCAGTTCTAAGTAATACTCTTTGCTTTCGTTTCGTTTCAAAATACTTATGAGATATGTGAGCCAATGAAATCACCTTTTATCCTTTTTCAATACTCTATGATGCTATGAGGTAGAAAGTGTGCTATTTCTTTTGAGAGGATATTTTGCTTTTCGTCAATTTGACGTATGATTAGAATAAGAGGTGATTTGATGAAGTTCGTAAGTTTTACTTATAATGGCGAACCCAATTTTGGTTTAGTAGTTGATGAAGGACAGAAGGTCGTTCCGCTTGGTAACGGTATTATAGCTTCGACAAGTTTTTTAGATTTTCTTTCGGAAGAAGATGGGATGAAAAAAGTAAGAAAAATAGAAGCTGAATGGAATGATGTTGAAGCGTTATCTGTGAAAGATCCTTTATTTAAATGGGAAGCTCCAATACCGAAGCCAAATAGAAACATATTTGCTGTAGGTAAAAACTACATAGATCATGCAAAAGAAATGGGGAGTGAATCAGCCCCATCGTCCCCAGTAATTTTCACTAAAGCACCAACTACAGTGATCGGGAATTATGGTGACATACAATTGCATAGGGGGGTAACAGAAAAGGTTGACTATGAAGGTGAACTAGCCGTTATTTTAGGTCGAGGGGGAAAAGGGATTAGTGAATCTGAGGCTTGGGATTATATATTTGGCTTCACGATAATGAATGATGTAACAGCCAGAGATTTACAAAAGCAACATCAACAGTTTTTTATTGGGAAAAGTTTAGATACTTTTTGTCCAATGGGGCCTTATATCATTGATAAAGAGAGCTTTTATCCGTTTCATGATAAAGAGCTTATAACGAAAGTGAATGGTGAGGTGCGTCAACGAGCTACTTTTGATTTAATGGTTTTTTCTATACCAACAATCATTGAAACGTTAAGTAAAGGAATGACGTTGCAAAAGGGAGATATCATTGCAATGGGTACTCCAAAAGGAACGGGAAGCGGTTATCAACCGCCCAAATTTTTAAAAGATGGAGATACAGTAGAAATTAAAGTCGAAGGGCTCGGTACGCTCGTAAATCAAGTAAGAAACTAATTTAAAACCATTGTCTAGGGATGTCCCCGTAACGGCGAATACAGTAGGACAAAATCACATTTTTCTCCCCAACTCATAATATATCATTGTGCATAATAAAAAGCGTAGATGAAAGGGGAAAAATAATGAGCTGTAACTGCAAGAAACCAATGGGAATTCAAAATAATATGCCACAACCTCACCATAGCTATTATGGAAATATAAACGTACCTCATGCGACAGAAGGAGCTCACATGCATGGCTATCCAATGCAGCCGATGACACCTACACCTTATGGAATGCAGGGCTACGAGGGTATGTCACCACAACAACAGTACGGTCACATGCCAATGACGCCAAACATGGGGCATCCTATCTATGGTCAAATGGAAATGGCTCCTTTGACACATATCAATCAGCACCCTATACAACAAGCTCCAATGCCACAGCAAGGGTTACATGGACATATGGGGCATGGTGCAATGACTGGGCACGGTGCAAATGTTCAACAAGCGCAACATGAAGTAAAGCCTACTAAAGCACAAGTGCCACTTCAAGAATATCCAGAGATGCCAGCACCACCGCAGCAAGCTCCTGTTACACCACCTCATGGAGTTGCAGCACCTGGAATGCTACCTCCTCACGGATATATGCCTATGGATAATGACGACTTTGAATAAAGAAATTGACTCAAAAGGTTGAATTTTACCTTTTGAGTCAATCTCTAAGCAATGTGCAAAGCCGCCGCAATCCTTTAATGCCCTCTATCATTTTTTTATAGTAGTGGAGCATTGCCATGCTTTTTAATAACTTTTGGGACTACCTCAATCTAATCTATAGGGGGGAACAGATAATTTCAAGAGGGATGGTATAACATTACGAATTCTAAATAATGGTCTTTCCTCAATTTACATCAACGATAAAGGTGAATTCCCATTGAGGTAAGGTAACGGTTGTTCGATGTATAATTAATTCAATTGGATATTCTAATGAGTGGGCAAATGACAGCTCAATTAGTTTGCCTGTATTTTTATAGGTTACGTTAGAAAGTAGAGGGTAAACTTTTTGATTTTCTTTTAATTTCATAAAATCATAGGAGATGTTCCTGTTCAACGTCTGTTGGTACTCATCGTATAATTCAAATGAAATATGATTTTTATCAATATTTATATTATGCAAGTGCATATCTCCTAGAGAAAGATTGTCACTTTCATTGTTCGTTATAGTGAACAGGTATCCTTCTTCATAAAGAGATGGTGTAATTGTAATAGGAATCATTAATTTTTTTGAATGAGTATCTAGTTGTGGCGCTACGTCGAGATTAACAAAAAAACTTTCATGATTGTGTATATCGATATTATATTGAGAGATTTTATATGGAATATTATTTTCGTCAAATATATAGCTTGGAAACCGTACTACATAGTCATCAGGTGAAAGAGGTGTGTCATCAACGTGTGTAAATTCAAAGGTTAGTGTAAAAAAATCTTCAAACTCATTAGTTTCAGTATATGTCACCATTAGTGGGAACATCTTAAACTGTTCAAATATTGGAGACTCATGAGAGGAATCAATCATAGAGGGGGCAGGGGAGTAGTGACAGCTAACTAATGTCAGTAATAATATGTATAGAATCGTCTTTTTCATGACACTAGCAGCCTCCTTCTATAATAAACATTATCATTTATTTTAGCATGAAGTAAATGCAATTGGTATGAGGATACGTAGTCAATAGTCTATACAATCAGATTATATTAGACATACATATATAAGAGGTTGACTGGAAAGATGAATGTTACCCTTTCAGTCAACCTTTAACTATGTTCGGGGACACAGCAATCACATAAAAGCCCACTATGAGGTCTAGTGGGCATGCGGAAAGTGTAGCTATTCCATGGCTATTATTAGACATGAATAGCCCCTTCACTTTCAAAATTTTAATAGAATAATGTTAAATGGTTAGATGTTTACTTCATCTTTTGCTTTAATTTTTTCGTTTGCACCAACAAAGCTATCTAACTTTTTCTTTGGAGGCTCCCAGTATTGTTCATTTCCTGGTAGGTCATCGAACCATGCAGCATCCTTCGGGCAATCTAATACCATAAATTTACCATAATCACCATCACGAGATTGATGATATTTTAAGTATGCTTTACCGTTATCAATGGCAAGTACTTCAATTTTACCTGATGTATGACTCATTGATAGACGAACTCTTTTTCCAAGACCAGAAGTTTTCGCTTTTGCAGCTTCAACAGCGTTATAAGCTTCCTCTAGCGTTAACACGAAATCATTATTTCCAGCAACTGGTCTATTAATGAAGAAGTAGTATGGTGTTACACCTGCCCATGATAACTTGTCTAATAATTCTGCAAGCACTTCAGGGTCATCATTAATACCTTTTAATACTGGCGTTTGGTTAACAACGATAGCACCAGCATTATGCAATGCGTCGAAGCCTTTTTTTGCTTCTTCTGTAATTTCTACAGGGTGATTAATGTGTGCCATCACATAAATTCTTTGTTCTGGTGTAGAGTACTCTTTTATGAGATCTAATAATTCCTGGTCTTCGTATATGCGCATTGGGTTAAAGACGGGCATTTTTGACCCAAGACGAATAATTTTTACATGAGGGATCTCACGTAATTGCTCGATAATTAAGCGTAATTTCTTTGTAGCTAAAATGAGTGAATCTCCCCCCGTAAGTAATACATTATTGATCTGAGGGTTGTTCTTAATGTATTCAATACCTGGTTGAACATCAGCCATTGCTTCTTTTATATCGTTTCTGAATAAACGCTTTCGGAAACAATAACGACAGTAAGCACCACAAACTTCGGAAACGATAAGTAACGCAGTAGTTCCGTATTTATGCTGACAGCCAGGAGCGGCATAGTTCGTATCTTCATCGGAAGCATCCCAGCGACCATATTCTTCTAACTCACCTTCATTTGGAATGATAAGCTTTTTTATTGGGTCGTTCGGATTATTCCAATCAATTAGGTTTAAGTAGTAATCGTTTACACGAAAAACAAATTTTTCTGTAATCTTTTTTAGCTTTGCTCGCTCTTCTTCGGGAATTTGCGTAATCTTATCGATATTCATAATGTACTTAGGTTGTGCCATCGATATCTCCTCCTTATTAGTATTATAAATACATGTTAATATTTATAGTTTCATTTAAACATAGACTATAAAATTGGTCAAAAACGGAGTTAAACTTCTAAAATAATGCAAAAATGAAAGATTTCCTTCATATTTCTCGTATTTATGTACGATAAATATGACTCCAGCATAAATTTAAAAAAATTGGTTATAACCCTTCACATACAAGCTCTTTTTTCATAAAATGAAATAAATCCTTCAAAAAAATGAAATCAAGAAGGGAGAAGGAGTAAAAATAATGGCAATTAGAAAAACTCATCATCCTTTCGTAAATTATGGAAAGAAAACAAAGGCTTCATATGAGAATATGAAGGAGGCAAAGAATTACTTGCCCGGGGGAGTTACCGCGAATATTAAACATTTTGCACCGTATCCAATTGTGATGAACAAAGCGAATGGTGCATGGGTAGAGGATGTAGATGGGAATAAATATATTGACTATTTAATGGGATATGGCTCATTAGCGTTAGGACATGGTCACAAAGATATTCGATTAGCGATAAATAAACAACTTTCCGATGATGGAACATTTTTATTTGGCACACCTCATCGATTAGAAGTTGAATTTGCGAAAAGAATACAAGAACATTATCCTTCAATGGAAAAGATGCGTTATACTAATTCTGGGACAGAAGCAACACTATTAGCAATTAGGTTAGCAAGAGCATTTACTGGCAAAGGAAAAATAGCGAAATTCGAAGGACATTACCATGGTGGGTACAATAGCATGCTTTATAGTATTAATCCACCATTATCTGAGGCTGGAGAGGAAGGTGAACCTTTACCAGTTCCAGAGTCTTCAGGGTTAGACACATTTAAAGAAAACGAGCCAATTATATTACCATTTAATCATTTGCATGCAACCGAATCCCTCATTAAAAAGCATGCATCTGAGTTGGCTGCTGTGATCGTTGAACCAGTACAAGGAGGATTTATACCAGCTAAGCAAGAATTCATGGACCTTTTAAGAAAAGTAACAAAAAAGTATGGTATTGTTTTAATCTTTGATGAAGTAAAAACAGGATTTCGTGTATCATTAGGAGGAGCACAAAGTGTATATAATATTTCTCCTGACCTCACGACATTAGGCAAAGCGATTGGTGGTGGTTTTCCAATTGGTTTAGTCGGTGGGAAAGAAAAAATCATGGCAACGAGCAGTCCAAAAGTAGCTGGAGATGTTTTCGATGTTGGTCAAGGGAATAATTCCTCTGCAAAGGACACATTGTTCCATAGTGGAACATATAACGGCCATCCTACCATTTTAGCAGCAGGTTTAGCGACGATTGATCGACTTCAAAAGGAGTTTTCTATCGTAGAAGAGAATACTACAATATTGAGAAGAAAACTTGAACATGTCGCAAAAAAAGCAAATGTACCAATTAAGACTGTTGGCATAGGTACGATATTTAGTGTACTATGTACCCGTGAAAAAAATATTTATAACTATCGAGACCTACAGAAGACGAATCTGCCGCTAAGAAAAGAGATTGATTATCATCTGTTAGATGAAGGAATATATACGAAACCTTTAAACCGTTATAGTCTATCTACTGAACATGGAGAAGAAGAACTAAACAAAACGATAAACGCATACGAGCGAGTGCTAAATAGCAGATTAGAAGATGGAGGGCGGTCTTAAAAAGGGGGAAGTACTTTGTTAGAAAGTGATGTCTATAAACGAATAGTACAAAATAGAGAAAGAATGAGTAAATCTCACAAAAAAATAGCTAATTACTTAATAAAAAATCATGAAACAGCTCCATTTTTAACCGCATCAAAACTAGCGAAAAATGTTCAAGTAGGAGAAGCGACTGTCATTCGTTTTGCTTTCTTTTTAAATTACAAAGGCTACCCAGATATGCAGCGTCATCTACAGGAAGCATTACAAAGAAAGATGACTTCAGCCGAAGTATTAGCGCGAACAACCGATGAAAATGATGAAACAAAGCACGTTATTTCAGAGGTGCTGTCAGATGATATTCAAAATATAAAAATGACCCTTAATCAAGTAGACCCTGCTGTTTTTGAAAATGCAGTAGAACAAATTATAGAAGCAAAACGAATTTATATCATTGCATATAGAAGTGCAACGAGTATAGGGTCTTTTTTAGAGTTCTATTTAGATTTAGTTTTGCAAAATACTGAGCTCATACGTCAAGCTGATGGCGTGTCTGAACACGTACTCGATATAACAGATGAAGACTTAGTCATTGGATTAGGCTTTAATCGATATACGAAAAGAACAGTAGAAGTATTAAAATTTGTAAAACAGCAAGGAGCCAAGACATTAGTTATTACTGACCATTTAATGAGTCCATTAGTCCCGTACGCCGATATTAAGCTCATTGCTTCTACAGAAATTAACTCTTTCATTGATTCGTTTGCAGCGCCTATGAGTATCTCAAGTGCTTTAATAACAGCATTAACGAGATCAGAGCATAAAAAGGTTGAAAAACGATTAGAGGAGCTTGAAGGGTTATGGGATACGTTTGATGTATTTTATGATTAGTAAAAGGGAGCCACAGTAGGTTTATTACCTATTGTGGCTCCCTTTTTTTGTATAAATTTTCACCTTATGTTGTTATATGATTTCTATTTTCACCGTTTTCATCATTATGCTTTTTCTTACGTAACCATTGAATGATCCCTACCAATACTAATAGGGCTAATCCTGCTAATTCAACAGGTAAATTCTCTGGAACAATTAGCATAATTCCAGCAGCAAATAATAATATTCGTTCATACCATATCGGGTTATAAACAAAGTAATTCATCATTGCAGCACTTATTGCTGCCATTCCGAGTAATGCAGTAATAAGAACAGGAATTAAGGTCAGTAATGTTGCATCCTGTAATAATAATACCGGGTTATAAACGAACACGTATGGAATAATAAATGCCGCTATTGCAAGTTTAAAGGCGGTGACCCCAGCCTTCATTGGATTCGCCTTGGCTATACCAGAACCAGCGTAAGCAGCTAAACAAACTGGAGGAGTAATATCTGCGACAATTCCAAAGTAAAAGACAAAGAAATGTGCTGCGATAGGCTCGATTCCAAATTGAATGAGAGCAGGTGCTGCCATAGTTGCGGTAACAACATAGTTTGCCGTTGTTGGTAACCCCATTCCTAGTAATATACAAGCAAACATAGTGAAGAACAATAGTAAAAATAAGCTATCACCAGCCATATTGATGAGACCGCCAGCAATTCTTGTTCCTAATCCAGTAAATACTACAACTCCAACGATAATACCAGCTGTGGCACAGGCAGCAATAACAGGTAATGCGACTCTTGCCCCTTGTTCAAGAGCATCGATGATATCTCTTGGTTTCATTCTAGTATCTTTCCTAAAGAAGCTAACTAAAAAGGCGGCACCAATACCATAAAGTGCAGCTGTAGTAGCTGTAAATCCTAGAAGTAGCATCGATATTATCGCTACGAGAGGAGCTAATAAATATATTCTCTTAAAAATGCCTCTCAAAGTTGGAAGCTGATCTTTTGGCAATCCGGTAATTCCATGCTTTTTCGCCTCAAAATGTGTTCCGAAAAATACACCGGTAAAATATAAAATTGCTGGAATTATGCCAATGATAATAATATCGCTGTACGAGACGCTTTCAACATACTCAGCCATAATGAAAGCTGCTGCCCCCATAATTGGTGGCATAATTTGACCACCTGTAGAAGCGGATGCTTCGGCTGCTGCTGCAAATTCGGGTTTAAATTTTGCTCGTTTCATCATTGGAATTGTAAAGGAACCGGAAGACACTGTATTTGCTACAGAGCTTCCTGTAACCATCCCTTGCATAGCAGAAGCAGCTACTGCAGCCTTTGCAGTACCACCAGTATATTTTCCAGTAGCCCCAAAAGCCAAATCGTTGAAATATTGGCCAACCCCTGTTTTTGTTAACATGACACCGAAGAAAAGAAATAAAAATATAAAGGTTGATGATATTTGAATAGGAGTACCAAAAATGGCATCGGTTGTATAAAATAATCGCTGAGCAAGTCGATCCCAACTAAATCCAGTATGGCCGATATAGGGGAGATTGGTGCCAAATAAGCCATAAAGAATGGCGACCCCTGCAATGACGATAATCGGAACCCCTACCGCTCGCCTTGTTGCTTCAAATAAAAGAATAATACCTATTGTTGCAACCGCAATATCAATGGTAGTATAGCCTAGAAGTATTGCCGGACCAGTAATCCAATCATACCGGAATAAAATGTAATATGTAGATCCCATGGCAAGAAATGCTAGTAGTACGTCATACCAAGGGACACCGCTTTTTTTAAGGCCTATTTTACGAGCTGGGTATAGAAGAAAAATTAAACCTAGCGCGGTACCTAAATGAACTGCCCCTTGCATTCTATAACCTAAAGGCCCTATTTGTGGGAACGCTCGATATAGATGAAAAAGGGTTAAAGAGATAGCTATAAAGGATATAACCCATTTCCATTTCCCTGTATTTCGTCTATAAGCTGACTCTCTATCAAATTTTGAGAGCATTTCTTGCTGTTGTTCTTCTGTTAAAGCTCCTTTTACTTCCATGTGTTCACCACCTAATCCGATTTCTAGTAAAACCGACGAAAAAGTAGGATAGTTCCTGCTTTTTCGTCGATGCCTACGTGAAATAATTTCTCATATAATTTTTCTTTTATGTTACTATGTCTCTTTTTTATCACATTATGATGATGATGAAAAGGGAATTTTTTTGAATTGTTAACAAGACAGCTTGAATGGTTAAAGTGTTTAAAAACGGTCGGACCCGGAAGTCCGACCGTAGTTACTTAAATTTAAGATGTTTACTTTATCTAATTAGTCAAGTAGTCCAGCTTCTTGGAAATATCTTTCCGCACCAGGATGCATAGGAAGTCCTTCATGACCTAATAAAGCATTTTCTTTCGTCAAGTGTGCACCTTGAGCATGCGAGATTTGATCTCTGTTTTCAAAAAGAGCTTTTGTAATTTCATAACCAAGATCTTCATCAACTAGGTCTGTAGAACCTACAAGAATCGCATAAGCAGTAAGTGCAACTACAGGCTCCTCAAGAAAATCGTAAGCATCAGCTGGAATTTCATATGCTTCGTATCCGCTGTTTGCTTCAATGTATTCCATTGCTTCAGAGCTGATAGAAATCATACGAATATCGCGTTGAGCAGCTAACTGCTCAATACCACTAGCTGGTAAACCTAGTAATCCAAAAGAAGCATCTAGACTACCATCTTGGATACGTCCTGCAGCTTCACCAAATCCTTCATCACTTTCAGTATAATCGCCTTCTTCAAGACCATATGCTTCAAGAATCAGTCTAGCTGCGGCACGTGTACCACTACCAACAGGTCCAGTGTTTACAGTTTTACCTCTAAGGTCCTCAATCGACTCAATTCCAGAATTTTCTTGAGTGACAATTTGCATAATCTCAGGATAAATATGTCCCATGAAACCGAAGTTATCAATTTCAACACCATGGAAATCACCGTCTCCAGTAAGTGCGTCTAAAGCTGGTAAGTGTACTGTCATACCTAAACCAAAGTTACCTTGGCCAATTTCAGCAAGGTTCTCAACCGATGCACCAGTTGCGACTGCATCGATCGTTAGGTCGAAGTTTTCGATGTTATTGTTAATAACCGTTGCCATTTCTCCACCTAGTGGGTAGTATGTACCACCAGTTCCCCCTGTACCCATTTGAAGGTTGATAGCACCGCCATCAGCAGCTGCATCATCATCTTCCTCTTCTTCAGTAGCATCATCTGTTTCTTCAGTTTCTGGTTCGTCACCACCAGCGTCGTCTGTTGTGTCATCGTCTCCTTCTCCACAGGCAGCTAATAATAAAATACCTGCAAGAAGAATCGCTAAAATGGAATAAAACTTCTTATTCAAGATACATTCCCCCTTAAAGATATTAGATTGTATCAACAATTGCATAATAAATTGTTGATATTCTATTTAATTTAACCAAAATTTGAACAAGTTGTCAAAACTTACTCACAAAAACCGAGTAAGAAAAACTAACAAATTTTGCGAAAATTGTTGAAATAGCAATGTTTTTGCAAAATGTGATCTATTGAACACCTTTGTTGCACGGAAAAGATTATTAAAATAATGAGCTCGTCATAACATGAATAAAGTGAATAAAAATACAAATGCGTGTATGATGACTAACTGTTTTTTCCTTCTTCATTTACAAAGGACATCGTTACCCACTTTTTTGAATTCCATCTTCTAAGCATAAGTATTCCTCTTATCCACTCATCTAATATCATTGCAATCCAGACTCCGATTAGTCCAAGACCAAACATAATACCAGCAGTATAAGAAACTGTTACAGACACGCCCCACATACAAATAATACCGATATAGGCTGGATATCTGACGTCTCCTGCTGCCCGAAGTGCATTGATTACAATGAGGTTAAATGCTCTACCAGGTTCAAGAATGATTGAAATCAATAATAAAAGACTTCCTATTTGAATAATTTCTGGATTTGAAGTGAATAGGGATAGTAATGTTTCTCTAAATAAGCTTAATGTAATCATAAAGAACGTTGATATCGCAACACCTATCCACAAACTTTTTAAACATCTTTCATAAGCTTTATTAATCTGTTTTTCACCTACTAAATAGCCAATTAATATTTGTGTGCCTTGACCGATAGCAATGGAAAATAACATCGCAAACATGATGATATTAAAAGCATACACTCTCGTAGTAAGCTCCACTGTTCCCATTGTGGCAATAAATGCCGTAATGACCATTTGTGATAAATTGTAAGCTAATTGCTCACCTGCAGATGGGATACCAATTTTTAAGAGCTGCTGAATTTCCTCTTTAGGGAATTTTTCAAATAGATAATTCCAAGGCAAATACCCATTTACTCTTTTATAAAGACAAATAAAAAGAATAACTAAACCAATAGCACGACTTATTGCAGTACTTATTGCGACTCCAGTAACACCTAGCTCTGGCGCACCAAATGCACCAAATATGAGGACATAGTTTCCGATGACATTCAATATATTCATTCCGAGTGTGACGTACATGGCATCCTTCGTAAAACCGTAGCTTTTTACGACTGCACCTAGCGTCATGATAACGGATTGAATAAAAAGGGTTCCGCCAACAATTTGTAAATAAATAAGGGAATCAGCTATTAACTC
This sequence comes from Evansella cellulosilytica DSM 2522, assembly GCF_000177235.2. Classification (NCBI taxonomy): domain Bacteria; kingdom Bacillati; phylum Bacillota; class Bacilli; order Caryophanales; family Bacillaceae; genus Evansella; species Evansella cellulosilytica. The sequence goes on along the minus strand of NC_014829.1, from coordinate 3,164,396 downwards.
TTCAGGAATGTTCATAGCTAATAATACAGGCTTTCCAAATAATAATAGTGAAAGACTAAGTAAAATTCCAAATAATAAATTAGCTGCAATGGAAACAACCGAAATTTGACTAGCTTTTTCCTTTTTCTTAGCCCCTATATTTTGAGCAATAAGTATCGTTGTTCCAGCTGCAACAAACCCAAACATGACGATGATGACACTCATAATTTGATTAGAAACACCCACTGAGGCAACGGCATTATCATTGTATTGGCTTAACATGATAGTATCTACATTCCCCATCAACATGTGGAGAAGGATTTCTACAAAAATTGGCCAGGTTAGGGCGAAAAGGGTTATCTTAGCTGCTTTTTCTTTATTTGATGACATTTTGCCCCCTCACTTCCTTTATATAATTGTACATTTACTTTGAACATACTTTATAATAATAAACGATGCTTAATAAGTATTGTTGTGTAAAAATCGATAACAATTGTACAAAAACGATGTGAGAGGAGAACATAATGGAAATACTAACTTTTACAATACCTCCACTCCCAACATTTATTACAGGAGGGAATGCGACTTTTAGAAAGGGAGAACAGCACTTTCAGAGAATATTTCATATTTTCGACCTTATTTACGTCGTTAAAGGAAAAATATATATGAAAGAAGCAGGAGAAAAATATGAGGTGAAAGAGGGACAATACATCATTTTGGCCCCGGGATTAAAGCATGGAGGTTACGAGCGCTGTGAAGAAGAAGCGATATATTATTGGATACACTTTACTTTACCAAATGACTACGAATTAAAGAAGAAACATGATTTTGATTGGTCAAATGTTATTATTAAAGAGAGTACATTGGTAGAAGCGCCTGAGTATAAATTACATATTCCAAGGTACGCGGCTTTTCGTAACAAGGAAAGAGGTATCCAAGCTATCCAGTCTATTTTAGAGTTAAATGATTCAAGTGATCCAGCTGAAAAAATGAGACAACAGCTTTTATTCGGGGATTTAATGATTCAATTACAAAAGGATGCTGTAGAGCTGCCAACGAGTGCTCAAAATGTAACAGACGAAGTTGTGCGCTATATAAAAAGGAATTACTTAATTGAAGGTTTTACTGTAAAAGAAATGGCGCAAGAGCTACTATACCACCCAGACTATATTACACGGTCAATGAAAAAGGTGATAGGGATGACCCCAATTCAATTTTTAAATCATTATCGATTGTCCATGGCAAAATCAAAAATTATCCGTGGTAATCATGACCTAGATACAGTAGCAAGAGAATGCGGTTTTTCTGATGTAAGTTATTTTTCAAGGATATTTAAGAAAAAAGAAGGAATGACACCTGGACAATATCGAAGAATGAGTAGAACATATGAAAAGGAACCAAAAATGTAATCGTTCACGTTCTTTTAAATATATGATACTTTAATAGAAGATAGATTAATTATTTCATACGACATAGAGGGTGGTTTCTGTTGACTAAAAGCAAGTTGTTTCGTGGTTTACTGTATACGATATTAATTCTTATTATTATTTATTTAGCTACATTAGTGTCTTTTATTTTTCGACCTTTAGTAGTTTTTGTACAAACAGTATTTATCCCTTTTCTAATAGCTGGTGTTTTGTTCTATTTACTAAGGCCCATTCTCATCTTTTTACATAATCGTAAAGTACCTAAAGTTATAGCTATCTTGATCATATATGTACTACTTATTGGTGTCTTAACAGGGCTAGTCTTTCTCATAGGTCCAGCATTACAAGCGCAGCTAATGAACCTTATTGATAATATGCCATTTTTAGTTAATGAAGTTAGAAAAGTAATTTTTGATCTTTCAGAAATTGAGTGGCTTGCCCAATTCCAAGATTTTGAGAGCTTTTCTATAGAAAGTATCAGTGAAAATATAGCAGGCGTTTTAATGGATACGTTTAATTTCATATCTATGAATATTGCTAGCTTTCTTGGTGCTTTAACAAACACCTTATTTACGATTATTCTCATTCCTTTTATGTTGTTTTACATATTAAAGGATGGTCATAAAGCACCAAATCAAGTGTTACGCTTTTTTCCTGAAAAACAACAAATCGAAGGAAAGCGTATTTTAAGTGATATGGATAAGGCACTTAGCTCATTTATTCAAGGGCAAATTATCGTTAGTTTATGTGTCGGTATCCTGATGTTTATTTCCTATACTATTATTGGGTTAGAATATACGCTTATTTTAGCTTTAATAGCAATGGCTACGAACTTAATCCCTTTCATTGGTCCATGGATTGGGGCAGTGCCGGCAGTTATCGTAGCACTTATTGCATCACCTATGACCGCGTTATGGGTCATTGTTGCAATCGTAGTTGTTCAGCAAATTGAAAGTAACTTGATAGCACCGCAGGTTATGGGCAGAAAGCTTGCTATTCATCCTTTGACAATTATTATACTTATTTTAGTTGCGGGACGTTTTGCTGGTTTTATTGGATTCTTAATTGCAGTTCCTACGTATGCAGTAACGAAAGTTGTCGTAAGTCACACGTACAGGTTATTGAAATTACGCAAACAAAACCTAGAAGAGACTAGAAGAATGAATGAAGAAAAAGGCCTTTAAAGATTTTTATCGAAAAGGCTTAAAGAATAAAAGTGTTTTTTCTTTCTTAGCCGAGTGTAGATTTTTGCAACGTTCCTCATTTTTATATAGTATTATCGTTAGTGATGATAGGAGGGATTATGATGAGTTTTGACCAAGATGGAATTAAACAAATTGATGTTGACGAACTAAAAGCGTTAGTAAAGTCTCCGAAAGAAGATACAGTACTAATAGACGTAAGAGAACCAGAGGAATATGAAAGTGGTCACATTCCAGGAGTACCGTTAGTTCCAATGCACACGATTCCAAATTTGATTGATGGTTTTCATAAGGATAAAGAATACGTGTTTATTTGTAGGAGCGGCAACCGTTCGCAAAATGTTTCTTTATTCTTAAATGAAAACGGAGTTGGAAAAGTAACAAATTTTAATGGTGGCATGCTATCTTATGATGGAGAAACTGTTAATGGTTCTGAAATTCATATAACTTCTGTAGACGAGTTAAAAGGCTGGAAAAAGTAAAGAAGAGGGAGACTCCATAGGTGAATTTTAACCTGCTGGAGTCTCCCTTTCTGCATTGTGAGGACTTTTAATGCTTTAGTAACATGTATTTGTATAACAATATAAAAAGGCGATGGATACGCCATACGAATTATTATGTTGTTGCAATAGTAACCCTTCCCATACTATATAAAGAAATGGAATTGGAGACAGAAAAATGCTTTTGAAGAAACGATGAGTACATACTGCAAATAGTGGCTTTATCTATTGGTAAAGATAGATAAAGCCACTTTTATATTTGCTTGAATAATGTTACCTTATTAAAAAAGAGAAATAAAATAATAGATAATTCTAGTTACTTTAATTGAGTGTAAGATTGACAAGGATAAGATACATAGATTACTAAAAGATGGAACCTTATTTTACAAGAGAGGGTGTAAAACATGCATCACTATAAAAAAATAAGATATACGTTTGTTACGATAGAAGATACATTACCATTATTTGTAGAGAGTGTAGGTTTTAACCCGGCAGAGCAAGACTTTGTAAGAGAAGAAGGGTACCCATACTATCATTGGCTTCAAACGGTTGAGGGGCAAGGACGATTTCACTTTAATGGAAATGAATATGTGCTTCCAGAGGGAAGGGGAGTACTATTAAAACCTTATACGCCTCATTCGTATTTTACTTATGGGAAAAAATGGTCAACTATTTATGTAACATTTGGTGGTGCATCGATCATCTCGATTCTTGATTCGTTGAAATTAAACTTTTCAACACTATACACAGAAATGAAACAAGAAACGTTTATCGATTTAATAATGAACATGATCAATATTACAAGAGAGAAGTCCGAGTTTTCAAAGTTGGAATTATCGAGCTGTTTATATCAATTCCTTATTAATCTTAGAAAATATGGTAAAATAAACAATCAGCCATCCTTATCACATTTTTATGATAAAATTCGTCCAATAGTAGAGTGGCTTGAAACCGTCTATGCCGAAGATATAGGACTACAGGATATGGCTGAACACTTGAATGTAAGTTCACAATATTTAAATCGTCTATTTCAAGATACTTTTAATGTAAGCCCTTACTCCTTTTTGATCCAGTTAAGGATAAGGAAAGCAAAGGAAATTTTAATCCATAGCCCTGACACACCATTGAAGAACGTAGCCTTTCTAGTTGGTTTTAATGATGTTAGTAATTTTGTAGCTACATTCAAAAAAAAGGAAGGCATTACACCTAAAAAATATCGGAATTTACTAGTAAAGAACAAAACTATGAACTTAAAAAGTGAGAGAGCCTAGAAAGGAATATACCTTTCTAGCTTTTTTTATGCATTTTATCGGGTTCTATCAATGTCTTTTATTGGTTAAAGATGAAGGATATTGTTGAAAAAAAGCAGTGCCGATACGGCGTTCGAAGAAAATTAATTATTTCGAAAGATAGTTATTGGAGTTTCATATTTTTATATAATTATGGAATATATTCATACACAAAGGTTTTGTAATCGGTTACACTTATCTCATATTCTTATAAGAGAAAGGGGTAATTACAAATGTATAAGAAAAAATTACTTATTATGACCATGATGATGCTTACTCTAATGCTTGTTGCTGTTGGATGTGGGCGAGATGCTGCTGAACCAGTAGAAGAGGATGAATCAACAGTAGAAAATGGTAGCGATGTCACAGAAGAAACAAGTGATGATGTAGTACCAGAAAAGCCAGAATCTCTTGAAATCTGGGCAAACAATGAAGAGTACCAATTTGCAGCAATAGAACATTTAGTAAAGCAGTTTGAAGAAGAACATGGAATTGAAGTATTAGTTACACCTTACTTAATGGCTGATCAAGACGAAGCTTTCGAATTAGATGGGCCAAGTGGAATTGGACCTGATCTTATTTTTCAACCACATGATCGTTTAGGCAATTTAGTAACACAAAATCTACTAGCGCCATTAGAGGCTGATGAGGCAACGCTAGCTGAGTATACAGAAGACGCTATTATAGCTTTTACTTTAGATGGTGAAGTTTACGGGGCGCCATTAGTGATGGAAAATACGGCTTTATATTATAACAAAGATATTATAAGTGAAGTACCTGAAACAATGGAAGAACTATATGAATTAGCAGAAGAATTAACAGATGCGTCTAATGATGAATACGGTTTCTTATTTGAAGCACTTAATTTCTATCACGTGTTCCCTTGGATGGGAGGATACGGTGGGTATGTATTCCCACAAGATGCAGAAGGAAACTATGATCCAACAGATTTAGGTTTAAATAACGAAGGATCTGTTGAAGCATTCGCAGAAGTTCAAAGTTTGTTTGAAAGAGGATTAATTCCAAGAAGTATAACAGAAGATGTTCTTAATGGCTTATTTACTGATGGGAAAGTAGGAGCAGTTCTATCTGGACCTTGGTATATGGCATCCTTCTCAGATGCTTTAGGGGATAGCTTAGGAGTTGCTCCTTTGCCAACTTTATCTAATGGAGAAGACCCAACACCATTTGCAGGTGTAAAAGGTTGGCTTGTATCTAACTATACAGAGCACACTTACTGGGCGTCACAACTTGCTTTACACCTAACTAGTGCTGATTCACAAGCATATTACTTCGAGGAGACTGGCGAAATTCCAGCCCGCCCTGATGCGGATATCGATCACCCATTAGCAGAAGGTTTCTTAGATCAATCACAATCTGCGATCCCAATGCCAAACATTCCTGAAATGGGCCAAGTGTGGGACCCGATGGAAGATGCGGTACAATTTAATGCAGACGGAGATGACCCAAAAGAAATACTAGATGAAGCAGTAGAGGATATCTTTTTGAATATTGATTTAATGCAGTAATTGGTTTATTACATTGATTTGATAGGGAGGCTGTTAGCCTTCCTATCACCATTCTATTGTGTTTAGGAGGTTCATGGATGGAACGTAACGAGCAAGACGAACTAGAAACTGGAAAAGAAACGGAACATAAATTTTCCAACCATAATCCAAAGTTAGCGTTGCTATTATCAGTTATACCAGGCCTTGGTCAATTTTATAATCGTAGATTTATGAAAGGTGCCTTTTTCCTAATTTTTGGAGCTGCATTTCTAATTACCTTATATGATTTTCTTAATATTGGGTTATGGGGAATCTTTACGCTTGGTACACAACCAATTAGAGACCACTCTCTACAATTAATCATTCAAGGGCTTGTTTCCATCATATTAATTGCTTTCGCATTATTAATATATGGTATCAATTTACGAGATGCATACAAAGATGCAGAAAAACTAAAAGAGGGCTTCGGTATCCCGACATTAAGGGAAGCTTTTCATAATACGTACGACAAAACATTTCCATACTTTTTAGTTGGACCAGGTTTAATTTTAGTAATCTTTTCAGTCATTTTACCGCTAGGATTCATGCTTTCTTTAGCTTTTGTTAATTATAGTTTAAGGAATACTCCACCACATAATTTGCTAGATTGGGTAGGGTTAGATAACTTTATCGCATTAGCAACGACCTCGATTTTCCAGCAAACATTCATTAGTGTATTCAGTTGGACACTTGTTTGGACTCTAGTCGCGACTACGTTGCAAATAGCATTAGGATTATTTTTAGCAATTCTAGTAAATGACAAGCGAGTTAAATTCAAACGTACATTTAGAACATTATTTATCTTACCTTGGGCAGTACCTGGCTTTGTTTCTATATTGATTTTTGCAGCAATGTTTAATGACGGTTTTGGAGCTATTAATAGACAAATCATGGAGCCGTTATTAAACATTAGTATCCCGTGGATGACAGATGTCATGTGGACAAGGGTAGCAATCATAACAATTCAAGTTTGGTTAGGATTTCCCTTTGTATTTGCGTTATTTACTGGTGTTCTACAGAGTATTTCGGATGATTGGTATGAAGCAGCAACAGTCGATGGAGCTAATAGGTGGCAGAAATTTAAGGCCATTACTTTCCCACATGTCATGTATGCAACAGCTCCACTCTTGATTATGCAATATACAGGTAATTTTAATAACTTTAATATTATTTATTTATTTAATGAAGGTGGGCCAGCTGTTCGAGGACAAAATGCAGGTGGTACAGATATCTTAATTTCCTGGGTATATAGTTTAACATTCCAACAACAGAACTATAGTATAGCTGCAGCAATATCAATGATTATTGGTCTCGTTATTGCAGTATTTGCCTTTTTCCAATTCAGGAAGACAAAATCTTATAAAGAGGAGGGGAAAGTATATTGAAGCTTAATACAAAGACAAAAAACAGATTGGAACTTATCGGTATCTACACGGTGTTTGCCATCATGGCAGTAATCATTGCCTATCCCCTCTTATGGGCTGTAGGTATGTCATTGAATCCTGGTCGCAGTATGTTTTCAGCATCAATGATCCCAGAAAATTGGAGTTTAGAACATTACAGGTGGTTGTTCTTTGATGACCCAAGAGGACGATATGTAACGTGGTATAAAAACAGTTTAATTGTAGCAGGCTTTACATCGTTTTTCTCTGTCATTGTAGCAACATTTACCGCCTATGCCTTTTCTAGGTATAAATTTGTAGGACGAAAAAATGGGATATTTATATTACTAGTATTACAAATGTTCCCAATATTAATGGCAATGGTTGCGTTGTATTTACTTTTAAGCTTAGTGGGTTTATTAAATTCATTAACTGGGTTAATCATTATTTATGTTGGGGCAAGTGTCCCAATGATGACATTCTTAGTTAAAGGGTATTTTGATACGATACCAAAAGAACTTGATGAAGCGGCTAAAATTGACGGTGCTGGTCACTTTAGAATATTTGCACAAATTATTCTTCCGTTAACTAAACCGATATTAGCAGTGGTAGCCTTATTCCAATTTATGACACCGTTTATGGATTTCCTGCTACCAAGAATTGTATTACGAAGTGAAGATAAGTTTACGCTAGCACTTGGTTTATTTAATTTTGTTAGTAATGAGTTTGATAACAATTTCACACGGTTTGCAGCTGGTGCTATCTTAGTCGCCATACCAATAGCGTTAGTATTTTTATTCTTACAAAGATATTTAATATCAGGGCTAACAGCTGGTGGGACTAAAGGGTAAACGCATAAACGAAATTATATTAAAAATTATACAGCATAGAAAAGGTGATTTAATTGGTAAAAAAATATCAGCCGATAAGTAGTAAAATTCCTAAAATGTTACATGGTGCAGACTATAATCCAGAGCAGTGGTTAGATTATCCAGAAGTGTTTGAGGAAGATCTTCGTCTTATGAAACTAGCAAATTGTAATGTTATGTCTGTTGGTATCTTTTCTTGGGTATCCCTTGAACCGGAGGAAGGTAAATTTACGTTTGACTGGATGGATCACGTACTAGATAAATTAGTTGAGAGTGGGATATATGTTTTTCTTGCAACCCCAAGTGGTGCAAGACCAGCATGGATGTCTCAAAAATACCCAGAGGTTCTTATCACTCGATCCAATAGAGTAAGAAACTTACATGGGGAACGTCATAATCATTGCTATAGCTCCCCTGTTTACCGTGAAAAAGTACGTATCATGAATACGAAATTAGCAGAAAGATACGGAAATCATCCGGCAGTTATTGGGTGGCATATATCGAACGAGTATAATGGTGGTTATTGTAACTGTCATTATTGCCAAGAAAATTTTAGAGAATGGCTAAAAGAACGTTACGGATCATTAGATAGATTAAATCATGCGTGGTGGACAAAGTTCTGGAGTCATACACTCACAGATTGGTCACAAGTAGAGTCACCAGCACCACACGGTGAAAACTCCGTCCATGGAATGAATCTTGATTGGAAACGGTTTATCACGGATTTGACAATGGATTTTATAGAAAATGAAGTAGCACCACTCCGTAAAGTGAATCCTGATATTCCTGTTACGACAAATTACATGGAAACATTTGAGCCATTAAACTATTATAAAATGTCATCTATATTAGATGTTATTTCCTGGGACTCTTATCCACTTTGGCATAGTGAGAAAGATGATAGTAATATAGCAGTTTGGACTGCATTGAATCATGATATGATGCGTTCATTTAAAGGTGGTAAGCCATTTATGCTGATGGAAAGTACGCCGAGCCAAACGAATTGGCAAGATGTGAGTAAACTGAAAAAGCCAGGGATGCACTTGTTATCTTCTCTTCAAGCCGTGGCTCACGGTTCCGATACGATTCAATATTTCCAATGGAGGAAAAGTAGAGGTTCCAGCGAGAAATTCCATGGCGCCGTTGTAGATCATGTAGGTACTGAGCATACTAGAGTATTCTGTGACGTCGCAAAAGTGGGGGAAACACTAGGTGAGTTAACAGAAGTGGTAGGAACAAGTGTAGAGACTGAAGTGGCCATTATTTTTGATACAGAAAACAGGTGGGCAATAAATGATTCTCAAGGACCGAGAAATATGGGAGTACACTATGAACAAACGGTCTTGCGTCACTATAAAGCATTTTGGACGCTAGGAATACCGATGGATGTCATTGATATGGACTTTGATTTCTCTAAATATAAGGTAATTGTTGCGCCTATGTTATATATGGTTAGACCTGGAGTTGGAGAGAGGATAGAGAAGTTTGTAGAAAATGGTGGGACATTTGTAGCAACCTATTGGTCTGGAATTGTAAATGAAAATGACCTTACTTTCCTAGGTGGATTCCCTGGACCTCTCCGCAAAACGCTAGGAATATGGTCAGAAGAAATCGACGGATTGTATGATTGGGAGAAAAACAGTGTAGTGATGTCTAAGGATAATGCGTTAGGTCTAAAAGGGTCTTATGAAGCACATGATCTATGTGACTTAATTCATACGGAAGGTGCGGAAGTTCTTGCAACATATGGGAGCGATTTTTATGCAGGACGTCCAGCAATTACCGTAAATAAGTTAGGAAATGGGAAAGCATATTATGTTGCTTCACGTAACAAAGAACCATTTTATTATGACTTCTTTTCAAAGATTGTCAAGGAAGATAACTTAAGACCTGTATTGGACACAAACTTACCAGACGGAGTTTCAGTACAACTTCGTACTGATGGTACTAATGACTATGTTTTTCTTTTGAACTTTAGTGCAAAAGAACAAACAGTTCTATTAGACGACAAACAATATACGAACATAATTAAGGGGAATGCAGAAATAAATAGTGTTAACTTAGCTATAAATGGAGTAGCTATTTTGAAGCGTCCGAGTAAGTTAACACATCACTAATAAGCTACATCATCTCCAGTGTAAACTTTATTGAGGCTGAAATGTATGGAAAACCAATTCATTAATAATGTGGAGGAATAACTTTTTCTTATTTGCCAGCCTCTTCTCCATTATTTTTCAACAACGAAACGACTACTCATGATAGGGGCAATGTTCTTTTGAGGAGGTGAATGTTATATACATACCAATCAAATGTAAATTAAATTATTAGCATGAAAAGAAGGAAAAGTATAGCTAGAATTAAACTTGAAATATTTTGAAGATTCTGTTTTTTGAAACTTGTTTCGAAAAGAGAAATTGTTTTATTTTTTAGGAGGGATAATATATGCGCTTAAAAAAAATTGTAAAACGTAACTCAAAGGTAATGCTAATTGCTATTTTATTAGCAGGTATATTTGCTGGGACACCACTATCGACTACTCTAGCAGAATCGTCACTAGTGAAAAATCATAGTTTCGAAAATGATTTAGACTCATGGGAAACAAATGAAAGTGAAGCAATTACGACACCTGAGAGTGGCTGGTTACCTGAAGGTGGCGAAAGTAAGCTATTAAACTACTGGTTAGATGAAGCTTATGTTGCTGATACGTATCAGACAATTAATGGAATCGAAGGTGGCTCTTACATGTTATCAGCTTGGGTCGCTAACGATGGGGGATTTAATGAGAGTTATATGTATATTGAAAGACCAGGAGGGGAGGTCTTGAAAGAGGAAATCTCTTCTGTTGAGGGGTGGACTAAAATTGAAAAGCCCATAGAAGTGGAAAATGGTGAAATTAAAATTGGTTTTTATGCAGATGCAGAGCCTGGAGCATGGCTTGGTGTAGATATCGTGCAGTTAGTACCGGAGGGTTCTGGAGAACAGCCGACACCAGAAAGAGATGATTTTATTTATGGTGTTGACATTTCTACGCTCACAAAAGTAGAGGACTATGGCGGTGTTTTTTACGACCAAGGAGAAGAAAATGATGTACTAGATATTTTAACGAGTTATGGATCGAACTGGGCTCGTTTAAAAGTTTGGGAAGATCCAGTGGATGTCTATGAAAATGGAATGGCTTATAACGATTTAGATGACACGATTGAAAAAGCAGTGAGAATTAAGAAAGCAGACATGAAGTTCTTACTTAACTTTCACTACTCAGGCTTTTGGGCAGATCCAGGTAGACAAGACAAGCCTGCATCATGGGAAGACCTATCTTTTGAAGAGCTAAAACAAGCTGTTTACGATCACACTGCAGATACGATTGAGGCATTAGTCGAAGCTGGTGCAGAGCCGGACATGGTACAAGTAGGAAATGAAATTAGACCAGGGATGCTTTTTGATGATGGTCGTATAGTAGATAATGATTTTAGTAATTTAGCAGAATTAGTAAACTCTGGTATAGACGCTGTGCGTGACACTTTAGGTGACGAAGTTGAAATTATGTTACATCTTGACCAAGGTGGGGACAATAGTGCTTATCGTTGGTGGTTTGATGGAATTATTGCTGAAGGTGTGACTGATTTCCAAGTAATCGGGGCGTCATACTATCCATATTGGCATGGAACATTAGAAGACCTTGAATATAATCTTAATGATATAAGTGAACGTTATGAAAGAGATGTCGTTGTTGTCGAAACAGCATATGCATATACGTTAGAAGATCAAGACGGTCATTCGAACATTTTCACTTCTGCAGAAGAAAACATTGCAGGATACCCTGCAACCGTAGAAGGACAAGCTCGGTTCCTTTACGATGTAATGGAAGTAGTGAGGAATGTACCTAATGATCGAGGGTACGGTATATTTTACTGGGAGCCAGCGTGGTTAGGTGTTGAAGGAGCAGGTTGGACTGCAGGTGAAGGGAACGCGTGGGAAAACCAAGCAATGTTCGATTTTGAAGGAAATGCGCTAGAATCTCTAAATGTATTTACTCGAGGTTATGTACCACCAGTACCAGAACCTAGGGCAGTAGAAGAAGTGGAAGTAGATGAAACGTTAGCGGACTTAATCCTTCACTCTTTAAATAAACCTGCAAATGCTTCAAGCAGTGCAGGACACGGTGGAGGAAAGGACAATGCCCCTGAAAATGCTGTTGAAGAAGATGAAAATACATCTTGGGGTACAGATGAAGGTGTTAACGCTTGGTGGTCAGTAGACCTTCTAGAGATTGTACCATTAGAGAGAATATTGATTCATTTCTGGGATGGTGTTAATGAGTTTGAAATAGAAATTTCTGATAATGGAGTAGATTTTACTTCCTTAGGTACTTATGAGGTAACATCCTCCAATATGGATATAACGTTGCCAGAAGACACTACTGCGCGATATGTCAAAGTGACAATTACAGAAGCTACGAGTAATTGGGTAGGATTCATGTATTTTAAAGCGTATGGTAATGAAGAACTTCCAAAAGAGGGCCCATCAACCGTTGAAAATGGTGAGGTCGAAGAGGGCGAAACGCCTGAATCTAGTGGAGGTGGAGAAACAAATAGTGACACCGAAAAAACAGTAGAAAATGGTAGCGAAGATAAAGAAACACAAGAAACTGAGTTCGATAAAAAAGAAGACGATGAAGCTGAAGAGACTTCTAAACCGGGAGAAGAGGGAGATAGATTACCAGATACAGCAACATCTAAGTTTAATCTATTCATGTTAGGTATGTTATTACTCGTAATTGGTACTACTGTATTCTTTCTTAGTCGAAGAAAACAACTAAGGCTATAGCATATGCTCGAGGGTGTCCCAAAGAAGAAAGATTTAATGGGACATCCTCCCTTTAAAAGGGGGGATTATTATGAAGAAAAAGCCAGCAAATTTTAAGAGTTATGGAAAAAGTTTATTAAAGAAAATAAAAAGGATGAGGTATAAAGGAAAGTTGATTCAAAAGTTAACATTATTGATCGCCGCTATTTTCGTCGTAAGTACCGCATCAAGTTTCTTTATTTATTATCATAACCAACAAGTGACGAATAACAGCTTAGCTTTAGAAGAAGCTGCGGATTTACAACAAAGGTATACGCTATTGTTATCCGAGGTGAAACAAATTGGATTGACACAACTACAACTCGTCACTTCAGGTTATGAAAGTGACCGAGTCGAAAATCTCCAGGAATCTTTACATTTGTATGAACAAAACTACAACTATATTAATGACATGATTGAAGGAGATGAAGCTTTAGAACATTATTTTTCTCACTTTGGCAACGCATTTAGCACTTATGAAGAGTTAAATGAAAGATACTTCTTACCTGGATTTGAGTACGAAGATAGAGATAGAGTCCGATCGAGAGTTACTCCACACATTGTGAGAACAGAAGACAACATTAATTCTGTCGACGATCGAATTCATACATATTTGGAAAATAGCATTGATGAAGCTAGGTCTGAATTACATAGTGCAATCACAACGACTACCATCATAACTATTACAGGCACCGTCTTTCTTGTCCTTGTTCCGCTATTATTTTTGTTATTATTTGGTAAAAACGTCTCAAGTGGTGTAAGACTTGTGATGGATCGAATTGAGGCGTACAAAGCTGGAAACTTGCATTTTAAGCAAAGTAAAACAAGATATGATGAATTTCATGACATCAATACGGCGTTAGAAGAAATGGGGACTTCTTTACGAGACGTACTAGAGTCTAATGAACAAGCGGGAAAAGAAGTCACTCATGTAGCTGAGCAAACATCAAAAGCTTCGTCTGAGCAATTAACTGCCATGGAAAAATTACTAGAGACAATCCATCATTTTTCAAATGAACTAGATCAACAAACGGATTTTACTACTACTATCTCAAGTACAACGGAACAAGTATCCGCAAGCTCACAAGAAATGCAATCCTCTGTTGAATTAATGACATCTCAAGTAAATGAAGTAGGTTCTACTTCAAACCAAGGTGTAGCATTGATGAGAGAATTGCAGGAAACGATGAAACAATTAAATGAAAACACAGAAATTGCTTCACGAAAAGTATCGGATATGGAGCAACAATTAAATGAGATCAGTGCATTTATGGAAGGAATCGACAACATTGCTTCACAAACTAATTTATTGGCACTCAATGCATCAATTGAAGCTACAAGAGCAGGAGCAGCTGGTAGAAGTTTCTCGGTAGTTGCAACTGAAATAAGAAAGCTTTCCTCTGAAACAAATGAATTCTCTACACGTACAAAAGAGATATTAGCGAATTTAGGGGAAGAAACAATTCAGGTTGTAAGCGCCTTTGACTCCTTTTTAATCAAAAGCATAGAGACGTTAGAAAAAACAGATGTAGCTTCCACTAAATTTCAAGATATATCAGAAAAAAATAACCATTTAACTACGCAATATAACGAGATGATCCTCTCTATTGAACAAATTAATGAAGCGATGGAAAGTGTCGTTGAATCCGTTTCCCAACTCGTAGAAGGCGCAAACTATTTACAAAAAAACAATCATACGTTTAAAGGGGTTATTGAAAAACAAACATTAAGTCAAAAAGAGTTAACAAAATTAATCGCTTCGTTATATGATACGGCACAGTCATTGAAGAAGTCGAGTTAAGCAGGTGAGGATGTCCCAATAGTGATAACATACGGTGACACCTTCTTCTTTCTATAAATAGGTAAAACACTACAGCGGTACTTACCAATGGATTTAGAGGTATATACTCCTTAAAATCATGTATGTAGAATTGTAAATGATGCCGTTGACAAATCGATAATACATACTGGATGGAAAGCAATGATGGGTGAAGTACGTTCACACTACCATCCAAAAATGATGTAGGATTAATTCATAGATAAGGTATTAATAAGCAAATAAATAGAGAGGTGGTCTCTAAAAGTCATTTACTAATGCCTTTTGGGACCCACTTTGTTGGTAAAGTGACCTTATAAAGTATTTTAATGGGAGGATACTTACTATTCGTTTTGAAAGTTTAAAGAGAGGGTATAGACAAGTAATGAAACATTAAGGAGGAGTGGATGATAATGATGAAGTGGGTGGCATCTGCAGCAGTTGTGTCAATCATCACAACAGGATCTTACTACATCTCTAAGGAGAAAAATAGAAAGCAAGTATACGATAAATGGAATCGCCTAAAAGCAAAAGTAAATAACAAAACAAACGAGCATCATGTTGATTATTTATCTGAGAAGATTGGGCACTCTGATCCACATGACATTGATGATAATACTATGGTAGATGAAGGCGCCACATATGCGGTGAATTACTATAACAAGGAAATAAGACAGTAACTAATTAAACAGGATCGAAAAGTAAAAGGCTAAATGGTTAAAATCCCATTTAGCCTTTTAAGAGCAAAATTCATAAAATAGTTCTATTTTGAACTTGATGCTTACTGCTCATCAGCGCAATTATTTGATACTGGCTGGTGTCAATACAGTTTAATGAATTTAGGAGTGGTGTTCGAGTGCGAAGGTAAATAAAATATAGTTTAAAGTCCATTCAGGAGTGGTGTTTCTCCTACCTCATGAGATTTTAAAGGCACTTTAATGTCCACTCGCACATGCTCCCTCGACTTCATGGGACTTTATAGGCACATTAAAGTCCACTCGCACATAATCCCTCTACCTCACGGGATTTTAAAGGCATTTTAATGTCCACTCGCACATGCTCTCTCTACCTCACGGGATTTTAAAGGTACTTTAAAGTCCACTCGCACATGCTCCCTCGACCTCATGGGACTTTATAGGCACATTAAAGTCCACTCGCACATGCTCCCTTTACCACATGGGCTATTAACGAACTTTAATGTCCACTCGCATATCCACGCACTTCCACACGGGCTATTAAATTCCTTTCCATCATACTCGAGTGTAAAGGTGAAGTAAACAGTGTAGAAAGTCCATTAAGGAGTAGTGTGAAAGTGTGAAGGTAGAATACTAAATAAACACTATCTAAAGTCCACACGTAAGCATCATCCGTTTGTAAGAATAAAATGGATATCACTCACTCTCAAAAAATCCCTTTGTCCTTAATATAAATAGTTTTTTGTTTTATTAATAATGAATAGCTAGTTGTGAAACGATATATAGGTAAGGACAGTATCTTTCTTTATATTCAGCTAAAGATGAATGCATGAACTTTACTAAAGCATTTAAGATATTAAAGAAGAAAGCTCTGTTAAAGACTTGTGTTGATTTTTCGAGACAGGATGATCGTAGCGGTAGGTGCGAGACGCTTGTGGAAAGCAAGAGTTGAAGATACATCGGGATGGGTAAGGTCGATAGCAATGGCTCCGTTCGTTGCGCGACTACTATGAGAACCGCGACTCATAGTAGTCTTTCAAAAGATTGCAACGACTACGCTCATTGCATTGAGGGACTAAAAAAGGTAAATTTCAACATTTTTCATTGCCCTCTTGAAGCCTTATTCGCCGCTCCGAGCTGTCTCGACGGATGCAGCTTCAGAGGGAAACTAGAAGAGGAAGAGAAAAGTGAGCGTCTTGCAGCGAAAATCAACAGAGTTTAACAGACCCAAGAAAAAAGAAAAGGGAGCTAACATGATAAAAAATATAAACGTTTTAGAAGAATCAAAAAAAATTATCATTGCTGCATTCAGTGCTGTATTATTAGCTTTAAGCTTAAACTTTTTTTTGATACCAGCTAATGTTTTCGCGAGTGGCTTCACAGGGATTGCCCAAATTTTAGCTGAGCTTGTTCCTTTATCACCGGGTATTTTACTCTTTTTATTAAATGTTCCAGTTGCTATTTTAGGTTGGCTTAAAGTAGGGAAAAGCTTCACGCTATATAGCTTTATTAATGTTGCTTTTACAACTTTATTTTTAGAAATAATACCGATAACATACATATCAAGTGATATTATTTTGAACTCTGTTTTCGGTGGTGTTTTAGGTGGAATGGGTGCGGGAATTATTTTAAAGTTCGGTGCCTCTTCTGGTGGTGTTGATATTGTTGCTTTACTAATGGCTAGAAAAAGTGATCGTCCTTTAGGAATTTATTTCTTTATATTAAATGCTTTTATCGTATTGACTTCAGGGTTAATGTTTGGAATGGAAAAAGCACTTTATACGCTTCTAACGTTGTATGTTAGTTCAAGACTCATTGATACAATACATACTCGTCATGTGAAGTTAACGGCGATGATCGTAACAAGCAAAGCCGATGAGCTTCAGCACGCGATATATCAAGAAGTGACAAGAGGAGTAACTCGAATACCAGCAAAAGGAGGCTATTCGAAAGCAGACAAAGAAATTATAATGATCGTGATTACGAGATATGAGCTTTATCAGCTGAAACATATTATTGATGCTGTCGACCCTCAAGCGTTTACTAACATAGTACAAACGACAGGGATTTTTGGTATGTTTCGTAAAGAATAAACAAATGAAACTTTTCAATAAAAGGGTCGTCTACTATAATAAATGGATAAAAGCTGGAGGCGATGAATAATGAAGAAGTTTGTAATCATGGTTTGTATGTTGTCATTTATTACTGCTTGTGGTACGGGGGAAGGTGAAGAAAGTACAGAGTCTGTACCAGTGACTGGGCAAGGTGAACAGCATACTGATAGTGAAAACAATGATATAGATAAAGAAGAAAAACAAGGAGATCAGGGGGGAGAAAGTATGGAATATAGGGATTTTTTATATAGTGTAGATGCCTCTCTGGAAGACAATGCTTTACAAGTATCAATCACTTTAAAAAATGAAGCTGAATCTGCTCGTAAACTAGAATTTTCCTCTGGACATCAGTTTGATATCATCGTAAAAGATCAAGAGGGGAATGTTATATATGACTACGCAGCTGATCGTATGTTTACTCAAGCATTCATATTTGAGGAAGTGGGAGAAAGTGAAGCTTTAACATTTAACGATCAATGGTATTCAGAATCATTAGGTGATTATGAAGTGTTACAAGTTGAAGCGACACTTCTTCCTTTTGCTATTGACGATGAAGAGGTAGAGAAAGGTGATATAAGTCTAACAGTAACGCTCACAAAATAAGGAAGCCAAAATTATTTGGCAATGGCTCCGTTCGTTGCGCGACTACTATGAGAAAACAACTCATAGTAGTCTTTTAGTAGATTGCAACGCTACGATATTCTTTGAGGTACTGAAAAAGTGGTGTTCTTTGAGGCCACTGAAAAAGTACTTAAATTCAAAGGATAGACTAATAAAAATAAGGTTGTTTGAATATAGAAGTTGATGAGTCCTATGCAAACTCGCTTTCCGTGGGCGGCTGGTGAGCCTCCTCAACCTGCGGTCTGCGGGGTCTCAACCCTGCCTTCGATCCCACAGGAACGAGCGTTGCTTCGTCGATAATGCTTCGAGTTGTCTCGACGGACACGCTCCAACGCATATGCTTGTAGAGGAAGAGACAGTTACCTCGCTTGCTCCGGTCTCATCAACCTTTCCTATTATGAGGTATATTGAATATTAATGCAACGAAACAGCAAGTTTTTCACTTTTTCAGTGGCCTCGCGTTCTTTCACTTTTCCAGTGCTTTCTTATCTTAACTTTAGCAGTGAAGCTATTTCAGTATCGTTTAATTCCCATAATGGTACGGACGTTGACTGAAGGAGTGACTGCTGCAATGCCTTTTTTTCTTGTAATAGGTTGTCGAGTTTTTGTTCGATCGTTCCTTCGCTTATAAATGTGTGAACTGTGACATCTCTTTTTTGTCCAATTCGATAAACACGATCGGTCGCCTGGTCTTCTACTGCTGGGTTCCACCAACGGTCATAATGAATAACTTCCGAAGCATTCGTTAAGTTTAATCCAAAGCCTCCTGCACGTAGTGAAATGATCATGACAGGATAACGCCTCTCTGCTTGAAATGATGTTATCATATTTTGACGATCTTTCATTGATAATTGTCCATGAAAAAATGGAACCGTTGTGTTTAGCTCTTTAGCAATCGCTTTTTGTAATAAGTTTCCGATATAACGATATTGAGTAAAAAGTAAAGTTTGTTTAGCCTCTACTTGGTTATGTGCTAGTAGGCTCATACAAGTATCCCATTTATTAGATCTTCCCTTCATATTCGCTATATTTGATTCTTTTGTAAAGTGGGCAGGATGGTTACATATTTGCTTCAGTTGTGTAATGGCTTGGAACAGACGTGATCTTTTCTCTAACATAGAGTACGAAGGGAGGTCCTCTAACAACTCTTCAACTACAGCTTCATATAAAACCTTTTGTTCTTTTGTTAATGCTATAATGTGCTTGATTTCTTTTTTATTTGGTAACATTAATTCATGTTTAAATTGCTTTTTTGTTCGTCTTAATATAAATGGATTTACTAGCGTTTTTAATTTATCTAATGCTTGTTCTACGTTTTTATTTGTTAAGAAATTTTTAGTAAACCACTCTTCATCTCGTAGAAACCCCGGATTTAATAAATCAATCAGACTCCAAATTTCTTTCGGCTCATTTTCTATAGGTGTTCCTGTCAGTGCAATTTTATGGTTACTGTTAATATTTTTAATCGCTTTTCTTTGCTTAGAATTGACGTTTTTTATTCTTTGCGCTTCATCTAAAATAAGTGCAGACCAATTTTGTTTTTCAAAATATTGGCTATCCCTTAATGTTAACGGATATGAAGAAATAATTATGTCTACTTTGCAATTCTGTAACATAGCACGTCTTTCAGAAGGCTTTCCAGCATGAACATAAAAAGTAAATGATGGTGCGAAAGATTGAATTTCACTCACCCAATTTTCGACTAAACTAGTTGGACAAACGATGAGAAAAGGTTGATTTTCATTCTCTTTTAACTTTACTGTTTCTAGATAGGCGATCGTTTGAACTGTCTTACCTAATCCCATATCGTCTGCTAAACATGCCCCGAGTTTCGCTGCTCGCATTTTTAAGAGCCATAGTGCACCTTCTTTTTGATATGAACGCAATGTGTTTGACCACTTATCTTCTAATTGGTGATGTGAATATAGAGAAAATGTATTTAATACACTTTTATCAAGACACCACTGAATTGTAGCATCGCTTCTTTGCTCTTCAAGGTTGTTTGGAGCCAGCGTTTGACGCCAAACATCATAAATCAATTCTTCGCTTACAGATGCTAACTCATATTCTTTTAACAATTTCTCTGCTTGGAGTAGATCCCACTTCACCCAATGATTGTTAAAAAATATAAGCTGTCGTTTTTCTTCAACCCACTGTTTAAATTGAAATTCACTTATTTCATGATTATCAATAAGAAAAGATAAAGAAATTTTGCTGTTTCGCCAATTTGTTGATTGGCTGTTACTACCTTCTTCTTCTGAGTAGATGACTCCCTTTGCTTGAGGTATTACATGGTTTTCCTTCCAACGATCAGGGATGAGGATTGCAATGCTAGCAGCCTCAATCTCATCTGTTTTATGCATTAATAAATCAGTTAACTCTTCGAGTGACAACATTAAAGTCGGGGTATCGAAGCACATCCTATTTATTGGAACAATATTTTTTATGTTGGAGTACAGCATTTTATAATACGGGAATGGATTAACTAAGAAAGGATGATCGCCTTCAAATAAAGATTTAATAGGAACAATTTTTTCTGATACCCATTCCTTCATGTAAAGCTCAATTGTCCAAGGTGAATTTTCGGCTTCTGGTTCGTGAATAAGTAAGACGACCTGAAATGGATCATCCGTTTTACCATTCCACTTTTTAAGGCAGAGTGGATACAAATGTTGTGATAGTGTATAACACTTTAATGGTATTTGTAATGATTTCGTCCATGTTGTCATTGCTTCATTTGTTTCAGTAGAGAGTAAATCATCCACGTACGGTTTGACATGTGATTCATAAAGTGAAGTAGAACACATCATGTATTGAATAAACGAATGGATAAACTGCTTCCAATCTTCCTCTTGCATTCTTTTAATTTTTAAACCAGTTTCCCCTCGTTCAACCATGTATGGAAATAGGGGGGGATTGCTTTGTGAGACACTTTTGTCAATAGACCAGTTTGCATCTCTCGTCGGTATTACTTTCCGGGTATTTGCTAATTCTTCGACATTCATCAGGTGCTCTATTAAGTAGGTGGAGCATTCGTCTAATAAGACATTTTGATTTTTATATAATTTAAATAGTGCACTAACTTTGTTTAAGGGAAACCATATCCCTGCATAGCTTGTTTTTTCATCGTTTTTTGTTACTGAAAAATCTTTTATACTATAAGCTAACCCATAAAATGAATCTGGGTCATTCGCAAATAATTTTTGCTTTAACATTAATGTATGATCATCTTTATTTTGTTTATTGTATAGCAACAAGCCTAGTGTAGGCTCATTTATTAAGAGCAAAGTTAATTCGTTATTAAGTTTAAACACGTGAAGTTAGCTCCTTTTGAAAGGATGTAAATCGTTCGTATTTATCTTGTAATAGAGAAATAAAGGTCTCGAAATACACTTCATTTTGTTGTTGACTATAGATTAAGCGAAGCTTTTCGATATACATAATTGCCTCATGATAATGCTTTCTAGTTCTCTTTTCGATTAGCCGCTCAATAAAATGGTGAACAAGCGAAAGGTAATATTCCTCCATTTTCTCTTCTAATAGCTGTAAAAAATCTTTTTCTTCAGGTGTTAGCATTAATGGATCTGAAGTGGCTCGAAACAGCTCTTCATAGCCATCGGAAAGGTGAGAATGAAAGTATAGTAAACGGAAATATACTCTTCTCACGTGAGGATGGTGCACTTGTTTGAACAATTTATTAGAAGCTAAATGAGCTAGTTTCTCCTGAGATTCATCATCCAATGTCGTGTAATACGTTTTATATTTAGGGAAATGTGGCCTTACAATCCAATCTTTAAGCCAATCTTCCATTGTTTGTGTAACACTATTTCTATCTTTGTAATGATGATGAACAGCTAAATTGTTTAAAGTATCATTGAGTAGTTCAAAAAAAGGTTCGTTTTTCATCGCACTTGCTTTTATTGTTGGTAGAATTTCATCAAGTAGCTGTTGAAGAAGCTCATCCATTTTTCTTTTACGTAACGAAAAGAGACCACTATCAATCATATTTAATCTCACTTGAAGATAGCTATATAGAATAATAACAATGTAGTGTTCATTTTCTAGATCGATTACTTTGATGTGTTCTTCACTTATATTTTTCAGCCATTTATAAAATAATGCAGTGCCTTGTTTTTGGTGAAAAATAATCTTTGCATAGTTCTCCCACTCTACATGTAATTGGTTGTATAAGTAATTACACAACTCATCCTTTGAATATTTACAAATCATTCAAATACTCCTCCAAAACGACTACTTTGTCACCATTGTACTAGTGGAATAGAAGAAGGACAATCTAAAAAAAATGATTGTATTATATAAAATATTTCTTCTTTTTTATTTACTAAAAACATACGATATCAATAAGAAAGAAGAAAGGAGCGTGGTCATGAAGGAGAGCTGTTTCCAGGCTGAGTTCCAGGATGTGTTTATTGAATTACCACGACCAGCTTTAAAATCCTTTATTCATAAATTGCTCCAGGCACAATTTCGAATTTCTTGGCGTCACGAAAATAAAGATGTTGAATTAGTGATTAAGTCAAAAGAAGGGGAAGTCACGATCCCTATAAAACGCCCAAATGAGCATTTAACGGTAATTCAATTACACGAATTAAGCATATGTATGGAAGACTTAGCCATCTTACTAGAAGAATTAATTACAGAAACGAAAGGAAGAGCGATAGTAAAAACGGCTAGTGGTGGTTGGATTTATGTGAGTTGCTTTGACAAAGGTAAAATCGTTTCTGTTATGAAAATAGGTGGAGGTGAGAAGGCTGAGATGGGGTCATACCGGACTATTAATAAAAACCGGAATCCAATGGAGGAAATAGACCCAGAAGTAAAAGAATATATGCTTACAGCCGAAATCGATTATTTACTTATGGAACTAGTAGAAGCTTTAGAAAATGAAGATGGAAATGAAGTGCAAACGATAAAAAAAGAATTACGCTATCTCTCTGAAGAAAGGGAGAAATTAAAACACTATGTTAAACGTACTGCATCGAGAAATTGAGTTTCAATGTTACAAGCTAGTATATTCGCCATCTCAATAGCTACCTTTTATAGGAAGCTAAGGGATGGCTTTTTTAATTTGGCTCTTATCGTTTAGATTGTTGTTATAGAAAATATATGATTTTCTTATAATAGGGTTGTCTTTGAAATCCGACTTCATGAAATGGTATGATGTTGTTATCGATAATAAGGAGGAATGACGAATGTCAATTGAAGTGAGAGCAGAACCAACACCGAATCCAAATGCAATGAAATTTACAGCAACTGAGGTTTTATTTGAAGGATCAGGGAGTGCTTCATTCAAAAAAGGTGACTCACCAGATCATGCATTAGCTAAAGCTTTGCTTGAAATTGATGGTGTAGATAACATTTTTGGATATCAAGACTTTGTAACTGTAAATAAGGAAGCAGATGTTGAGTGGGATGCACTTCTTCCAAAGATAGAAGAGGCTTTTAATAAAATTTAGGCTTAATTGTACATGAATGCGAGGGGGACTCAAAAGGGTAGTTTATACCTATTGAGTCCCCCTTCTCCTTTTAATGAAGCCACTGAAAAATATAGAGCAGCTTTTTTAAGCGCCTTCCTTTTACTAGCTTAGGGACATCCTCAATAATTCAGTTCCCCCCTTGAAAATTTCCTTCTCAAACATTTCCCATTATCACTTTGCGAACATTTTATGAACAACAGTTATTTATTATGTGAAAGTCTTGTGAAGTGTGCGTAAAATCACGCCTTATAACGTTTAAAAAGGATATTATAAAGTTAATATTAAATGTAAGGAAGGAGAATCTTAATGACAGAATTCCATGGTTGCCTTCATTCAGGAATTATAAAGCCAGAAGTATACTGTGAAGCAATACAACAGCTATTAGAAGAGCATACCGTATTAAGAAAGGAAATGACTAATTTTTATTATCTTGCTTCGCAATTGGCTTATGAGCCAAAACGGAAAGATAGACATGAGTTATTAAAAAACTTGGCTAATCAAATAGAGACATTCCATAAAAATATA
This sequence comes from Evansella cellulosilytica DSM 2522, assembly GCF_000177235.2. Lineage (NCBI taxonomy): Bacteria > Bacillati > Bacillota > Bacilli > Caryophanales > Bacillaceae > Evansella > Evansella cellulosilytica. The sequence goes on along the minus strand of NC_014829.1, from coordinate 3,140,087 downwards.
GTCGCTCACTCAATAAAAGAGGGCAGCTATTTGTTTGATGTTGTCGCAAAATATATTGGTAGGGAAGACGGGCCAATAGAAGTGATGGAGAAGGAGCATCAAATAGTGAAGCGCCATCTTAATCAGTTTTTAAAAAAGTACCCTAATATTAACGGTAACATCCCCGAGGATATAAGAGAGCTAACTTCTCACATTGCTGCAGTATTCCACACGTTAACAGATCACATTTTGAAGGAAGAAGAAGTCCTTTTTCCACTGGCGGAAGAATTATTAAGTGATGCTGAAAAAAATATGTTAGAAGATAGATTTAAAGAAATAAAGGTATATTGAAGGACATAAGCTGAATGGGCTTATGTTTTTTTCTTGACAAAAGAATGACCTAAAGGAGTAGAATATAAGCAGACTTTTTTCAGATAAAAGAGAAGGGGCTGTACATATTGGAAAGTATCTCAACATTTAACTCAGAGGCCTCCACATGGAGAAAAGGCATGGTGGATGGGTTACCTATCGCGATTGGTTACATGCCAGTTGCCATTACATTTGGTTTACTCGCTAGCACTACGGGACTAACAGTATTAGACTCATTGTTCATGAGTATGATTGTTTTTGCAGGTGCATCACAATATATGGCACTAACGATGATTGCGTTAGGTTCAGGTGCTATTGAAATTATAATGGCGACATTTATTGTAAACTTTCGGCATTTATTGATGAGTGCTTCAATAAATGAAAAAGCAGAAAAATCTCCAAAACTCCTTCGCGCTATCTATGCGTTTGGACTTACTGATGAAGTGTTTGCTGTTGCTTCAACTAAGGAGACACCTGTAAAGTCAAATTATATATTGTGTATAGCATTTATGGCCTATTCTAGCTGGGTAAGCTTTACTGTCGTTGGTTACTATGCAGGTGAGATTTTACCATCGACGCTTCAAGAGAGTATGGCAATTGCCTTATACGCATTATTCATCGCATTACTAGTGCCATCAATAAAAACAGGTGGAAAAACCGTCATCATGTTAGCTATATTAGGTGCATTATTCCATGGTATTTTTCAATTTTGGCTATCAACAGGTTGGGCGATTATGTTTGGAACGATCGTGGCAGTCGTTGTATTCGAGCTAATTGAAATGTCGGTAAAGAAGGAGGTAGTCAAAGAGTGAGTACTCCTTTTTTCTGGATGATTGTTGGAATGGGCATAGTTACTTACATCCCAAGGTTACTTCCACTAATTATGTTACAAACCGAAAATTGGCCAAAGTGGTCAAAAAGAATGCTTTCAAGGGTTCCGTATGCGGTTTTAGGTGCCTTAATTTTCCCCGGAATATTAACAGTAAATGAAAATTTTTATTACGGTATTATCGGCGGTTTAATTGCCATTGCATTAGCTTACTTAAAAATGCCACTAATTATTGTCGTTGCTGGTGCAATTAGTTCATTAGCTTTTATTTCTTATATTTTTTAGGTTGGAAGCATTTTGTGATATTTAAAAGAGGTACTGGTTGACTAAAAAGGTAGAAACTTTGTCTTTTGGGTCAGCCCTTTAATCTATAACCAGAGTAGCCTTTTACAAAAGCTATGTTAAACTTTGTTGTTGATTTTCGCTTCAGGACGCTCGCTTGTCTCTTCCTCTTCCAGTTTCGCTTTGAAGATGCATCCGTCGAGACAGCTCGTAGCGTATTCAAGATGTTATGCTCGGTGCGGCGGGCATTGCACCCTGCGGGATCTTCAGCTCACAACCTGTCTCTTCCTCTTCATGCAACGCTCTGGAGTTGTATCCGTCGATACAACGCGAAGCTTAATCGTGATGTAATGCTCGCCGCTGGCGTCTCGCGCCTTTCATGAGAATGAACAATTGTCTTTAACAGAGCTTTTAAAAAAATCTGTAACGATTCTAACCTCCGCTTCGACGGGTGATAGTCTAATCCAGAACTGGCGGTTACCCTGGTGTTTCCCACTTCAAAGAGCTTGCAACAATAGTTAAATGACGGTTAGTTCAAATATGTCTGCCATATCGTTTTGAAACTATGTCATAAAACCCTAAGGCATTATACAGTTTTTTTGTTGCAATGTTATTGATGCCTGTTTCAAGCTCTATTCCTCTATAACCTTCTTGCTCAGCCCAATAAAGTACTTTAAGCAAAAGCTTTCGTGCTACTCCTTTACGGCGATGTTGTTTTACTACGTACAAATCATTTAACCAAATGTAAAAGCCTCCTTTTTCAAGGCTAATCCCTGAGTTTAAAAAAGCGTAACCAACAATTTCACCGTTTTCATTAGCAATAAATAGTTCTGCTCCTGAAGCGTTATCTAAAGCAAGTGTAACTGTATGTAATAATTTTTCTTCAGTAATAGGTGTACTTATTGCGGTCATTTGTTTCATCATTATTTTAGCAACAGCTAAAGGCAAACTCTTATCGTAATTTTGCTTACTTACTTTCAAAATTTCCATTCTGATTCCCCCGTTTACATATTTTTATAAACGTCGAGCCAAACTCTTGCTTGTACTAATAGTATGGGGGTTCTCAAGCTGTATGACAATAAATCTAATATGGAGCATCATAAGATCGTAATGAAGCCTGAAAAGTGATGTTCGATTCAATAACTGTAATCGGACGAAGATAATACAACCCCTTTTAAAAAGAAGCAATTAAAAAACATGAGGAAACAATTAAAAAAGGTGAATCAAGAAAGGCATGTAGTTCCGTTTAGAGGGAGAAAACTAAAAATGATACAGCAAAAACGAGACTTTTTCACTATGTGAAATTGTCTCGAATTAACACTATAAAAAATGTACTTAAACTTCCTCACTTTGATACTACAGGGGGGATGATTTATTTAGGGGAGATAGTGAGAGTTTGAAATAAGCGGAGTTTTTCCACTTATGCTCCAGAATTGCGTTTGATTAGTGTTAAATAAACGGAGTTTTTCCCTTTAAGCTAAATAAAATGGCTTATTTTCACGACTTTTTAATAAATAGCCGGAATTTCTCCTTCTATTCCAGTGATTTTTGTTGCTATCTTATAAATAAGCGGAATTTCTCCACTTATTTACGCCCAACTCATTTCAGCAATCTAACCTTATCAAATTAATATTAAAACTGCACTTGCAGTTTTTCTAAAATAGATGTCTTGCGTTAGTTGGAGATAAAATAAAGAACGATTACTCCAGTCTAGTTGGTTTTTTACATGTATCTTTATTGGTTACTTAGTTTCCACCTAATTCAACATCATTTTAGATAGGTAAATAGCAGATACTTTAGCATACAAAATAATTATTGAATAATGAGCATTAGTCTGTTGTTTTTTAGTACGATATTTCGGGGGCCAATCAGAGACTAAATGAAGGGGAAATCTTGTTATATCAATAAAAATTCCTAGTCCAATTAGCTATCTATTTGGACTAGGAATTGCGGTTATATTTGTATTTTTCTCCTCACAAACGGAACTACTTACAAGAAAGGGCAACTCCTTTATTAGACACATCTATTATTAAGAATCACCATTGTTACTACTTTGACTCATTTGTAAATTCTTCAGAAAACTCATACAACGATTCTTGTAAAGCCATTAGTTGTTCTCTTTCCGCCATTGAAGAGTCGGCGAAAGCTTGTGAAAGTGCTTGTTTCGCACGTTTGATCTTTTCCTTCGCTTCTTCTTGAGCTTCAGGTGTGTGTGTGGCAGCAATCGCCTCATTGGCTTCTTCTACTGCACTTCTCGCTTGTTGAAAGTAGCGGTTTCCCATCGTTATCGTCTCCCTTTTATTTACTACGCAAACATTTCCCCTTAGCCTGAAAAGGGGAGTAATATTTAATCCTTACAATAATTATGATGTGCAGTTGTAAAGAAAAAATAAAGAAATTATCTTCCAATAGCGCATTTAGAGAGAGAAAAACCTTTCTAAGTATACCGCAACACCATCTTCTTCATTTGTTAACGTTTGCTCATTACTAATGTTTTTAAGCTCTGCGATGGCATTGTCCATTGCAATACCGTGTCCAGCATATTCAATCATTTCAAGATCGTTATCTTCATCTCCAAAGGCGATGATTCTCTCTTGAGGAATATTATAATATTGAGCAATTCTCTTTAATCCAATCGCTTTATTTAAACCGTATTTGACAATTTCAATCACGTTCCACGGTGCTCCCCATGATCTTTGTTCAATAAATTCAGCATGAGCATCATGGATTAGATTTTTTAGCTGCTGATGATTAGTCTCTTTTGGATGAATTAATATGGAAGTAGGATCAGCTTGCAGTATTTGCTGAAGATTTCCATACTCAACTGGGGATTGCCCAAGCGTGAATGCTTCTGCAAACCCTTTATTTTCATACCGTAAATAATACTCGTCCATAATCTCAACCATAATATTTTCGACTTGAAAAGCTTCACATGTTTGAATGATTGTTTTTGCAACGTTTTTTTCTAATGGTGTGTGAACTGGTTGAAAACTTTTAGGATAAACTGGGTGATGAATGAAAGCACCATTAAAATTAACCATTGGTGAGTCTAATAATAGTTCATCATAGTATGATTTACTTGCGCGATATGGTCTTCCTGTTGCAATAACAACTTTATGCCCTAATTGTCGTACCTTGGCTATAGCAGCTCGATTTCTTGATGATATATTTTTATTATCTGTTAATAATGTGCCATCTAAGTCAAGAGCAATTAAATAATCTTTCATATGTAAACCCTCCTATATACTTCCAAAGCAATTTCTTATGTTTTACAATGCATTCATGTTATAAATATACTATACTAGACTTTGGTTAAAAAAATAAAAGTATAATTCCTATTTTTGTTATAAAACTAAAATAATAAATATAGTAATAGGGGGTGAGTACGATGGAACAGTTTTTCTCCACGTTCTCCGCAAGAACGATTTGGACACCTGAACTTATCGTTGTTTTAATTGTATTTAGTACGTTGTACTTTCTTTTTACTGGTCCGTTAAGACACCATTTTTCTGATTCTGAACCTGTACCAACTAGGAGAAAAGTATATTTTCATTTAGGGTTAATAGCAATTTATTTTGGTTTTGGTGGACCGTTATATGTTGCTGGCCATATGATGCTAAGCATGCATATGCTATCAATGGCAATTGTTTACTTAATTGCACCGCCGTTATTGTTATTAGGACTACCATCATGGTTTTTTAGCTATTTTACTCGTTTTAAATTAGTGAGAGGGATATTTCTCGTATTAGGATTCCCAATATTAGGGCTCGTTCTTTTCAATGCGATGATCTCTTTTTACCATATACCGTTTACGTTTGATACATTAATGCAAAACGAAGGATGGCATAACGTATATCAGTTAGGTATGCTGTTTGCTGCGATGCTCATGTGGTGGCATCTAGTTCCGCGCTTAACGACAAAATATGATTTATCAGAGCTCAAAAAAATGGGATATATGTTTGCGAGCGGTGCGCTGTTTACACCGGCTTGTGTGTTAATCATCTTTGCTGGAGCACCGTTGTATGCTATTTACACAGACGCTACTGCTTGGTCGGTAGCGATTAGCTATTGCCTTCCGCCAGGCACTACCCCTCCTTATGAATTATTTACTACAGGAGATCAAAGGTTGGCAATTTTACCACCATTACAGGACCAACAACTTGGTGGAGCATCAATGAAAGTCATTCAAGAGTTAGTCTATGGTGTAGCTATCGGTTACGTATTTAAGCAATGGATGACAAGAGATAAAGAAACAAATAATAAAGTGACTTATCAAGAGTACGAAATGGTTGAGCAACCGAACAGTTAAAAAGAAAGAGGGCGAGGAGATGTTCGGAAATAAAACTAACTTGTTACTAGTATTATTAGGAGTATTTTTCCTACAAGGCTGTAGCTTTTTATATCAAAATTCAGAGCCAGTACCACAATCAGAATCAATTATAGATGTCTCGCAAAATGAAGAGAGGAACTGGGATGTGGTTCCATTTTCTGGTCTCACTCAAGATGGGGATGAATGGTCTACAGAAGAAATGGAAGGAACGTATTGGGTTGCCAAATTTGTATTTACACGCTGTCCTACAGTATGTATGACAATGACTCCTAATATGGTTCAATTACAAGAAGCTTTAGCCGAAGAAGACTTAGATGTTGAAATTATATCATTTACAGTCGACCCAGAATTTGATTCTCCTGAAGCACTTCAAGATTATGCTGAAGCTTATAACGTAAGCTTAAATAATTGGGACTTCATAACTGGATACAGTGAGGATGACATTACAGCATTTGCACTAGAGTCATTCGCAGGTACTGTCATGCCAGCAGAAAATGATATTATCCACCCAACACGTTTTTACGTTGTAAACGATGAAGGAAGAGTAGTCAGGCTTTACGATGGGGAAAGAGATTTTGATGTGGAAGCTTATATTGAGGACTTAAAAGTACTGACAAATTAATAATAACGATAATAAGCTACGTTAGATCATTTGCTCTAGCGTAGTTTTTCTTTACAATAGAATAGAGACATGATTTTATTAATAGACAGTATACGTTTTAGTGAAGATATATAAGGGGTGTTATAAATGGTGTATGAAGAACGTACAGCGATCCCGGTTAGTGAAGCAATTAAAAGGGTCATGCAGTTTACAAAAAAGGGCGAAAAAGAGTATATACATATTGATGAAGCAGAAGGTAGATATTTAGCAGAGGACATTATAGCAGATCATAACATACCTCCATTTGATCGATCACCTTTAGATGGATTTGCTATTAGGAGTGAAGATACTTTTTCTGCCTCCTCTACAAATCCAGTAAAGCTCAAAGTAATTGAAACTGTAGGAGCTGGATCCGTTGCAACGAAAAAGGTCCAGCCTGGAGAAGTGATACGTGTAATGACAGGAACAAAACTACCTGACGATTGTGATGCGATTGCTCAGTTTGAGCTCACAACAGAATCAGAAGAAGATGGACAAGCGTTTATAACTTTGAAGCGTCCATTTTCATCCGGAGACTTTGTTTCCTTTGAAGGAGAAGAAACGAAAAAGGGAGATTTATTACTTTCTGCAGGCACGAAAATCCATGCTGGTGTTGTTGCAGTACTAGCAACATTTGGCTATAAAGATGTACCTGTTGTGAAAAAACCTGTGATAGGCATATATGCAACTGGTACTGAATTATTAGAACTAGATGAACCGTTAGCCCCTGGGAAAATCCGTAATAGTAACGCATATATGATCCAATCGCAAGTTAGACAGGCAGGAGCAGAGTGTGTTTATTTTGGACAACTCGTGGATGATTTTAATCAAAGCTACGTGGCGATCCGTGAAGCAATAGAGAAAGTAGATGTTCTAATTACAACAGGTGGAGTATCGGTTGGTGACTTTGATTACTTACCTGAAATATATAAGAAACTAGGTGCTACTGTATTATTTAATAAAATTGCTATGAGGCCAGGGAGCGTTACGACAGTAGCCGAGAAAGATGGAAAACTATTATATGGATTATCTGGTAACCCTTCTGCTTGTTATGTAGGGTTTGAACTGTATACGAGACCATGGATAAAATCGTATTTATATTCAAATAAGCCACATCTAGATTGGACGAAAGGAAAGCTAGGTAAAGATTTTCCGAAACCAAACCCATTTACCCGGTTTATTCGCGGGAGAGTGTCATTTGAGGATGGTATGATTACTGCTTCTCCAGTAGGAATGGACAAGTCTCAAGTCGTAACTTCATTAGCAAAATCTGACGTACTCATCGCTTTACCAGGTGGCTCTAGGGGCTATGAGGCTGGCGATGTAGTCGACATATTATTTTTACAAAGGGAAGGCAGAGGGCAACCACTTGAAGAAATAAAAAAAACGAGGAAAGATAGTGAATGAATACAGAACCAATTGTATTTCAAGTTGTCGGATATTCCAATAGTGGGAAGACCACGTTAATAAAAAAAATAATTTCTAATCTCAAAAATATTGGATTAGACGTAGCTACAATTAAGCACCATGGTCATGCAACAGACTTACAGCCTATAAAAGAAGACAAAGATAGTCATATTCATCGTCAAGCTGGTGCAGTGGGCTCATTTGTAGTTAGTGATCATCAATTTCAGTGGGACATGTCGCCACAAATGACGTTAGACCTTGAAGATGTGCTTCATTTCTATCAACGATTCTCTCTCGATGCCATTATCGTTGAGGGATATAAAAAGAAGTCATATAGCAAATTATTATTATTAAAAAGTAGTGAGGATCGCCATTTAATAAACGAATGTGAAAATATAGAGATAATCGTTTGTTGGGATGAAATAGAAAGCAAGCTTTTAAAAGAAAGCTTAAAAATGCCTGTCTTTCATTTAAATGAAGAGAAAAACTACTTAAAATGGTTAGTTGAACGATTATGTAGGGGTGAAACTTTATGAAAAAAAATGATCTTTTTCAAATAACGGATAATGAAGTGAATGTCCAAAGTGTAATCGAGAAAGTGATGGACAGAAATGCAGGAGCTATTAATACATTCATTGGAACAGTTCGTGAGATGACAAAAGGAAAAAAGACATTATATTTAAAGTATGATGCATACATTCCAATGGCTGAAAAGAAATTAATGCAAATTGGAGAAGAAATTCAAAGAGATTTTCCAGAAGCAAAGGTAGCGATTACTCATCGGATTGGAGAACTGAAAATTTCTGATATTGCTGTCGTTATTGCCGTATCTACTCCGCATCGTAATGATGCTTACGTTGCTAGTAGATATGCAATAGAGAGAATAAAAGAAATTGTACCAATTTGGAAGAAAGAGCATTGGGAAGATGGAGAAGAGTGGATTGGTGATCAAAAGGAACAGAAGGCTTATCCACTAGGTAAACCAGAAAAGGAGGATCTCATATGATACGTGTGCTACTATTTGCAGATTTGGAAGAAAAAGCTGGAGAACGTGAAATTACAATTACTAATGAACAAGAACTAACTGTATTGGAGATAAAGGACTATTTACTAGAAAAATATCCAAAGCTATCGAGTATTCATTCAGCAATGCCAGCAGTTAATGAAGAGTATGCAGATGATTCTCTTCGCGTAAAGAATAATGATACTGTTGCTTTTATACCTCCTGTTAGTGGCGGCTAATCATACTTTGTTTTTAACGGTTCTATTTTATAGGAATTATAAATATACACAGAACGTTCATGATTACTACGTTTTTTAGTGTTATATTGTGAGGTTAATCACATTATTGTCTGTTTTTTTTGGTTAAAATATAAATGAATCGAAAGCAAATGCAAAATTTGTACCCGCGATTCATAGCTTTACTTCCTTTTAAAAATAAGAACCCAATGTAGTACCTTGTTATGTAGCTGGTTTCCCCAAAACCAGCAATGTTGCCAAATCATAACGTAACAACCCTATTATTTCGTTCTTGTGACCCCCAATCATAAGAGCGAAACGAGGAAGACGTTTCCGAAGTTGCTTTTAAAACAACTGAGAGAAACGTCTTTTTTGATTTACTATATTGTCTTAAATCGATACATAATAACTTTTTTGTTTTCTACTAATAAACATCGCTTCGTGCTACTCAAGTTTCTATAGCTCACTCAAGTACCTCTACACATGACTGAAACAATTTTCCTCGCAAACTATACTAAAACATGAATCATAATGAAGAACAGGCAGAGAAAAGCCATTGTACGGTGGAACAACTTTCTTTTCTTATTAGCTCTTCGCTGGCGAATAAACCCAGAAATCAATAGTATGACGAGGATAATGGCAGCTAATAAACCAGCTATTGTCTTTGATGTAAATTGGTAATGATGCATCAAAGTCAATAAAAAGTGTATGAGAATGACCGTAAAAATGAGATAAGCTACAGGTTGATGTATGCGCATCCATTTACGGGCTAACTTAGCTAAAAATATTTGCAGACTTCTCTTTTTACATTTTCTAATTGATAAAAATAAAAAATAAATACTGATATTACAAAAAAATAATAGGAGAGCGAACACCCCAGAAAGCATAACAACGTTATAATTCATTCGATCACCTCTAATATAGTGTAATCTAGTATAGAAATCTTTTACAGTGATTTATAGTGTGATAAGGTTCACATATTTATTTACTGATTAATGGTACCTTTAATAAAAACACAACTATTGGAGGTGTTTTCTAATGGTAAAATGCGAAATCACGCGTGTTGGAGAGGACGATCTCATTCTTGTTACAGGAGGTACAAAGCCTCATATTGGAGCAATTGTTTTATGTACATGGGATGGTATCCAGGCACATGTTGTAAGTCATGGTTTACCTCACCATAAAGAAGAAAAATTATATATAGAGCTAGCGCAATTGTGGTGCACCACTTTTAAAAAAAACGTTGTTTTGACCGGGGGCATTCATATTGACAATGCTACAAAAGAGGATATTGAAATGCTAGTCAATAAAACGTGGGAGAGCTTCTTCCTTCTAATGGCAAACAATAAAGTAAGTATAATAAAGTAATGAGAAATATTGTGATTGTGCTCACCGAAAATAGATTTAGATTTCGTTAAGATAGCTACGATAGTAACAGAGGGGTGGAAAAAGATGAAGTTTAAAAATAATTATGATGAAACACCTTTTATCGTTATTTGGGAAGTAACTCGAGCGTGTGCATTAAAGTGTCTTCACTGTAGAGCAGAAGCGCAATATAAATCTGACCCAAGAGAACTAAGCCGTAATGAAGGCAAAGCGCTTATTGATGATATTGCGTCGATGGATAATCCATTATTTGTGTTTACAGGTGGAGATCCACTGATGAGAAGTGATTTATTTGACCTTGCAAAATATGCAAAAGAAAAAGGATTATCTGTTTCAATGACACCGAGTGCTACTCCGAAAGTTACGAGGAAAGCTGTAGCGAGAGCGAAAGAAGTTGGATTATCCCGCTGGGCATTTAGTTTAGATGGTTCTAATGCGGAAATTCATGACCATTTCCGTGGTACTAAAGGCTCGTTTGACACGACTATGAAAGGAATTAGTTATTTACAAGAATTAAATATACCTATTCAAATTAATACGACGGTGTCAAAGTACAACTTAAAAGACTTAGAGCACATTGCAGAACTTGTTCGTTCAATGAATACTGTACTTTGGAGTGTATTTTTTCTTATCCCAACTGGTAGAGGAATGGAAAAAGATATGATTAGCCCAGAGGAGCATGAACATGTCATGCAATGGCTCTTTGAAATGCAACAAAAAATGCCATATGATATTAAAGCAACAGAAGCACCTCATTATCGAAGAGTTGCAGCAATGGAGAGAAAGCGTTTAGGTCTATCAAATGTAGTTGGAGGTAAAAGATTAGACGCGTTAGGGCGAGCTCCCAAAGGTGTAAATGACGGAGATGGCTTTGCTTTCATTAGTCATATTGGAGATGTTTATCCAAGTGGCTTCTTACCTATACATTGTGGAAATGTAAGGAATGAAAAGTTATCTTCGATATACAAAAATTCTCCGGTTTTTAAAGAGTTACGTGATAAACAAAAGCTAAAAGGAAAATGTGGCATTTGCGAATATAAAGCACTTTGCGGTGGATCGAGAGCAAGAGCATACGCAATGACGAATGATCACTTAGAAAGTGATCCGACCTGTACTTATATCCCTTCAGGGTCATAAAAAGAAAGCGAAACAATCGAATTTTTATTATTTTTAGATGAAATTTGATACTATAAAGAGAGTAGGATAATTTGTTTAGAAAGGTTCGACTGGAAGGGAGACTATCATGAATATAAAAGTAACAGATGAGGCATATAAATGGTTTTCAGAGGAACTTGGTGTAACTGATGGTGACCATGTGCAATTTTTCGTTAGATATGGTGGATGCGGTGATTTTCAAACTGGTTTTTCATTAGGAGTATCAGTAAAAGAACCAGAGGAAGCGGCAGTATCACATGTGAAAAATGGAGTAACGTTTTATATCGAAAAAAAAGATGAATGGTATTTCGACGATCATGATTTATTAGTACAGTTTGACGATACAATTGATGAAATTAAATACTTACACGATTCCAATAACTAAAAAGTGTAGAAGACGAGTGAATTGCTTTCATAAGCATTCACTCGTCTTTTTTATAGATAAGAAATTTACGGTGTAAATGATGCCACACGTAGAAGAGAGAAGAGCACTCATTATTATTTTAAAGACATGTGGCATTGTTTCTTCAATGCATTTTAGTCTTAAAATACCGACACCATGTTTACGAAAAATGATGAAAGAGCTCATATGTTGCACATGTTTTAATCGTTCACAAAATTGTAACTAACGCTTAGAGCATACAATGACAGTTTTGTGAACGTCGGTAGACAAAAAATAATGACTAAAAATTGTAGGTGTGACAACGTTTATACAAATTGTGATTTTTTTCACACCTCACATCAACAGTATCAGTGTGATGAAAATCACACTTTAACTGTGAGAGATATCACAGTAGTTGTGACGATAGATTTCTACAATGAAAGCATGTTAAAGAATTTAATTGCTAATAGATGGAGGTAACAAACCATGAGGAATATAGAAAGATCCTTTTATTCAAAAGCTAGTATGTACTCATTTTTCGTTGTTATGATTTTGTTTGTCCTTATGTGGATTGGAACTGGGCAGTTTGCAAAGATAGATTTAATGTTATCTGGATATATGGTTGCATCGTATATATTTTTTATCGGAATGACAGTTCGGTTAACTTCTTGGGCAATGCGTCCTGCAACTAGAGAAGTATTAAAACGGTCATTTAAAAATATGAAAACGAAAAAACGTCAAAAAAGAAATTTTAAATCTATATTAAAAACGCTTTTCGATAATATTATTTTGCAGAAATACATTTTTAAACGAGGAATTTACAGAGGTATTCAACATTGGCTAATTGCTTGGGGATGTATCGGCTCATTAGCGATAACGTTTGGTTTAACGTTTGGATGGATGCACTTTAGATTAGTCGATGCTACGACATATCAAATGGTTGTCTTTGGAATTCCAGCAATTGAAATGCATCCAGATGGATTTTTAGCAAGTATGATATTTGAAGGCTTAAATATTACAGCAACTATGCTTTTAATAGGTGTTATTATGGCGATCGTTCGTCGAATTGGTAATAAAGATTTGCAAGTTACGCAAAGGGCAGAATTTGATTTGTTACCACTATATTTATTGTTAGCAATGACAGCTACAGGTTTATTTTTAACAGTATCTTATAAGCTTTTAGGCGGCTGGATGCATCCAGAACTACAACTTCTACATCAAGTAACAACTGTTATGTTTCTAGTATATTTCCCATTTGGAAAGCTCTTTCACTTACCGATTCGTCCGATGGCTGCTGCAGTACCAATGAACTATCAGGAAGAGGTTGGTGTTGATACGAAGAAGTGTAGTGGATGTGGTGAGCAATATTCAAATGATGATCAAATTGCTGATGTACAAAGTATATTAGGGGCTCAGGCTTTCCACTTTGAAATGAGTGATGGAAAGCAGTTATCTGATTACTGTACAGCATGTCGAAGAAAAATTCGTGTCATGAGTCAGCTGAACATGAAATCACCGTTTGGGGAATCAAATGGACCAATTCAAACGAATAACGGTATTCATATACCGGGATTTGGACGAGAAAGAACAGAAGATTTTTATGATAGAAACAATAAGGGGGACAATTAGATGACACAATTTGTTGTAAAGCCAGGGGTTAAAAACCTTCAGCATAAAGGTGAAAAACTCATTACGACTCACTGCTGTTACTGTGGTATGCAATGTGGGATGCACATTCGTGTAAACGAAAAAACTGGAAATGTTGTAGGTGTAGAACCACGATATGATTGGCCAGTTACGAAAGGGAAAATGTGCCCTAAAGGTGTGACGGCATATCAAACGATTGATCATCCTGAACGTATAAAAAGACCACTAATAAAAAAGAATGGCAAATTCGTTGAAAGTAGTTGGGGAGAAGCTTTAGATCTTATAGAAAAGAACTTTAAACGTATTCAGAAAGAACATGGTAAAGATGCTTTGTCAGTGTTCGGTGGGGTGTCAATGACAAATGAAAAGTGTTATTTAGTCGGAAAATATGCAAGAGTGGGCCTTGGCACGCGCTACGTTGATTATAATGGTCGTTTTTGTATGTCCTCTGCGGCTGGCGGGTTTATGAAAACTCTCGGATTAGATCGTGGATCGACACTCCCTTGGCCAGAGCTAGAGCATACAGATTGCTTCTTTATGGCAGGATCTAACACTGCAGAATGTCATCCAACTACTATTCAATGGCTTTGGAAAGCACGTGATAAAGGAGCAAAAATGATCGTTGCGGACCCAAGAGAAACACCAACTGCAAGAATCGCAGATGTTCACCTTGATCTAAAGGCAGGAACAGATTCTGCGTTAGCAAATGGCATGATGCATCTTCTCATTCAAGGCGGTTATGTAGATGAAGAATATGTGAACGAAAGATGTAACAATTTTGAACAGTTAAAAGAGTCCGTGAAAAAGTTTACTCCTAAATACACTTCAGAAATTACAGGGGTTTCAGTTGAAAAGCTAATAAAAGCAGCTCAAATATTCGGGAAATCACCAAGATCTGTTGTAATGTTTGCTAGAGGTGTAGAGCAGCAATCAAAAGGTGTAGATAATGTTTGTTTATATACTTCTATGGCCCTTTTAAGAGGTCAAATAGGTAAATTTGCTTCAGGTGTTGCCACGTTTACTGGACAAGGGAACGGCCAAGGTGGTCGTGAACACGGACAAAAAGCTGATGCATTGCCAGGATATCGTAAAATTGATAACCCTGATCATGTCGAATACGTTTCAAAAGTGTGGGGTATCGATCCATCTGAAATGCCAAAAGCAGGTGTTTCCGCTTATGAAATGTTTGATGAAATACAAGCAGGAAACATTCGAGCGATGCATGTTATTTGTAGTAACCCAGCAGTTTCTGCACCAAACAATCACTATATTTGGGATGGGTTTAATAAGCTTGATTTTATGGTTGTAAGTGACTTTTTCTTATCTGAAACAGCAGAATTTGCCGATGTTATCCTTCCTGCAACGACTTGGGCAGAAGATGAAGGGACTACGACAAACCTAGAAGGTAGAGTTATTCGAATTCGAAAGGTAAAGGATCCAATTGGAGAGTCGAAGCCTGACTGGGAAATTATGAACTTAATTGCTGAACGAATGGGGAAAGATCAGTACTTCGGTTATGAAAATGTCGATCAGATTTTCCAAGAGTTTAGAATAGCTTCAAAGGGTGGTAAAGCAGACTACTTTGGAATCACATACGAAAGAATAGAAAAGGAAGATGGTATCTTTTGGCCATGTCCTTCTGAGGACCACCCAGGAACACCAACGATGTTTAAAGAAAAATTTGAAACACCTGATGGAAAAGCTAATTTAGCAGTCGTGGACTGGCAAGAGCCAGATGAAACGCCTAGTGATGATTATCCACATACATTAACAACTGGACGTGTCGTTTTTCACTATTTATCCGGTACACAAACAAGAAGAACAGATTTCTTAATGGAAAAATGTCCTGAACCGTACGTAGAAATGCATCCAGATCTCGCTTCGACATATGCGATTCAAGATGGTGATGACGTGTTTTTAGAAACAAAACGTGGATCGATGACAGTGAAATCAAAAATAACGAAAGCAATTAGAAAGGACCATGTCTTTATCCCGTATCACTGGGGAAAAGAGCTGTCTGTAAATAAGTTAACTAATCCGGCTTTAGATCCAACATCACGTATGCCTGAGTTTAAAGTGTGTGCCGTGAAATTAAAAAAGGTGTAAGGAGGAACGATCAATGAAAAAAGTAATGTATTTAGAATTTGAGCGTTGTATAGGGTGTCGGGCCTGCCAAGCAGCTTGTAGAGAGTGCGGTGGACATGATAGTAAGGAAAGAAACTATGTAGAATATATCGATTTTACGGAAAGTCGTCAAACGTTCCCGATGCTTTGTATGCAATGTAAAGATCCAGCATGTGCGCGTGTTTGTCCTGCTAATGCAATTCAAATAACAGACGATGGTGTAGTACTTTCTGCAATGGAAGAAAAATGTATTGGCTGTCGTAACTGTACGTTTGGATGCCCATTTGGCATACCGAAATTCGATTTTGAAGAAAACAAAATGTATAAATGTGATATGTGTTACGACAGGACGAAGCACGAAATTGCTCCGATGTGTGCGTCGGTATGTCCGAGTGATGCAATAAGATTTATTGATCATGAAGAAATGATGGAACTTCGTCGTCGTAGAACACAAATGAACTTAATTGAAGGAAAAAAACCATCAGAAAATGACAAATGGCAGTATGTACCAGAGTTTTTCGGAGTGTATACAGACTAATAATGAAAAAATATAGGTAGAAAGGAGTGGAAGAAATGTCAAAAGAATGTCCTAAAGAACGGAACGGAAAAAATTCTAAAAGTGACATGGTCAACCTTACGAGCAATCTTGATCAACAAGATGATCTCAAATTTAACCGTCGCGCGTTTCTAAAAACTGCCGTTGGGGCCTCTATCGGATTAGGACTTGCTACGGTCCCGTTTAGCGTAAGGGCAGTCATGGGTTTAACAGAACCAGACTTTGAAAGGGTTGAGATTGTAGATCTAGAAGCGTTACCTAAAGGGGAATCTAAAACTTTTTACTATCCAACTGAAAATGACCCTGCACTGTTAATTCATACGCCAGCTGGTGAGCTTGTTGCATATAATTCAGCATGTACCCACTTGATGTGTCCAGTTTTTTATCAAAAGGAAGAGGACATATTACTCTGTCCATGTCATAAAGGTTATTTTGATGTTAATAGTGGTCACCCAGTCGCCGGTCCGCCACAAAGAGAATTACCGCTTATTGAAGTGGAAGTTGACCAAGGGAAGGTTTATGCAGTAGGGAGGCAGTATCGTCATGGGTAAAAAAATGTGTTGGGCCGTGTTAATTTTTACGATAGCCCTCAATGTGGTAATGCTTCAATGGACGGTAGTCGCTTACCTTGGAAGAGAATATGACCTTGTAGTAACTTATTCTAGTATTGGCGTATTAGGTGCAGTTATCGCTTTCTTAACGTACTTACGTTGGAGAAAAGTTGAATATAGAAGTGAGGATTAATGAGGTTGACTCAAAAGGGGAGAGTTGGGACCTTTTGAGTCAGCTTACTGTATGGGAGTTATCAAAGTGCATTAAAAACGGGGGAATAAAAAAATGGCGAGAATCACAAAATGGAATCCAGAGGATGAACATTTTTGGGATACAGAGGGGAAGTATCATGCGCGAAGAAATTTATGGATATCAATACCTTCACTATTTCTTGCGTTTGCAGTTTGGCAAATTTGGTCTGTAGTAGCGGTAAATTTAAATGATGTTGGGTTTTCTTTTACCGATAGAGAACTCTTTTTACTTGCTGCACTACCTGGACTTACAGGTGCAACTTTAAGAATTATTTATACTTTTTTAGTACCTATTTTTGGTGGGAGAAATTGGACTGTTATTAGCACAGCCTCCTTATTGATACCTTCAGTAGGAATTGGTATTGCAGTTCAAAATCCGGATACACCATTTATAACAATGGCTATATTAGCCGCCCTTTGTGGATTCGGTGGTGGAAACTTTTCATCAAGCATGTCAAACATAAGCTTTTTCTACCCGAAAAAGGCTAAAGGAACTGCGCTTGGATTAAATGCGGGAATCGGAAACTTAGGTGTTAGTGCAGTGCAATTACTTGCACCACTTGTAGTTACCTTTGCACTGTTTGGAGCATTTGCAGGAGCGCCTCAATACTTAGGGGACGGAACCCAGGTTTACTTACAAAATGCAGCTTTTATTTGGGTGATTCCAATTATACTGACGGTTATTGCTGCTATTTTTGGTATGGATAATTTACCTGGTACGAAAGCATCTATTAAAGAACAATCAGTCATCTTTAAAAATAAGCATACGTGGATCATGACTTGGCTATACACGATGTGTTTTGGTTCGTTTATCGGTTATGCTGCAGCATTTCCATTGCTCATTCGCACAGAATTTCCTGAGGTCAATGCGATGGCATTTGCATTTATTGGTCCCTTTATTGGTGCTGCGATTAGACCACTAGGTGGTTGGCTTTCAGATAAATTAGGTGGAGCATTTGTTACCTTTTGGGACATTATTTTAATGATAGGAGCAACACTCGGTGTTCTTTACTTTTATAATGCTGGTAATTTCACAGGGTTTTTGATTATGTTTATCGTATTATTTTTTGCCACTGGTATCGCAAATGGATCAACATTTAGAATGATTCCGTTCATCTTTAATCAGAAAGAAGCAGCCGCAGTGTTAGGTTTTACAGCAGCAATTGCAGCATATGGAGCATATCTGATTCCTAGCATTTTTGGTTGGTCTATAGATACTACTGGAACAGCAAATTTGGCTCTTTATATTTTCATAGCTTACTATGTAATCAGTTTAGTAATGAACTGGTACTACTACTCGAGAAAAAATGCTGAAGTGAAATGTTAAATATTTAACCTTGACGCGTGGGAGAGATTTAATTGCTGCATTCTAGTTTAGTGGAGATTATCTTATTAGAATGCAGCCTCAATCCCTTCATTAAATGAATATATTATTATTTACACAAACTGGATTGAGCTATCTCAAACCAGTTTTCTTTTCAACAGCAGAGACGCTCGTTTCACTTTTCGATAAGTGACAAAAGATAGAAAAAGACGAACAATTAACGTACATTAGGCATAGTGATTGGGAAAAAGTAACTGTCATACAATAGTCAAATTATTATCACTTTTACCTATACGAATAGTGTTAACATAAGGGTAGTAAAATAAATGCAAAACGAATGACAGAAAGTAGGGTTTTCTCATGAATAAGAAGCAACTCCAGATGAAAAGATTCTTTAATGAACTCTCAGAGGAAAACCAAAAGCTATTACTTAGTTATGGATTAGAGATAAAAGTAAAAAGTGGAACATTTCTCTTTTACGAAGGGGATTTTCCTGAGCATGTATATTTAGTGTGCTCTGGCAAAGTGCGGTTAAGTAAAATGACAGCGGATGGAAAAGAGTTTTCCGTTCATTTAAAGCAGAAAGACGAACTTGTCGGTGAGGTAGGATTATTTAATGAAATGGCAATTAGTGTAACGGCCGAAGTGATTGATGATGCTACACTTGTTCGATTTGATAGACATACATTAGAAGAGTTATTTCGTGAAAATGGTGAAATTGCTGTTGCCTTTATGAAATGGTTTGCAAGACATACACAGTCTACACAAGCAAAGTTTCGCGATCTAATTCTTTGTGGAAAGACTGGTGCCTTATATTCAACACTGATACGATTTAGTAATTCATATGGTGAAGATAGAGATGGTTCCATCTTTATTAATGTACAACTAACAAACCAAGATATTGCAAACTATATAGGGACGACACGTGAAAGTGTCAATCGTATGCTCAATGATTTGAAAAAAACTAATATCTTATCGATGAAAGACGGATATATTACTATTCATAATATACAATTTTTTAAAGATTATTTACATTGTGGTGATTGTCCAGTTGAAATATGTACAATTTAAAAAGGGTTTCCTGCGCAAGGCGATATAGTGCCTCGCGCTTTTTTTACATTAAAGGTTCGAGGTGTAGATCTTCACCAAAAAAAGATTGTTCCCCTGAAGTAGTTAAAAGAGTACAGGAAATGGATTTTATTTTGTGATCATCGCTAACTACTTCCTCGTACGTTAAAAGAATACCGTGACCGAGTTCTTCTTCACCATGGAAAATGACAACTCGTTGTCCTTCTAGAGAACGGTGTTTCGCTTTATTGATATATTTTGTCCATGATGGAAATCCATGGTATACATTAACTTTGTTACCTTCTGAGTCATAGCCTAAATGTGCTTTAGCATCATCGATGTGGCAATCGAGATTATCATCAATGCTTTTAATTAAACCATAAATTTGCTCACAATCATCCATTGTTACATTTTCAGGAAAAGTGAGAACTAAAAGGTCTTTATCTAATTGGCCTTTTAGCTCTTTTCTAGAGATTTTAGAGAGCTTCTTAACAAATATACCATTTTTATTTTTAAAACCTAAATCTTCAAGAAACTCATGAAGATTAGGCTCTTTTTTGTACGTAATCTTTACACTTAACATATAAAAACCTCCTTATATGTACATTACAATAACAAATAAAGTCTGTATATGATGTATAAAACATCACATATATGTCTTTATGAAATGTGATATTTATCACAAACTTTATGTTAAAATTCCTTTATTATTAAAATATAGCCTCTGTTAAAGGAGAGTATTGATTTTAACGAAGGTGCGAGCCCACTGTGGCAACTGAGCATATTGAAGCGGAAATGATCAACAAAGTTTTAACATAGACAAAATATAAAGTTGTTTTAGAGAGGTGAATGAGATGAAATGGTACATTCCAAGAGAGCATGGTGCGTGGGCGATGCTTATTGTCCCTTACTGGATAGGAGCAATAACTAGCGGTTTTCAATGGGGACACCTACTATTTTTTTTAGGAGTATTTTCCTTTTATTTTGCCCAATCGCCTTTATTAACGTATATAAGAAATACGAAAAAAAGTGATGTGTGGCCATCCTTCATAGTATACATGATCATAGGGGGGATGTTTACTGTTCCTTACGTGATCATATACCCACATATTCTATTTATAGGAAGCGTTATTATTGCCCTATTTGCTTGTAACGTTTATTTTGCAAAAACAAAGAGGGAAAGATGGTTTATTAATGATTTGATCGCTATTGTTGCGTTATCTAGTCTTTTGCCTATTGCTCATATTATAAGTGGAAATGTTTTACAAGGTCATGTATTTACTTACTTGTTTTTAACTGTTTTATACTTTACTAGCAGTGTTTTTCATGTTAAATCATTAATAAGGGAAAAGAATAACCGGTTATTCCACAAATGGTCATTTGCGTACCATATTGCAATAGTAATCATCACTATTTATCTGCAATATTATCTTATAGCTATTGTCTTCATTATTACATTCCTTAAAGCAATTGCATTTCCAAAACAGCTATTAAAGAAGCCTATGAATATAGGAATTGTTGAAATAATAAACAGTTTACTATTCTTCATTTTTATCATCCTTCATCACATTTGAGGTTGACTCAAAAGATTCAATTCTATACTATGAGTCAACCCTTTTCTACATTAAGTGGTTAAAATGAGATATTATATTTGTCTACGGTGAAAAATATTCATCTTAAACGTCCCTCGTATAATCTAACCGTTCAAACATGAAATTAGTATATCTTCGTCTTTCTTAAATGCGCTAAGGAAAGTCCAGTTTCCCACACCACTGAGAAAGGAAAGGACCTTTCACTTTTCTAAATAAGATTCGTAATATCCCACCCCTCTCAATAGATTTAAGCAAGCTAATTCATTTTAAAAAATAGATGACACAATTTCTAAAGGAAACAAGAACTAATTTATAAAAAAAGAGAACGAGGCAGTAAATTACGAATAAGATATTGATGAGGAAGACTGGAGTTAAACTTAATTTAATTTATATGAGAAATATTATTGGAGAGGGATGAACATGTCGATAAATGAAAGAGTTTTAACAATTGAAGGACTAAAATGCTATGTCCATCTTCCTGAAAAACCTAATGGATTTGCAATTCTTCTACTCGGTGATAAACACCACTTCGTTCATAGTACTACTAGTTCGTGGATTCAGCACCCTTTACGCAATCAGTTTCTTAATAGACTAATAGATGAAGGGTACACTGTTTTTTATTGTGATCCTAAACATATTCATTGGGGTAATGATCAGGTGTTTCATGTAGTAGAACGTTTAGTTAAATACGTTTTAACATCGGAAATTATAAATGAAAAAATTCATATATTTGCAGAAGGAATAGGAGCATTGATTGCCTTTAGATTAATGACACACCAATTTATTCAAATACGTTCAATTATTTTATACAATCCATGTATAGATTTATTCCAACAATACGAAGAAGAAAAAAAGAACCGTTTTTTTTATAAGCGTTTTATTCAAGAAATTAAAGAAGCGTATCGTGTTGAAGAGAAGAACGTAGAGAAATTATGTAAAGAAAAATCGTTAATACTAAATGATATACCAATGTATCTACCTTTTCGTGTTTTTCAAGTGATTTACCAGGCACCATATAATCCTGATATTCATATCCGTTCTTTTATTCAGCGAAGGAAGGATATTCAAAGGGAGCTCATCACTACTTTTTATATGCCGGGTAAAACGGTCGAACAATTTTCTAGTCAAATGATTAATTTTTATAGAAAACACGAAAAGAAATTAAAAATGTACAATATAAGAAAGCGGTAATAGGAAAAAAGTTTCACTTGCACAATTTAGCTTCTTTTGTAATGATAAAAAAGTAAAAAAAGTGAAAGGGGTGGAAGAATGAAACTGTTGTATGGCGTAATGATATTTGCAGTTGCCACCCTTCTTTGTTTTATCATTCTCTCTCAATTTTTTGCATCAGAAGGAATTGTTGTCCTTTTTGCTATATGCTTTGGATTTCTATGTGAATATATTTTTTATCGATCGAAAATGAGAGGCTAAAATGTAACATAAAAGTAAGAATCGGATTGTCCTTTTCTCTATAATTAAGAATATAATGGAAAGGAGAGTGATTAGTTAAAAATTAAATAATTGGCGCAGAGGAGCGTGTCGTTAGAAAATGAAGGGCTATATTTATTTATTGATAGTATTAAGCATCTTACTATTTACAGGCTGCTCACAAAGTGATGAAACACATGTAGAATTTAAGAAAATAGGATTGTTATTATCTGATCCAATTGATGATCACGGTTGGAATAGTAAGGCTTATCAAGGAGTACTTAATATTCAGTCTACATTTGATGTTCAAGTATACATAAAGGAAGATATTCAAACATCCGAACAAATATATGAATCTATAGAGGAATTTAGTAACGAAGGAGTCACACTTCTTTTTGGACATAGCTATTTATATGCAGACTATTTTATGGATTTAAAAGATGAGTATCCCCATATTCATTTTGTAAGCTTTAATGGAGATGTTTCTGGAGATGGGATAACAAGTATTCATTTTGAAGGTTATTCAATGGGCTATTTTGCTGGAATGCTAGCGAGTGAGATGTCTCATTCTAATAAAGTAGGCATCATTGCCGCATTTCCATTTCAACCTGAAGTAGAGGGCTTTATTGAAGGGGCAAATTATCAAAATGAAAATATAAAAGTTTTTACAGAATTTGTTTATGATTGGACAAATGAAGAGAAAGCTCTAGAGCATTTTTACAATATGAAAGGGCTTGAAGTTGATATTTTTTATCCTGCAGGAGATGGATTTCATGTAACACTTGTCAATGAGATAAAGGACTCTGGGTTATATGCAATAGGTTATGTCGGCGACCATATCGACTTAGGCGAATCTACTATTCTAACAAGTACAGTTCAAGATGTGGAGCGTTTATATGAGCATGTAGCTAATGAGTACCAAAATGGCACATTAGAGAATGGTAATATATACTACGATTTTGAAGAAGGCGTTATTTCATTAGGTACATTTAGTACAGAGGTGCCTGATGAAATAAGAGAAAAAATTGAAGTAGCGATTGCCCATTACATTGAAACTGGTCAATTACCACATGAAATGAATGAATAATTCAATTATATCCTATAATGGTAAATGTATTAAAATGCAAATGAAGAACCCTTTCATTTGCATTTTATAATTTTACACCTCAAAATAATGATTAAATGGCAATTCAAAAAGGGGATTTTATCATGCCGCAAAATAAGGCGATTAAAAAAATGGCCGATCGTGTAGTGGAAGGTTATGAAGCAATTCATCAGAAAAATTATGGTAGAGCGAAACAGCTTCTTGAACCTTTACGAGAGCTACTTCATCAAGAAGATAGACCGAATATTACTTTCTTATCTTATTTGGCGATTGCCCAAATTGGTACAAAAGATATTGAAAATTTTCTAGAGACATTTGAAGAACTGGAAAAGTATGATGCTAAAAATGTCAAAGAGGAAAAATTGAAAACGAGAGTAGCTGAACTTTTCCAAGAACTAATGGAATCGCTTGGCGATACACGTATAGGCGAATAACGTTTTTCTTCCACTGGCTAAGTGCAGGCGCCCGTTGCGCTTCTGGACAGGTACATAGAGTCAAATGCCCTCATATGATACTAAAGAAGACATGACAAGAGGTTGCTTCATCCTCAGAGCATGGAATAAAGGAGGTAGTTTTACGTGCATATGTCTCCAATGTATCAACAACAACACGGATGGTATAGAAATCAAGGTGGACATCAGCATCATCATGGAGGGCAAGAAAGATTTGGGCCTATTTTACCTTTTGTAGCAGGATTAGCAGGTGGTGGTTTACTAGGAATGGCATTCTCAGGTCCACGCCCACAAGCTTATGCGCCAGTGCCAGCCCATGGTCACCCAATGCCTTATGGTGCACCGCACTATGGTCCTCATCATGGACCACACTATGGCCCAAGCTACGGTCCAAACTACGGCCCAGATTATGGACCAAACTATGGTCCGAATTATGGTCCAGATTACGGTCCAAACTACGGTCCAAACTATGGACCAGATTACGCACCGAATATGGGACACAATTAGCTTGCAATAAATTCTTCACGTATAACTGAATTGTTTAATAAAATGATGTTCTTGTAGAGAGGGAGATGCAACAGGATGATTTTTACCTATTGCGTCTCTCTTTCATATTCAAAATAAGAAAGTCATCAATACATATACACGACATAATGAATACAGTTTGTTATTATATATTTTAATGTAATGATCATTTTGAGGACTGATAAAGTAATAATTGCATTTTTTTTAGCACTAGGTCATAATATTAACTATAAAAAATAATAATAGAATATTTCATATAGATTTTTTGAGGAGGAAGAGGTATGCAAGCAGGAATTTTAGGTGCTGGTAAATATGTACCGGAAACAGTAGTTACAAATCAAGAGCTTGAAAAGAAAATTGATACAAATGATGAATGGATAAGAACAAGAACTGGAATCAAAGAAAGAAGGATAGCTTCAGATGAGATGGATACTTCTCATATGTCGTATCTTGCGGCTAAAGAGGCGCTTTTGAATGCAAATGTATCAGCTGAAGATCTAGACCTTATTCTAGTTGCCACAGTTACTCCTGATCACGCTTTTCCTTCGGTATCATCCATGTTACAGCATCAATTAGGTGCACAGAAGGCCGCTGCAATGGATATAAGTGCTGCATGTGCGGGTTTTATTTATGGCATGGTGACAGCAAAACAGTTTATTGAAACTGGTGCATATAAAAACGTCCTTATCGTTGGTGCAGAAAAACTCTCAAAAATTGTAGATTGGCAAGACAGAAATACAGCTGTTCTTTTTGGTGATGGTGCAGGTGCTATCGTTATGGGAGAGGTTTCGAGTGATAAAGGGATATTGTCCTTTGAATTAGGTTCAGATGGAAGCGGAGGAGAACATATTAAGCTTCACGAATTTCTTCATATGAATGGAAGAGAAGTATTTAAATTTGCAGTAAGACAAATGGGAGAATCCTCGCTAAATGTAGTGGGGAAAGCTGGGCTGAACAAGGAGGATGTTGATTTTCTCATCCCGCATCAGGCAAATATTCGAATAATGGAATCAGCAAGACAAAGATTAGATTTACCGATAGAAAAAATGTCAATGACGGTTGATAGATATGGAAATACGTCATCCGCATCAATCCCATTATCGTTGGTGCATGAACTAGATAGCGGGAAAATACATGATGGTGATGTGCTTGTACTTGTAGGATTTGGAGCTGGATTAGTTTGGGGTTCAGTAGCATTACGTTGGGGACGATAATTCGTTTAGATGACCAAATTACAAAGAAATGAGAGGAGTTCGTTAAAATGGAAAAAAAACGTGTTGTTATAACAGGAATCGGAGCTGTAACTCCGTTAGGACTAGATGCTAATACGACTTGGGATAGACTTGTAAAAGGAGAATCAGGGATTGGTAAGCTAACGAAATTTGAGGATGCCCAATTCCCAACAGAAGTAGTTGCCGAAGTAAAGGATTTTGACCCTGCAGTCTTTATGGATGCAAAAGACGCACGAAAAATGGACAGGTTTACGCAATTTGCTGTCGCAAGTGCACAGATGGCAGTGAAGGATGCGAAATTAACAATTAATGATGAAAATGCTCATCGAATCGGAGTTTGGATTGGATCTGGAATTGGTGGAATGGAAACATATGAAAAACAATTCCGTTTATATGAAAAACGTGGACATCGTCGCGTCAGTCCATTTTTTGTGCCAATGTTAATCCCAGATATGGCTTCTGGACAAGTATCGATTTCATTAGGCGCAAAGGGAATCAATTCATGTACTGTTACAGCTTGTGCATCCGGTGCTAATTCTATCGGAGATGCTTTTAAAGTTGTTCAACGAGGAGACGCTGATATTATGATAACAGGTGGAGCTGAAGCACCTATTACAGAAATGTCTCTTGCAGGATTTAGCTCTGCTAAAGCGATGTCGACAAATCCAGACCCTAAATCTGCTAGTAGACCTTTTGATAAAAACCGTGACGGATTTGTTATGGGAGAAGGTGCAGGGATATTAATTTTAGAGTCCTTAGATTCTGCACTTGAACGAGGAGCACACATTTATGCAGAAGTTGTAGGGTATGGTTCAACTGGTGATGCATATCATGTTACAGCACCAGCTCCTGAAGGGGAAGGTGCAGCAAGAGCGATGAAACAAGCTTTAGACGATGCAGGCTTGCAGCCAGATGCTATTACGTATATAAATGCCCACGGAACGAGCACGGAATATAATGATAAATATGAGACTGCAGCAGCTAAAACAGTATTCGGTGATCATGCGTATAAGTTGGCAATTAGCTCTACTAAATCAATGACAGGACACTTACTAGGAGCAGCAGGTGCAGTGGAGTCGATTTTCTCAGCAAAAGCTATCGAAGATGGAATCATACCACCGACGATAAATTATGAAACGCCAGATCCTGAATGTGACTTAGATTATGTCCCGAATGAAGCTCGTCATCAAAAAGTTGACGCGGTTATGAGTACGTCTCTCGGCTTTGGGGGACATAATGTTGCACTAGTATTTAAAAGCTACAGAGCATAACAATTAGGGAATAACTCATATGAGAGCAATTTGGCGCGAGGCAACCAATGAAACGCAAAAAAAACTATTTAAAAGAATATCGTGCGACATATGGAAAACTCACATGAAAAAGAGGGTTTCCCAAAAGCTATTAATAGCTTTGAAATGGCGCCACTCACCGCGGGACACTATAAAAAAACCACTTATAGTGGTCTTTAAGGGATTGCGACGGTTACGCACATAGCTTATAGAGGTTGACTCAAAAGGTAAAAATCGACCTTTTGAGTCAACCTCTTTTGTATATTTTAATGTTTTATTGTCAGAGTCCAAATAGTATCCTATATCTTATGTAATTGAACCTGGGAATAAAGTACCCGAGTTCAAAATTCCTTAACTTTAAACGAAGCACTATTTTCCTCGCTGATAAGGCAGAGAGGTTCCCCTTTTCTATCTGAAATTGAAAAAAGTGTAAAGTTGTCTATTCTTAATCTTCGAAGGTAGAATTATTATCATCCATTAATTCAGTTCCTAAAAACTCGTGTAAAGCCTCTTTGTTTCTATCCCAATCTAACATTAAGACTGCCCCTGCATGAGAAAATGTTTCATCGTAATAGGCATCAGAAAGAGGGATAGTTATTGTTTCAATATCGTCAACAGGATTTAAGACAAAGCTTCTTCCGTAAGAAATCATTTTGCTTGTATCAATATTCGTTTGTATATAAGGTTCAATCGAACCTAATAGTTGTGGAATACGGCGAACACCTGAAATAGATAGCAGTTCACCTGATAGAGAATCAAGCACTTGCTGTTGTCTTCGAACTCGACCGAAGTCATTTTCAAAATCACTACGGAATCGCACATATTTTAGTGCTTCATCGCCTGACATCGTTTGTAAGCCTGGTTGGAAATCGATGACAAGGGAACGTGTTTCATAATACATTCGTCTTTCTACATCAATTTCAATGCCTTCAGGTGCTAACGTATCGACAATACGTTCGAAGCCATTAAAATCAACTTGTGCATAGTAGTGCACATCCACATCGAAGTTCTCCTTGATTGTTTGGCGTAAAAGTTCAAGACCACCAAAAGAGAATGCAGCATTAATTTTATTTTGGCCGTGTCCGGGAATGGTCACATACATATCACGCATAAGTGAAACGAGCTTCGCAGTTCCTTTTTCAGGATGATATTGTGCGATCATAATCGTGTCTGTTCTTGCAATATCTTCATCATCATCAATACCAATGAGTAAAACATTCATATAATCTAAGTCTGCTTCTTCAGGAGCATTAAACTCAATTTCTTCGTTAGAAGGTAATTGGCCCCCACTTTCTTCAATATGGCGCAGTGATTCTTGCCTAGCACGTTCATAGTCATTTTTTGCCCACACTGCAATAGAAAGACTCGCTAATACAATTAGTAACAAAATGAGGATGATTATTTTACGACGAAAAGTAAATAAATTGCTGAATTTGTTTTGCATTTATTGTCACCTCTATTCATTGCGATTATAACAGATAAAGGCAGATAACATAATGGTTAACTTATTAAAGTAATTTATTCGTAATATTAGTTTTATATTAGTAAAGTTTAGTTTTTTGTATTATTTATAAATATTATTCAGTGGAAATCAGACTTCAGACGGATAGTTAAACGGACCAGCGCCTGTTTTATATTGTTTTGCAAACAACTACACTTATATTAAATAATAGGAAAAAAATCAATTGGCGTATTAGCAAGTACAGGATAAAATAGAGAAGAGACGCTTGATTTCCGAAATAAAGGAGACAAAACCATGAAGAATATTTTTGGATTACTTATATTAACTATTGGGCTTTTGTTTTTATTGTCTAACACTGGACTAATAGATACAGATGTAACAAGTATTTTTTCAACATTTTGGCCCATTTTAATCGTCCTTATTGGTCTGAAAATGTTTTTTGAAGGTAGCATTTACTTTTTCCAAAGCTTAAAACGAGACAATGTTAGTTTTAGTAAAGCTGTGTGGGGAGCTTTAATTTTAGCTATAGGAATCATTTTACTAGGCAATAACGCTGAATGGTTTGCTTATACGCTATCTGACTTATGGAGTTGGATTTGGCCATTATTAATTGTTTATATTGGATTTAAGTTAATTTTTAATAAAAGAAACGATATTATTATCGACTTAAACTGGGATAAAGGGAGCACTGATCATCATCATTCTGATGATGTTTCCATAAAAAAGAAGAACAAAGAGAAAAAAAAGCAGAGTGAAAAACACCACGCTTTTATAGGAGATATTCAGCTAGGAAAGCACCCTTTTGAAATAGACGGAACGAACATCTCTATGGGAATTGGGAGTATTGAAGTCGATCTAACAAGGGCAGTTCTCAAAGAAGGCGAAAATATGATTGATATTCGTTCTTGGATAGGATCAGTTGAAATACTTGTTCCACGTGACATGGCTGTGAAAGCTGTCGCAGATGTACGAATTGGTGAGGTGACATTATTCGATGACACATATTCGGGGACAAGCAGAAAAGCAACGTATACGAGTCCAAACTTTCATGATGCTGATAAAAGGGTCATCCTCTATGTCAATTTGAATATTGGTGATGTGGAGGTTTTGACAGTTGATTAAAAAGAACAGAAATAAGAAAGCGAAACCATTAAAGCAGGATCGAGGACTAAAAGGAATATTATGGGATCTTCTCCGTTTACAAGGAAAGATTACTCTCACTGCTTTTTTTGTTACGATATTAATCATTTTGATTATGCAAACGTTAATTCCAGGTGCATTTAACTCGATACTTAATATACATGAGAGCTTCGAGGAACGAATTCAAGCACCTATTAGTTATATAAGCTTTTTGCTCATTTATTCTATCGTTTTTTTAGGAACAGCTTGGGTTTTTACTTATTCTTATGGTGCACAATTAAAGAGATCTATTACATCCATTATTCATCAATTAAAGCAATTTCAAAGAGGTGCCCTTGGTCATAAGATTGAAGTAGAAAGAAGAGATGAACTTCATAAACTTGCAGACCAAATTAATGAATTAACAGATGATGCGAAAAAGCAAATAGTATCGATGAGACGTGTATTAGATGAAAATGCGCAATTGATTGCAGATGCTGAGCTTGCAGCTAGTTTAGAAGAAAGAAGGAAACTAGCAAGGGATTTACATGACTCAGTGAGTCAAGAGTTGTTTGCCGTTTCAATGTCTTTAAGTGCAATGCCGAGGCTTTTAGAGGCGAAGCCGGATAAGGCGAAGGAAGTATTTAAACAGACAGAAAAAATGGTTCACCATGCACAACAAGAGTTAAGAGCTCTCATTATGCACCTTCGACCAATAACATTAGAGGGAAAAGGCTTATACCAAGCAGTTGAAAGTTTATATATTGAATTAAAGAGGAAGCACCCGCAACTACAGGTGGAATGCGAATTAAATAATATTCCTAAAGTTGCTCCAGGTGTTGAGGAACAGCTATTTCGAGTAATTCAAGAAGCGATATCTAACTCATTAAGACATGGTAATCCTAAATCACTAAAATTTAGATCAGATTATAAAGGTAAACGGTTACTGCTAGTATTAGAGGATGACGGGGATGGTTTCGACATGGAGAAAGTGATGAATAAACAACAAGTGAGCTACGGTCTCCATTCCATGAGAGAAAGAATTGTAGAGTTAGGTGGACATTTTACGATACTCTCTTATCCAAATAAGGGGACAAAAATAGAATTAAGAGTTCCAATAGTTGAAAGCGTTGAGGAGGAACGAGATAATGAGTGAAAAAATTCGTTTATTAGTTGTAGATGATCATGAAATGGTGCGAATGGGTTTAATCACCTTTTTACAATTAGAAGATGACATTGAAGTTGTAGGAGAAGCATCTAATGGAAAAGAGGCCATTACATTAGCGAGAGAACTATCCCCAGATGTTATATTAATGGACCTTTTGATGGATGAAATGAATGGTATCGATGCAACTAGGGAACTTACAAATGATGATGTGAAAATAATTGTACTAACTAGTTACTTAGACGATGAAATGCTTTTTCCAGTCATGGAAGCAGGTGCATTCAGTTACATATTAAAAACGTCTAGTGCGAACGAAATTGTTGAAGCAATTCGCAAAGCACATAAAGGTGTACCTACATTTCAAGGCCAAGTGACGCAAAAGATGTTTCATCAAATGCGTTCTAAGCCCAAACATGAGGAATTAACTAATCGAGAAAGAGAAGTATTGGCTTTAATAGGACAGGGGAAAACAAATAAGGACATAGCAGAGACACTGCATATAGGTATAAAAACAGTGAAAACTCACGTTAGCCATATCTTAAGTAAGCTAGAGGTGGAGGATCGTACTCAAGCAGCTATTTATGCAAATAAAAATAAACTTACTTAAACCGAATCTACCGTATTTTTAGTGGGTTTCTCATAGTAGTCGCGCAACGAACGAAGCCATTGCCAATACTTTCTACAATTATGGGAAATTGCAATGGTTACGCTCGTCGCTCGCCTGGTAGGATAAATCCACTCCTATCAGGCTTTTAAACGATTGCGACGGCTACGCACATTGCTTAGGGACACTGTAAAAGTGAAAGAACACCACTTTTTCAATGCCCTGCTTCACGAGCTCGGTTTTAGTTTTTCTTATCAAGTTGAAAGCTATATTGTACAGATCTCTAAAGGGCATTTACCACATTGAACGTAATTCTTTAACGTATTAATATTAGTAAGAACAATATATCCACGTTCCATATAAACGATATTATCTTGCTTTAAATCATTTAACAGACGGTTAATCGTCTCACGACTTGTTCCTATGAAGTGAGCAATGTCTTGGTTTGTAAGCTTTTTATTAATACGAATCCCTTTTGGATGTGATACACCATAAGAGTTTGCAAACCGAATTAATATAGAATAAAAAGCGCCTGTTTTTCCGTATAAAAGCAAATCAGAAAATTTCGCCTGCGTTGATTGTGTATTACGGGCAAACAACTTAATAAATGCAACTGCAATTTCCCCGTGTTGAGAAAATAGAGCTTCTAAGTCTTTTTTATCAAATCTAATTAAAGTTGCATCTTGGACTACTTCGCTAGTCATACTTGCGCTCATGTCATTAAATAAGCAATACTCTCCAAAAACATCACCTTTCTGCTTTAAGTGAAGGAAAAACATTTTTTGGTCAATTGTCATTTTACTTAATCTAACTTGACCACTTTTAATAAGATATAGGTGATTAGCTTCTTCTCCCTCGTAAAATAGTATTTGGCCCTTTCTTATAAAAACTTCTTGTCCGTGTAATAACAATGTATGTTGATCTTCATCACGTAACTGATCAAAGAAAGGGGTATATTCCTTTAGTGTTTCATTGTTTTTCATAAAAATTATCCTTTCAAAAACAGAAATATTGATCAATAAGAAGCGAAAAAGCATAGCATATAGCATGATTCCATTCATTCTCAAAAAGGTAAGAAAGTAGCTAAGAAAAGACATTTATAGCAGTGAAGCTCATATATCGCTTTTCTTCTTATTATAACAGAAAGGAGTCCTTATAAGTGCCTATCATTCCATCTAGAATATGGATAAGACACCTTTTTAATGAAATGACAGAAACAGGATTAAAACGTATCCCACGATTTCAAGCATTAATGAAACATAAACAAGACTGGAAGAAAGATGAATGGCTATTATTCCTTTATCAACAGGGGATGATGCCGATTCATCGCCAAACAAAGACACTATGTGAAAACTGGATGAGAGGAGAGCCAAATAAAGGACTGAGAAAACAATATGACATGTTAATAGAAAAGTTTGCAGGGCCAGATGTAGATATATTTGCATTCCCTATTAACACAGAAAATGAAGCATTGATGAACGTGATGGAAGGGAAAAATGGTATAACCTTTCCAAACTTTATCATTTTATTTTTTCAAGAAGGAACTTCTATTAAAGAAAAACAAGCACTGCTTACGCATGAATACCATCATGCATGTAGGCTATATCATCAAAATAATGATGAAAAGTCAGTAACGTTGTTAGAGTCTTTTATTATGGAGGGATTGGCCGAGTGGGAGGTAAAGAAAATAGTCGGTGAGAAGTATGTTTCCCCGTGGATGACTCGATATACAAGAGATGAATTGTTGGCGTGGTGGAAAAGAGGTATTAAAGAAAAGAGGAATATTCGCGGAAGAGAGAACCACCATCAATATTTATATGGGGGATTTAGAGGATATCCTAAATGGCTCGGTTATTGCCTTGGGTACAGAATGGTAGAGTCATTTATAGAAAATCATGGAGAAGTGCCGGCAAAAAAACTTATAAAAATAAATCCAGAAACAATTTGTAATGAATCTATTTTCTCAAATAAATAGAATTTGTCCTAATTAATTGTCCTTTTTTACGAGGATGTTTCATAAATATGAGTAAGAATACGATTATGTTAGGTTATCACTTATACAAGAAGGAAAGGAGGAGAAAAATGATTACAAGATTTATATTTTTATTTATTGGTTTTGGACTTGCTGTTGCAGGGGGAATAAGCCTTGTTGCTTATTTGAATTTATTAACAGTAGGCTACACCATAAAAGATTATGCACTATTTCTGCTAGGTAGAATCGAATTTTACATTTTTCTTCTCGGACTACTTCTTGTATGGGGAATGATATATTTGCCGATAAGGCGAAAATAAATTATTAATTATACTGTTTTAGTGGAATAAACTGGTTACCTCCTGCCCATACTGTTGATAAATAAATATACGTATAAGGGGGTTAACATCTATGCTCCATATGCGGGACGTATGGGTTAATTGGTTTGAAGGAGAAGAGAATGGATATAACGTTTGCGAATTTTTTGAATGGCGTAAAGAAGATAGGATAGAATTGTTAGATCAAGTTGTCGTAATAAAAATGCAAAGTAATTTATTTGACTATATTGAAAACACGCTTCAGGAATTACCAGAAGAACTTTTGGCTGATGTGTATAAACAGAGTTATGTAAGAAGAAAAAGTCAACGCGTCGAGTTAGAATATTGCTTTATCGCTACTGATGGTGTTAGATCAATAGTTGTTGATACTATAGGATATCATACCCCTGTTAGGAAAAGTAGACTCGTTCCTCGTCAAGAAGAACAATTGCTGACATTAGTTGAGTCAGAGCTTCAACGAGAGTTTTATATGGATTACTTGGATTGTGAAAAACAGTATCACATCCTTTCACCAGAGCCTTCTTTAATGAAGGGATTGATTCGAAAGGAGCGTCAATTAAAGCAGATTTTATTTATGGCCCTCGATCAGCTATATAATGATGCGGAGGAAGCTGAACTCAAGTACTGGTATACAGAATGGGCTCCTCATAAATATAGAGAAATTCAAGAAATGAGCTATGAAGAAGCTTGGAGCTGTCTATATGAAGATATTAAGTACGGGTGGTCCGAAAAGCATGAAGATTATTGCTTTACTATGATCAAAGGTCAGCCATTTTTTGAAAAACTATGGGAACTACAGCAAGGTGAAATCGAAAAGAAAAATGTACGATGAAATTTCTACGGAAATCCAAACTTTGTTTGGATTTTTTTTGTGTATATCAAATTAAGTTTGGAATTTTGTCCCTTCTAAGTTCTTTCTAGGTGGAGCGGGGAGTGTATCCGGGATAATGTGAAGCCTGGGGAACTGTGAACCCGGGTTCAAAAGTATCAGCTTCAAAATGGTAGTAAAAGAGAGTATGAAGGCGTTTGAAGGTGAGGAAAAGGAACCCGGGTTAAAGCGAACCCGGGTTCAAAAGTATCAGCTTCAAAAAGAGAGTAAAAGAGAGAATAGGGGCGTTTGAAGGTGAGGGAAAGGAACCCGGGTTAGAGCGAACCCGGGTTCAAAAGTATCAGCTTCAAAATGAGAGTAAAAGAGAGAATAGGGGCGTTTGAAGGTGAGGGAAAGGAACCCGGGTTAAAGCGAACCCGGGTTCAAAAGTATCAGCTTCAAAAAGAGAGTAAAAGAGAGAATAAGGGCGTTTGAAGGTGAGGGAAAGGAACCCGGGTTAAAGCGAACCCGGGTTCAAAAGTATCAGCTTCAAAACAGTAGTATCAGTTTACCCTCTTAAATGAACAATACATTTACACTTTTAAAGAAATGGCTATCTTAGCGCTCAAGCATTTACCTTCTTTTTCGTCCTAATCCCATCGCCCTTTCGGCCTTTTTCAACATTTTAAATGCTTCTTTATTTGCTTTTTCTGCGCCGTGATCTAATATAACATCGAGTTCTTCTGATTCAATAAGCTCGTAGTAACGTTCTTGTATAGGTTTAATGACTGATACAACTGCTTCAGCCACATCGGATTTGAAATCTCCGTATCCCTTTCCAACATATTTATTCTCTAAAGAATCTATACTTTCTCCTGTACAAAGTGAATAAATCGATAGTAAATTTGCTACACCAGGCTTATTTTCTTTGTCGAATCGGACTTCGTTTTCTGAGTCAGTAACAGCACTTTTAATTTTCTTAATAATTGTTTTTTCTTCATCTAACATTGAGATAAAACTTTTCGGGTTGGGGTTAGATTTACTCATTTTTTTAGTAGGTTCCGTTAGTGACATGATTCTAGCCCCTACTTTAGGAATCTTTACTTCTGGAATTGTAAAGATGTCATTGTATTTTTTATTAAATCTTTCTGCTAAGTCTCTCGTTAGCTCTAAATGCTGCTTTTGATCCTCACCGACTGGAACGATATCTGTTCCATATAACAAAATATCAGCAGCCATGAGAGGAGGATAAGTTAGCAGTGCTGAAGAAACACCTTCTTTTCCTGCTGATTTATCTTTAAACTGTGTCATTCTTTCAAGCTCACCGATGTAGCTGACGCATTGCATAATCCATCCTAGTTGGGCGTGGGCTGGGACTTCCGATTGAATAAATAACGTTGATTTGTTATGGTCAATCCCCACTGCTAAATATAGTGCCGCTAAACTACGAATGTTTTTTTTCAGCGTTAATTTTTCTTGTGGAACGGTAATGGCATGTTGATCAACGATACAAAAATAGCAATTATTTTCATGTTGTAAGTCCACAAAATGCTTCATTGCACCTAAATAGTTTCCTAAAGTTAATGTTCCGCTCGGCTGAATACCAGAAAAAATAGTTTTCATTTCAAAACCCCACCTTTGCAAATATTATAAAATGTAAATTAGCTTTAGCTAAATTTCATACATAAAAAAAAGCCCATTCATCCCTGGAATAGGGACGAATGGACCGTGTTGCCACCCTGATTATTTCTAAAAAGAAATCACTTATTACCCTCGCTACAAAGCTACAAATAGTAAGGGGTTTCAATATAACGTTTGAATGACGTCGAAGCCTACTGTGAGTGTATCAGTTCAACTTGAAGGCTCCAAAGTCCATTCCTTCTCACCACATTATCTGCTCCCAGCAAACAACAGACTCTCTGTAAAATGCTACATGAAAAGTACTACTCTTTATCATTGCCTACGATTTATTAATTTTTTTTTATTATACGCCGTTTTTATTTTAGATGCAAACGAATTTTAATTGATATAAGTAATGGATGGACAAAGGGGCTCATATGATAAAGTGGAGGGATGTCCATGACTTTAAAGAAAAGGTTACAATTCGTAGGGGTATGTTTTATTTTATTTTCTCTAGGCCTATTATATTTACAATCAAATCATGAACTCGCTTTAACTCAAAGAGCAATGACAGAAGTGTCAGAAGGAATTGATAAAGGTGACAAAGCCTTTCCAATTTCCCTAAAGAAATTATCAGGAGAAAATATAGAGTTAGCTGAATATGAAGATCAAAATATCTTTTTATTTTTCTTCACTACATGGTGTGAAATTTGTTCAGAGCAATGGAATCATCTACAAGCTGCAAAAAATGAAGGTTTCATGGATGGGACGAAAATAATCGCCATTAATTTAACGGATGAGGAACGAAATGTGGATGATGTTATTCAGTATGCAGCTAATGTACCAATTGATGATGTGACTATATTACTTGATGAGGATGGCGTCGTACAAAATACGTATCAAGTTGCAGTTGTACCAACACGATTGCTGATTAATAAAGGTGGAATTATTGAAGATCGGGCTTACGGCCTTATGACTTTTAACCAAATAAAGGAAAGTTCATTTTTTCAATAAAAACATAAAGTAAAATGTCTATCATCGCTGCTGCATATGTAAAAAAGCGGCTGTTCCAAAAACTAGTCAAGATTCTGGCAATGGAGCCACTCGCCGCGCGCCCACTATAAGAAATTCAATTCACTTATAGTGAGCTTTAAGGGATTGCGGCAGCTCCGCACATTGCTTTGAGGTTGGTTTAAAAATTCAACCTTCTAAGTCAACCTCTTAGTGGAAATTTAGCTTAAAGTGAAAATGAGATAACTAGATACGAAATATACAAGAATGAGTAATATAGAAGGTACTGGATAAGAAAACTTTGGCTTCGTTTTTGTTTGCCAAAGTATGATCGCACCTAGCACAATCGTGTTTAATACAATAACCGCAAGTGCAGTAATGGCACTGACTTGGTTTGCCGCGGCTAGAATACTACCCTCCCTATAAAGGAGGTCTGTAAATGCTAAAATTAATAAGTTGAAAATATTACTTCCTAAAATATTCCCTATTGCTAAATTATAGTTTAATAATTGAATGGCAACTAAAACAGTAACCAATTCTGGCAATGAGGTTGCTCCTGCAATGAGAAAGCTTCCAACAAAACTTGAGCTAATTCCTGTAGATTGAGCAATTTGATCGCCTGAAATAGTTAATAATGATCCGGTAATGAATATAATGAATGCAAAACCAGCAAACCCATACTTTGCTTTTTTTAATGATATTGCTCTAGTATGATGTGCTTTTTTTACTTCCTCAGTAGGGATTGTTGCAGCAACTTCACTATTTACGTGCGTACTTTCGTTTCCACCGGATACATATCGCATACTAATTCCGTAAAAAATAATTAACAAATATGACTCAATTCCGATATTGAATAGGGTGATTCCAGTAGGAACGAGAATAGTAACCAATACTAAACCAGTTAGGCCCAGACTTATAAAGCCTGTAAAAAGATGATCTTTATGAATTTCTGTCATCATTTGTCTTCGTCTATAAATAAGGTCAATGGTCGCTAAAATCAATAAATTGAATAAATTGCTTCCTAATACATTTCCGACGGCGATATCAGGGTTGTTTAAGAACACGGCACTAGCACTTGTAGTAACCTCTGGTAAGGAGGTTGCCCCTGCTAACAGTAATGTTCCAACTAGCATTCCACCAAGAGAAGTTCGCTCACTAAGCACATCTGCATAGGTTGATAATTTAATGGAAGAATAAACAGTAATGGTTGCTGCTAATAAAAAAATCAAGTACATCATTTTAATCGCTTCTCCTTTTTTATGAACAAAAAACAGACCTTTTTATGAAATGGCAATAGTAAGCATGAACTACTGTCATTTCATAAAAAGGTCTTGCGTACTTTGCTATTGCAAAGCTTAACGGACCGAGCGTAATATTCGCCGTAATGACGATCCGTTAACCGTGAGGTCGCTACTCCCCTTTTTAAAGGGTGTTTTTCTATTACTATTAATCTATCAGTAAGTAACTGTCTGGTCAAGAAAAAAAATAAAGCACTACAAAATTGTAGGCTTCTTCAGCTAATGCGCAAGTTTAATTTACCTTCAACCTTTTTGTCTAAGCTCTCTAATTTAAAGATTGCTTCGCTATTTGAAATGGTTTTGTAGTGATGCTTACCTCCAGGTTCTTCATCTGCTTTATCGGCTAATGCAACCACTTCTTGAAGCGGTTCTAACTGAAGATTACCATCAGGTAAGTAAGAATCTGTATGAAGCAAAATAGCTAAAGCAATTTTTTTCGCAAAAACAGGATTTTCTCCGAGTCTAATTAAAAGTTTATGTGCTCTTTCTGCTCCTTTAATTGCATGGATGTCATTTTGTTTATATAAGCTGTAGTCCCAAGAGCCGTTTTTATACCAAGTGTAATGACCGATATCATGTAAAAAAGCAGCCTTTACAGCTAGATCAGGATTTACATCAAATTCTTGCGAATAATCGAATGCATACTGGGCAGTGGAGATAGCATGAGCTAACCCAGACCGGGTAATATATTTTTGCGCGATAGGGTGCTGATACACATCAAGTAATGTGACACGTTTCATTAGTACCTCCTCCTTTATATAAAAAAGTATATTGTTCAATATTGTATTTACTTTTTATATATTTGTCAATCCCTTTTTTCTATTTCTTAAAAACGAGAACAGGAAAAAGTAATAATGATATTTTCTATGTTTCTAGCATATTATTCCTAATAATAGAGAAATGAAGCTATTTATTACAAAAAAAGGAATAGTGAAATATAAATTGTGCATTGGTGTATGGTGCTTTCCAATGTATAATTAAGGTAATAAGTTGTCCAAACATTCATTTTTTGAAAGTTCAAAAAGGAAATGGGCTACTAGTATAATGGTGATTTTGAGAAGCACCTTAAGAAATAACAGAAATAGAAAAGGTTGTGAATACGATGGGGAAAACGAAACTATTTTTAGCAAGTATCACGGCTTTACTAGTTTTTGGTGGAGCAAGTGCTTTCGCTGAAGAAGCAGATGAAGTAAAAACAGCTGCATACCACCAAGAAAAGCAAACGAACCTAGTTGAACGAGAGTGGCCAGACATTGTTGCTCGATTTGTTGTGTTTGATTCAGGGTATACGTTTGAATACCCGGATGCGGTGCGTGGGATATACGTAACAGGAAATACGGTAGGTGTTCAACGTTTTGATGAATTAATTGAGTTCCTGGATACGACAGCGCTGAATTCAATGGTAATTGATATTAAAGAGGATCACGGCTGGTTAACTTATCGCCCTGACGAAGATTCACCATATTATGAGATCTCTCAAAACTTCATCCCAGATACTGAAGCAATGATGAGTAGGCTAGAGGAGCACGAAATCTATCCGATAGCAAGAGTCGTTGTATTTAAGGATTCCGTTCTTGCTGAAAAAAGACCAGATCTTTCCTTTTTAGAAAACGGTGAAGTTTGGAAAAATAATCGTAATGAAGCTTTTGTTAATCCCTTTTTAAAAGAAGTTTGGGATTATAACATTGATATCGCAATAAAAGCTGCTGAGATGGGCTTTCAAGAAATCCAATTTGACTATGTTCGTTTTCCAGAAGGATTCGAGCGTCGTGATGATATTTTAGAATATGATGTTGGGCCATACACTGATGGGGATGACAACGTACAAAAACGAGTGGATGCAGTTACAGACTTCGTGGCATATGCGAGAGAGCAATTGGAGCCATATGATGTAGACGTGTCTGTTGACATTTTTGGTTATGCAGCGACAATTTCCGAGGCGCCAGGGATCGGACAAAATTTTTCAAGAATATCTGATAACGTAGACGTGATCTCTTCGATGATTTATCCAAGTCATTGGACACCATACTTTGGTATTGATAAACCTGACCTATATCCTTATGAATTAGTTGATGAGTACGCTAAAGTGGAAAATGAAGTGTTAGGTGCATTGGAAACGCCACCTGTCTCACGTCCGTGGATTCAAGATTTCACTGCTTCATGGTTAGGGCCAGGAAATTACATGACATATGGTGTTGATGAAGTTGAAGCACAAATTAGGGCATTATATGACAACGATATTTACGAATTTCTGTTATGGAATGCTAACAACCGCTATACAAGAGGAGTAAATTATTTAGAACCATAATACACGGAGGATGATCGTAACTGCAAGTAGCCTTTACGGTCATCTTTTTTTCGCCTATAGGGTGATCATTTTCCTCTACCCCGCTCTGGTGGATCATTAGCTAATGCTATTCAAGCATGTGTCTCGCCCCTTTGTTTGAATAAATTTAACACTAACCTTAAACAGTGCATTTATTTATGAAAAAACAAGCTATACAAAGGATTTCATTGTATCTTTTATTATGAGAAAGATCGATAGTCATAACCAGATAATATTAACAAAAATGAGTTGTAAGCATGTAGTAATCTTGTTTATCATTTTGGAAATATCGCATATAATATAAGGAGATATGTTACCTTGCGTTAAACGAAAGCAAGCTAAATTAAACAGGAAAAGAGAGGTTAAACATCAATGAACTGGTATGAAAAGTTAAACCAATACTTTCCTATAGAAGAAATGAAATCGAAAGAGCATATGGAACTACTTTTAAAGGAAAAGAGAGAAATATACAAAAAAGATGATGGCCCAAATCATGTGCTAATGTATGTTGAAATGGATGACTTTATATTTATCGATTACCTTTTTGTTTCTAATGAGGCAAGAGGACAAGGGCTAGGAAAAAAGTTATTAGATAAATTAAAATCTAAAAGTAAACCAATTATTTTAGAGGTTGAACCAATTGATTATGATGATTCAGATACACAAAAAAGGCAACGTTTTTATAAGCGTGAAGGCTTTAAACACGCTAAATCTATAGGTTATCATCGTCGATCTATAGCAACAGGGGAAATCAATGAATTAGAAATTTTATATTGGTCGCCTTCGAATGAATCAGAAGAAAGTATTTATGAGAAGCTTCGTCACACGTATGAAAACATTCATACGTACAAAGATGAGGAATTGTATGGAATGCCATATGAGGATGCTGATGAAGTATTTAGCTTTGAGTCAGATGAACAATCAGCTCCATAAGTCTTTCTTGCTTTCGTCTTTTAAAGCACAATAAATGAAGGAGAGTGTTTACGATGAAAGGAAGTACGAAAAGGAAAAGGTTGAAAAAGGAACTGTGGAAAGATTATTTAAAGCGTAAGTGGGATGAAGTAAACAAAATTCCTAAGCGTAATCCAAGTACTCAATCAAAAACAATTGCATAAATAAATGTTGTTACGGGGGATATCCATTTAAATCAATATTTCTTTGGAATCCCCTTTTAAATTGATAATGAAAGAGTCTAATTGAAAATATCACTTTATGTAAAATAAGCACTTTTTTTGTTGGAATTGGTTAGGATATAGGTCTAATTTATAAAAAATATAAAAAAAACTTCATATTTTCATTAGAAA
Source organism: Evansella cellulosilytica DSM 2522 (assembly GCF_000177235.2). NCBI lineage: Bacteria > Bacillati > Bacillota > Bacilli > Caryophanales > Bacillaceae > Evansella > Evansella cellulosilytica. The sequence continues at coordinate 3,097,917 of NC_014829.1, read as the reverse complement.
TACGTTTTAATATTTGTTTTATTGGGTAATTGACTACTGTTAGAGTAAAAAAACGATACCATTATTAGAAGTCAACTTTTAAAAAAAGTTCTATCCAAATTATAATAATTATAGTATAATACATATTGTAAACATAAGATATCAATTCATTCACATACACGCTTCTCTTGGACAAATTATGGAAAGGGGAATATATACATGGTTACACTATTTACATCACCAAGTTGTACTTCTTGTCGAAAGGCAAAAGCATGGTTGCAAGAAAACAATATTGAATTTGTTGAAAGAAATATTTTTTCAGAGCCTTTATCTGTTGAAGAGGTAAAGGAAGTAATAAGAATGACTGAGGATGGAACAGATGAAATAATATCTACTCGTTCTAAGGTTTTTCAAGAATTAGATGTTGAGGTAGATGCTTTGCCGCTACAAACATTATTTCAGTTAATTAGTGATAATCCCGGTCTGTTAAGACGTCCGATAATTCTTGACGAAAAACGAATCCAAGTAGGCTATAATGAGGCTGAGATTCGCAGATTCTTACCAAGAAAAGTAAGAACTTTCCAGCTGCAAGAAGCAACAAAAAAATTAGTAAATGAATAATAAGTAAGAGGGTGACTAGAAAGGTTGTTATTGACCTTAAGTCACCCTCTTCATTTTATAGCAGGTTTTTAAGATTGAAGAGCTTTACGATTGTACAGCCAGCCTCCTAATAAAGTTAGAACTACAAGTAATATTGTGAACATCGTTGCATTTACTCCAACACGATCAATGAAATCTGAAACTGCAGCTTCGTGTAAGATCATCTTTGCTGCTGTGTATACGAGGATACTAGCACCAATATAAATGATAAAAGAAAATTTAGTCATTAAGTAAAGAATAAGCTTGCTTCCCCAAATAATAATTGGGACAGAAACTAAAAGTCCTATTAATACTAGTACTCCGTTTCCATTAGCAGCACCAGCAACAGCTAGTACATTATCAAAGCCCATGACTACATCAGCTACTACGATTGTTTTAATCGCATCACTCACTTTTGCTTCTCCTCTAATATCGTGATCTTCTTCTGTATTCGTCATTAATTTAAAGGCAATCCAAAGGAGCAATATACCACCAATACTCATTAAGTATGGTATAGCCAATAATTGAACGGCGACAAGTGTGAGGATTGCTCTAGCGGCAATGGCGAGCATAATACCAGCAATGATTGCTTTGTTTCTTAAATGTGGTGGTAGCTTTCTACACGCTAGAGCAACAACGATTGCATTGTCACCACCAAGTATAATGTCGATACCAATAATTGTAAGAAGAGAAATGATAAATTCTGAGCTCAAAGGTTGATTCCTCCTTAGTTATCCAATTAAAATAGAATTAGTTATTTTTAAATATAGTCATCGTCTAATAGACAAGGAATCTTCAATAATATATATACAAGCTCTTACTATTTCAGAACTTACTTTCATTCTTTTTCATTTGCTATGCAGAGAAAGGAATTTCACAGAGGTAGATCGGTAAAAAGCTGTTGGTAATTTGATATAAACAAAGTGTGGGAGAAGCTGGAGCTACCCAAGGTGGGGGAATATGTTGAAGTAGTAAAAAATTAATGCGTAGAAGGACTAAAATTAAGGTCATTTTTTCCAAGGCTATGAACATACTATACAATATCACAAAGTTTTTAAATTCGAAGGTAATATTGTATAATTGTAGTTAGAAAAAAGAAAGTTGTTATTGGCAATCATAAGTTGTTTACTTTTTTCTTAATTGGGTATAAAATACTCATAACTTATAAGGTGGTTGTTCTCAATGTAGACGCAAGACTCTAAGAAAGGGTGAGAACAAATGGAAATTGAGAGAATAAACGATACTACGATTAAGTTTTATATTACCTACCACGACATGGAACGTCGCGGTTTTCATAAAGATGAAATATGGTATAACCGTGAACGTGGAGAAGAACTTTTTTTCGAAATGATGAACGAAGCAAATGATCAAGAAAGTTTCGAATTAAATGGGCCGTTGTGGGTGCAAGTACACGCACTAGAAAAAGGATTAGAGATTATCGTAACGCGCGGACAAATGAGTGGTGATGGAAACCTTAAACTTGAAATCCCAATGGATGAAGAAAAGGATGATATGCCAGTGGATAATAATATTGTCGATATGCTTGATAGTCAGTTTGCCGGTGATAAAGATACTGAATTAGTAAAAGATCATTCTTTAAGTGTTGTTCTAGGATTTAAGGATCTCGAAGACATCATTTCTTTAAGTCATGTCTTTTATGATGAAGTTGAAACAAGCATGTATAGCTTTGAGGGGGTCTATTATGTATACGTGACGCTAGACGAAACGTATACTGATGATGAGCAAGATAACCTTCTTAGTCGTATGCTCGAATACGGTTATGAATCGGACATAACGATACATCGAATTTCAGAGTATGGAAAAGAAATCTTTGCCGAAAATGCATTGTCCCAATTACGTTCAAAGTTTTCTTAAGTAAAAAGTCTTAATGGGATATTTTAACAAAAGCCGATGGATTCCATCGGCTTTTTGTTTCCTAAATGATTAATTCATAGTATATTTAAAGATAGAGCATAGAGAGATAAAAAGGGGAAAATTATGTTAAAACGTATTCAATTAATTGTCTTTTTAACAATTCTATGTATTGTATTATTTGCTACACGACAATATTGGGAGAGCTGGGTTGTCGGTGTATTTAGTATTTTGTTTTCTTTATCCGCTTTTTTTATTGCAGTCGTTATATTCTTTGAAAATAGAAATCCAACAAAAACAGTAACTTGGTTAGTAGTGTTAGGTACATTCCCGATAGTAGGCTTTTTCTTTTATTTAATGTTTGGTCAAAATGTAAGGAAAAGAAAATCATTCAATAAAAAAGCGATTGAAGATGAACAGGCTTTTCACCATATGGAGGGCAACCGTCCCCTTGATGAGACGAAGCTAAAAAGAATGTCAGACCATCAGCAAAAGCTATTTAGGTTAGCTAATAAAATAGGCAATAATCCGATCTCGTTTCAAACAGAGACAAAAGTATTGACTGATGGGAAGGAAACGTTTACATATATAGTGGAAGCTTTAAAAAAAGCCGAGAACCACATTCACCTTGAGTATTATATCGTACGACATGATGAGATTGGGCAGGAAATCAAGCAGATTCTTATAGATAAAGCGAAAGCTGGCGTTGCAGTAAGATTTTTATATGACTCTGTTGGTAGCTGGAAACTAAATAATGATTATGTGGAAGAGATGCGACAGGCTGGTGTAAAAATTGTCCCGTTCTCCCCAGTGAAATTTCCATTATTTAATCATAGAATCAATTACCGTAATCATCGAAAAATTATTGTTGTTGACACAACTTATGCATTTATTGGAGGATTAAATATAGGGGATGAATACTTAGGGAAAAATAGATATTTCGGACATTGGAGAGATACACATCTTTTTGTTCAAGGAGAGGCTATTCGCAGCTTACAACTTATATTTTTAAGAGATTGGTATTATGAAACAAAGGAAAATGCCTTCCATCAAAATTATTTATCTCCTAGTTTAGCATCTAAGCCAGATGATGGTGGCGTTCAGATGATCGCGAGTGGTCCGGATAGCAGGTGGGAAATTTTAAAAAAGTTATTTTTTACGATGATTACATCTGCAAACAAGTCGATTTGGATTGCTTCACCATACTTTATCCCAGATGAAGATATTTTAAGTGCCTTAAAAATTGCTGCTCTTAGCGGTGTTGATGTTCGGATATTAGTTCCTAATAGACCTGATAAACGTATTGTTTTTTATGCTTCAAGATCCTATTTTCCTGAACTGTTGGAGGCTGGTGTAAAAATTTATGAATATAATCGAGGATTCATGCACAGTAAGTTAATTATTGTTGACCATGAAATTGCATCGATCGGTACAGCCAATATGGATATGAGAAGCTTTCATTTAAATTTTGAAGTGAACGCCTTTCTTTACCAAACGTCTAGTGTAGAGCGGTTAGTGAGTGATTTTATATACGATATGGAACACTCTACAGTAATTCGAGAAGATGTATTTAAAAATCGTTCTTTTTCACATAAAGTCATTGAATCTACCTCAAGGCTATTATCTCCGCTTTTATAGTCGGTATCTTACTTGAAGGTGGGATACCGTCCGACCCTTTCTAAATGATATATCCCCAAAAAAGTATATTAAACCTGAGAAAGAGGTGTTTTTCTTGTTTGTTGCTATGCGCAGTAACGGTTCTATTCTACATTTACTAAATAAAAATTGGACGAGAGAGGAGTTGGAAAGAGATAGAAGTATATTTGAATACGAATGTTTTATTTGTAAGGAAAAAGTGATACTAAAGCTAGGCACACAACAATCTTGGCATTTTTCACATATGCCTGATAGTCAATGTACGGAAAAAAGAGAAACAGAAGATCACAAAAAAGGAAAGCTTTTGGTCGCAAATTGGCTTCAAAAGCATGGGTTTCATCCGAAAGTGGAATGGTATATTCCAAAAATGAAACAACGACCTGATGTGTATGTGGAAATAAAAAAAGTAAAGTATGTCATTGAAATACAAAGAGCCTTTCTTTCAGAAGAAGTTCATAGAAGACGGGATCATAATTATTTAGAACAAGGATTTGTGCCGATTTGGATTGGTTTAAAGAATAAATTTTCTCATCCTATCATGAGAAAGACAAACGTATTAGATGCGTTGCTAATGCGGCCATCACCTCAATGGCACGCAATTTATTTAGACATTAAGGACTCTGTTTGGACTATATATACAAACTTTAAATATGTAACAAGACAAAAAACGATTATTTTTCCTCTTCACAGCGACTTTAATATATCTCCCGTTCAGTTATTTTCACTAAAAGGGCTGACCCCTACAATATCATACACTCATTTTTTAAAAACGTTTTACACACACTGGCAATATGAAATTAAATTAAGACGTCAAAAGTGTTATTTATCAATGACACGTACAGAAAAAGCAATGCTACGAATATTTCAACAGTATCAACTTAACCTCAATTACTTTCCCGCGCTTGGCTGCTTACCTTTACAATCAAATTTTTACTTCAATACAGCCCCAATGTGGTGGCAATCATGGATAATTATAGAATGTATTAATAAGAATATACTAAACGGTAAAATTGAGGCTAGTAAAATAATGAATCAATTATATTACCTTATAGAAATTGGGATATTTCACTTAAGACCTTTAGGGAAACATCCAAAGGAGCTTCTATTTGAAGCAATCACGGAATTTTTTGATATGCTTACGTATTTTAACGTATTGAAGAAACAATATAATAATGTATACTTTGTTATACATCATATTAATATAAATAAACAGCTGGACACACTATGTATGGATGATTTATACATTCAAAGCAAGATAGAGGGGGGATTATGTAGCAATGTAGTGGAATAATCATTCGAGTTTAGAAATATTTTTTGAAATGGAAAGGGATTTTTATTTTTTTATCGAATAATGTAACAGAAAACTATATTAATAAAATATATGGAGGGCTTTTTCTATGGCAAATACGACATCTTTACCAAAAAGAGATGAAATCCCAAAAGAGTTAACATGGGATTTAGAGGATATTTATGCAACAAACGATGATTGGGAAAAGGACTTTTCTCAAGTGAAAGAGATGCTACCGAAACTAAAGGAATTTAAAGGAAAGCTAGGAGAATCAGCAGATTCATTATATGATCTCTTAAAATACCAAGATGAAGTATCAATTCTTCTTGGGAAATTGTATACATATGCTCATATGCGATATGATCAAGATACTACGAATTCTTTTTATCAAGGTTTGAATGACCGAGCAAGTCAATTATTATCACAAGTATCTAATGCGGCTTCTTTTGTTACACCTGAACTTCTTTCTATTCCAGAGGAAAAGATTAACCAATTTCTAGATGAAAAAGATGAACTCAAGCTTTATAAGCACGCACTAGAAAAGATAAATCGTCAAAGACCTCACGTATTAAGTGAAAAAGAGGAATCAATATTAGCACAAGTAAGCGAAGTAACGGATAGTTCTTCAAATACATTTGGAATGTTAAATAATGCAGATATGAAGTTTCCCTCTGTGAAGGATGAAGAAGGTAATGAAATCGAAATTACACATGGACGTTATATTCGATTTTTAGAAAGTGACGATCAAAGAGTTCGATCAGATGCATTTAAGGCCGTATATGATACTTATGGTAAATTTAAAAATACTTTTGCTAGCACAATTAGTGGTAATGTAAAAAGGAACATTTTTAATGCAAATGTAAGAAATTATGAATCGGCAAGGCAGGCAGCACTAAGTAAAAATGATATACCAGAGGTGGTGTATGATCAGCTAGTTTCAACTGTAAACGATCATTTACATTTATTGCACCGTTATGTAAAGCTACGTAAGAAGGTTCTTGGTGTAGATGAGCTTCATATGTATGATCTTTATACACCATTAGTAAAAGAAGTAGATATGAAAATCCCTTATGAGGAAGCAAAAGATCTTGTTACAAAGGGGGTAGCACCACTTGGTGAGGAATATGTATCTATAGTTGAAGAAGGCTTCAATAATAGATGGGTAGACGTTGAAGAAAATGTTGGAAAAAGAAGTGGAGCCTATTCATCGGGAGCATACGGAACGATGCCATACATTTTGATGAACTGGCAGGACAATGTCAATAACTTATTTACTTTAGCACATGAGTTTGGACATTCCGTTCATAGCTATTATACGAGAAAACATCAACCTTATCCTTATGCAAATTACTCGATTTTCGTTGCAGAAGTAGCATCTACTTGTAATGAAGCCTTATTAAATGATTATTTATTAAAGGTGACAGATGATAAGCAGAAGCGTTTATATTTATTAAATCATTTCCTTGAAGGTTTTAGGGGAACTGTTTTCCGTCAAACGATGTTTGCAGAATTTGAAAAATTAATGCATGAAAAAGCAGCAAACGGAGAACCGTTAACACCAGACCTTCTCAGTAGTATGTATTATGATTTAAATAAAAAGTATTTTGGAGATGACATCGTTATTGATGATGAAATTGCATTAGAATGGGCAAGAATTCCTCATTTTTATTACAATTTTTATGTATATCAATATGCTACAGGGTATAGTGCAGCGACGGCATTAGCAAAGCAAATTCTTGATGAAGGTGAACCAGCTGTTCAAAGATACATTGACCATTTCTTAAAGGCAGGTAATTCAGATTATCCAATTGAAGTACTTAAAAAGGCTGGAGTGGATATGACGTCTTCCGAACCAATTAAGCAAGCACTAGCAGTGTTTGAAGAAACGTTAACAGAGTTAGAGGAGTTATTATCTGAAGCATAAAAAGTTGCAAGTGCGATAATATGGGCTTTACATTAAAAGTAATAAGAGGGTGACCTAAAAGGTAAATTCCAAACCTTTTGAGTCACCCTCTTTCTACCTTGATGGTCTAAATCCCTTAAAGCGATGCCGCTCATTTATTGTGTGTGTAAAAATGATAATGGAAAGCAACAGCAATGGCATAGAGACCCAAAAAGGGAACAAATGTAACAAACTTAATATAACTAAGAAGAAACAAACAACAATACATAGGAACATAAATATGAGAAAAATAAGCAAATCTAGTCCCCCTCCTTTAGTTAATTAATAAACATAGACAGCCTGACTACTCCTTTTATTAACAAATATGCAGGTATATTAGAAAATAGACAAAGATGTTCTTTTTTCATTGATTTTATTTAATAATAAATTTCATCATTCACTTTCTAAGAATACTAAATGAGATAATTAGGGAGGTACTATTTTTAAGGGACGATAATTATGCAATTCATTCATTTATATATATTAAATTAGATTTGAAAAGAGTATTTGACGATTTTGTGAAAAAGATCACGACTTGATTGCTTTCATACATGAACTCTGATAAATTAAAGTTGTGAAAGGAATCACATAGCTCCCCCTAAAGTGTATGTGTTTAATAGACGTCACAAACCCCTGGACGTACCCCTTTCATAGATAAACTTGACAATGTTCCGATTGAAAAAATCAGGTTACCCCACCTGATTTTTTTCATTGTAAGACAAGTATAAAAATATGGAAGCGGCATTTTTCCACACTTTATGGCTAGTTTTAAATAAAGAAAGTATCTCAAACTAGACAGAGGAATTTAATCGCCGTGCGTACTAGCGAGAAGAGCACTCACTAGTACTTTAAGGGATACGGCGAAATTCCACTGCTTCTAAAAAAGACTAAAACTAGCTTTATGGCTAGTTCTAAAAGTATCAAAACTAGGCAGAGGAATTTAATCGCCGTGCGTACTAGCGAGAAGAGCACTCACTAGTACATGAAGGGGTACGGCGAAATTCCACTGCTTCTAAAAAAGACTAAAACTAGCTTTATGGCTAGTTTTAAAAGTATCAAAACTAGGCAGAGGAATTTAATCGCCGTGCGTACTAGCGAGAAGAGCACTCGCTAATACATGAAGGGATACGGCGAAATTCCACTGCTTTTAAAAAAGACTAAAACTAGCTTTATGGCTAGTTTTAGTCTTTTTTATTGAATAAAGCGCCATAGAGTTCCGTATTTTACAGGAACACGTTCTACTAGTTGCATAATCTGGAGCTTTTTCATCTTTTTTTCCGTTTGTTCAATAGTCCAATCAAAAACAACACTAATTTCTTTCGTAGTAACGACAGAATAAAATTCTAAAAAGCTTTCTAACGTCATTTGAGGACACTTTTCCATTTGTTCACCTAACATATCTTCCATTATTCTAACGTAAGTAGGGTAGTCGTATAAACCAGGTACATTTAGCCCAGGCTCATCTACATTATCATTAAAGAAAACTAAAGTAGGTACGGCAGTTACTTCCATTTCCTTCGTCGTACAAACATCATTTTGAAAAGCTTTGGAAGAAGTTTTAGAGTGTAAGTCTTGTTTAAACTCGTTAACATCTAAGCCTTTTACTTTGTTTGCACATTCTATTAAGACTTCTTCACAAGCTATGTTTTGTTTATGGAGAAATAGTGCTTCTCTCAGGCGGCGCAAAAACTTGGAGCCGATTGCTTTTCCTTGAAGTTCGGCGGCTTTAATAGCCAATATGGCTAAATACGGCGTTGTAGGTGTAGCCTCATACCATACATCACCATCACAAGGCATACCGGTTCTTGTTGCTGTTTCATCATAAGAACGAGCTAATTCTCTAATATGTGCTGCCTTTTTAGAACCAGCTGGTTGATTTAATGACTTTAACTCATTGGCAAGTAAAGTTCGTAAAGTGAAGTACGGTGAATATTCCATTTGTAGTTTTTTTACAATTGGTTCTAGTGCCCAGCATTCTGGACATAGTGGATCAATAAACATATAAATTTCGATTGGCTTCTTTTTACGGTCCTTATAATAGGAGGAAGGCTCCTCTGGACAACAAAGGCCTAATTCATCATTACAAATAAATTTTTCTTCTTTAGAAGTCATATCCTATCCCCCTGAAACAAATTACACTTTTGTATTTACCATATGATGAGCGGTATATGTTAATCTTTCGAATAATTGCGATCTAATAGGTTCTTGTAGTTCAATATCAGCCATTGCTTGAGACATACAAGCTAGCCAAGCGTTCGCTCTTTCTTCTGTTATTTGAAAAGGCATGTGTCTAGCGCGAAGCATCGGGTGACCATGCTCTTCTGAATATAAAGGTGGTCCGCCGAGAAATTGTGTCAAAAATTGTTTTTGTTTTCGAATTGTCTCGGTAAAATCATCTGGAAAAATTGGTGCTAGTGCTGGATGAACAGCAACTAGTTCATAAAAACGTTCTACTAATTGATGTACATTCTCCTCACCAATTTCATCAAAAGGTGTTTTCTCAAATTGTGAATGCATTGTTCCTTCTCCTCTAGCATACCGCTATTTTTTTACATATATTTTAATGCTTAGTTTATTTATCATTTAATAATCTTTCTATTGTAAACTTATTGTAACAAGCATTCATATTATTCAGCAACAAATGTGAATTATTATGCCATTTTTCAAACATTATTATGTTATTTATGGTGTTTATAGTACAGAAATAGAAAAAGAGAGTACCCCAAAATTTTTATTTCTTTGGAGTACCCTCTATATCATTAGAGTATTTGCAATTCATGTTATTTATATGACATTTGGAATAGAACGCTTCCTAAATGTATCCAGTACTGTTGGTACGTATTTTTCCGTTTCTTTAAATGGAGGAATTCCACCATATCGATCCACATTACCAGGTCCAGCATTATATGCAGCAAGTGCTAATGAGATATCTCCATTGTAACGATCGATCATAGATTTTAAGTAACGAGTCCCAGCATCTATGTTTTGCTGTGCATCAAAGCTATCTACGACACCAAGACTTTTGGCTGTTTTCGGCATTAACTGCATTAGCCCTCTCGCTCCTGCTGGACTAACAGCGTTGGAACGAAAGCTAGATTCATGCTGTATGACAGAATAGATAAGGTTTGCATCTACCCCATGTTTTTTTGCAGCTGATTCTATAAGGGATAAATATGGTTTTGCTCTTTCATTTGTACTTTCTATTTGTGTATTAAAAGGAGTGTGTACCATTTCATTAAATTGCAATAATGGCACATGGTTAGTCATCCCATTAAGCTTTGATATATTATTTGAAAGCTTTTCTAATTCATTGTCTAACAACCCTTGGAACATGCTAGTAGCATTTAAAGGAGTCGAAGTTAATTTTTTTGATTGATTTTCTCCCCAAGAACGAAGAACTTGCCACTGATAAAAGTCATTCATCATATTTGTTTTCATATCTTTATCCCCATTCTGCAAAATAAAAGTACTTATTCTTCCTCAATTTTTTTTTGAAAAAATCTGCTCATTTTACTGTCCGTTTTTCTTTTAGGAATACGATTTTTTTCTAAAAGTTGGTTAAAGAAGGCTTGTCCAGACTTTACGTCATCACATTCAAATTCTAATTCGTAATCAACTGTATCAAAGTAATAACTTTTATCGAGTACTAAAAGACCTTCAACCAAATTTTTTTCAGCACGTTCTGTTGTAAGCTTTCCTAAGTACTGAACATTTTTTGAATGAGGTATTATCGATATTAATTGATGTGTTACATCGCCTTTAGGGAGATGACCGTATGAAATGGCATCTTCAAACTCTTCTTTATTGAGACTTTGATGCGTTTCAAAAATTGTATTCTCTTCGCTAGATTGCTTCAACGTTAACGTGTACAAGGTTTCTTTATTTCTTATTCGTAATGCGCAACGGTTATTTTTTAAGTCCATATCTTTTGTGTCAAAATAATAATTTACTTGTGAAATAACATCATTCAAATGTATAGAATACGTTTGTAGCAAACGCGAGTATTCTTCTTCAGTTAATATGTTTTTAAATTCAATTTCTATTTCATGACTCATTACATTCACCTACAAATCTTTTCATAAAGAAATTTTGTTAACAATTTGTAAACATCTTCTTATCATTTCATGGAACACTTTCTTTTACTATATAATTATATACGACTGAAAAGTGTAGTGCTATAAAAATTATGATAAACTAAATGTGGAATGATTTAGGAGTTATTATGGAGGGTGAATAAGATCATGAAATCATGGACAGTAGAAGAAATTTTTCTAAATGAAGATCAAGGTGAAGCACTAGTAAAAGCTGAAGAACCTTTAAGCTATATAAAACAACTGAAGGCAGGAGAGCAGATTCTTGTTGATTCTGATGCAAAAGCATTTGTATACATATTGGAAGATAATGAAGGTTACGTACATATAAGATTTCCATTAGCGGTATGGAGCGAACTAGAGGTAATGAAAACAAATGGACTACCAATGTTCGTTGTATTCTCACATAAAGAAGAAAATATCATAATACAGCTTAACAATTTCTTAGAGGAGTTAAACACTCTCCTTGAAAACATAAAAGATAATAGCAACTACGGAAAAGATTTTGTCTTATCTGTAGAGAATGCTTTTCATTTATAAAGTGCATAGAAAGTTATTCATTTATGCTTTCTAGTTGGTGGTGATTACATGTTGGATTGGAACACTTTACTAGCTCCTTACAAACAGGCAGTAGACGAAATGAAAATTAAATTAAAAGGTATACGAGAGCAATACCAGTTATCCTCTCAACATACTCCTATTGAATTCGTTACTGGGAGAGTTAAGCCTGTTTCAAGTATTTTACAAAAGTCTAAGAGGAAGAATATACCTTTAAATGAGCTGGAAGAAAAGATGCAAGACTTAGCTGGTGTGCGGGTGATGTGTCAATTTGTTGGAGATATAGATACAGTTGTAGAGTTAGTAAGAGCGAGAACTGATTTTGAAATAGTTGAAGAGCGTGACTATATAAAACATAAAAAGAATAGTGGGTACCGTTCTTACCACTTCGTTCTAAAATACCCAGTTCAAATGATTGAAGGTGGGGAAAAGAGAATTTTAGTTGAACTTCAAATAAGAACGTTAGCAATGAATTTTTGGGCTACAATAGAACACTCCCTTCAATATAAATATGCAGGTAAAATTCCTGCAGAAGTCGAACAACGTTTACAGAGGGCGGCGGAAGCAGCGTTTCGATTAGATGAAGAGATGTCGCAAATTCGCGGAGAAGTCCAAGAAGCGCAACAGATTCTATCAAAAAAAAGGGATTCTGTTAGGTAATTTCCATGAAAGGGTGCACCAATAATGAAATACACAGTTTGCTCTCGGGGAGATCGTGACTCCCAAGAGATATCGCAGAAAATACAACAGTACTTAGACGACTTCCATTTAGAATTGGATGCTGAAAAACCTGAGATAGTTATTTCTGTAGGTGGAGATGGAACATTATTAAAAGCTTTTCATGAATATTCTCATCGACTACATGAAACAGCTTTTGTTGGTGTACATACAGGTCATCTAGGTTTTTATGCAGATTGGCAACCAGAGGAAGTGGAGAAGTTGGTCACTCATATTGCAAAAACGCCTTTTAAAATTGTTGAATATCCACTGCTTGAAGTAACGATTACTTATTATGGTCAAAAAGATAGTCAGCAATTTTTAGCATTAAATGAGTGCTCTGTGAAAAGTACAGAAGGTTCCATTGTCATGGATATAGAAATAAAAGGGGAGTTGTTTGAAACATTTAGAGGAGATGGATTATGTATATCTACGCCCTCTGGAAGTACAGCGTATAATAAAGCTCTTGGTGGAGCTATATTACATCCTTCTTTAGCAACGTTTCAAGTAGCAGAAATGGCATCTATTAATAATCGAGTGTATCGAACTATTGGATCCCCATTAGTGCTCCCACAACATCATGTATGTCTTTTAAAGCCAATAAAGGATGCTGATTTCCATGTGACAATTGATCATCGAACGTTAATACAGCATGACGTGAAAGCTATTCAGTGCAGGGTCGCAGAGGAAAAAGTTCGATTTGCTAGGTTTCGACCTTTCCCGTTTTGGAAAAGAGTAAAGGAATCTTTTATAACAGGCTAATGAAAAGTATTCGATTACAATGGGTTATAGATAATGCTGCCACTGGGAAATTATTAAGGGATTATTTAAGAGAAGAAAAACAAATTTCAAGAAAAGCTTTAGCAGATATAAAGTTTAATGGAGGTCAAATTACTGTTAACGGAAAAGAAGAGAATGTTAGGTATACACTTCGCTTAGGCGATGTAATAGAGGTAATTTTCCCTAAAGAAAAAGTAAGTCGTTCTATTAAGCCGTACAAAATAAAGCTTCATATTATTTTTGAGGATGAGCATGTAATAATTATAAATAAACCTCCTCATTTGCCCACTATACCAACACGTAATGAAGGGGAACCATCTTTAGCAGGAGCAATCCTGGCTTATTACATAGAAAATGGAATACCTTCTACTTTTCATGCTGTTAGTCGTCTTGACCGAGATACCTCTGGCTTAGTCATGGTAGCTAAACACCGTTATATGCATGACCTATGTGTGAAACTGCAAAAAAGTTATGAGATTAAACGATCTTACGTTGCGTTAGTCGAGGGCATTTTGTCGGACGATTATAATACAATCGATTTGCCTATTTCAAGGAAAACGACAAGTATTATAGAAAGAGAAGTAAATGAATTCGGTAAAAGCGCTATAACACACTACGAAGTATTGAAAAGGTATAGTGGAGCTACACTTTTACAGTTGACATTAGAAACTGGACGAACCCACCAAATTAGGGTTCATATGAGTGCAATTGGACACCCCTTATTAGGAGATACTTTATATGGAGGGGACGTCCGCTATATTGATCGACAAGCGTTGCATTCTCATCAATTATCTTTTTTTCATCCAATTAATAAACGAGAGTATACGTTTCATTGTCCTATTCCAGATGATATTGAAGATGCGATGAGCAAGTTCTAAATGAGTGATGAGTAGAGAAGTACAATTTTGGAATAGTGTATTAAAGACATTTAACTAGCTATCTAAAGAGTTAAATGTCTTTTTTAAAAGAAAGTATAAAAGAAAGACCAACGTTGTTTATTGTCCTTTAGTTTTAGCGGTAAGTGAAGGTGTTGAGTAAATTATTGGAAGCCATAAGCATCTTCTTCTATAGGATGAAATTTTTCTTCGTTAAATGGTTGATGGGAAGAAACAGAAACGATTGATTTTTCTGGCCATTGTAATGCGCTTAAACGATTTCCGAAAACACAACCAGTATCAATGTTAATTGTGTTTTCAACTTGACGTACTTGTTTGACAGGGGTATGCCCATAAACTACTGTGCATTCATATGTATATTTTTTTGCCCAATCCCTTCTGACAGGTCGTCCATCGGGATGCTTCTCTCCAGTAATATCTCCGTATAGAACGAAGGTTTTTACACTTTTATTCGTCTTCCCAATGTCTTGAGGTCTTATGCCTGCATGTGCGACCACTAATTTACCATCATCGAGCTGCAAGTAAAGTGGGCATTCTTCATATAAACGTTTAAACATAGAAGAAAGATGTTGATATTGTTTTTGAGTAAGCGCTTCCAATTCCGCTACGGTCGTTTCTAAACCGTGGCTAATAACAACATTTCTACCTAAAAAGTAACGATATAATTTATTGCAATGATTACCTGGGCAATAAAGTGCCTGGTCGTTTTTTACCCACGTGCATACCGATTTAATTACAGATATGGAATCGGGCCCCCGATCCGTCAGGTCACCTAAAAATACTGGTTTGCGATTGTCTTTATGAGATAAATTATCTTCTTCAAATTGATATCCAAGCTTTTGGAGTAATTCTACCAATTCCTGATAACAGCCGTGTATATCTCCAATTACATCATACAATATGATCACTCCTTTTAAATAAAACTTATTAATAGTGTTACACGAATCAGCGAGTATTATCTAGTTAAACCACTTAAGATAAATGGAGCATTTTGGTAAGAAAAAGTAATCTGATTGACGTTTTGAAAAAAACAAAGTAAAATTAGTACCAAGTGCTAATAACAACTATTATAGGGGTGGCCTTTATGAAAATTGATTTAAGTAATCGTACGTATGTAATTATGGGCGTAGCTAATAAAAGAAGTATAGCATGGGGGATTGCAGAGTCTTTGTCAAAAGCAGGCGCAAGACTTGTTTTTACATATCAAGGAGAACGTTTAGAAAAGAATGTTAGATCTTTAGCGGAAACGCTTGAGCGAAATGACTCTATTATTTTGCCATGCGACGTCACTAATGACGAAGAAGTGGAAAAAGCGTTTCAGGACATACAAGCGCAAGTAGGTGTTATACATGGGATTGCACATTGTATTGCTTATGCAAAGAGAGAAGAAATTACTGGTGAATATTTAAATACTACGAGAGATGGCTTTTTACTAGCGCAAAATATAAGTGCATACTCATTAACAGCAGTTGTAAAAGCTGCTCGTCCGATGATGACGGAAGGTGGAAGCGTGGTTACACTGACGTATCTTGGTGGAGAGAGAGTTGTGAAAAATTATAACGTTATGGGTGTAGCAAAAGCTTCATTAGATGCCAGTGTAAAGTACTTAGCAAATGATCTCGGTGGAGAAGGAATTCGTGTAAATGCCATTTCTGCTGGACCAATCCGTACGTTAGCTGCTAAAGGAATTGGTGGATTTAATGATGTGCTTAAAGAAATGGAAGATAATGCGCCTTTAAAACGACCAGTTACACAAGATGAAGTAGGAGATACAGCTTTGTTTCTAATGAGCGACTTATCACGAGGTATTACGGGTGAAATTCTTCATGTTGACGGTGGTTATAATACAATTGGATTAATGTAATCATTTTTAAGGACCGTGCGGTAGTAGCACGGTTCTTTTTCGTGCGCTTGGCAGCGCATCGAACTAATGGGTGGAAGTCCCTAACACGCCGAAGTGGCGGAAGTGTATAGCTGACAGGTAGTGCATGTCCGCGAGGAAATGTGTGGAGGACCTGAAGGCGAATCTCGGAACAGACGACTAACCACCATGTTGGCTGACAGAATCGGATAACCTTGCGAAAGATGGGGAAGTCCAGTGCCACAAGAGGGTTCTGTAAGTTATGAGGACTGGGTTCGAGGGAAAGTTTGATGACGTGACCCAAGGAGATCTCATCATCTCCGCTATGCAGTGGTAACTCTCAAACAAGTCCGTGAGGGGCGAGTTGGGATTATGGGTGGTGAGAAGTCAGAGCAGGGGATATTAGTGAATAAGCTCGTCGGAAAAGTCGTAATGGCGAGTGACTTAGCATGGCGTTGCTAAGGCGAGCCCTTACCCAAAAGGAAGGGACTTGATGCGAAGCCCGTCTGTCCATGGAAGAAAAGCAATTCAATTTAGAAAGCCGTCATGTGCCAAGCAGAAGCCAGTGAGGTGGAGCCTAAGAACTGGGGTCGAATAGTAAGTAGACCGTTTGGGACGGAGTACTTTAGGTAAAACTCGGAAAATGCCGTGTGCTAGTCATCCGAGAGAGCCAAGGGAAGGATACGAACATGAGCGAGAGATTAAATCAGAAGAGTTTTCGTGATGGAGTAAAGTCTACACAAAAGAGAAAATGGTATAGCTTAATGGATAAGGTATGGGCTATGTCCAACATGGAGGAAGCATTCAAAGAGGTAAAACGAAATCGAGGGTCTGCAGGAGTAGATGGAGTTTCTATCCGTACTTTTGAACACGGGGTGGAGGACAATGTACAAGTTCTTCAACGTGAATTAAAAGAAAAGGCCTATAGACCGAGACCCGTGAAGCGTGTATTTATTCCAAAAACGGATGGGACGAAAAGACCTTTAGGAATTCCTACTGTGAGAGACCGTGTTGTTCAAGCGGCTGTACGTCGCATTATAGAGCCAATTTTCGAAGACAAATTTTTGGATTGTAGTTTCGGATTCAGACCGAATAAAAGTGCACATATGGCATTAGAGAAAATCCGAAAGGATTTAATGGATGGGTATGTGTACGTAATTGACGCTGATCTAAAAGCCTACTTTGATACAATCCCACAGGATAAACTCATTCAAGCTGTAAGGGAAGAAGTAGTAGACGGTAGTGTTATTCGGTTGATTCAGAGTTTTTTACAAGCAGGGGTTATGGATGGAGGAAGCTTCCACCTTACTGAAAAAGGAACACCTCAAGGTGGGGTTATTAGTCCATTACTTGCAAATATCTATTTACACCCACTCGATGAACTGATGACAAAACGGGGGCATCGAATCACAAGGTACGCTGATGACTTTGTTATATGTTGTAAATCACAAAAAGGGGCTGAAAGAGTCCTTAAATCAGTAACTCGCTTCTTAAACGAGGAACTAGGTTTAACGGTTCACCCTGAAAAGACTAAGGTTGTTAATAACCTAGAAGAACCATTTCTATTTTTGGGTCACGAATTCAAGGGTGGTTATTATGTTTCTGCATCTCCTAAAGCTTTAAAGAAATTTAAAGAAAAGGTTAAGGAGATCACTAGGCGAAACCAAACCGTAAACATCGAGACATTGATTAAAGAAAAACTTAATCCATACCTAAGAGGTTGGGGTAACTACTTTGGTCACTTTTATGGGAAGACTATATTCACTATATTTGATGGATGGATACGTAGAAGATTAAGATCAGTTCAATTAAGAAGTTGGAGAAATATTAGGAAATTGCACAGGGAACTGAGGAAAAGAAAATGGAAAGGAGATCTCCCTAGATTGCGTATGAATAGATGGAGAAGCTCTTTGTCTACCCCAGTACATACTGCTTTACCTAAAGAATGGTTCGTAGAAATCGGTCTTGTCTCACTTGTAAAACTTTACAATGATCATCATCCCCAACGGGGATAATCATGGAGGAGCCGTATGCGATGACCCGCACGTACGGATCTGTGAGAGGCGCATGAATAATTTCATGCGCCTACTCTATTTGAGGAGAGATAGAAAGGGTGGCACGAAAGGGGGAAATTCAACCTTTTGTGTCACCCTTTCTTGTTAGATGAAATAGGTACTTAAAGTATCATTTAGATAGGCTCTTTTCGTAAAGTTTGATGTTTTGAATTAAATTTGTTAGCTTGGTTGCCCTACAAGCGGACGCTTTTCGCGGACAAGGCTATAACTAATAGGGAAAAATTCACTGGCAATGGCTCCGTTTGTTGCATTGAGGGCACTGAAAAGTGCAGATCAACTTTTTCAGTGCCCTTCTTCATATTCCCGCTGGAGTAACCACCTTTCGTTTCACCAAGTCTGAAAAAGCAACAAGTTTTACAAAAAACGCTTTTAGAAAAGTGATTTTTCTTAGATCATTAGCAAAAATGAATTTTTATCATATGGATAGAGAGAGGGGCCTCTCACTATTTTCTTTATAAGCAGGTGCGAAAAGAAATGACATTACATGGATTTCAATTTATGTTATTTGCACTAGCAGTTTTCAGATTAACTCATTTATTACTATATGATTCTATAACATTGTTTATAAGAAAGATATTCTTAACTTACGAAGAAGAAACCGATGAATCTGGAGAAGTGGAAACTGTCATTGTGATTGAGGATGTTGGTTGGAAAAAATGGCTTGGTGAGCTTTTTACTTGTCATTGGTGTATGAGTATTTGGTCGAGTATTTTATTATTATGCAGTTACTTCATACTACCTACAATTGTTTCAGTTATTATCATCATATTAGCAGCCTCGGCAGTTGCTTCGATTATTGAATCGGCCATTATAAAATGGCTATGATGAATACTGAAATTCGGATGAGAATATCGCTTATCTATAATTTAGAAAAGGGAGGTTACCAATGAAAAATATCCTTGTAACTGGAGGATTGAGTTTTATTGGTTCCTACTTTATAAAGATGATTGCAGAAAAGCATCCACATACATTTATAACTAATGCTGACCGTAAAAAATCAGATTATAATGGAACCGAAAAGAAACTAAATAGTTTAAAAAAATATCGTTTTATTGAGACAGATCTAGATGATAAATATTCGGTAAATAATCTATTTGATATCAATTATGACGCAATCATTTATTTTGAGGATTTAAAGGACGATTGCACGTTGGTCCCTTCTATTTCAAAACAAGAAAGTGATTTAAGTGTAGTTCACTTATTGGAGCAATTAAGAAAAGGGAAAGCAAAACGAATGGTATATGTTTCTTCTAGTGAAGTCATTGGTTCTCATAGGAAACCTTTTGTTTCATATATGGGAAAAGAAAACACAACAGACTTATATATACGCTCGTTTTTTCGAACATATGGCGCTCCAATTATATCCGTAAAAAGCTGCTGTAGTTTTGGGGAGGATCAAAGGCATAGTGAATTTATTCCTAATGTCATTACAAAAGCAGTTAATAACTTAACTATTCCTATATACGGCAATGAAGGCTTAATAAGAGAGTGGGTGTACGTTAAGGATCAATGTGAAGCAATATATTTAGCTTTAATGAAAGGACGAATAGGGAAAACATACTATATTCACACGAGTGAACCAAAAAAAGATATAGAAGTAGTAAAAAATATCCTTGCGCGAATGAAAAGACAGGAATCACTCATGAAGTGTAGTTTTCCTGTATTTACTCAAAAAAGAATTCATAAGGAAGAAGACCTCATCTCAGTACGTGAACTCGGTTGGAAGATGACCCATACATTTGGTGCTGCATTAGAAAAAACTGTCCAGTGGTATTTAAATGAATTAATAAAAGAGACAAAACGCAAATGAGTTAATACTAAAAAGTCAATATTGAACTTGCACTAGAAAAAGATTAAAAACTAGCTTCATAAAGCTAGTTTTTATTTCTTCTTAAATGGTTGTGGAATCTTTCCGAAAGTGCGTAGTAACTAGCAGAGTACTCAAGATTACTTCAGAATAATGTGGCAAAATTTCTTCATCATTTTTTAAAAAATCGCTTCGTTAGCAAGTTTTAATATTTCATACATATGGTAGTAATAAAGGATGGAAAAAAAGGGGGCAGTTACAGTGGCGAAGGAAAAATTAACACCTGTTCAAGTGAAACAAAAGGTAATATATCTGCAATCAGAATTACAAAAATATCGTAACAAAGTAAAGGATTATGAGGAAAACTATCATTACAAATTGCTAGAAGAATTAAAAGTGGAAAATGATATGTTAAAGAAAGAAAATCGTAAATTAGAAGATAAAATGGAACAGTTAACTAACGAAAAAAAAGGACTATTGTTAGAAAAGGAACAGTTAGAAGCTAATATTCAAATTATGACGAGAGAAAAGGAAAAAATGATATCCGAAAAGAAGGAAAAAGAATTAGAAAAGTCAAATAATATAAACGAAGCACCTTTTGTAAATCCTCAAGAACCTTCGAATATTGTAAATGAACAAAACAACACTACCTCTGATTATGAATGGTTCAAAAATAACGTGAAGCAGTCTTCAAATATTACTAAATCTGATCACAGTAAATAATGAATAATTTTGTTCGTTTCGCTGTGTTAAGACCTTGTTGTTGAATCAAGTGATGTATACACGTTTCCACAGTCGTCTAGTACTTATTGTGATAAATAAAAGGCATCCACGAGAATGATATATTTTCATCATATAAAAGCGTTTCGTTTAGAAAGTGTATGAGCGGGTATAGCTTATTAAAAACGATGAAGTGAGGTGCTAGTAATGGGATATATACCACCAATGAAAGATGAACAGTTTATTTTGTACAATCAAAGAAAGAATAATAGTAGAACGAATATTAGCCCAACTGCACCGACGCAAATAGTTGAGTTTTTTGATGTAACAAAGGAGAAAACGTACTTCAATGAAAAAGAAAAAGTCGATTATAAACATAAACAGCTAAATAAAGAAAAAATAAAACATATCGGTGAAAAGGTAGAAAATGAATTAAGTGGTAAAGGGAAGTACGTAGATGAATCGATATAATCAATAGTGACCCAACGAGAGGTAGAAAGTCTTGTCAGTGGAATTTATCCGATGTGCATACTAGCGGGCTTAAACGCCGAAAAGGAGGGCACTGAAAAAGTGAAAGAACACCACTTTTTCAGTGCCCTTATTGCTTTTCCTTCTGGAGTCTCCACCTTTCGTTTTACAAAGTCTTAAATAACAACAATGTTTACGAAAACAGCCTTAAAAGAAAAGACGTTATAGCAGCTTTACTGCTATAACGTCTTTTCTTATGCAGAATAATCGGGTGTGATGTATGTCACAGATTAGTCACTGTTTTGCAACTATATGTTCACAGTTACAACAGTCGTAATAGTGTTTTCCGTTATATACTAAAAGTGAAGAAAGTTAGTGATCACTAAACAAAATAAACTTCAATATTAGTAAAGTGGAACTTGTATTATTCAAAATTGCTATTATCATATTTTATAACCTTTAGGAGGAATGTAACATGTTTATGAACTTTATAAGAAACAACAAAATCGCAGCAGGTATTTTAACAGTATTACGAATTTACTTAGGATGGTCTTGGTTAACAGCAGGATGGGGAAAAGTGACAGGTGGATTTGATGCAAGTGGTTATTTACACGGCGTAGTAGCAAACGAAACAGTAGCGGCAACGTATCCAACATACCACGCATTTATAGAGAACTTTGCCTTACCGTATGCAGGTACATTTAGCTTTATGGTCGCTTGGGGAGAGCTACTTGTAGGATTAGGACTAATCATCGGTGTGTTAACGACGGCAGCTGCTTTCTTTGGTATCATGATGAATTTTGCGTTTATGTTTGCAGGGACAATTTCAACAAATCCTTGGATGACATTGATCACAATCTTTATTTTAGCTGCTGGTTACAACGCAGGTAAATTCGGAGGAGACCGTTGGGTCATACCATATCTTCGTGCAAAGCTATTTAGAAGTAAAGGGAATGCAGAAGCAACAACAGTATAATGATGTAGCACTCTGATTCTGTTCAGAGTGCTTTTCTGTATGATAAGAACAGGCGGCTATCTTACCTGGAATTATTTCTTTTAGGAGAAGCTGTCAAATCGTCGCAATCCCTTTTTAACCCGTCTCCCTCATATAGGGAGAGGGTGATCCCTTCCTAAAAACTATAGTTCATGGTTAGAGAGAGGGCGAGCCGTAAAAACATCCTAGATTTATAAAGGAGAAACCTTTTTAACATGAACTCATTTTAGGAAGGGATTAATGTATTTTATGATTAAAAAGATGGCTTGTATAGCTATGTAGCGGAAATATAAAAAAATAGGTCAATTGTTTTTAATTTCTTTCGGAATAGTCACTTTTCACTATTGCGTTTACATATAGTGAGGTGAGGGAGGCGTTAATATGCAAAAATTAATATGGGGAGTTGACTCAGCAGCTGCAGTCAACGAGCAGCTGTTACAATGTGTACGAAGTAACTTCGGTCAACCTGACGTGTGGGGAAGATACTTAAATACAATTGAAAATGTTAGTGAAGGGCTAACAAGGACAGAAATCTCTTTCTTAAAAAATAATGGTATAAAGGTGATGCCTATTTATAATAATTTCCGTTCTGCAGTAGGCTATCAAGCAGGAAGAATTGCAGCTCAAAATGCGATTTATAATGCACAAAGAGTTGGCATCGACGAAGGGGTATTCATCTTTGCCAATGTAGAGCGTTTTTTTGAAGTAGATGCAGATTGGATTATTGCTTGGGTGGAAAGGTTTTATAATAGTAATTATCGACCTGGAATATACAATGATCCTACGGAAGGCCCTTTTAATGAAGCTTATTGTCAAGCAGCTGAGAGAAGTGATCTCGTACGAGAACAAACGGTACTTTGGAGTGCAGAACCAGAAGTCGGCATTTCAGCTAAAACGAAAATGCCTCGTTACAATCCAGTAGCACCTAATTGTGGTGGAAACGTTTGGGCTTGGCAATACGGTAGGGATGCTGATGAGTGTCCAATTGACACCATTCTCGTTCAAGAGCGGCTTTTTAGCGAACTTCATTAATAGTAAGAAGAGCGCTGTCCGAAAAGCTATTAAGAGTTCAGGCTATGGCTCCATGCGCCCCGAGCAAACTATAAAAACGCCACTTATACTGGGCTTTATAGGTTTGTGGAGACTTCGCACAATACTTAGAGGGTGACTCAAAAGGTAAAAATTCAACCTTCTGAGTCACCCTCTTTTTTTTAATAATTTCTTGCTGAATTTACCAAGCCCATGCTGCTCCAATAATGACGAGCAGAATAAACAGAACAAGGACTAAAGCAAACCCTGCTGCAAAACCGCCTCCGTGGTGTCCGTAACCCATAATCGAACCCCCCTTTCGTATAGGGCTACTACAACATATGTAAGGTAGCTACTTTTTGTATAGTTAATTAGCAGTTACAAATTAAAAATGGGCTAATGTTGTCGTTAAAAACATTAAAAAATACAATGTGGGCAAACACACATTTTTTAGAAATGACTACAATAATAAAAAGTGAATATCATCAAATATTCCTAAAACAAAAGGGAGATGATGAAATGATTAAAATGAAAATCTTCAAAGGAAGAAAAAATCAAAATAGTCGTTCGAATAAATCCATGACTGCAGAGCATTTAATGAAGGGTAAGAAAGAAGGTAAAATCTTCTTAACAAAAGAAGGAGAAAAGCTATTAAATAAATGGTCGTAGGATGATAATCTCCGAAAGAGGATGACTCAAAAAGTAACATTTCGACCTTTTGAGTCATCCTTTTTCAAGTGAGTGCAACTGGTCCTGGCACTACTTCATGGTTATAAATCAATCTTATCAATCAACCTCGTTCTTACTGATTCATAAGTGGAAATACAACTTAAATGCAGGAATATATTAATAGATATGGAAGATTTAAATAAATAGGATTGGGAAAGGGGGGCTAAAATAATATGTTATATTTTTTATCATTCATTCTCTCTATTGTATTAATTATAGCAATATTAGCTACTTGGATAAATACTAAAAAGATTTTAGAGGATTTAAAAATGATTAAAAGAGAGTTAGGTATAAAAGATACAGAGAGAAAGTCGTCACTTAAAAATACGTTTATAGAAGATAGCGAGAATTAGTAGGACGGAATAGAAGATTTATATTTTTTGAGCACTCATAAAGTCTATTCATTTTAGAAAATACTTACTTATAGGTAGGAGAACCTATAAGAATAGTGTACATATAAAAATCGAAAAGCGGAGCGTTTCGAGACAACTTTAACCCGTTTTTTTTTGAAATCGATCGTTTCCTTTGTACTGTCTTTTCCATCTAAAAATAGTTATAATGAATGGTAGTTAGTTATACCTGGTAATAAAACAATAAAATGATTGACTAATAGAAAATAATAGTAGGGAGAGAGTGTGATGAAAAAGCGGGTAGTTATTACAGGTATTGGAGCGGTAACGCCGTTAGGGAATGACATAGAAACAACGTGGGAACACATAAAAAATGGACAATCTGGAATAGCACCTATAACTGGGATTAATACTGATCAATTTAATGTGAAAGTTGCCGGACAAGTGAAAGGTTTTGACCCAAAAGAGTATATAGATTTTAAGGAAGCTAGAAGAATGGCTAGGTTTACGCACTTTGCGATTGCTGCTAGTAAAATGGCTGTACGTGATGCAGCTGTAAATATCGGTGATAATGTCGACCCAGAAAGAGTAGGTGTTTGGATTGGGTCCGGGATTGGTGGATTAGACGAGTTCGAAATACAGCATAAAAGGTTTTTAGATAAAGGACCAAAGCGAGTTAGTCCCTTTATTATACCAATGTTTATTCCTGATATGGCATCAGGAAGGGTGTCAATAGAACTAGGTATAAAAGGGATTAATAATTGTTCGGTAACTGCCTGTGCTTCGGGAGCAAATTCGATTGGGGATGCGTTTCGAGTTGTACAAAATGGGACAGTTGATATGATGATCGCTGGTGGTTCTGAAGCTTCTATTACAGAAATGACAATAGCAGGTTTTTCTAATATGACAGCACTTTCTACAAATCATGATCCAAATAGTGCAAGTAGACCGTTTGATAAAAATAGAGATGGTTTTGTTATTGCAGAAGGATCAGGAATTATAGTACTAGAGGAATTAAATCATGCGCTCTCAAGAGGAGCGAAGATATATGGGGAAATAGTTGGATATGGTGCTACCGGTGATGCCCATCATATCACGACACCAGCGCCTAACGGTGAGGGTGGTCAACGTGCAATGAGATTAGCTTTAGAGGATGGAGGAGTCTCACCTAGTGAAGTCGATTATATAAATGCGCACGGAACTTCGACTAGTTACAATGATTTGTTTGAAACGAAAGCAATAAAAGAGGTATTTGGTGAGCATGCGTATCATCTAGGCGTGAGCTCAACAAAATCTATGACTGGTCACTTATTAGGAGCTACCGGAGCCGTCGAAGCCATTTTTTCATTATTATCGATGAAAGACAGTATTTTGCCCCCAACAATTAACTATAAAACTAAAGATGAAGAATTGGATTTAGATTACATCCCAAATGAATCCAGGCATGTAAATGTAGACGTAGCGTTATCTAACTCATTTGGTTTTGGTGGACATAATGCAACTCTATTATTTAAAAAATATTAATTCATTTGTAAGCAAAGTACCGAGCTGCCGCATTTTTTAAGAGGCTGTCCCAAAAGGTCATTGAAAGTGACTTTAGAGGGAGAGTCTCTCTTTTTTTTTTGTTTTTTACTGTTTTATCTAAACTAAAGAATAGTAGTGGGTGAAATTAGCCCACCTTTTTGTCTTTTTTTAATGTTCTTTGATCAAATCTTCTAAGTATACGCATAGAGGATAACTTTAAGCATCATTTATGGGTGGTAAGGTGATCTTCCCCCACCATCATAGGTGCAACAGAAAATTCGTATTAATCTGTTCAACTGCTTCATGAACAGTTCTACATACATGATTCTCTGGTATATGTACTTCTAAATCCATTGGTAAATAGAGCTGTTCAATGTTATAATTTTTGAAAGGTATATAATCATATGTCATAAGAAAATCGCTCCTTTGGTAGGTTATTGGTGGTACTTTAATTATACTAATTAGAGCGATTTTTTTATTTTTCATTTCTGTTAAAAATAAGCAAGTTTATTATCTAAGTAATGCCGATGTGGTTTTCCATTGATATAAATAACTCGAACAGCGATAGGCGGCGACTCCAGCGGGAAAAGCAATAGCTGAAGATCCCGCAGGGTGATTTTCCCGAGGAAGCTGAAGCATTGCCCGCGGAAAGCGTCCGCCTATAGCGGTTCGAGTACTCTTATAGTAATTACCAGAAAACAGAGCGAGGCTGCCCTAAAGTTTATACTTTTGGGACAGCCTCTATTAATATTATATAAGCAGTTATGCTTTAAGTACCCATTCGCTAAAATGCCAATTCCAAAGGCGTACCTTTATAAGCCTCTTTCTAATCAACCATCTTTGATTGTACATAGTGATATAATAGCTTTGTTGTTTCTTCAATAGAGCTAATATGAGTACGTTCAAAGGCGTGTGAAGAGTCTATTCCAGGGCCGACTAATCCATGGACAATATCATTACCAGATCTAATTGCCGCAGATGCATCAGATCCATAATATGGATAAATATCGAGCTTAAAACCAATTTTATTTTCTTTTGCTAGTGAGACTAAGTTTTTCCTTAACTCGTAGTGATACGGACCACTGGCATCCTTTACACAGATGGATACTGTATACTCGTCAGTAGCCTGACCATCACCCATTGCTCCCATATCTACCGCTAAGTATTCAACTGTTTCTGGTGTGATATTTGAGTTTCCACCATATCCAATCTCCTCGTTATTTGAGATGAGAAATTGAGTAGTGTATGGTAATTGTAATTTTTCAGTAACAACTTGCTTGATTAATTGTAGCAAGATACCAACACTCGCTTTATCATCAAGGTGACGAGACTTTATATAACCACTTGGTAAAACTTGTACTCTAGGATCAAACGATACAAAATCACCAACCTCAATGCCAAGTGACCGTACTTCATCAGCACTGTGTACTTTTTCATCGATTCTAACTTCCATATTATCCTGGTTTCTTTCATATTTACCCGCATTTTTGTAGACATGTACAGATGTTTGATGCATTAAAATGGTGCCAGAATAAATATCACCAGCAGAAGTTTCTATTTCACAGTATTCTCCTTCAATAGAGTTGTAGCGAAAACCACCTATGAGGTCAAGCTTTAACCTACCACTAGGTTTAATTTCTTTTACTATCGCACCTAGTGTATCAACATGCGCAGTTAGCATTCTATGATTTTCGGTATCTTTGCCACGGATGGTTGCGATAAGGCCGCCTTTACGATTTCGTTTCGTTTCCACATTCAGTTTGTTTAAATAATCTTCAACAAAGGAAATAACTTTATTCGTATTCCCAGAAGGGCTAGGAATACTGACTAATTCTTTTATTAAGCTTACTGTATCTTGCACATTTGGATAAGTCATATAGATCACCTTTCACATTTTATTTGTATCGGTATGTAAGTAAGTCACTTCCATTATACCGTTTTATGTGTGAAAATTCTTCGATTACGTTTTTAACATCGTGATGTAGCGTTTATTTTCCTAGCATGAGACTTCTTTATGACAAATTGGAAGGATATAAGAAAAAAAGAGAGAATTATATGTTTAACACTTTAATTCGTTATAGCGAAGGGGATGATTGCTATGAAAGTTGATCAAACAGTAATCAAAAATATACAGGAGAACTTGTCAAAAGCTTTATTAGGTAAACATGCTGAAGTGGATATTATTTTGACAGCACTGTTAGCGGGAGGACATGTTCTTTTAGAAGGGGTGCCAGGAACAGGGAAAACATTAATTGTGAAAGCATTAGCAAGATCAATCCATGGGGAATATAGAAGGGTGCAATGTAATCCGGATTTATTACCTACTGATATTACAGGCTTTTCAATTTACCATCCTAATGAAAAGAAGTTTATTTTTCAGCAAGGACCAATTATGACCAACTTTTTATTAATGGATGAAATTAATAGAGCTTCGACGAAGACACAATCTGCACTTCTAGAGGCGATGGAGGAAGAGCAAGTAACCATTGATGGTAATGTATATGCCCTCCCACAGCCCTTTTTTGTTATGGCAACACAAAACCCTATTGACTTTGAAGGAACTTATGTATTACCTGAAGCCCAATTAGACCGTTTTATGATAAAACTTTATTTTAGCTATCCAGATAAGAACACAGAAAAGCATTTGTTAAAATCTAAACGGAGAAAAAACATAGTTAATTCTTTGGAAGCGGTTACAAATATTGAAGGGATACAGTTGCTTCAAGAGCAGATTTATGACGTCTATGTCGATGATAAACTAATAGATTACGTTCTAAATATTGCTGTAGCAACGAGGAATCATCAAAATATTTATTTAGGTGTTAGCCCAAGAGGAACACAAGCGCTTGTCCATGCCCTAAAAGCATTGGCGTTTATAAGAGAGCGTAACTTTGTTACACCAGATGACGTAAAGCATTTAGCACCATATGTGTTTTGCCATAGAATGATATTGAAACAGGAGACGAGGATTAACGGAGTTAAGGAAGAAGAAATATTACAATCAATACTAAAAAATATAGAGGCACCTCTAACGTAAGGGAAGTGTGAAGTATGTTACTTCAGGAAATTAGTCGTTGGATACCTAGGAATCAAAGATTTTTATTTTTTAGTTTAGTATGTAGTTGGTTTTGTAGTTTACTATTATTTTTATTTGAAGGTGGAAAACTATCGTTTGTCCTTTTATTTATCGTAACATTACTAACATTATATCCAATGTTGTTAGAAAGATGGAGTGGTATAGCTAACATAAAGGGGACAAGGGATTCAATTGTAGAGAGAATAGAAGCAGGGGCAACGCTTCATTTGAAAACAAGGTTTGAAGTTCCAGGCTTCTGGCCAATAACGTATGTGTTTGTAAAGGATCAGTTATATCATCACCATGATGGCTTATCAATACTAGAGTCTTCGTTCGTACCTAATTATTATCGTCGTGGTGAAATTGAATATACGATAGAGAATATAAGACGTGGCTCTTATTATTTTGGTGAGACAGAATGTTCAACAGGCGACATATTTAACTTGTTCCATCATAAAAAAAAGCTACATTTACGAGTGAGATTTCATGTGTATCCGAAAACGATAACTATCCCATACTGGAATCTGTCACAGACGAAAAACTTTGTCTCTCATTCTCATAATTGGGCTTTGAATAAAAAGGAGACGACACACCTCGATGGGATTAGAGAATATGTAGAAGGAGATCGACTTTCTCAAATTCATTGGAAGGCTACCGCAAAAACAGGGGAATTAAAGTCGAAGGAATTTGAAAGAGAGTCGCTTCCGACTGTTTGGCTTGTTATTGATAGGAATTACTTAGCTTATACAAACGAAGAACACTTTGAATTGGCAGTAAGCTGTGTTGCTTCTATCATCAAATATGTGAGAAACAAAGGGATGATAATAGGGTTACTATCAATAGGCGATAAAGCCACTTATTTTGAACCGAAAAGGGATGTATCGTATTCTTACTTAATCGATAAGCATTTATTACACATTCAAATGGATGGGAGTATAAAAATTCATGAAGTGTTAAAGGATCCAAGATTAAAGCTAGAACAAGGATCAATTATGGCTATCATTACACCAAAATCGAATGAGGAACTCTTCAACCAGTTCAAATGGCTAAAGAGAATGAATGTCAAACCATATCATTTTTGGATTCAAAAAAACAGAGATGATATTTCATCAAAGCATTGGTTACGCAAAATGAAAGTGGAAGGGATACGTGTATACAGTATTCCAACCCTTCGAAATTTGGCTACTGAGATAGGGAGGGATTAAACTATGAAATCTCTCGATTGGCTGGACCGTTGTACAATTTTTTTAATGTGTTTATTTTTGTACGCATTTATCTCCCCATTTGCAGACTATTATCGTTTTGAAATACAACATTTTATGCTATTCGTATTTTTGATCATCTGTTTAATGGAAATGTTTCCTTTAACGACACGCGTAGGTAACCGACTATTACAACTTGTTGTTTTAGCAGTTGGAGCTGTTACAATTTTAGGGTGGAGGCCTACTTTATTTCTTTCACCTACATGGGATGGAATCATAACAGTCGTTTCGCGAGACCTTCCACAACTGCAACAAAATATTTATCAGACTTGGTATGTATTTGTTTTATGGCTGTTATATTTTTTTACTGTTTTTTGGTTTAGATCTAAAGCGAGATCAATTTTGACATTATTTGTTACGACTATAACACTAGTGTTTTTAGATACATTTTCTAACTTATCGTTATGGGTTGATGTTGTTTTAGTTGTAAGTACGATTTTGCTTCTACTCATTGTTTTTC
The DNA here is from genome assembly GCF_000177235.2 of Evansella cellulosilytica DSM 2522. NCBI lineage: Bacteria > Bacillati > Bacillota > Bacilli > Caryophanales > Bacillaceae > Evansella > Evansella cellulosilytica. Next base: position 3,067,144 of record NC_014829.1, on the reverse strand, counting down.
ATTTCAAAATGCTAAGAAGGAAAAGTCCTAAAGGCTGGGCGCATTTAACTTATTATCCAGAAACACTACTTGCTCCAGTACTCATTTTCTTTTTTCTAGTGTTATTTGCTAGCATTTTCCTTCCTGATACGGACCCTTTATTACGTGATCCATATGCCATTTTTAGTGACAATGAAACTCAAGAAACATTATCAGAGCGAAGTGGAAATGACGGCCTTGAAAACGGATTAAATCGTGATAGAGCTTCAGGATACAGACGGGATGATAACAATCTAGGGGGTGGCTTTCGTTTTGATTACTCACCGGTGATGAACATTGAGACAACAATTCCATATTATTGGCGTGGTGAAACACGTGATTTTTATAATGGGAGTGGTTGGGAAATAAGTGATCCGGATGTTTACGTAGAAAATGTTGTGTTTATAGATAGCAAAGAACACGAGTCATTTAGTAAGGATTTACCTGAATACGTTAACCGAAGTTTACTTGAAACACGTGAAGTAGAATATACAGTAGAATTTACTACATATCCTATCGAAATATTCCCAGTACTTTTTGGAGCTTATGCTATTGAGCACATTGAAGTAGTCAGTGAAATAGAAGAGGTGGATCATTATTACAGTAGTCTGATAAAGGAAAATATACCTTCGAACTCAGATTTTGTTTGGTTACCACGGAGTGAGTCCATTCATTATATTGGGGATGGTGATGTTTTTCCAGAAAAGTATCACATTGTTTCAAAGGTCCCTATTATAAATGAAGTAGCGTTACGCGATGTAGAACCATTCCCTCTGCCTAAAGAGCTAGAGCCATATGTACAATTACCTGAAAATATACCTGAACGAGTATTTGATCTTTTAAATCAAATAACAGAAGGTGAAGAGAATATATATGATCAAGTAAAGGCGATTGAGCAGTATTTGAAAAACACTTACTCGTACGAAAATAATCCTAATGATAGCTTAGGTGAGAGTGATGATTTTGTCGATCGGTTTTTATTTGAAATTGAGGAAGGTTATTGTGATTACTTTTCCACTTCTATGGTTGTTTTAACTAGAGGTTTAGGAATTCCATCTCGTTGGGTGAAGGGTTTTACACAAGGGGTATTAGATGAAGATCCATATATCAATTATTTAAATCCACATAGTCGTGGTGAAGGAACATATCAAGTAAATAATTCACACGCACACTCATGGGTAGAGGTTTATTTTGAAGGGTATGGTTGGATTCCCTTTGAACCTACACCTAATTTTTCCCTTCCAATTATCTCACCTGAACTGGAGGAATCTACCTCTAATAATGAGCAGAATAACCTAGATGATGAAGATGGAACAGGGGAGATGCGCGAAGAATTATTGACTAAAAGACATTTTATTTTCATTGCGCTCCTAATAACTATTGTGATCAGTATATTATTATTTAGAAGGCAGTTACGTTATTTTATAAAAAGAGTAATAAAAAGAAAAGGGAAAACGACACGAGCAATTGTAAAATATGAGTTTGAAAGGTTAATGGATTACGGCATACTACAAGGATATAATCATTACAAGGACGATACATTTGAAAGTATGGTGCATCGTTGGAGCATGCAAAATCCAATATTAGAGGAAGAATTCAACAGTTTAAGAAATACGTTTGAAAAAGCGATGTACAGTAATGAAAACATAAGTACAGAAGAATTACTTATATTTAGAAATAAAGTGAAAGCGGTTATGAAAAAAATGAAAAAGTGATATAGTAGGATTTGAGAGGTTAGAAGTAAGAAAGAGCATGCAATGTTTAGTATAATAGCTTAAAAAAAGCCGACTTCAATTTATTGAAGTCGGCTATCATATAGGGGGTTATTTTGAAATTCAACTAGTAGCTAATTACGGCTGTGCCGATAATTACTAAGAGGATGAACAACACTAGCACTAATGCAAAGCCTGGTGCGTAAGTCATTCTTTAAACCTCCTTCTAGTTTGACTTCTAAGGGAGCTATACTCCCTTATGCTATACTTTATGATTTATAACATGAAATTGTTTGTTTCTCTGCCTATAAAACAATCATTTTCTTAGTAAGTGTAACCGCCGCCGCTTACTGCAACGCCACCAATGATTACTAATAGTACGAACACCACTAATACAAAAGCAAACCCACCGAATGGTGCTGTAGTTTGAGTGTGTGACATATCTATCTAGCCTCCTTAAGTTAGGTTAGGTTTTTCATAGGGTTGATGCTTTAATACCCTATCTGTTTACACTTTATGAATGAGATACTAAAATGATTGTATTAGTGCCTAATATATATAGAAAAACATCTGAGGGGGTCAAAAATTGTTAGGATTAGATTGGGGAGCTTTTATATTAGTAGCAATATGTGCACTGTTAATTGGAATGTCAAAAACTGGACTTCCGACTTTAGGAATTCTCGTTGTAGCTGCAATGGCTTCCATTTTCCCAGCTAGGGAATCAATAGGAATAGTTTTACCGATGTTAATTGCTGCTGACATTATTGCAGTTACGTACTATAGAAGAAGTGTACATTGGAAAACATTAATGTCATTATTACCATGGGTGCTTGGTGGTATCGCGCTAGGATTTATCTTACTGTTTTTTGTAGAAGCAAGTCGGCCAATAGAAATTATTTTAGGAGCGATCGTTTTAGTCCTTATTGCTATCCAAGTAACACGGGACAAGTGGGGAACAAAATTTTTAGCCGTATTACCGGAATCTAGAGTTTTCATCGGTGTAATGGGGACATTAGCTGGATTCACGACGATGATAGGTAATGCAGCTGGTCCAATTATGGCGATATTCCTCATTGCAATTGCTCTGCCTAAAAAAGAATTTATTGGTACTGGTGCGTGGTTTTTCTTGTCTGTCAATTTAATTAAAGTGCCAATGTATATTGGCTTAGGGCTGATTACATTTGAAACGATTACATTTAATTTATGGCTTGTCCCAGCAATTTTACTTGGAACGTACTTAGGGATAAAATTTTTACCGCTTATTCCACAAAAGTATTTTAACGTAACTATTTTAATTTTAGCTGCTGTCGGTGGGATAAATCTGCTATTATAATTAGAATTTTTATAATGAGAATAAGAGGATATATTTAAAGATGCTGACTCTGGCAATTAAAGAGGGCACTGAAAAAGGAAATAACCGAGGGCACTGAAAAAGTGATGTTCTTTCACTTTTCAGTGTCCCTTGGTATATCCATTTGAGTGAGCCTTAATCTACCTAATTAGCTTTAGAAAACCTCTTTATAGGTTAATTAGTAACCATGCCCTCCAACAATTACAGCGCCAATAATTACTAATAAAATGAACATCACCAATACAAAAGGAAATCCACTAAAGTTTGAATGAGTGTGTGACATTCTCTATCGAGCCTCCTTTAATGATGGTAAGGGAGAATTGAGAAAACACCCTTTTCAATACTACGTTATGACTGTATTTAACTTTTGATTGTGTGTTAGCCTATTTTAAATAAATCAAAAAAAATTGATTTAACACTTGCTTTTTATGGAAGGGAGTGGTATTTTTATTGTATCAAAAAAAATTGATTAATCAGGGAGGGGTTACGATGAAACTTTCGATACCATTAAAAAATGAAAATGATTTTTCTTTTTACGAAAAGAGGTTTAAGGCATTAGCCGATAATAAACGTCTACACTTATTGTCTATACTTTGTAGACAAGGTTCTACATGTGTGTGTGATTTGACGGATTTATTAGAGATTCCTCAATCAAAGCTCTCATACCATCTTAAGATTTTATTAGATGCTGACATTATTGTAAAAGAAAAAAAGGGGACATGGAATTACTATACAATTAATAACCAATCTATTGATCATTTACTTTCAGAAGAATTATGCTGTTTATTCCGCCCAGATAAATGATAAATTGCTGGGCTACTTTCAAATCTATTATATCAAAAAAAGTTGATTTAATAACAATTGTGTTTTACATCAAAAAAAATTGATTAATAAGAGGAGGTGATCCTTATGAGTGAAACGTTACAAATGTTTGTTCAACTATTGATAAAACTCATTATCCTATTTATTGTTGTATCCATTCTCATGAATATGATACGAGGATTTATTCCGCATGAAAAGATAAGAGATAAACTTAAAAACTCAAGCTTAATAACTGCTATTACTCTCGCTTTGTTATTTGCATTCATTACGCTCATGGCGGCATTGATGGGGTGGAATGTAGCGATTACTTACATAATAATAACAGCAAGCTTATCGGTAATAATTGGACTTCTTCTTGAAAAATTAGGATATAGTAAATCGATAAAAAATGGTGTTATCACAGGGAATATACAACAAGGCCAGCATTTTTCCTGGTGAAAGAGACAAGCGAGCGTCCTGAAGTGAAAGTCAACATCAAAGTTTATCATAGCCAAAAATATAAAGGAGTGTATTTAAAATGATATTTCACCTATTTTTTTTAACAATTACAATCTCAAAGAGAAGATATACTGTCGAGAACATAAGAAGTGAAAGGAATCAACAACGCATTAAAGAAGAGTTATTATATAAACGCGCTCAATATGTACAAACGAGAAGATTCTTTTAGGAGGTGTTCAGGATGTTACAAAAATGGTTCAAAAGAGTATTTTTTAAAAAGCATCAAAGCAATACTAGTCAGTGCTGTAACATGGAGATTAAGCATATTTCTGATGAAAATTCATCTATTTGTAATAAAGATAAATAGACTTTTTATAAAAAAATGATAAAATAATAGGTATAATCACTTAATAGGGGAGTAATGAATCATGAGATGGAAGCTATGGATGAAAAAAATTTCTGTAATCGCTATCACTTTTATGACATTGGGTGTATTTATACCACCCAACTATTTAGATGCGTATGCTGATAACAATGAGCTTTCATTACCAGATTCAGAATCAGATCAAATAACTGATTTTTCTCATGTAGATCAAGTTGATGAAATAGATCTATTTGAAGAATCGGATGAATTTGACACAGATGATCTTATTCACCTTATTACAGAGCAAGCGATAGAACAAACAGTAAATAAGTTAGGCCCGAGAATTGTTAATAAAGTAGAGTCCGATCTTATGAGCACAGTGATGCCAAATATGGAAGAAGTAATTAAGGATTTATTAATCGAGGCTGAGGAAGAAGATCTTCGCCATTATGAAGTTTCCGAAAATCCTGCTAACGGTTACGGTGAAAAAATATTTAACATATATGATGTGAGAACAAACACGGAAGTAGCTCGCTTCGATGTGAGACGTGATATTCGACCTAAACAAGGGTATTGGTTTAATTTTCATTATCATTTAAGTGAAGATGATTTTGAAGAGCATCACCATTTAGGAGATATTTATTGGGATAAAAATACGCCACCAAAGTGGATGTCATAAAAAATAGAGGGTGACTCAAAGCTTGAACTTATGAGTTACCCTTTTAATTTTTTTCAAATAGAATCTAAGTAAACGACTCCTCACATAGTAATTTTCACGTTAGCAAAGGATAACGTCATATACATTTTAAAACAACCTAGTAGGATATTCTCTGTAAATTTTGTTTTTATGCTGCTCAATGAACTTTTTTGTTCTAATCTCATTTTCAATGTTTACATATAATTTTTGTTTTATCATTGCGATGATCACTTTTCATCACCTCTAATCTTTATTTCTTGCTTCCATTTTAACGAATAGAAAAACTGCAAAAAACGTCCTGGAGGTTGTATTTACATCCTCCTTAAGTCTGAATGTTATGTACACCTCAATATGTATGAAAAAAATGGATAAAAATATAAAATTTGCAGACACTACTACTACATTTTTTTAGGAGGGTTTGTATGAAACGTAAGTTAGTAGTTGGGGTGTTGTCAGCTATTATGTTATTTAGTGTTGGCTTTTCTTCAGAGGTTGGCGCTCATGGAATGAATGAAGATGTTGAATTAACTGCAGAGCAAATGGATGAGATGGCAACATTACAAGAGAAGGCATTGGAGAAAAAGGTAGAGATCATTAACAAATATGTTGAATTCGGTGTTTTTACAGAGGAAAAAGGAAAGAAGATGATTTCTTTTGTTGAAAAGAAATATAATGAATTAAAAGAGAACAATTTTATCCCTAAATGGGACAAGCACAAAAAGCATGACCATTAACGACATCATAATAAAGGGGTAAAAGGTAAAAATTTATAAAAAAAGGCGGTGGAAAAGATGCCACGCGTAGTAGCGAGAAGAGCACTCACTACTACGTTAAAGACATGTGGCATCCTTTCTTCACCGCTTCTAAGAAAAAACTAAAAGCGAGCTTCACGAAGCGCGTTTTTAGTTTTTTCTTATCAATTGTTAACTGCGATTTTTTCTAAAGCCACATCAACTGCTACATAACCATAGCCGAGATCCTTAGCAACTGCTTCATAAGTGATGAATCCACCAGCAGTGTTAACCCCCATCTCTAAAGCTCGGTTTTCGGAAATTGCTTGTTTAACACCTTTATTGGCAATCTGTAGAGCATATGGAACGGTTACATTTGTGAGTGCTACTGTAGATGTTCGAGGAACAGCTCCTGGCATATTTGCAACGGCATAGTGAACGACCCCGTGTTTATTATAAGTTGGATTATCATGAGTTGTAATGTGATCTACTGTTTCGAATATTCCTCCTTGGTCTATAGCAACATCTACTATGACAGAGCCAGGAGTCATCCTTTGAATCATTTGTTCAGTCACTAGCTTAGGTGCTTTAGCTCCAGGAATGAGAACAGCACCAATAACTAAGTCTGAGTTTGCAACTGTATTTGCAATATTAGTAGGATTTGACATAAGTGTTTGAATGCTATTCCCAAAAATATCATCGAGCTGCCTTAATCGGTCAGCACTTAAATCAATAATTGTTACGTTTGCCCCTAGACCAATGGCTAGTTTTGCGGCGTTCGTGCCTACGACACCACCACCAATAATCGTGACATTACCTCTAGAGACGCCAGGAACGCCAGCTAACAGTATTCCTTTACCACCGTTAAATTTTTGTAAAAATTGTGCACCAATTTGCGTTGCCATTCTTCCAGCAACTTCACTCATCGGTGTTAACAATGGTAACGTTCGATTAACCTCTACTGTTTCATAGGCAATTGCTATTACTTCATTTTCCGTTAATGCCTTCGCTAAGTCCGGCTCAGCTGCCAAGTGAAGATACGTAAATAGCACTAATCCTTTGTGGAAGTATTGATATTCTGCTGGAAGTGGTTCCTTCACTTTCATCACCATTTCTACAGTCCAAGCATCTGACGCTTTTTCTACTATAACAGCACCAGCAGCTATATAGTCTTCATCGGAAAAACCACTACCTATTCCTGCGTCAGTTTCTATTAGTACTTGGTGACCTGATTTTATTAAAGTATCAACGCCAGAAGGTGTTAAAGCTACACGGTTTTCATTATTTTTAATTTCCTTGGGTACACCGATTAACATACTTTCTACCCCCTTAAGTTTCGTATGTAAAGTATAAAGTTTATTATTTTATTTTTCATTGTTCATCATTCCGAAATAAAACAAACTCATTTGTGTATTTTTACAAATGAGTTTGTTTACTTAACTTATATAGTTTCATATCAACGAAGAGAGAAGTTTTTTCATTCATATTCTTCAAATTGATTTTTCCTACTTCGGATATTCTTTTCAAACGATAAAGTAGTGTATTTGTGTGAATATGAAGTTGATTGGCTGCTTCATTGACGTTACTGTCCATTGATAAAAATGTATCGAGGGTATGTAATAAATGAGTATTATGGTTTTGATCATAGCTTTCTAGATTTAGAATGGCTTGATTATAATAGTTATCTACCTTATTTTTTTGTTGAAGAAACTCTATGTATCGAAATATCCCTAATTTTTCATACGTATGAGTTTTTATTAATTCGTCTGGGTACTGCTTTTTTAAGTTTAATACTGTAATTGCTTGTTGATAACTAGTCTCAATATTTTCATATTTATTGTATTTATTTCCAGCGCCGCTTATTATGTCATCAATACTAAACTTTTTTTTCATTTGTGATGTAAAGTTTGTGAGAAAGGAAGAGAAATTTATATCAAAATCATTATCATTTACTGTAGTACTCAGTAAAATCAATTCGTTGCCATCAATGACATAAAAAACGGTGCGAATTTGCTGTGATATTGTGAGTAAATATGAAATATGACGTTCTTCTTCCAAAGTAATGTCATGATTAAAGGAAAAAATAACAATGAAAAAGGAGGAAGGAGGGATTATTTCCAATTGATCAAATTTATTCACTATTTCTTCAGTGGAAGTTAAATGTCCTGTTAGGAGTTGCCAAAAAAATTCTTGGTAACCTTTTGTTTGCTTTTGTTTTCGTACTTGTCTTTGTAAAAGCTGATTTCTAGCAGTCTCTGCTGCCATTTTCAGTAATGCTAGGTCATTATCGCTCAATTGCTTGTTAATTTCCAAAACCCATATAAACCCTAAAATATCATTATTAGCTTTAATAGATATAGCAACTCTATTACTAATACCCATATCTATAATTTCTGGTACTCTTACTGGATTGTTAGTTTCAAGCAACTTTGGTAATATACCGTTCTTCCAAAATTGATTAATTACTTTCTCTGGTACTCTTCGACCGATAATGGTAGCAATTCTCGCTTGATCTGTTCGTTCATCATGTGAACTATATACTAATAAGTTATGGTTTGCATCTTCAATCGTGACGGGACAGCTCAACACATCACTAATTTTATCTACTAGATTTTCTAAACTTCCAAAAGATTTCTTGAACGGGTCATGTTTTTGTTCTTTTTTCATCATTATCACTCCACAAAAAGTGTTAATATAATTATACATTAATTATAAGGTAAAAAGGAATCAACAATTCAGTAAGCGATATGTATGGAAAAAATTAAATTCTACATTTTTTGTTAATTGTATATGAATATTGACAATATATTATATAATTAAATCTATGAACCTTTATTGCGAAACTATGGGGTGATTAAATGGAAACCTATTTTATTATATTATTAGCATATTTAATCGGGTCTATACCATTTGCGCTTATTGTAGGTAAGCTCAAGTATGGAGCGGATGTAAGAAATTTTGGAAGCGGAAACTTAGGAGCATCCAATAGTGCACTAGTTTTAGGGAAAAAAGCAGGAATTCTCGTTTTATTAGGTGATGTTAGTAAAGGTGTGCTTGCAGTTTCATTACCTGTGATATTTTCTATTGAGGTTAATCCAGTGTATATCGGGGTTGCCGTCATTTTAGGACACTGTTTTCCTGTATTCGCTAACTTTCGTGGTGGGAAAGCTGTCGCTACTACAGCTGGAGTTCTCATTACAATAAACCCGATATTATTTCTAAGCGGCTACTCTACATTCTTTTTAGTTATTTTTATTACAAAGTATGTTTTTTTTGGTTCGCTTTCCATTGGCATTGCGTTAACCGTTCATTCCATTTTTATAGGTAGTTTTGAGCTGATGCTATTATTTACGTTATTTTCGTTATTTATGGTTTATTTACATCGATCGAATATAACGAATTATATTTGCGGTAAAGAAGTCAAAATAACAGATAAAAGAATAAAGAAGTATCAGGAACAAATAAAAGAGGAACTTAGTGAGGAAATCATCAAATCATAGGTAGGTCACGGCATTCATATATATGAATGTCGTATTTTTTTGCTTAAAGGGTTACGAATGTAAGCTATTCATGCTCTGGTGGAATTAATAAAGGGGGAGGGGGCATAGTGAACATTCATACAGAACACATATTATTATATAGTATCTTGTTAGTAAGCATCTCGTTTTTTTTAGGTTTTTTTGTTGCATCAAGAAAGGGAAGAGTTTCAATCGCAAAGCAAAGACTATATAGCGTATATTTACCGATTTTTAAAGTGATGGAGCCGTACTTATACAAACAAATCAGTCGAGATGATGGTATTGCAATCATAAACGAAGTAAATAAATTGGTGAAAACGTACTATGAGTTGTTTCACCCAGATTGTTTACATGCATATCATCAGTTTAGAAATAATTTGATAAAAAATTCAGATGATAAAAATATTCATTTTGAAGAATTTTGCAGATATGTGGAAAGAGATTTTGAGAAATTGAAAAGAACTGTTGGTTTACCAATTCGACCACTGTCATACCGTATAAAAGTGGGACAAATTCCAAGGAAGAAATCTGTTATTATTTATATCATAATAGAGAATTTAACGAAGTGGTTATTTACTTTCTCACTCTTGCTGTTTGGGATATTGCTAGCTAGAGTATTTGCGTTATTAATTAAATTCATGCTATTTCAATAGTCTTAAAGTAGTTTTTTAAAAATTTTTAACATTCATCATATACATTAATCAATCCATTATGTTATTATTACATTCGACATAAAAATATTGAAAGTTAAAATAGGTGCTAAAATTCTCGTGATAGAATCTTAGCTTAATAGGGAAGTTTGGTGAAAATCCAACGCGGTCCCGCCACTGTAAATGGGAGCAACCTACAGTATGTCACTGTCTTAATGATGGGAAGACGTAGGAAGCTATGACCATGAGCCAGGAAACCTGCCTATTTTATTTTTTCACCAGTACTACGAGGATAGGAGGGTGTTAAGAAGTGAACTGTTTTGTAAGTTTATTTCTTTGACAAACTTCTCCTTCAAGGGGATTTTTTTTATGCCAAAATATTACATAAAAAAGAGGGAGAGCGAAAAATGTCTAAATTACTTTTATTAAGAAAATCTATTGTCGCAATGATACTTGTTCTATTATTATTTCCGTTGAATGTGTTAGCTAGTCAAGAGGTGAAACAAGATATAGAACGAACTGCTGCACACTTAATTGAAACAGAGCATTATACAGATTGGTCCATAGCAGCATTGGCGAAGGCTAATCATTTACCAGATGACGTATCTGAACTTTATAGAGGGTATTTAGTTGAGGATCTGGATCAAGTACTAAGGGGTACTAGTTTACAGAGAATGGTCATTGCTGTAGCTGCAATAGGCGAGGACCCTACAGACTTTGAAGGGGTAAACTTAATCGAGAAAGTATATTCTGATGAATTTATAAATATGCTATCTGCGCAAATTTATGGATTGATTGCACTAAATACAGGGGAATACGATATACCTGAAGACGCTTTGTGGACAGAAGAAAAGTTATTAAATAAAATTCTAGAACAATCTCTACCTCATGGTGGTTGGGGCTGGGATGGTGTTAATGCCGATTTAGATTTCACGGGCATGGCATTAACAGCTCTTGGTTTTTATAAAGATCGAGATGAAGTACAAGCTGAAATTGACAAGGCTGTTACATTATTAGCTGACGTCATGCAAGAAGACGGAGGGTTTGATAACTGGGGTGTTAACTCAAACACTGCAGCTCAGGTTATTATAGGATTGTCATCTGTAGGAGTCGATGTTACACAAGAGCCTTTTTATAATGATGGACACCACCCCCTTCAACATTTACTAGATTACCAACTAGAAAACGGTGCATATAAATGGCTATTAAGCGATACATCAGAAAATAGTATGTCAACAGAACAAGCATTTCAAGCTTTAGTAGCTTATAACAATTTAGGAGTTAGTCATTTATATGACTTTAGTTATGTAGAGCCGGAGGTTGAACCTGAACCTATCGAAGAAACTCCAGGTGATCAGGTCGAGGATCCAAATGATGAAGAGACACAGGAACCTGTAGATTCCCCGGGTGATGTTGACACTGAAGAACAAGAAGAGTTAATTGAAGAAGAGGAAAAAAAGGAAAAGCTCAAAGAAGATCAAGAGGTTGACAATGAACAGGTAGTTGTAACTGATGGAGAATCAAATGGTAACGAGAATAATAATCAGGCAGAACATCAATCATCAAACGAAACAGAAACCACTAGTCAAGAAGGAGAACGCCTTCCTGACACAGCAACTTCCAATTATCATGTACTTGCTCTTGGTGCTTTATTCTTTCTCATTGGGACAGTTATCTTTTTTACACAAAGAAGAAAAGTATTGAATTAAATAAAAAAAGTTTAAAAAAGTATGAAGTGAAGTCAGGTAAGAAACTGACATCACATACCGTTTATTTATATTATGTAAGCTTAGAGTAACAACTACGATTTTGTTAGGATGAGGCTGTCTCATAGTCTATAGAAAGTCATGGCAATGGCTACACTCGATTCTTATACTTTCTTTTATTCGATCCACTTAGAGTAGTTACTATGGAGACACCCTGCTTAGCTTATAGTTTGGCTCAAAAGGTATAAAAGTGCCTTTTGAGTCATCCTCTTTACTCACGTTTTTTTGAAGAACAAGAATCGAGATAATAAACCGATATACATTTATAGGAGGGAAACAAGTTGAAGGTCACTTATATAAGTAAGTTATTTCGTTTACTCCTATTTACTGTCATGGTGTTATTTTTAGTTAGTTGTGGACAAGGACAAAATAGCTCTTCATTAACGATTTCTGATTTGACTGGAAAAGATGCTATAAGTGAACGGAAATTTAGCGATATTAATAATGACTTAAAAATAAATGAAGTGGAAATAGACGATAATACGGAAGAAAAAGAGGAATCTATTGAAAAGGTAGAGGAATCTTTACATAAAGATGATCCGAATGATAGTGAAACTGCAAATTCAAGCAAATCTACTAGTGCTGATACAGTAGAAGATCGTGAAGAGTCATCAAGTAGTAATCATAATGATTCGAGTGAAAAGAAAAGTCAATCACAAAAGGAAGAGCGTTCACATCCAGAAGAACCGAGAAAAAAAGAGTCTGATAATCAAAAGGATAGTAACAAATCAGATAAGTCTAACGAAAGTACAACTCCATCAGAAGAAGATAATAATTTACCAACTGTAACGTTAACTGTCCAAGGCCCTAAAGATATAGGTACGATTATTGGAGAAGTAACGGTAGAGTATGCGGACGGAGATACAGTGCTAGATATATTATTAAAAGAAGCGAATAAACGTAATATTCATGTAGATTATAGTGGGAGAGGGGTAACAGCCTATGTCAAAGGTATCTATAATGTATATGAATTTGATTACGGACCGTTAAGTGGTTGGTTAGCATATATTAATGGAACTAGTTTAACTAGGAGCGCTGGGGCTACATCTGTTAAAGAGGGAGATAAGATATATTGGAAATATACAGAGGATTATACGAGTGAATCATGATAAATCGATTTGAGCATTTTCATCCGTTCGTTACGTTCTTTTATTATGCTGGTGTTATCATTTTATTAATGGTATACCAGCATCCTACTGTTTTGGGAGCCGCATTTATATTAATATTACTAGTTAACTACGCCCAAGATCGATTAAGAGGTTTTAGGAAATGGGCTTTCTTTATCATCATTTCAGGTGCATTAATCATTATCTTAAACCCTGTTTTTAATGAAAGAGGTCAGCACATATTATTTGAGGTGTTTGGACATAGGATAACACTAGAAGCGGTTGTCAACGGAAGTATAACAGCTTTAACAATTATGTGTGTCATCTCTCTCTTCATATCTTACAATGAAGTCATGACTCCGAATAAGTTATTATACCTCTTTGCAAGATTTCTACCACAGTTTGCTGTCTTACTCATGTTAACATTACGATTTATCCCTTTAATGAAGCGACGGTTAGATGACATCTCTGTCGTTCAGCAAAGTAAAGGTATATTTGTGAATGGAGGAAGATGGAGGGATCGAGTGAAAAATGGTTTGTTATATGTACAAGCCCTCTTAACTTTCTCGTTAGAAGAGGCCATACAGACGGCAGATTCTATGAAGGCGAGGGAATATGGTAAACACAAAAGAAGCAGTTATGAACATTTTCGATTTAAAAGAATGGACTACTTCTTACTCATTTCACTCATCTTGTTCCTTACTATTTGTATTATTGGTAGAATAAATGGCTACTTGCATTTAAAAATATATCCAGTAATGGACTCGCTTTTCTTAAGTCATATTGAATCGTTTTATTTCTTTTGTTTTGTCATTTTTTTAAGTATTCCATTATTGATTGAAGTCGGAGGCAAAATTCGATGGCGTTTATTAAAATAAGTGATGTGTCATTTACCTATCCTCATTCATCTCGTCCTGCACTTGACAATCTTTCTCTAAACATAGAGAAGGGAGAATTTGTTATTTTGTTTGGCCCTTCTGGTAGTGGTAAAAGTACACTACTTCGATTATTAAAAAATGATATTAAGCCCCACGGGACAGAGACAGGAAGTATTAATTTTGAAAATAACGAGATCAATACCATCAAGAATAGTCATGATATTGGCTTCGTGTTTCAAGATCCAGAAAATCAAGTAGTAGCGGAGGAAGTATTACATGAACTTGTATTTGGTCTTGAAAATATAGGCCTATCAACGAGTGAAATGAGGAATAGGGTTGCTGAAATGGTTCATTATATGGGAGCACAGGAATTACTAGAACGTAAGACCCATGAGCTTTCAGGTGGTCAAAAACAGCAGCTTAATTTAGCTTCGGTTTTGTTAATGCAACCTAGCATATTACTTTTAGATGAACCTACAGCACAACTAGATCCAGTGAGTGCTCGCGATTTTTTATCGATGCTCATTCGTTTGAATGAAGAATTCGGTATCACTATTGTTATGGCAGAGCATCGATTAGAAGAAGTAATTTCTGTTGCAGATAAAATCGTATTGCTGGATCAAGGGCGATTGGTGCAAGAAGGAAATCCTAAAAAGGTTGTTCAACATATATGGACAACTGATAAAAAAGAGTTTGTTCCGTCTATTCCATCTCTATTTTTACATATTAATAATAACGATGAACTGGATGTACCTTTAAATATTAAAGAGGGAAGGAACTGGATTGAATCTCATATACATATGAGAGAAAAAGAAGTCACCTCTGTGGATGTTGACTTAAGTGAAGAAATTTTGCGTGCCAATCATGTGTTCTATACATACGATACCGAACGGAGTCCGGTAATTAAAGATTTAAATTTCACACTATATAAAGGAGAGACATATGCGCTTTTAGGAGGGAACGGTTCAGGTAAATCGACATTTCTGAAAATTCTTTGTGGTATTATTAAACCTCAAAAAGGAAAAGTCCTTTTAGAGAAGAGAAAATTAAAATCTATTATTAGAAAAGAAATAGTAGGTGATATAGGCTATTTACCACAAAACCCCAAGCTATTTTTCATTCGAGAGACAGTAGAAGAAGAAATAGAATACACAGTAAAGCAATGGGACGTCACAAATAAAGTTGAGGTTACAGAGCTATTAGCAAGATTAAATATTTTACACCTTTTAAGGGAACATCCGTATGATTTAAGTGGTGGAGAGTTACAGAAAGTAGCATTAGCATGCTTATTGATAAGAAAGCCAAAGATTTTACTTTTGGACGAACCAACGAAGGGATTAGATCCTATTTCTAAGCAGCAGTTAGCTAGTATATTAGTTGAATTGAAACGGCAAGGTGTAACAATATTAATCACTTCTCATGATATAGAATTTGTTGCAAAGCATGCAACTAGATGCGGTATGATGTTTCAAGGGAAAATTACTTCTGAAAATACACCAAGTCAATTCTTTAAAGGAAACTTTTTTTACACGACAATGATGCAACGGTTATTTCGTGGTGAGAGAGACGACGTTTTAACAATTGAGGAGGCAGTACTGTTATGCGAGCAAAGAAAGGATTAGTGAGCCTACTTATTTTCGCACTGCTTATTATTTTTATCATTGTCTCTCTTCTGTGGGTGAATCATTATTTATTCTTAAGCTTTGGCGTTATCATTACTGCTATATTACTTTTTCTTGTTCATTTTGAAAGGCGAGTTATTGAAGCGCGGGAAATCGTATTACTTGCAGTACTTGCTGCAATTGCTGCGGTGAGCCGCATTCCATTTGCGAGTATTCCTAGTGTACAGCCGACAACCTTTGTCATTATGATGGCAGGATTAGTATTCGGAGCAGAGACAGGTCTAATAGTCGGTGTAGTAGCTGCACTTTCTTCCAATATGGTGTTAGGTCAAGGTCCTTGGACCCCGTGGCAAATGATTGCCTGGGGACTAGTCGGATTTACTGCAGGACTATTAAGAAATCAGTCCTTTATGAAAAAAACTTGGGGGAAAGTTCTTTTTGCGATTAGCTGGGGATTTTTATTTGGTTGGATTATGAACTTATGGGGGCTTCTTGCAGCTTTCGGCTCAGAAGCTTTATTAGATATGAGATTATTAATACCATACTTTTTAATGAGTGCTCCTTTTGATACAATGCATGCGGTATCGAACGTCATTTTTCTACTCGTGTTCGGAGGTATTTGGATAAAAATATTAGAACGATTTAAGCGGAAATATGGTTTGTTAGAGTAAACGGAACAATTGACTTAGTTTTGTATAAACATAAATGTTTTATATTTTGTTTAAATTAGCCAACATTTTTATATTGTTTTTCCCCCCCATTTTAGAGTAAGGTATTATAGTATCAATTTTTTAGACACATTGGAGATGACTTACGTGAAGGGAAATTCAATTTTTTACATTGGGCTAACAATTATTTCTATAATATGGGGAATTAATTTCGGTATTTCTCGCTGGGCAATGGAAGTATTCACTGCAGAGGTATTTACTTTATTGAGGTTCGGATTGGCAGTTCCAATTTTGTTCCTTATACTGTACAAATTAGAAGGAAGTATAAAAGTAGAAAAGCGCGATTTATTGAAGCTAGTCATTATCGGATTTTTCGGGGTTACTATTTTGGAATTGCTCGTCATGTATTCTATTAAGTATACGACGCTAGCGAATGCTTCGTTATTAAATGTTGCACCATGGCCAATTTTTGCTGCTTTGTTTGCTCCGCTTTTTACAAAAGAAGTGATGACAAAAAGAATTGTTCTTGGTGGTGCCATTGCTTTAATTGGTGTTACGCTAATTATAGGTGGTGGAAGCGATAATCTTGATTTATCAGGTCAATATATGCTTGGAAATTTATTAGCACTAGCAGTTAGCTTAATAGGTGCACTATTTAATCTAGCTTGTATGCCACTAATGAAGAAATACTCGCCTCTTCGTGTGAGTACGTGGTATATCTTATTTGGATCTTTGTTTTTAATTCCTTTTACATTAGGTGGATGGAGCGATATTCATTGGTCGACACTAACATTACCTGTAGTAGGTGCAATTTTATATAACGTTATTTTATGTACTGTCGTCGCATTCCTTGTATGGAATGCTTCTATGAATCGTGTAGGAGCTACGAAAGCTAATTTTTATCGTTACGTCGTCCCAGCAGCTGCAGCAGTGGCTGGTGCATTATTCTTTAATGAACCGATTATGATAGGCCAAATTATTGGGGCAATCATTATTATGTCTGGTCTTGTCATTATTGGAGCTGAGAAAAAACAACTGGAAAAAGAGGGAACGGTAGACTCTCAGCAAAAGGTTGCAAATTAGTGTAACGGACTTTGAATCAATAGATAATAAAAAAGTGCACTGAAAGAAGGCCACTGAAAAAGTGGTGTTCTTTCACTTTTTCAGTGGCCCTAAGCAATGTGCGTAGCCGTCGCACTCGTTAAAAAGCCTGATAGGAGTGGGCTTCTCCTACCAGGCGAGCGACGAACATAGCCATTGCAATACAAATAAAAGGCACTGAGAAAGTTGTTTTATACTTTTTCAGTGGCCTCCACTGAAAGTTCCTTTTAGAGGGAGAAAACTAAATATCATTCAACAAAAACGAGACATTCCATTATGTGAAATTGTCTCGTTTTTTATCGTAAAAAACATATAAAATAAACATCTAATTAGCTCATGTTTACTACGTTCATCTTCTGCTTATTTCTTGAAGGTAAATGGAAAATCTAATGGTATAGTTTTGAGTCAGCTTTAGCCTATTTTTATTTCTTCCGGCATTTGTTTAGGTGCACTTGGCACTTCTCTTGGCTCATAATTAATGACATCAGATGAATAAATATTTGTGTAAATTTGTCCGTTTTGCGATTTTGCACGAATTAAAATTGGTTGATTATGAATGTTTTTAAAGGTGAAATCAGGGCCATACCAACTTACAGTTGCATCTCTTCCTGGCGGGACATAAGGGACACGCCTACTATGTGAGTATCTTTGGATAATTTCAACGCCAGCTCGATCGACTGCATTAAATAAAGTTGAAGATACTTGGCATATGCCGCCACCTACCCCTTCGAATAATTCCCCCTTCACGATGACAGGGGCTGGTAAGTACCCTTTTTCTAACGTTCTTTCTCCTACTACTTCATTAAATGAAAATACTTCCCCAGGAAATACTACATGGCTGTCAATAGCTTTAGCAGCGAGTGCGATATTGTGTGCCCGTTCACTGTTTCTTTTATTAAAGTATGTGATGTATCCACCAATGTGTTGAACACGTATATTGGCTAATAACTCACTATCTACTTTTGGATGTAACGGTAATTTAGGGAGTTCAATTGTAGCAGCTCCTGTTCCGAAGTAATATTCATAAAACTTAGTAGTAAACTTCCTTCGATCAAGTTTAAACCCATCAATACCTGTAATAATAGCCCCACTATCATCAATATAAGCATTTTCAGGTTCTTTCAGTATTTGCTCATCTAATTTGTTTAAAAAGTCGTCGAATATGTACTCATCGATTACTCCTTCCCCGAGAGCAGGAGAAGAAAAGGCATCTCTATTTATTGTTGCAAGTATTTCGCCGTCTAACGTTAAGAATAAATTATCAGAATCGTTTACTTCAGCACTAATAAACAATAGTAAAAAAAATAGATACTTCATTATCACATTTCCTCCCATTGCTATTATTCGTAGATCATGATTTTTAATGTGTCAAAAATATTTAAAACTTAAGACAACTTTTGCTATTTTTCACTAGTAAAATTGCTTCAGATTCGTTATCGTTAAATTTAACGTTAATATTACTAGGAACTGGTGTCGTAAGGGGGACAGCAATAAAGTGAAAACATATAAAGTGAATAATATCGTAATCGGAGAAGGGACTCCAAAAATTTGTGTACCTATTGTTGGAGAGACGATGAAAGAATTAATAGAAGAAGCAATGAACCTTGAAAATATTGCTTATGATTTAGTCGAATGGAGAGTTGATTTTTTCCATAAAGTGTTTGATTTAGAAGAGGTACTACATGCTTTACGTGAAATAAGAAAAATATTAAAGGATGCTCCAATTATTTTTACATTTCGTACAGCAAAAGAGGGGGGCGAAAAGGAGATCAGCTCTTCTACTTACTTTGAATTAAACAAACGTATAGCAGAATCTCGTTTAGTTGATTTCATCGATGTTGAATTATTTCAAGAAGAAAAAAGTATACGATCACTCATTACTTTTGCTCATGAAAAAGATGTACGAATTATAGCTTCAAATCATGACTTTGAAAAGACCCCTTCTGAAGATGACATTATTCACCGATTAAAAAAAGCACAGTATCTTGGAGCAGATATTCCTAAGATTGCTGTCATGCCTAATAATAATGAGGATGTACTTACTTTATTAAGTGCAACAAATCGCATGAAGGAGTATTATGCAGACCGTCCTTTTATTACAATGTCCATGAAAGGAATGGGGCTTATTAGCCGTATAAGTGGAGAGTTGTTCGGCTCGGCTATTACATTTGGTTCAGCAAAAAAATCATCTGCTCCAGGTCAAATTCCTGTGGCAGAATTAAGGCAACTACTATCCGTTATTAGTAATAACATGAATGATTAGAGAAGGTTATCGGTAACGAAGATAATTAAGTATATGGTATAATTCAGTGGGTATTATTGTGAAAAAATAAAGTGTTTTGAAAGGTGTGCAAAAATGGCGAAAGTTATATTATTTGATTTAGACGGTACATTATTGCCAATGGATACAGAGGCTTTTGTAAAAAATTATTTGAAAGAACTTGCACCGAGAGTTGCACATATTATCGACCCTAATGAATTTATCCAAGCACTTTTAGCTGGTACTGACGCGATGTTAAAAAACTTAGATGCAACAAAGACGAATGAGCAAGTGTTTGAAGAAACATTTTTATCTATTACAAAACTGGCTAGAGAAGATATTTGGCCGACTTTAGACGATTTTTATGAAAAAGTATTCCCTACGTTTTCTCACCTTTGTCAGCCAACGAATACGGCAAGAGAAATATTAGAAGAGGCACTATCCCAAGGTTATCGTCTAGCTGTTGCAACAAACCCTGTTTTTCCGAAAGCAGCTATTTATCATCGGTTAACATGGGCTAGAATTGATGATATACCTTTTGAACTCGTTACAGTATACGAGGAAAGCATATATACAAAACCGCATAAAGAATATTATCAATACATATGTGACAAGCTTAATGTTCATCCACAAGATTGCATCATGGTTGGAAATGATAAGCAGGAAGACTTATCAGCAAGTCAAATTGGGATGAAAACATTTTTAGTAGAGGGGTGTGTCATTGATCGTGGAGAACCAAAGTATCCTATTGATGATCAAGGTACACTAGAGCAATTACTAGAAAAATTGAAAAACAATCAAGGTTTGTTCTCTAAAGTTGCAATGAAATAACCAGTGATAAAAAGAGGTTGACTCAAAAGGTAAAAAATCGACCTTTTAAGTCAACCTCTCTAGAGCAATTACTAGAAAAATTGAAAAACAATCAAGATTTATTCTCTAAAGTTGCAATGAAATAACCAGTTTTAAAAAGCGGGATGTCCCCGAAAAGTGAACGTCCACGTGAGCGGATGATCAAAGAAGGATCAAATGCACTGTCTAATCAGGAGCTCATTGCGTTATTACTTGGTTCTGGTTCAAGTCTGAATCAGTGATTAACCTTTCAGCTAAGGTCATTCAGCATTTTGACGGCTTAAAACTCCTCAAAGAAGATATTGATTATTTTCATAGTGGGAACCTTACATTTCGGCATGTACTTTACTGGGATAATAGTGGTTCGATACCTATAAGACCATAATTAAATAAATTAAGGGAGAAATCAGTATGGATAGAATTGGGTTGATTTTCTCAATACCGAATGAATACAATCAGGTTTTGTTGAAATTACTGGAAGATGTTCTTGATATCCCCTCATATTGGGTTAGAGGTCCACATGAAGAAATTCATTTTCCTGGTGATTCAAGTACTTCTTTTTTCAATGAGGAAGAATCTATTCTGGATAATATCCGAATAAAGGAAACTTTATTAAGTGTAAAGCATGACTATTATCCAATTTTTTCTAAATTTTCCATTTATGAATCTAAGATACTCGAAAAAGACTCAAACAACTTAGAAGATTTTTTACATTCTAGAAGTCATACGGTAATCTGTATCAGTGACGTTACACAATTTATGGTAGTTTCAAAATGTCTGTCTATAATTAATAGTTTTGAGAAAATTTACGAAAAGTATGGATATACTGATCTAGAATATATATATTACGAGAAGCATAAAGATACCCTACGACTTTAAATTTGATTCATCAAACTTTTGTTTATAAATTTATATATATTCATTATTATTAATACTAACCTTCTAGTAAAGAGGCTGTCCCAAAAGTATAAACTTTTGGGACAGCCTCTCTCTTTTTTCTGGTAATTATTATTAAAGTACTCGAACTGCTGTAGGAGGACGCTTTCTGCGGGCAATATTTCAGCTTCCTCGGGAAAATCACCCTGCGGGATCTTCAGCTCTCAACCTGTCTCTTCCTCTATATGCAACGCTCTGGAGTTGTATCCGTCGAGACAACGAGAAGCTTAATCGTGATGTAACGATCGTCGCTGGAGTCGCCGCCTGTTGCTCTTCGAGTTATTCTTATCAATAGAAAAATACAGGGTCATTATTTAAATGAGAGGCTCTCCCTAAAAAGTCATTTTCATTGACCTTTTGGGACAGCCTCCTTTTTTTAATCATTAAACAACTAAATTATGATATGATAATGAAGGTGAATAGTAGGGAATAAATGCTCTTAAAGAAGGTGTTATTTTGAAGCAATCTTTTATTATCGGTATGTTTTATATAACCGGTATATTTTTTCTGTCATTTGGAATTAGTTTAATGATCTTATCGAATTTAGGTGTTGGACCGTGGGACGCTTTATTCGTTGGTCTTTCAATAAATGTAGGTTTAACAGTCGGTAGCTGGATTTTTATCATTGGCTTTTTGTTAATTTTTATCAATGCTTATTTAATGAAAAAGACGCCAGACTTTTCCGCAGTAATAACGATATTTTTAGTTGGTGCGTTTTTAGATATGTGGTTAGAAGTCGTATTTCGGAATATAGAAATAATACAATTAGTCACCCAAGTACCAGTTCTTTTCGTAGGAATTTTATTTATTGCACTTGGAATTTCCACATATCTTCAATCAAGCTTTGCAAGAAATCCTATTGATCAATTAATGATGGCAATACACATCCGAACAGGTAAAAGCATCGCATTTTCGAAAACTGTGATGGAGTTAACAGTATTAACAATCGCTTTTTTTATAGGTGGCCCAATTGGTATAGGTACAATCGTCGCTGCTGTAGTAATGGGGAAGTTAATTGAAACGTTCTATAAACCTGTGAGCTTATTTAGAAAAAATGTGTGCTCCATTATTCAATAAGATAACTTATATAAAAGGTGGTATAGGTGATGAAAAAACTAGTAGCTTTTGCATCTCTTTTCATTGTTCTATTGACGATCTTTTATTTGTTGGAAGAAACTTTTGTTATTGAGGAAATTCATACTGGAGAAGACGAATTTCCGATTGTTCTCCGATTAAAAAGTAATAAGCTTGTGAATCCATCTTATAAGCAAGTCGATGTGTTCATAGAAGCAGATAGTATTCTTATAAATAAACATGGCGAGGAGATTGAACATTCTAAGTTAAACATTGATAGCAAAGTGAAAGTAACATTTAGTGACCAACTTATTAAAGTTTTACCATATCCTCCAAGAGAGACAGCAAAAGAAGTAGTTCTGATCGAATAACATATTATTATCCATCTTTAAAACCATGGAATAATCTTCCTCCGTACGGTGCTAATGTATCATCAACAAGGGCTATTACCTTATGTTTATTTCCATATTTATAAAAATCATCGATTGCTTCAATAAATCTTTCACTGTAATTTTGGTCAAACTGTTGAAGTCTTCGAATGATCCACTTTGAATCTCCAATCCAATGTCCATTAGTTCTTAGTACAAATTCATGTAACCAATATGCTAACGTATTTGTAATAAAAATTTCTTCTGATCTATTAGACGACCCTATTAAATCGTCTAATGCATCGGTTATAAAGTAACGTTTTCTCTTTATCGTTTCATTAGTCCAAGTTTGAGGTCCGTTCTTTAATATGAGTTTAGCTTCTTTTTGTATCGGACCTAATACTCCTTTATCGACTATTGTGATTCCTTCCGCAAGCATCGTTTGATGTGTTGGCGTCGCACGCTCATAATCATCTTGAAACATGTGCTTTAAGGATTGGACGTTGTGCACAAATACTTCTATAGGCCATTGTAAAAACATCACCGATTTTCTGTATTGAGAAATTATGTTCATATCAATGACGACAATATCTAAATCAGAGGTTTCAGTTGCTTCACCCCTTACGACACTTCCAGCTAAGACAGCACCATGGCAATGTGGAAAGTTCTTTTGTATAAACTGCTTAGCAACCTCAAAAGGCTGCAATCGCTTTGTCATAACCTCACCTCAAGCTCTCTCTACATTTTTATTATGTATATGAATGCAAGATACGTATCATGAAACAGAACATCTGTAATTTTCGTTCGCAAGTCTAGAAAAATATGAACCGTATTCCCCTAAAATATGGTACTATATTAAATCTATCATGATTGATTATGAAAGGAGCCAATATGTTTTTAACAATAGATTATTTAAAAAAGGGATCAAAGATACAGAAGCAGGCGTTTGCTGCATTAACAGATTTAAATATTATGAACGACTTAGCTGACTATTCACCAATTTTATGTGGAACGATACCAATCAATTTGAATGTAGCTGGATCTGATTTAGATATCATTTTGGAAGTGAAAGATTTTGTTACATTCAAAAATATAATTCACGGGTTATACGGTGATAAAGAAGAATTCACTTTGAAAATGAAAGAGATAAGAAATAATCCTGTAATGAAGGTTAATTTTGTTTATAGTGGGTTTGAATTTGAAATATTTGGCCAGCCAGTACCTGTAATAAAGCAATATGCATACTTACATATGATTATTGAAGATTATATTTTGCATGAGTCACCGCACTTAAAAGAGAAAATTATGTTGTTAAAGGAGCAAGGATATAAAACAGAGCCGGCATTTTGTAAAGTTCTTTCTATAGAGGAGGGGGATCCTTATGAGTCTCTCCTTCACTATGGTAAAGAAAGAGGAATTATTCATAGATAAATGACCGATAGCAAAGGGGACTTGATATGATTATTAGAAGAGCAAGGATAGGAGATGAAAAAGGAATAGCGAAAGTACATGTAGATAGTTGGAAATCAACTTATAAAAACATTGTTCCAGAAGAATATTTAAATACCCTTTCTTATGAGCAACGAGAGGTAATGTGGAAAAGGGGAATAGCTGACAATAATCCAATATTTGTTGCCGAAGATTTTGGCTCTATCGTTGGTTTTGCAACAGGTGGTAAAGAAAGAAGTGCTAAATATGAAGAGTATGAGGGTGAAGTTTATGCTATTTATATTTTAAAAGAATACGAAGGAAGAGGAATAGGAAAAAGATTATTCAATCAAGTAGTGAACGAAATAGTTGGATATGGAATGAATTCGATGATTGTCCTAGTATTAGAGGATAACCCTTCAATACAATTTTATGAAGCACTAGGTGGTACGAAATTGGATATAGTTGAGATTGAAATAGGTGGAAAAAAATTAAAAGAAGCAATTTACGGCTGGACTACTATAGAAGCAGATATGTTCTAGAGTAGAGTACAGGGAATTCTTCCCTTTAGTCTGTAAAGGAAGGAGTGACGGAGATGAAGCAGAATATTTATGATAACGATCAGTTTTTTAATGGGTACAGAAATTTAAGGTTTGGTCATGGTGGGTTAAACGATGTATTAGAGCAACCTGCAATACGAAAGTTACTACCAAGGTTGCATGACTTGACTATTTTAGATTTAGGGTGTGGTATGGGTCAATTTGCACGTTATTGTATAGAGAATGGGGCTAAGGAAGTAATTGGCACTGATATTTCTAATAAAATGTTAGCGATCGCGAAGGAACAATATGCTCATAAAAAAATTAAATATATCCATTCAGCAATGGAGGATATACAGTTTCCAAAAGCTTATTATGACCTAGTAGTTAGTTCACTTGCATTACATTATGTAGAAGATTATCAGCAAATCGTTTCAAAAGTGTATGATAGCTTAAAGCCGAATGGTTTTTTTATATATTCTATTGAACACCCTATTTGTACTGCAGCAAACCCGATGAACGGATGGATAAAGGACGAAAACGGAGCTAAAAAATATTGGCCAGTAGATCACTATCAAGAAGAAGGTTATAGACAAGCACACTGGTTCGTTGATGACGTGACGAAGTATCACAGGACTTTATCTACTCTCATTAACACGTTAATAAAAGTAGGCTTTCACATTGAAGAAATAGATGAACCTGAGGTAGTTCCGGAGGCGTTATCGGAAAGGCAAGAGCTTAAAGATGAAGCTCGAAGACCACCATTTTTAATTGTGAAAGTAAGGAAATACTAACGGTAATTACCACGCTCCAATTTTATATAAATAACGAAACAAAGGGGTGATACAAAGGATTGTTTTTCCTTTGCAATCACCCCATACTTTTCTCGCACAAAACTAATAAATTCAAACTATTGTCCTTGGCCTAATGAGTAGCCTAGCTCACCGTTAAATTTATATAAATTTTCTGTTTTTATAAAATCAATTCCAGCTTCTTCAATTCTTGTTAATAGTTTTAGGATTGCTGCGTTTGAAGATTTACTTTCTGATTCATTGAGCTGGAAGCGACAACGCCAATGGTCTGTGGTGAATGTTTCTGGGAAACCGTTCGGATAAACTTTAACGCCTCTATTAGTAATAATGGCTAAATTAAATTCAGGCCCAGCGGCATTTTCTAGCGTTTGTCCGAGTTCTTCAGATGTAAGCTCATTATTAAAAACGAATACATCTACACCGTCTAATTCTCGAACAACATCTGTTTTTGGTCGGTCCTTTACTAATGGAGGAAGTTTAAATGTATCATCACTTTCAGGCTCAGGAGCATTATACTCAATTGGAGTAAATGTTGACGGTTTTTGTCCGAGTCGAGCAATGACAGCCTCAGAAAATTCAGCTGTACCTACAGAAGGTCTTCCTTTAGCTACATCGCCAGTAAAGATTTCATCCTCTAATGTTTTTAGCCATGCGTTGTGGATACGCACTGCTACATCAGGTTGACCAATATGAACTAACATCATAATTGCTCCATGAAGAAGTCCAGATGGGTTAGCGATGCCTTTACCAGCTATATCAGGTGCACTTCCGTGAATAGCTTCAAACATAGCGATATTGTCACCGATATTAGCAGAACCGGCTAATCCAACACTTCCAGCAACTTGCGCGGCAACATCGGAAACAATATCACCATAGAGGTTTAACGTAACAACAACATCAAAATCTTGCGGTGTATCAGCAACTTTAGCCATGCCGATATCTATAATCCAATGGTCCGTTTCAATTTCTGGGTAATCTTTAGATACTTCGTCAAATACTTTATGAAATAGTCCATCAGTAATTTTCATAATGTTATCTTTAGACATACATGTTACTTTTTTACGATTATTTTTTCTTGCATATTCAAAAGCATAACGAACAATTTTTTCTGTACCTGGTCTTGAAATTAGCTTAAGGCATTGAACGACTTCAGGGGTTTGCTGATGTTCGATACCAGCGTATAAATCTTCCTCGTTTTCACGGATAATGACCATATCCATGTTTGGATGCTTAGTCTGTACGAAAGGAGCATAGGAAACATTAGGTCTAACGTTAGCAAATAACCCTAATGATTTACGAATTGTTACGTTTAAGCTTTTGTAGCCGCCACCTTGTGGGGTAGTAATAGGACTTTTTAAAAATACTTTCGTTCTGCGCAATGAATCCCATGCTTCATCTGAAATACCGGTAGTATTACCTGATAAATAAACCTTTTCACCTATATCAATAAATTCAGGTTCAATCATTGCGCCTGCCTTATCTAATATATTTAAGGTCGCTTCCATAATTTCTGGGCCTATTCCGTCTCCGCGAGCGATGGTGATTGGGCGTTTCTTTGTCATATGTAACATCTCCCTTTCCATTATGTTCTGAAATGCTATATTCCTATAGGAATATTAAGCCAACATGTTATATTTTAACCTAAATATACTTTTTGTGGCAAAAAATATAGTAAGTTAATCATTGTTTTATTTTTAAAAAGGTATGTTAAACTTTGCTGTTGATTTCGCTACTGGACGTGCACTTGTCTCTTCCTCTTCTAGTTTAGAACTGAAGCTGCACTCGGAGCGTATTCAGGAAGTAAATGCTCGGTGTCGCGGTTACTACCTCATGAGGGACATTTTTATCAACAATAATCACTAATATTCATATAAAATGAAATTGTAGTCTTAACATATGTTGGAAATGAGCTGCATAGAATGGAGGTCGCAAAAGATGAAGACAACAATACAAGATGTCATCGATCAATTAACAAAACCAATTGTAAAAATAGATAATACAGTAGATACGTTAAAATTTGGGTGCTCTAGCCAGGTTGTCACAGGAATTGTGGTTTCATTTATGCCTACATACGATGCTATTAAAAAGGCGATTGAACTGGAAGCAAATTTACTCATTACACATGAAGGCATCTTTTATAGTCATTCGGATACGAATACAATAGAAAAGAATGATGTAGTAAATAAAAAGCTGGAATTGATCAAACAATCGAATATAACCATTTTTCGCTTTCATGATTATTGGCACCGCTATGAACCTGATGGGGTTATGAAGGGGCTTGTACAAGCATTACAGTGGGAGCAGTATGTAACTAGGCATGATCCTATTGCTACGATTTTAAACGTACCGACACGTACTGCAGAAGAAATCGCTCATGATGTGAAGGGGAAATTAGGAATTTCTTTTATTCGCTTTGTAGGAGAAAAAGAAATGGTATGTAACAAAATAGCAATTTTAGTAGGATACCGTGGTGGTGGTCATTTATCTATACCACTCTTTGAAAAGGAGAATGTCGATTTAGTTATATATGGTGAGGGTCCGGAGTGGGAGACACCCGAATATGTGCGTGATGCTTTGAGTTTAGGAAAGAAAAAAGCACTAATGATTATTGGACACGCCGAAAGTGAAGAACCAGGTATGAGCTATTTAGCTGAATTAGTAAAGGAAGCGTACCCCAACATACGTACTCACTTTTTTTCAACAAGCCAATTATTTGAAATAGTTTAATAGAAAAAAGCTGACCAATAAAGGCACAAACGAACAGAATCTCGTTAAATAAGAACGCTATCATGAAAAGAGGTTTACTCTAAAAGGTCGAATTTTTGAGGACACTGAAAAAGTACTTATTCTATAATTATCAGCTATTATTATAAGTTACTCTGTATATAGTGAATTGATGATCCCTGCGCAAGCTCGCTTTCCGTGGGCGGCTGGTGAGCCTCCTGACCTGCGGTCTGAGGGTCTCACCCCTGCCTTCGATCCCACAGGAACGAGCGACTCTTCTTCGCTAATGCTTCGAGTTGTCTCGACGGATACGCTCCGTAGCATATGCTCGTAGAGGAAGAGACAGTAACCTCGCTTGCTCCGGTCTCATCAACTTTCCCTATAATGAGGTATAATGAATATTAATGCAACGAAACAGCAAGTTTTTCACTTTTTCAGTGGCCCTGAATTTTTACCTTTTGAGTAGACCTCTTCTTAATTACAAAGTTCTTCTCTTACTTAATTGGTTTTAAGTACAGCAATTTTTTCAAAAGTAGGCTTTAAAGATTGATACAAGCTATTATAAATGGAATAATAATTTTTATATGTTTCATTGTTTGCCATATTAGGTTTAATAACATCCTTCATAGGAATGGCTCGTTTAATATCAGAAAAGCTAGAAACTTCGTTTACTGCCTTTAAACTAACCCACGCAGCTCCCCAAGCTGAGCTTTGGTGACTCTCAGGTATGTGGACCTCTTGGCCAAATATATCTGCTAAAATTTGAAGCCATAATGGTGATCGAGAGAAGCCTCCGCTAGCATAAAGCGTTTTTGTAGTACCTGCAAGCTGGTGAAGTGCTTCGTTAATTTGATAAATGTTATACATGACTCCTTCTAAGCCTGCTCTCAATAAGTGAGCTTTACCGTGCTGAGAAGAGAGCCCAACATAGCTAGAATGTGCATTTGCATCCCAGTGAGGTGCGCGCTCACCATATAAGAAGGGAAGAAATATAAGACCGTCCGATCCTGGTGCAACAGTACTCGCTGTTGCTGTTAATAATTCATATGGATCCTCACCTGATTCAGTAGATAAAGCTACTTCTCTTTCTCCAAGCACTTGTTTCATCCAATGTAGGACGTTTCCACCATTATTCGTTGGTCCACCAAATATCCATAAGTCTTCTGTAAATGAGTAACAAAAAACCTCTTGCTTACTATCCGTTTTTGGTGCAGAAGCCATTTGTCTAATTGCACCACTCGTACCAATTGTGATAGCGGTATCTCCTGCATCGATCGCACCAATTCCTAAATTAGCTAATGGGCCGTCACTCGCTCCAATAACAATGGGAAGGTTTTCTCGTACTCCCATTTTATTTGCGATGTCTTTTCGTAAAGTTTCAAATACATACGTTGGAGGTACAGGTGTAGAGAGCTGTTCCTTGTGTAGCCCAACAAATTCAAGGGTTTCGCTATCCCAATCTAGTTTGTGGATATTAAACATGCCAGTCGCTGCAGCGATGGAATAATCGACAACAGCTTCGTTAAACCAGCGATATGTAAGAAATTCTTTAATAGACACGAATTTCCAAGCTTTTTTAAACGGTTCAAAATCATTTTCTTTCATCCATAATAGTTTGGATAGTGGAGACATTGGATGGATTGGTGTTCCTGTGTGGAGGTATATTTTATTTCCAAGATCACTTGCTTTTACTTCAGTAGATTGCTTTACACTTCTCCTGTCGGCCCATGTAATGGAATTAGTAAGTGCATCACCATCTTTAGACATACAAATCAACGAGTGCATGGCAGCTGAAATACCTATTGAAACGATTTGAGCACTATTGATACCTGCCTTTTCTATCGAGAGCTTAATTGCTGATAAGGCAGCTGTTTCAATTGCATACGGGTCTTGCTCCACCCACTCTGGAAACGGTTGGATAATAGAATAATCTTCCTCGTGTTCCCCTATTACTTCTCCACCTGTAGTAAAGGTGACAGCTTTTGCAGAAGTAGTTCCGATATCTAAACCAATTACGTATTTACTTATCATTGTAAACCCCTTTCTTTCGAAAATAGTAGAAGAGGAGAGGTTGTCTTATTATTGGGGACAACCTTTATTTTAATCTTCATCACATACATTTTGCTATTGAACTATAACCTATTCGGTAACAGTTTACCATGATCGATTAATTAGTCAATTGTAATAAAAAGGTGATAAAATATATCTGCAAGGAAAAAATTGGAATGTATGTGAGGGATGATGATGCAAGCATTAGTAATAGGTGGAACTGGAATGCTGTCTGAAGCTACACTTTGGCTATGTCGGCAAGGTTATCACGTTCATGTGATTGCTCGTAATAAGAAAAAGATGAAAAATCTCATATATAAAGTACATGATACTGCTATTATCTCACCATTATATGTTGACTACCGTGATAATGAAAATTTAAGGAAGGTATTAAAACAGCTCATGCAAGAGGGGGGACATATTGATCTAGTTGTTTCTTGGATACATGCTGATGGAAAAAATGCATTTAACATTGTGAATGAGGAAGTCTCTGCTCTTAATCAAAGGTGGAGTTTGTATCATGTTTTAGGGAGTAGTTCTGATTTAAAGAAAATAGAAATGATGGTAAGTCTACCTGAGTATTGTAGCTATTATCAAGTACAACTTGGATTTGTAATTGAAAATGATAGATCAAGGTGGCTTACTCACGAAGAAATATCGAAAGGGGTCATTGATGCGATAAAGGGGCGAGAGAAGTGTAGTGTTATCGGTTCACTTGAGCCTTGGGATAAGCGACCGTAGTAGAACTGGCTCAAATGTAACAAAAGATGAAACAATTGTAGGCCATTATACGTAAATATGGTTGGAGGTGTTGTGTATGTTTACAGAACTAAATGAAAAATTAAAATATGTAAAAGAACAAAGAAGAAAAAAGTATAAATGGAAAGATCATCTTCAACGTGCTCAATTCCAGTTGCAAGAAGAAAGGCAAAAGAAGAGTGAACTTCATCGTCTATTACAAAAGGAGCAAGCGGATGTTGAGAGGTTAGAAAGCTTTTCAATCACAAATTTGTTATATTCATTGAGCGGCAAAAAATTAGAAAAGGTAGAAAAGGAAAAACAGCATGTTGTTGCTGCACAATTTAAATATGAGGAAGCGGTCAGAACTGTAGAGGACTTAGAAAAAGAGATTGTAGAATACGAAAAGTTAATAGAGCCTTTGCAAAATAGTGAGAAACTATATAGAGAAATAATATGTGAGAAAGAAAGGCTAATAAAGGATACTTCTACTGTATGGAGCGATGAATTATTTGCTTTAGTTGATGAAGAAACAGAGCTCCAATCAATGTTAAAGGAGTATGAAGAGGCTATTTCAGCTGGGAGAATAGTAGAAGAAGGATTGTTAGAAGTAATCGACTCCTTGAATAAAGCGAAGGGTTGGTCTACATTTGATATGTTAGGAGGCGGTATGATTACAACGGCTGTGAAGCATAGTCACATCAATTCTGCAAAGGATGACATGCACCGCGTTCAAAGTCAATTAAGACATTTTCAAGATGAACTCCTAGATATTAAAAATCATTTCCATGTAGATTTAGAGATTGGGAATATGCTAACATTTGCCGACTACTTTTTTGATGGACTTATCGTTGATTGGATGGTTCACGGTAAAATAGCAGATTCATATAAACAAACGGAAAGCACACAAAGACAAGTGATAGAAATGCTAAATAAACTTGATATCGATTATAAGGATATTCAAAAGAGACTAGTAAATGTTTCAAACAAAAGAATGGCGTTACTAGAAAATGCCTAAGCTTAGGGGATGGAACATATGAGTATGCATTCGCATTATAAAAAGGCATCCAAAGCATATTTTATTTTAAGTTTTCTACAGTTTATTGGTGCACTGATATTACTTTACTTAGTTATTACTATCGATAACGTAGAAATTTCTATTCAGTTAATTTATCCAATGATTTTCCTATTTGGAGGAAGTATTGCACTGCTTATAACAGCAATAGTAAAACAAAAACGTTCGCATAGAAAATATAACACACCGAATATAAGTCGCCGCGAGGAAGATCTGTTTCAAGCAAATCGACTAATGCTTGTACCACATGTTCACTGGCTACGAGAATATGAGTATTACGCACTAAACGGAAAGTCAGTTGCTCGTATTAGAGAAGAGGTGGAAGGATGGAAAAGGGTCGTTACTTTTTTTCTCCATTTAATAAAATTAAGGCCGTACTTAAAGAAGTCGATCATAGTTGAAAATGGGGAAAAGGTACTTTTTTATTTGAAGAAGGATTGGGGCTTCCGTCAACGCTATCGTGTTTATAATGAAAATAAGGAACTCATTGCCTCATATAAGATGAATTTATTTAACCCTATAAGCCAGTATGCGACGATTTATGATGAAAATGGCAACATCATTGGAAAAAATGACGGTGGTTTTTCAGCAATCCAATTTAAAATAAAAAATAACAATGAAGAAAAACTCATTGAGCTAAAATATCAGGGAGTTCCTTTAGAAGCGATGGAGCTTTTTTCAGGGACGAATGGTGACATTGTAGACTTTAATCGGGATGTCTTGACTGATGAAGAAATGCAAAAATTTGTGCTAGCTCCTGTTATTGTGCAATTACATTTTCGGTAAAAGGAGAGTATATGATTTTCTTTGACATTGACGGTACGCTTTTAGATCACGAAAAAGCAGAGGAAATGGCTGCAGTTGAGTTTTATTTGGAACACGTAAATACAATAGCAATGAGGCAATCACAATTTCTTGATCATTGGAAGTTTCTTTCAAAAAAATACTTTGATCTATATTTAAAAAATCAAATCTCCTTCCAACAACAAAGAAGAATGAGGATAAAAGAAATGATTCAAACGCCTCTTAATGATGAAGAAGCGGATACAAAATTTGCTTTCTTCTTACATTTGTACAAAAAATATTGGCTAGTTTATGATGATGTAATTCCGTCCTTAACTTCATTAAAAAAATTAGGTTTTCGACTTGGGATAATAAGTAATGGACAATATAATCAGCAAATAGAAAAGTTAGAAAGAACGGGTATCCTCCCGTATTTTGACTGTGTGGTAACATCTAGTGAAGTGAAAGAACCAAAACCAAGTTCTGTTATTTTTCAAGAAGCATGTCATAAAGCAAATGTTAAATTAAGTGAATGTACTTATATTGGAGACATACTGGAAACAGATGCTTTAGGGAGTAAAAATGCTGGAATGCATGGTGTGTGGCTTAATAGAAAGTATAACCAAAAAGCTCATGAAGTAACTGTAATAAATCGTCTAACTGAATTAGAGCCCATAATTATTATGGGAAAATAAGTGCAAGTAAAGTTAAAGCAGGTATCATGATGGGATGCATACTCCTGAGAAAAAATTAATAGTGCTCAATTATTCGCTACATTTGATATGATGCACAATAATGATTCCTAACGATATTTACTACTCAAAATAAAAAGAATTATCGTTTCGTCGCTCGAGTTGATTTGGAAATAGAAAAAACAGTGCTAAAAGAGATGAAAAATGACCTTTTGCACTGTCCGCGCGTAAGTATTTGGAGACTCTTCTAATAAGTTATAAAGGTTTTAGTGCATTTGTTTTATCTACATGAATAAAGGCGTCATACCTTTCTGATATCCGGCTAGGTACGTAATTTCCGTGGTGCTCAAAGTTAGGGTTATATACTACGCCAATCGCGCGATGTCCAATAATATTCGAGAATTCTTTTCTGTTTTCTTCATTAAAAATGATATATTTATTTCCAGGAGAAGATTGATGTAGTGCTTCCTCCCAGCTGCAAGGCGTTCCCTTAGGAACAACCATTACTTCAGGTTTCTCTCCCCATTTATGTCCGGCAATGACAGTACCTTCAAATGTTCCGAAACCAATGGCATATATATTTGCTTCGCTATATTGTTCACGAGTTATCTGTCCAACATTCACCATTCCTTCACTAGCCATATCTGTCGCTCTTGCGTCTCCAATATGGGTGTTATGCTCCCATACTATCCCTTTTGTGCTTGTACCATAAAAGCTAGCAATATGTCGCAGTGCTTCTACCATATGACGGTCACGTATATTCCAAGATTCGTTGTCATTCGTCATCATCGTATAGTAATAATGTTCGGCATTTTTAGCAACTAGCGCATTGATAGTCATATTAAGTCTAGCCTCTGAGTCATCTTTAAATCTTTGTTTGTCATTCTGTATGTTATGAAGTAGCTCGATGATTTCAGAGACACAGTTCTCACCGTAAAAAGCGGATGAAATTCCATATTTTTCTGGCTTTTTTTCAAATGGATCCAAGCACTCTAGTGCATTTATTGCTTTTTGTAAAATGGGGGAATTCGTTTTCTTTAAATATTTTACGATGGCTTCGATAGACTCCCATAAGCTATAAACATCTACGCCATAAAAGCCTATTTTGTCTTCTTCATTTCTAGTTTGATTATAATTGCGAAGCCATTCTATTAGTTCCACCATTTCGTAGTTAGCCCACATCCATGCTGGCCAACGTGTGAAAGACTTCTTCAATACATCTTCTCCATTTTTGTACTCTGTGGCTATTCCTTTTATGTATCTGTTTATCTCGTAACACGAGGGCCAATCGCCTTCTACAGCGATAAATGAGTACTGATGGTGTTGAATGAGCTGTTTTGTTATGTCTGATCGGATTTTATAAAACTCACTTGTGCCATGACTCGCTTCTCCTAATAGCACAAATTTTGCATGAGAAGCATTTTCTATGAGTGGCTGTAACCCTTCTGTATGTGAAAAGGGTTCTGCATATTTTTCAATATTTTTAATAAGCTCTTTCTCTTTAATCATATATTCACCTCCGTGCTTAGTATGAGCAAAAACAAATAGATCATGATTTAAAAAATGATTAAAAGTTGCCTCAAAAGAAAATACCTTTTCGGGCAACTTCTTATAAAAACGTTTTCAAACTACAGATAGTTTTAATGCAAAAAACTGTCAAAAATCTGTTGTTTTTTCAACCGTCACAAGTAAAGGATTATCGATATAATGAAATTGTTAATTATTTCACAATGTATGATTCATACATCGATGAACGAACGGGAGGAAACACATATGGCTAAGTACTTTAATCATAAAAAAATTGAGTTGCTCGCTCCATCAGGGAATATGGACACCTTTAAGCAAATAGTGAAGGCAAACTGCGATGCTATTTATTTAGGCGGAAAATCGTTAAATATGAGAATGATTAGAAAGGGCTATAATTTTTCAAACGAAGAAATTAAAGAAGCAGTAAACATGGCCCATGACAGCGATAAAAAAGTATATGTCACTGTCAATAATATGTTAAATGATTCGGAAATTGATGAAGCAGCCGAGTATTTACATTATTTGGAGAGTGTCAATGTTGATGGGATTATCGTCCAGGATCTTGGTGTTGTACAACTTTGTAAAGAACAAAATATAAAGAAAATTGAGATACATTCTTCTGTCATGATGAATGTACATAACATGGACTTTGTAAAGGCTTTGAAGGAGGATGGCTTAACAAGAGTCGTGCTTTCAAGAGAAATGGATTTAAAGACTGCAAAGCTTTTACAAACAGAAACAGGAGTAGAAACAGAATATTTTATGCATGGAGACATGTGTTCCGTCAATGGTGCAAACTGTTATTTCAGTTCGATTGCAATGGGAAATAGTTCTAATCGTGGGCGCTGTTTTAAACCGTGTCGTTGGTCTTACCGTGTAAAAAAGGACGGCAATGTGTATCCAACCGAATATCCACTTGCAGCGAAAGATATGTACATGTATGAACATATTCCGGAGTTAATTGAAGCGAATGTCACGTCATTTAAAATCGAAGGTAGAATGAGAGAGCCGGGCTTTATCGTCGATCTCGTAAATACGTACGGTGACGCCATTGATCGTTATATTGAAGATCCTCTAAGCTACGATAGGAAAAAACATGCAGAGGAGCTGTATGAAAATCGAAAGCGTGATTTTTCTACTGCTTATGCATTTTCTAATCCAGGACTTGACTTTATTAATACGAGATATGAAGGGACGGGGAAATTTTACTCTACCGGGAAGGTGTTTTCAACACCAACGGAGGAGCCTGAAATATCTGAAAAAGCATTGAATAAAGTGCATGAAAAAGTAGGAGTAGAAAGTTCAACAACAAAAACGGACCTTTTATCGGTGAAAGTAAATAATTTGGAGCAGGCACAGCTTTGTATAGAACTTGGTGTAAAGAGAATTTATTTGGCTACAGAAGTATTTTTACCAGATACGTTTATGACGGTAGAACAACTAAGAAGCTTAATAGAAACAAAGAAGAATACAGAAATATATCTTAGCTTACCTCAAATGATGGATGAGCTTCAATGTGAA
Source organism: Evansella cellulosilytica DSM 2522 (assembly GCF_000177235.2). NCBI lineage: Bacteria > Bacillati > Bacillota > Bacilli > Caryophanales > Bacillaceae > Evansella > Evansella cellulosilytica. The sequence continues at coordinate 3,030,327 of NC_014829.1, read as the reverse complement.
TTAATAGATCAATATCTAGAGAAGCAGGGGCATTTATTTGATGGAATATTAGCAACGAATCTAGGGTCAATAAAAAAGTACGCGAAAAAATACAATGTCATTACCGATTATAATGTCAACATTTATAACCGAAAAGCGATGGACTACTATAAGAAGTTAGGAGTAAAAGAGTCAACAGTTTCTATTGAGATGAAAGGCTGTGAGCTACCGACATTTATGAAGTATGCCACTAACCCGGTAGAGTTAATTGTACATGGCCCGTTAAGAGTAATGTATTTGGACTTGGATTTATATGAGAATACGAGAGTGCTAGATCCAGTGGAACACGAGGATAATCAGTTTGTTAATAACGAAGTACTAGTACTTAAATCGGATAAAGGGGAAAGTCCAGTATATATTGATCAAAACAAAAAGAACCACCTCTTTACAGCAAAGGAGCTCTGTTTATTGCCAGTTCTTCAAGACATTCAGTTTGAGTCATTAAAAAGCTACAGAATTGAAGGACAGACATATTCTTTGGACGAATTACGTGTAGTCATTCAGATATATAAGAAAGCTTTAAATGATAAAACGAAAACGAAGAAGCTCTTTGAGCAGTTTGCAACAACTAGAGCAGGATTTACTTTAGGGGCATTATCTTTTTAAAATAGGAGGGGACATTAGTGAGCTATATAGGACCAGATAATATTGTAAAAAAAAGAAAAGACTATTTTTTCCCTGCGATAGCGAATTTTTATGAGGACCCACCGCAATTAGTAAGTGGTTCTATGCAATACTTGGAGGACCACACAGGGAAAAGGTATCTCGATTTTTTTGCTGGGGTATCAGTTATGAACTGTGGACATTCTAATGCTGAGATCATGAAAGACACAATAGAACAACTTACGAAACTTCAGCATACTACTACCATCTATTTGACAGAGCCGATCGTTCATTTAGCTGAAAAGCTATCTGAAATACTGCCTGGAAATATTACTAGAACATTTTTCTGTGTGACTGGCTCTGAGGCAAACGAAGGGGCTTTGGCGCTAGCAAGAATGCATACGAATAAAAGTGGGATTATCGCTTTACAAGGTGGATTACACGGTAGAACACACTTGACTTTAAGTGTTACAGGTATTCCGATGTGGCGACTTGATGATGAATTAGTAAAGGAAAATATATTTTTCATTGACCGTCCATACGCTGAAAATGAAACGAGTGAAATCTCGATGGAGAGATCGTTACAGCAGCTTTCAACGATTTTACAAAAGCACGGTAGCGATATTGGGGCGTTAATCATAGAGCCCATTCAAGGAAATGGTGGCATCGTCATGTACCCATCAACATTTTTGAAGGAAGTAAAACAGCTATTAAAGCAATATGGTGTACTTCTTATTGTCGATGAAGTGCAAACTGGATATGGGCGTACGGGAAAAATGTTTGCGATCGAGCACTACGATATTGTGCCAGACATCATTGTGACTGCGAAGGCATTAGGGAATGGTTTTCCAATTTCAACTTTCTCCACAACAGATGAAATAGCAAAATCATTTAATAAGCCATCAGCATCAACTTTTGGTGGAAATGCACTTGCTTCCCAAACAGCACTAAGTGTGTTGAAGTATATTCATGATCAAAGCTTAGTCGAGCGTGCAGCTCAATTAGGGGCGTATTTAAAGGAGAAGCTATTAAAGCTTGAATCTCCTTTTATCCAAGAAATACGTGGGATAGGACTAATGCTTGGCATGCAAATCCAGTCAAACACTGGTGTGGAGCTAACATCTGCAAATGTTACCGATTATATTTTAGAAAAAATGAAGGAAAGAGGATTTCTGATAGGTAAAAATGGACTTAATCGAGATGTGATTGCCTTTCAACCTCCACTAGTCATTACGAAGGAAAATATTGATGAATTAATCATCCATTTAGAAGATGTGTTTACAGAGTTAATACGAAAGGAGGGATAGTATGGAGCAACATGCATCCGTTGGCTTTATCATGAATAAAGCAGTTAAGAAGGTGCAAGATTACGGCGTACTTGTCATGTTCTCTCACACGATTTTTTCATTATCCTTTGCGCTTATTTCCATGTTATTGGCTAGTGGTGGCCTTCCTGACCTAAATGTGATGTTTTGGATTTTCGTAGCTTTTATAGGGGCTAGGACAGGGGCAAATGCTATTAATAGAGTGATAGATGCGGAGATTGATGCAAAAAATCCGAGAACAGCAACACGTCAAATTCCTCAAGGTTTGATGAAGAAGAAAGAGGTTATTATATTTTCGATCCTATGCTTTTTAGTCATGTTAATAGGTGCTGCTATGCTTAACCCATTATGCTTACTCCTTTCACCTATTGCACTCGTGCTGATGGTGATATATCCGTATATGAAACGATACACTTGGTTATGTCATGTCGTTTTAGGGATCACTTCGGCGTCTGCTCCCGTAGGTGCTTGGATTGCGGTAACCGGAACGATTTCGTGGCTACCGTTATTTATGGGGGCTGCCAATACAGCGTGGGTAGCAGGCTTTGATATTATATATGGATCACAAGACTATGATTTCGATAGAAAAAACGGTTTGAAATCGATCCCTACTAAGTTTGGTGTGAAATACGGACTTTATATCGCAGCATTATTCCATGCAGCAACAATTTTCTTCCTAGTAGTAGTTGGTCTTTTAAGTACTCAACTAGGAACAATCTATTATGTTGGAGTTAGCATCATCGCCGTTTTATTTATTGTAGAACACTGGATTGTCTCACCAACAAATTTAGCGAACGTAAAAATAGCTTCCTATGGAATTAATCAGATTGTAAGTATTGTCTTTTTAGTATTTGGAACGATTGCAGCGTTATTATAGGTTGAAAGCAGGGGCTTAATGCTCCTGCTAATTTTTATTACGGAATCAGGTGTATTTTATTTTACAATATATTTACATAAATATTTTAGTATGATAGAAATAGGTAAATCCAGGCTAATGAATTTAATGATGAGAGGAGATTCTTTTATGAGTAAATATTCTATAAATCAATTTATTCAACAAACTGTGCAGGACAAAGCTGGTCAAGACTTTTTTCAACTAGAGACTCCTCGTATACTGGAAGTGAATTTGAGAGATAAAGTATGGGCAAAAATGGGATCGATGATCTCGTATAATGGAAAAATAAAGTTTGAAAGGGAGCGAGTGTTAGAACACGGTGTTGGTCGAATGTTTAAAAAAGCATTTACTGGTGAGGGAAGCTCCTTAATGAAGGCGCAAGGTAATGGACAACTTTTTTTAGCGGATGCTGGGAAAAGAATCACGCTTTTAGAGCTAGACAATGATGAAATTACGGTAAATGGGAATGACCTCCTTGCATTTGAACCTGGGATTGAATGGGATATCAAGCTGATGAAAAAAATAGCAGGTGTAATGTCTGGTGGTTTATTTAACGTTACTTTAAAAGGAAGAGGAATGGTTGCGATCACGTCTCATTTTGAACCGTTAACACTTCTTGTACGTCCTGGTATTCCTGTAATGACAGATCCACAAGCAACTGTAGCATGGTCTGGACATCTAAAACCAGAAATACGAACAGATATTAGCTTTAGAACATTCATTGGTCGAGCGAGTGGTGAATCATTTCAAATGGAATTTTCCGGTGAAGGGTTTGTCATTGTGCAATCGGTAGAGGAAACGATTTCAGATAGAAATAGTTCGTCTTAAACAATGTCTGTTACTAGTATTGGGAGATTAAACAAGTGGTGTTCTTTCACTAAGCAATGTGCGTTGCCGTCACAATCGGTAAAAAGCCTGATAGGATTGAGTTTCTCCTATCAGGTGAGCGACGACACATAGCCATTGCAATACAAATAGAAGGCACTGAAAAAGTTGCTATGTACTTTTTCAGTGGCCTCGTCTCATCAACTTCTCTTTATGAGACAGTCTCTCTTTTTTACCTATATAGTTCTCGAATATATTTTACTTCATTTTCTATCCCTTCCTTTAATTTCGTAGTCGGATTGTAGTTTAATAAACGTTGCGCCTTATTTATGTTTGCCCAAGTATGCTTCGGTTCGCCGTGTATTTTTTTTAGAAAATTAACTTTTGCACTTTTACCAATGATTTCTTCAAGCATTTCGATGATTTCTATCATCGATGCTCGTTCCTTTCCTCCAATATTTATTGTTTCACCTATCACGTTATCTGAATGAAGGGCAGAAATCGTTGCAGCGATACAATCTCGAATATAAGTGAAATCTCTCGTTTGAAGTCCATCACCAAATACCGGAATTGTTTCTTCAGAGAGCATTTTTTTAATAAAAATATGGAAAGCCATATCGTCCCGTTGTCTCGGTCCAAATACAGTGAAGTACCTTAATATAACTATTGGTAGACGATATGTTTGATAATATATACGGAATAAGTTTTCACATGTTAACTTCGTTACGCCATAAGGAGAAAGTGGACGAGGTGTTGCATCTTCAGAAACTTTTCCATGTTTTTCCCCATAAACAGATGAGGTAGAGGCATATATAAACCTTTGTAAACGTGGCTTGTCTATACATGCTTCTAGAAGTCTTTGTGTAGCTTGAATATTATGAATCACATAATCGTTGAAATTTTCTCCCCAGCTTGCTCTTACTCCAGGTATGCCAGCTAAATGATAAATCACATCTATCTCACTAATTACATTGTCCCATGAAATATTTAACATGTTTTCTTCATAAAATGTAAAGCGCTCATTTTTCAATAAACGATTTATTAACCCTCTTTTCTCTTCGTCAAGAGAATTGTTGATATATCCATCTATCCCGACTACATGATAGTTTTTATTTATGAGGAGGGTTTCGCATAAGTGGGATCCGATAAAACCAGCTGCCCCTGTCACTAAGATTTTCATGTCATCATCACCGCCAAAAACTAAAATTAGTATCTTTTACATCATATTGACGATTTCAATGGTGGTGAGTTGTATAGGAAATCAATTAAAAAATGGTTCATTTAACTACGACAAGAGAGGGATAAAATATGAACGTCTCTGTTATTACTTGCACGATGAGAGAAGATTGTATGGAAAATATGATTCGGAATTTTCTTCATCAAACGTGGCAGAAAAAAGAGCTCATCATTATATTAAATAATGACAAAATGAACTTAGAACAATGCTTGAAGTACGTTAGCCAATATCAAGAAAAGATTAAGGTGTATCAGCTCCCAGAAAAAACAACGTTAGGTTCATGTATTAATTTTGCCGTTTCAAAGGCGAGGTACAATTATATAGCGAAATTTGACGATGATGACTTCTATTCTCCCTTTTATTTAGATGAAGCAATGCATGCTTTTCGTACAACAGAAGCGCTGGTAGTCGGGAAAAGGACCGTTTATACGTATTTTATCAATAGTCAGGAATTAGGAATCCATCATCCTGGATTTGAAGGTAAGTATGTTCATTCTGTGAGAGGAGCAACAATTGTGTTTAATAAACGTATTTATAAAAATATACAATTTCCAGATTTAAATAGAGGGGAGGATGGAGGATTTTTTTTACAGTGTCAAAAACATGGCTATAAAATATTTTCGACAAACAAAGAAAATTTTGTTTGCTTGAGAAACGATATTAGTAAGCAGACGGAAAAAAATGATCGTCTAAAGGAAGGTTGTATTTCTATCATCAAAACAAAAAATTACGAGAAGTTAGTTACTTCCACTAAATAAAATTCATAATCGTAGCAAGCTAGATTTGGAGGGCAATCATATTGGTATCTATCATCACATGTACAATACGTCAAGAGCAAATGGAAAGTGTTTTTAAACAGTTTGAACATCAAACATGGCTTGAAAAGGAATTAATCGTCATATTGAACAAAGATGAGATGAATATTGATTTATGGAAAAAAAAGGCTGCACTGGATAACAGAGTAACCATATTTCAATTGCCAGAGTACTATTCTTTAGGAGAATGTTTGAATTTTGGTATAACAAAAGCTTCGTATGATTATATTGCTAAGTTTGATGATGATGATTACTATTCCCCGTATTATTTGGCAGAGGCGATGAATGCCTTTAAACAGACAAATGCAATGATTGTTGGCAAGGCTTCAATTTACGTTTATATTTACCATGACAAGGCGTTGACAACGTTTCATGATGGTAAGGAAAATGAGTATGTTCGATTTGTTTCTGGAGGAACGTTGACATTTAAAAAATGTGTCGCAAATAAGATAAAGTTCAGTAGTCAAAAAGCAGGATCAGATATGCAATTTCAATACGATTGCAGAAAAGAACGTTTTAAGATTTATTCCACTTCTAAAAATAACTATATACTTATTAGAAAAAACGAAGAGGAGCATACGTGGAAAATAGAAAATGCTAAGTTTTTGAAAAAAAAGAATATCCAATATACTGATGATTATGAATCAATCGTGACATCAAGGTATAAATAACTCAAAACTTAATGTACTCATTGTTGAAGTTGTATCAGATGATGAAGAGGAAGACTGGAGAATATAAATTTTGCGGTGGAAATGATGCCACGCGTAGTAGTGAGAAGAGCACTCACTACTACTTTAAAAACATGTGGCATCATTTCTACACCGCTTATAAGAAAACATAAAACCGAGCTTTACCAAGCTCGGTTTTAGTTTTTCTTAAAAGACCAGAGAGTATAAAATTTGCGGTGGAAATGATGCCACGCGTAGTAGTGAGAAGAGCACTCACTACTACTTTAAAAACATGTGGCATCATTTCTACACCGCATATAAGAAAACATAAAACCGAGCTTTACCAAGCTCGGTTTTAGTTTTTCTTAAAAGACCAGAGAGTATAAAATTTGCGGTGGAAATGATGCCACGCGTAGTAGTGAGAAGAGCATCACTACTACTTTAAAAACATGTGGCATCATTTCTACACCGCATATAAGAAAACATAAAACCGAGCTTTACCAAGCTCGGTTTTAGTTTTTCTTAAAAGACCAGAGAGTATAAAATTTGCGGTGGAAATGATGCCACGCGTAGTAGTGAGAAGAGCACTCACTACTACTTTAAAAACATGTGGCATCATTTCTACACCGCTTATAAGAAAACATAAAACCGAGCTTTACCAAGCTCGGTTTTATGTTTTCTTATTTAGTTTCTTTACTTTCAAGCGTCCGTTTATCCACGTGAAAACTGGCTCATATTCATTACCCCAATCTTTTAGTGCTTTTTCATAAAGATAGCGATTGACTTGAGCATATTTATCTAGGTTTTCTTTACCGCTATTGTTCGTGTCGTGTATGCGATGATTATATAAGTGTTCATTGACATGTAAAAAGGAAAAGTGAGGGATAAGCTTTAATAAGATTTGTCGGTCCTCAGAATACCTGCCACCATGTGGTACATTTGTCGACCATCCACCAACTGCTTTGACAGCATCTGTTTTATAAAAACGAGGGTAAAACATTGGATGATAAGTAATAAAGTCGTACTTATCCTGTAGCTGTTTATGGGTAATCAATTTTTTGCGCTTTTTCTTTTTTAACTGTTGCCAGCGAACGAGATTTCCGTACGCAACAGCTGCATTTTCGCTAGACGTTTCCATTTTATGAACTAATAGCTGTAATGCATCCTTCTCTAACCAATCATCTCCATCGAGCTGTACGAAGTATTTTGTATCTATCTTATTCAAAGCGTATTGTAATACTGCAGATATTCCGATGTTTTTTTCTAATTTGATATAGTTGAATCTTCGGTCATCCTTTATGATTGGTAATACAATATTTTCCGTAGCATCTGTGGATGCATCATCAATGATCAAAGCCTTCCAATGCTTTAAACTTTGATTTTGAACACTTTTGATCGCTTTTATAATAAACTTTGCTTTATTATATGAAGGAATGACTACTGTTACTAAGGGTGTTTTCATCATCATCGTCCTCCTAAAACATACATAGTCGGTTATACTAATCTATTAAACTAGTATATAAATTCTCGAGTTGTTTTACTTGTATCGTAGAATTGTAGCTCTTTTCTATTTTTTTACGTGCTCTCAGCGTCATTTTTTCCCATGAATGACTGTCATCTATAATCCTTACTAATCCATGAACTAATCCTCTTACATCCCTTTCGTGAACTAAATAGCCATGCACTTTGTGCTCAATAAGTTCTGGGATACCAGCATGTTCTGTTGTCACGATGGGAACTCCTATTGCCATTGCTTCCTTTAGCACGTTCGGAATTCCCTCCTGATTACCATTCTTTTCGGTTACACTAGGTAAACAAAAAATATGAGCACGTGCCATTTCTTTTACTATTTCTTTATGAGGAAGCGGATCTTTGATTTGCACAGACTTTTTCATTTTGTGTTTTTTTACGATACGAATAATCTCCTTCCTTCTTGGTCCATCACCGATAAGTGTTAGTTTTACTGGATACTTTTTTTGGACTTTTGAAAATGCTTTAAGCAAGTATTGAAATCCCTTCTTTTCAACAAAACGCCCAACAGAAAGTATTTGAACCTTTTCACCTTCAAGAGGAATACGTGGCTTTCGATATTGAAATTTATTTAAATCAATTCCGCTTTTTTGTACATGAATTTTATTAGGTGGACAGCCTAGAGCGATCAACTTGTTCTTCATATAGCATGAAGTAGCTGTAAAACAATCTCCAACCTGGAACAACGATTTTAATTGTACGTGGTAGGGCGTTTTCTTTTCTGGATCAGGTACGTCATAGCCATGAAAAGAGGTGATGGTAGGAATGTTTATTTCCTTCAATAATTTAATCAACCTTATTGCTGTCGTTCCAAATCTAACATGAAGAAGCTTTATATTTTCTTTTTGTAAAATAGAAGGTAATTCATCTTCTAAGTGACTCACTTTTATGATGTGCTTATACGGAAATAAATGAGCATTCAATTCTTTTTCTGTAATGACGATAGGGCTAAACTGTTTGATATTAATTAATTCTTCGTAAATAAACGTTTCTGTTATAGGAAGAAATTGTGTTCTAATAAAAGCGATTTTTTTCACGATTCTCACTTCCAAATGTTTTTGTATATAAATGTAATAAGTACTTCGTTTTCTTCATTTCACAAAATATTAATCTTTCTAATTCTATTAATGTCATTTTTTTGTATAAACGCTTTCTCATAATGCGTTCAAATTGATGCGGAAATATGAGATCCAGTAAAAATAATTGTTCTTCTACTGTGGAGAGGTTATTTATTTGTTTATAGCATGATAGTAATTGATGGAGAAGGTCGGTATCGAAAGTTTGGTAGCGTTTATAGTACGTAAACAAGTAACGGCTAAAATCTCTAGATGGAAAATGGTAGCTCATATTATCTAAGTCAATAATAAACGTATTGTCCTTCGTCCATAATAAGTTGTCTATTGTAAAATCGCCGTGTCCTAAATAAGGGAAATGGTTTTTAGGGTCATCATGTGAATAGGAAAGATCATGAGTTAATTGCATTACCTTCTTTCCATAAGTCGAAAACTGTGCTGTATATTTGTTTATACATTTGACGGATTTAGACTGCCTATTCTCTTTCGGTATATCGCGAGGAAATCGTTCTATATTTATTATTTTACTGTTATACTCCGTAATCCAATCGTAGATCGAATATGCTTTGTAATTTTGATCAATCGGTTTAAAGGTAAGTGATGCTTTATGGAAAGAGGCTAATGCTTGTATTCCGGTAATCAATTGTTTATTGGTGAGATTAGTATTAGTAACGTGCTCAATATATTTGTAAATGACCATTTTTTCATCTTTATACTGAAAATACAAACTATTGTCTCTAGTTTTTATGATTGACGGTATATCCACTTGATTTTTACTTAAATACGCTTGCGCTTCAATGAAGAATAGAAACCTTCTTTCTGGGAGTCTAGGTTTCTTTAAAATAAACGTGCCATGGGATGTATGCAGCTTAATGATAAATCGCTTTGTTGCGACTTTTAAGATTTTATAGGAGTGTATGTTAAATGTATATAACCGTTCTACTAATTCAAGTAATTTTTCGACATCTTGTATATTTAGCGTACTTTTGTTCATTTCTGGTATCACCACCAATTAGTCGTCATGTTTGTTATTATGCCATGTCATAAGGGCATCTATTTTTTCATAAGTGTGACGATCAACCTCTTTAAAGCCTCGAAACCTTGGACGAATATTAGCTTCAATAATCCATAAATGCCCTTTCTTATCTAACCCTAAATCGATACCCCAAACGTGCTCCACCTTCCAAATATGAGAAAGATGACCGACAACGGTGAGCGAAAGATCATCGATTTTCTTTTCCAATACTTGTATCTCTCGAGTGGGAAGATAAGCGAAGTGTAGAGCGTCCTTCAAGTTAAAGGCTGTACCACCTTGTTTTAAATTTGTAGTAAATAACTGATTCCGCGCTTTTCTTGCATACTTACCAGATACTTGCCATTGGTTTTCTTTCGTGCGTTGAACAATGACACGTATATCTACAGGGTCACCGTCAATTTCTATTAGTGGGATTACCTGTTGAATAATAAACGAGCTCGAAGATTTCTTTCGAGCATATTTTTTTATCTGACTTTTAATATATGCATGAACAGACAATAACCTAGAAAAAGATTGTTGTGAATCTTTGAAAAAAACGTCATACCTTTCATTGTTACTCATGCGTACTTTTATGATGCCAGATCCACTTGATCCGATTGTCGGCTTAATCATAGCTTCATTATATTTGAATAAAATAGTTCGCAAAGCTATTTTAGAGTAGGGTTTCGTTTCTGGTAAGAACGGTTTAATGACTTCATTTGATCCTAATACATGATATTGGTGTTGTTTATTCTTACAGTGATAAATAGGAATCCCTCCTCTCGAGTACATGATTACAGACGAAATGATATGTTGTTTAAAGCCGGGAATCCTTCGGAAGAGGCTTCACTGAAAACATAGCCATCAATGTTTATGTTACTTATATTATTTTTTTTTCGTATTCTTATTTCAAAGTTTGAAAATGTTAGCGTTTCGTTTGGATTGATCTCATTGCAATGTAATGGTTGAAGCCAATACTCACCATGATGTTGGATTCTTTTTTTCCAATCACGGTAGACATGTGTCCACTCCTCCTCTGCGTCGGTTATGACTTGGTCATTACGATGCATCATTAAAATTTTTCCACTAAGGTGTGCAGCTTTTGGCGGAGAAATCCGTATACAAATGATAGGTTGCTTGAGGGGGGAGTTCCCTTCATTTTTTATTGAAAAATTCCCGAGGACTAATGTTTCTTCTTCACCTTGTTCAGGTAAAAAAGTTACAAAATGAAAGTATGGCAAAATCGATATGTTTTTTTCTACGTCTATATTCAGTGATGAGCCGTTGTTATATTCGTTTGATCTAAATAATAATTGATTCGGATTCGCTTCCTTAATTGGATCGACATTCGTCCATATTTTTTGTGATTGTTGTAGTAGCTTATATAATCGTTTAATTTCGCTTTCATAATTTGCCATTATTTTTTTTCTTTTGTTTTCAAGCTGATTATTTCTTTTACTCATTTCTTTTGTCACCTACTTATCTCCATTTATGTATTAATATATTTCAAGGAGCTAATAAGCGTTAAAAAAAAATGAGAATAACTATAAGAATAGGGATTCTTAATAGGTATTCTCATTTGTATTGCTATCATGTCCTTCTGATTAATCCAACCTTATCATATTTATTATTTTTTATGAGGTCGAGGAAAAACTGTTGGACATTGTGGTGGAAATTCAAAATCTGGGCATTCTTTTGTCACTATTGGTAGCGGAATTTCCTCTCTTGGTTTACAATGCTTGCCTTCTACTTCCACCTTTACTATCGCCTCTGCTTGTATAGATTGGCAGATTAATAGGGATAAGTCGATTGTCCATTCCGTGCCATCACCGTTACACACGAATGAACCATCAGCAACGATATCATACACATCGCAGACAACATCCGTTCCTTCAGGTGCACAAAGCACTACTTTTTCGAGTTTGAAAAACGGAATTGGCTCAGAGTAAAGTGGAGGAAGTTTATCTGCACTTAAGATGATTTGAAACTCGCCTTGCTTTTGAAGCTTGACGATTTGAAGGTTTGCATCTAACTCATCGTAAAAGAAATCTTCTCTTTCTCCAACCTCCTGACAAATATCATCACCGTCATGCTTCATCCACTTTTTCGGTTCTGGAATTAACAGCTGTGCATCGACCTTTACTGTTTCTGGAAGGAAGTATGCACAAACATCGTCCACTAATGTGTCTGTCGTTTGTAATGCAGGATCTTCAACTGTAAAAAAATCAAGATCATCTTGATCAAATTGGAATTGTTTTTCTGCCTGGTGAGTAATCCAGTCGTATACCTTTGGAACTTTAATACACATACGTTCAAATTTACTCATCGTTTTCATCCTCTCTTTAAATCTAGGTTGTTCTACTGAACTACTTCATCTTATGTACACTCATCATGCTTGTGTAGTCTTATTACCCAGAAATTACATAATAATTCTAGATTTTGCTAATTAGGCTTACTACCAATTAAACTCATGATACTTCCAAATAAGCATATTTATGTAAGAGGATATTATTTACATGGGGGTGGAGAGGAAATTGAGAGACACACTTATTCAGTTAAAGCAGCGTGTGTTACATTTGGAGTCGGAGATGTCAAAATATAAACAAAAGGTAAAGGAGTATGAGGGCAATTATCATCACGTATTGCTAACAGAATTGAATATTAGACATAAGGAACTACAGAAACAATTCGAGAAAAGTAAAAAGCTAAATGAAAAGTATTACTCGGATTTGGAGTCATTGAGAATGGAGTATGAGTTACTAAAAAGAGAACTATTTGAGAAGGATGAAAAATTAATGATGCTCTTAGAAGAAGTTAAGGATAAGGATCATAAAATAAAAGAACTCGTACAATCGCATTCTTTAAATGAAAACAGGGATACGTTAAGAGAGAATAAGATTAATGAGGATGATGACGGATGGTTCCGAAATAATTTAAAGCATATACCTAAAAAAGACGTTTCCGAGGTTAATTTTAAGAATAACATCTTTCATGATTCCTTTGTAATACAAAAGAGAAGAAGAAGAGCTAGAGGGAAGAACATCAAGAATAAAGAATAGAATGGGATGAACCATTTCACACCCCTATCATAAACTAGATACTATATTAATATGAAATTTGGGGTGTTAAAAGTGTATAAAAAGATTCGAAGTTCATCTACGAAAAAGAGAATTTTACGCCCTTCAGCTACACAACAAAAACAACGAATTCGTGGTTGTGGGTGCGGCCAGAATGTAAAAAAGAAGAAAAGTATATAGTGAAATGAAAGAAAAGGGAGACCCAAAGGTAGATTTTTACCTATTGAGTCTCCCTTTAATAATAGCTTTAAGAACATATACATAGCTAATGGAAGCTAGTGATACTGAACTCCTTTCGGAAAAGGCAACAGGACATGATACAGGAGTAAAGTAACGAGCGTTTTATTTCAACAATATCATCAGTTGTTAGCCTGTTTCTTCCATATGTAGGGGATTTATAATGCACAAGCTTTCGAATTAAAAATAAAATAAATTATAAACTATTGAAGGAGGATTCATGATGAAACCTATTATACCAAGGGTACCAGCAGTAGGGGTTACAGGTAGTGCAGGAAAATCTTCTACAACTAGTTTTATAAATGCAATCTTCAATACTAGGTGGAAAAACGTACTGACAACAAAGGGGAATATGAATTTACCAAAGCATACGAAACAAGCAGTTAGTCAATTCAACCGTAATCATAAAGCCATTGTACTTGAAATGGGCTTAGGGAGAGCCAGTAATCATTTCAATTATATTCAACCAAACATTGGGGTTATCACTAATGTCGGTACCGCACATTATGGGAAATTAGGTAATAGCATTAAAGAAACTGCAAAAGCAAAATCTGCGATGATAAGAAATATACATCCTAGAGGAATACTCTTGTTAAACAATGATGACACAAATTCAAAGTTGCTTGATTATAAAAATTTTAAAGGAGACTTAATTAGAGTTGGTATTACATCAAAATCTGAATATCAGGCTACTAATATTAAGTATACAAGTTATGGAATGATATTTGGAGTAACTTTAAGAGGAAAGAAAGTATACTTCTTTATTCCAGCGTTTGGTATGCATAATGTAATAAATGCTTTATTTGCTATTGCAATAGCTGACAGACTTAATTTTTCTATTAATGAAATGAAATTAGGATTAAGGAGCTGTAAGTCTCCTAGTAGGAGAGTTAATGTTATAAAACTATCAAAGCCAAAGGGTGCACTATTAATTGATGATACATTTAATGCAAACCCGCAATCTGTTAAGGCTGCGGTAGATGTTCTAGCAGAATTAGGCAATAAAAAGAAAAAAATAGCAGTATTAGGAAGTATGCTAGAACTTGGGGATTACTCAAAGAAAGGGCACCAAGAGGTAGGTGCATATTTAGCCAAGAAGGGAATTAAACATGTTTTTTTATATGGAAAAAATGCATCCTATGTGAAAACTGCAGCTATAGAAAATGGTATCCCAGAGAAAAACATCTTGCATACTACCAATCGTGATAAATTACATTACGGTATTTTAAGAGTATTAAATGAAGGTTGTGTTGTTTTAATAAAAGGTTCACATAAAATGAAAATGAGTAGAACTGCTGAATATATAGCAAGGAACAGTCTGAAAAAATAAAATAGTACGATATTACGAGGAGAGGTTCGATGAAAAAAAAGTAGGCATAATTTTTGGTGGGAAATCTTCTGAACATCAAATCTCGCTTCAATCAGCAAAAAGTATCATAGAAGCGATTGATAAAAATAAATATGAATTGGTTTTAATAGGGATAGACAAAAATGGGAAGTGGTATTTACTAGATCCAAATAATTATCTACGAAATATGGACAATCCTAAACTAATTGAAATGATTCCTTCAGACCAAAGGGTAAATATTGTACTTGGTGAACATGACTGCTTTTTTACAACTCCAGATGGAAGAAGTCTTGGAAACATTGATGTCATTTTTCCGATTTTACATGGTTCCTATGGCGAGGATGGGAGCATTCAAGGCTTACTCCGTTTAATGGGAAAACCTTTTATTGGTCCTAGTGTGTTAGGTTCTGCTGTAAGCATGGATAAAGAAGTTTCAAAAAAGTTGTTAAGTGAAGCGGGACTATTTATAGGTAAATATTTTGCTTATACAAAAGATAGGAAGGGAAATATAGATTATGAAAAAGTGAAAGAGAACTTGGGTACACCAGTTTTTGTTAAACCCGCTAATCAAGGTTCTTCTGTAGGGATTAGTAAAGTTTATGAGAAGAAAAAGTTTTATATGGCTGTCGATGAAGCTTTTCGTTACGATAATAAAATTGTGATTGAGGAAGAAATAAAAGGTAGAGAAATAGAATGTGCAGTATTAGGTAATGAAGATCCTATTGCCTCTTTACCAGGTGAAGTTTTGTTCACTGATTCCTTTTACTCCTATGATGCAAAGTATATAAATTCCGGTGGTGTTCAATTAAAAGTCCCTGCAGAATTAGACGGAGATGATGTAGAGAAAGTAAAAAAAGAGGCAATAAAAGCATTTAAAGCCTTACAATGTAATGGTGTAGCCAGAGTTGATTTCTTTTTGACGAAAGAAGGGAACCTTTTTGTTAACGAAATAAATACACTGCCGGGCTTCACTAAACTAAGTATGTACCCTAAATTATGGGAAGTAAGTGGTTTACCATATAAGGATCTTGTGAATAAAATGATTGCGCTTGCTATTGAAAGCCATAAACAGGAGCAGCGTCTGAAGAAAAACTTATAACATGATAGCATTATTAAATTAATGGATCAGGGAAATGAATACTCTGGTCCTGCTTATATTTTTATAGTATTTTATGTATAAGTTTAAAGTGCTAAACACCTAGTAGATAATATCTATAGGACCTGATCATTTTTACAATAATGTTAAGATGTTTTCTTACGTACAGCTAGATTAAATGAATGTAATGTACATACGAAAGCAAGCAGGAACAAGAAGAAAAATATGAGAATATCTCTACACGAGAATACGCTTGAAAGTTTGAAATGGTTACATTAGCTGTGTATTGCAAAAAAGTTGACTCAAAATGTTAAAATCCACCTTTTGAGTCAACCTCGGATGCTTACTAAAAACCTGCTAACTTTTTTGCGTATTTTAATGGAGTAGGGAGTATAAATGGTAATACTCTTTGTTCATCCTCTGTTCTGAGTGCTTTAGCATCTGCTCGATAATTTAATTGAACCTCTAATATTTTCACATTTTGGTTATTGTCTATTATTAAGTCAATAGCAGAATCCCCTATTGTATAACCTTTATTCTCAATTACCTTTAACATACTAATACAGAGTTTTGATATTTCTTTTAACTTTTTATTTGCTTTATTGTCACTCATTTTGAATACATTGGTCAAAGCTTCCTTCGCTGTTAATATTTTTTCTCTGTACCTTGAGTTTGTAACAATGGTTCCTTTTTTACCAACTTTTGCTTCACCACCAGTGTACCTCCAGTTTTTCGATTCATCCTTTTGAATGTAAATGCGAAAATCCATTTTATTATCCTTATATTGAAAAGGGATTTCCTCCTGTATAATATATTTTCTCTTAATATTCTTGTTCAAGTATTTCTCTAACTCCAATTTATTTTTTATATTAATTGTTTTATTAAAACGATTTGTAACAGTATAGCCACTTTTGTTTTTTTGAATATATAAAATCCCTCTTCCCTTAGATAGGTTTGTAGGTTTTAAATAAAGATTTTTATACTTATTTAGTAAAATATCTAGTTGCTCTGAGCTGTTGTATTTTTCTGTATAAGGTAAATGTTTGACTATACTAGTATGGTTTTCCATATACCTCCATAATCTCCATTTGTTTATTCGGAAGGGATAGTTAAAAAAATTATCTCCAATCTCCTTCTTAAAGTGCCTATATAAGCTTCTAATTCTATTTGAACGATTGTAAACTACACTAGGGTATGGAAAAACCCCTTTTTTAAATGTTTTTGTTTCTTTATCGAAGTATAGACCTTTTATTGTTTTCTCTTTTTTATTGACAGAATTTTTGTGAAAAATATAAACTAATCCATCTATTGAAGCACCAGAAAAACGGGAAATTAAAAGGGATGGATCTTTGCAATACTGCTTTGTTGTCAAGTATCCAATAACAGGACCGATATTGATGGAATTTTCTCTAATCATGATAGTTAGAGGAATAGTGGGGAACGTAAGCCGCTTAGTAATTTGACCATTCATTTTTATCTCGTCCGTTGAAAGTGCATTATCTTCTATCACTTTATAAACCTTTGAAAAGTTTCCATATTTTAGAGTTACTTTGGAACTACTTATTTTTTGCTTTGTAGTACCATTCATGTGTATGTTATTTTTACTTATATTATTATCTAAAGTTAATTTACACATATTAAATCGACACCTTTCAATACCTAAAATAACTTTATTTGGTGGAAATGTATTTAGCATATTTCCACAAATCAACAAAAGACTGCTTTATAACTTCTTCACCGTATGCTTTCTTTAATGAAACCTTTGTACTTCTGGAGTTACATTCTATAAAGAAGAGATTTTCATGTCTATCAAGAGCAAAGTCAATTCCCATTTCACCACATTGACCATAAATTTTTTCCATTTCTTCATATATTTCTTTTAAAAAGCTAGAAACCTTTGTGTGAAAAGAGATAAGTTTGTCATCAGAGTAGTTAAGTTTATTTCTGCAAAACTCCTCTAACGAATAGCTATCGGAGTGGGTTGTAATAGGAGAATATTGCTCTCCCCTTCTGGCCGAGATACCAGTTATTGTGACAATGCCATTTCCGTTTCTTTGTAGTTCAGCGCGTAAATCGATAGGTCTATCATCTGTACTGAGTAAATCTATAGCTTCCTGTATGATAAAATGATCATTATAAAATGATAGGAGGTGTTTTTTTAAAGAAGAGTAGTGTTTATAGTGGAATTGAAATAACTTTCTATTAAAGTAACTACAAAAATAACCTTCGAAGGGGATCTTTTTAATTTTCATTACATGTTTTCCGCGACCACCTACGAGAGATTTAACATAGATTTTATTTGTAAAGTTGAAAATCGTTTTAATTTCATCAACATCTTTGCATATTTTAGTGAAGGGTAAATGTTTTTGTAAGTCTGGGGATTGATTTAAATGATTATATGCTACCCAATTATTAAACCCCTTTGGAGAATTTATAAATTTAGTCCCATTATTTCTAACCTTTTCAATAAATGAATCTGATAATTCACTTGTTCTTCTATACATTACATGTGGTATAGGGAATTTTTTTTCTTCATATTCTTTTTTTAATGGATTGTAAGCTACTCCTATAATAGAAGAGTTATCAAAGTCAATATTAGATTTTGAAAACATATACAAATTAATATTTCTTACTTTTTGTGATGTTTCTTGAATAATATGGAATATTGGTGTTGGGGTTTGCTTTAATAATTTCTTTCTTACACTTTTTCTAACCAATACGCCAATATTCGTGAAATTTTCCTTCGTACTTGCCTGTACCATGCTCATTTGAATCCCCTTCCTTTATATAATAGATACAATAGAAATTTTCACTGATTTGCTTCATTTATGGCTCTTTTTGCCAGTAGTAAGGATGAGTCTATTTTTGAACATTTATGAGTTAAATAGGGAAGTAATAAGGAGATCTCTGTACATCCAGCTAGAATACAAGTTATATGGTTACCTGTGATATAGTTATCTATCATGTTATTTAACTTACTGATATACGGGTTCGTTTCAACTAAGTTTGACTTAGTAAAATCAATTGCTTTTGAAACAATCTCTTGTTCTTCACTATTCGGTACAACGTAAGGAATTCTTTTTATCATGAATTCATTTTGAAATATTTTTGAATAGATAGTTCCTCTAGTAGCCAATATAAGAACTTTCTGAGATTCATTTTTTGTTAAGCTATTTATATAATTTACAGTATTATCTATCATATTAATAATAGGGATATTTAGTTGGTCTTGTAGTTCTCTGAACCAATAATGGGCAGTATGACATGGGATGATGATAAAATCAGCACCAGCAGCTTCCAATGTTTTAGCTGATTTTAACAATTGTGGAAAAGCGGTATTCATCCCCTTTAATATTGCTTCACTCCTTGATGGGATTTTAGGATTATTAAATATAATAATTTTATGGTGATCTTGATCCCTTTCTGCCCCTGATTCATTTACTATCTTTTTGAATAAATCAACAGTTGCCATTGGTCCCATCCCACCTAATATACCAATTGTTCTGCTGTTTTTGTTCATTATTAACAACTCCATTTTCCTAACTTAAATTAATGGTTTGTGCGTACTAACCATTTAGCATAAGATAGTACATTACCTTGTAGGTTTTGAATCGATTGATCATCATATGCTTGTATGAAGGCTCTTTTACCGGATGTTGCATTACATTCAATTAACCATAAGTTTCCTTTCTTATCTAAAGCGAAATCAATACCTAGTTCACCAAACCTACCATATTTTTTCTCTACGCTCCTATAGACATTTTCAAGAAAAGTCGTCACTTTTTCATTGAAATCGAGGTATTGTTTTGTTGAGTAACCAAGTTTATTAACGAAAAATTGTTTGAAAGGGAAAATATTTGTTTTCGTTCTAGAGCTTGTTACAGGTGAATTGCTATGAGCAACTCTTACAGGTATGCCGGCAACAACCAATTTTCCTTTTCCGTTTCGTTGAACTTCCGCACGCATGTCAAAAATGGCGTCTTTATATGTTTCTAACTGAATTGCTTGCTGAATAATGAAATTTTTCTTTGTAAAAATTGTTTTTATATATTGCAGTGTTTCGTCTAAATTACCCAGCGTAATGGTTTTGACTCTAGATGTGAATTGTTTACACTCAAACTGACCATTATTAAGCTTTGTTATTTTTAGCACACTCTTTCCACGTCTACCTTTAACGTCTTTTACGTATACAGAAGTATATTTTTTAAGCATGTTATTAAGGCTCTCTTTTTCTTGAAATAAAACAGTTTTTGGTAACTTAATTTTTCCTCTTCTACCTTTTGAGAGTTTTTCATATAATTCCCATTTATTAAAGTCATGTTTTGGATTTATTTGCTTTACATTTAATTCATTCAGCTTTCTTTTAAATACTATAATATGAGTTGTCTTACTCTCTAATCCTTTAGCAACGCGATTGTAAAAAACATCTGGAAATGGAAAATGCCTTTGTTCCCATCGTTCTTTTTTCCAATTGTAGAAAGTCCCCTTTATTCTTAATTGTAAATAATCGATATTTTTTAATGAAAAAAAGTAAAGCTTTGTATTCATATTTTTATTCCGCTCTACTAAATAGTATATTTTTAAATTTTTTTTTAGTAATTTTTGTTTTTTTAGAAGTCTGTTAATTGTTTTCTGATTTAGTAAAACACCGATGTAAGGATTAATATTCAATGAAGTCACACCTTTACAAGATAATCAAACAACCTTAAGCAAATCTTGTCTTCTTTAGACTATGCATTAGATTTCATGAGGGTACGGCTATTCGTGCAATGCAAACATCTAATTATGATTGAGACAATAATATATTTTTTTATATTAGTACTAATCACCGAGTCAAATCACTTTTCATTGGAGTATTATTATTAACAAAACTCTTCTTTGAGAAATAGAAGAACAAAAATGAGGTGACATAATGAAGAGGGCTTTCATTATCATTGTTAAAGGTAAAGTTCAAGGTGTTGGATTTAGAAGGTATACAAAAAAGAAAGCGATGCAATTCAATGTGTTAGGGTGGGTGAAAAATAACAAAGATGGAAGTGTTGAAATTCATGTAGAAGGTGGTGAAGATGGAGTCAATAGTTTTATTAATAAATTGAGGGTAGGACCGAAGTCTTCAGAAATAAAATCGGTTTATATTGAAGAGAAAAGTAAATTAGAAGGGTTTAAGAGTTTCAGAATAAAAAAGGGGAATAATTAATTTCTGATTTATGATTATAATCCTTTTATTTCTAAAAAAGACATACAGAATACCTAATCAGGTAAATCTGTATGTCTTTTTTCATTCTTTTCTTTCCCTGCAATCCCATAAAACAAAAGCTTCATAATATCTTCAGTCAGCGGTAGTATTTTCGTGTAAACATCCTCACGTTGAGAATATTCTTTTATCATATGAATAAAAAAGAGGATAGCCTCATTCGATATTTCAGGATCAACAAATCCTTCCTTTCTTCCTTCATTAAACAATTCAATGAGACGTGGGATGGCCCTTTTTTGATAAAAATCTTCAATATAGCTAAGGCCACCCGAGTATTCCTTCATCATAAAGAGGTAAAAGTCCTCATGTATCTTATCTGCTGCTTGCTTTTTATTGAAAATAAGAAACTTCACTTTTTCAGGAAATGACAAATCACTTTCTAGTATCTTCAGGCCTTCTTCCCAAGCTTTATCCACATAGTAAATGATTGTTTCATGAGCTAAATTATCCTTACTTTGAAAGTAATTATAAATGGTTACTTGAGATACATTTGCCTTTGTAGCAATTTCGGTGATAGAAACTTTTTGTACACCGTAATTCATAAATAGCTCTAATGAAGCCTCTAATATTTCTGTTTTTTTTCGTTGTCTACGACGCTCAAATCCGTCCATAATATCTATCACCTCTTTCTTTAGTTTAATAAAATTTATGAAATAAAACAAATAATCTATTTCAAAATATATTGCATAAAGTTAGAACTGTGTATATTATGAAATATATAAGTTAAAATATTTCATTTTTTATAAATCCTAAAAGGAGGATTGAACATGGCTTTTTTAAAAGTAACAAATTTGACAAAGGAGTTCGGTAAGTTCAGGGCTTTAGACGGCGTTAATTTAGAGGTAAACAGAGGCGAGGTTTTTGGCTTTATTGGGCCTAATGGGGCTGGGAAATCTACTACGATACGTGTTCTTCTCGGAATATTAAAAGCTACAAAAGGAGAAGTGCAGATTTTTGATATGGATGCTTGGAATGACGCTGTAGACATTCATAAGCGGGTTGCATACGTTCCAGGAGATGTCAATTTATGGCCTAATTTAACAGGAGGCGAAGTTATTGACTTATTTGTAAAGCTTCGTGGAGGAAATAACACAAATACGCGAGAGGAACTGATAAAAAGGTTTAATTTAGACCCCACTAAGAAATGTAGAACATATTCAAAAGGGAATCGGCAAAAGGTTGCTTTAATAGCAGCATTTTCTTCAGATGCTGATTTATATATTTTAGACGAACCGACTTCAGGACTTGACCCGTTAATGGAAAATGTATTCCAAGAATGTGTCATGGAAGTTAAACAGCAAGGGAAAAGTGTACTATTGTCTAGCCATATATTATCAGAGGTAGAGAAGCTATGTGATCGAGTTGGGATTATTCGCGAAGGTAGAATAATAGAAACAGGCTCCCTAAGTGAATTGCGTCACCTCACTAGAACACAAATGTATGTGGAAACGAAAGAGCCTGTTAACGAACTAGCTAATATGTTAGGAGTTCACGAACTTGAAGAAAAAGAGAATGGACTTTCATTCCAGGTAGATAGTGAGCAAATGGACCATGTCATGAAACATGTGAGTCAATTTGGCATTTTGAAGCTAGAAAGTGCACCTCCAACGCTTGAGGATTTATTTATGCGCCACTATGAAGGCTCGAATAAAAGTACAGGAGCTGGAGGTGAAAAATAATGGCTAAAAGTTTAGTCACAAAAACAAGCCACCTATCTACATTTATTTTAAAGCTTGATCGAATTAGAATCCCACTATGGTTATTAGGACTTACACTTTTTACATTAATTGTTCCGATTGCCTATGATGATTTATATGGAAATGATCAAGAGAGAGCTGGAATAGCGGAGACGATGGCAAATCCAGCGATGACCGCGATGACAGGTCCAGCTGATTTAGAGAATTATACTGTTGGCGTCATGACTGCACATGCGATGCTGTTAATGACAGCAGTCGTTGTAGGTTTGATGGCGATTTTAATCGTGACACGTCATACTAGAGCAGACGAAGAGGATGGACGCATTGAACTAATACGCTCACTACCTGTAGGGAGACTTTCTTACTTAAATGCCACATTAATAGTGTTAGTCATTACAAGTGTTTTGTTGACATTTATTATTGGTTTTGGACTTTATGCACTTGGAATTGAAACGTTGGATCTTCAAGGGTCGTTACTGTATGGCGCTGCTCTCGGAGGAACGTGTCTGTTCTTTGGGGGAGTCACGGCTGTTTTTGCGCAAATATCAGATAGCTCGCGTGGGACAATAGGTTTGTCTATTGCTGTTTTGCTTATATCATATTTATTCCGTGCGATTACGGACGTAAGCAATGACACGTTATCTTGGTTAGCACCACTAGGTTGGGTAACGAAAATGGAAGTATATGGAGAAAATAATTGGTGGCCACTAGCACTCATGATTGGCGGGGCAATACTGTTATTTATTCTGGCAAACTATTTAAATGCGATTCGAGATTTAGAGAGAGGATTTTTACCTACTAAGGGAGGGAAGCGTTTCGCATCAAAGCTTTTACTAAGCCCACTTGGACTTGCAATCCGTCTTCAACGAACAGGTATTATCGCCTGGGCTGTTGGGATGTTTGTACTTGGAGCATCTTATGGGTCTGTATTAGGCGATTTAGAAGCATTCTTTGGCGATAATGAAATGATGAAACAAATACTTGCAGACATAGAAGGTGCATCTATTGTTGAGCAGTTCTTGCCAATGTTAATGATTGTGATTACGTTATTAGCTACTGTTCCTCCAATTATGGCGATGAATAAACTTCGTGGTGAGGAGAAAAAAGATCGTATAGACCATATATTAGGCAGAGCAATTTCGAGAAATCATTTGATGGGAAGCTATATCGTTATTGCAGTTATAAACGGATTCCTGATGTTTTCACTAGCTGCTCTAGGGCTTTGGTCAGCTGGAGATGCTGTAATGGAGGAAGGACTTAGCTTTAGTATGATATATGGTACAATGATGAGCTACTTCCCGGCAATGTTAGTCATGGTTGCGATTTGCGTATTTTTTATTGGCTTTTTGCCAAGGCTTACGTCTCTTATTTGGTTATATTTCCTATATTCCTTTATGACTTTATATTTAGGCAATATGTTCCAGCTTTCCGATTGGGTAGGGAAATTGTCGCCTTTCGGACATATACCTCAAGCACCAGTTGAGGAAGTTACGTTTTTACCTTTAATTATCTTGTCGTTAATCGCAGTTCTATTAATGGTAGTAGGGTTTATCGGCTTTAACAGGAGAGATATTGAAACTAGTTAACAATAGAACGCCTCTTGACTTAGAAAATTTGTCAAGAGGCGCTTTACTACTTACCTTTAGCTGCAGTTATAATCATTCTTCTAATAAAAATAATTGATGTGAAGGGAGCTTAACTCGGTTATTGTCATTTAGGAAAGCAACCTTCTCATTAGGAATAGTTGCCTGTATTTTAAAGGAATCCTCCACTACTACTATAATATTTGCGTGGTGGATGCCTTTTATTGTTTCAAGTAATTGATAGGAAAAAACATTATCATCATGGTCGTCACTATTTACAAACAGAACATCCTCAGCATATATCCCAATGTACTTTGCGTTATATGCTTTTGGTTTTGCAATACGTATTTTTACACCAGAAACGGTACAGTCGACATTGTTTTGTAAATGATTAACAGAATCAACTTTGAGAATGTTTTGACAACCAACAATGTTAGCCGCGATCACATTTCTTGGCTGTTTAAAGACATGATCTTTATGTCCACTTTGTACGATAGTTCCCTCATGGTATAGCATGAACGTATCACAAAGCCTATAGGCTTCCTCCATATTATGGGTAACTAGAAGTACAATGCCTTGAAAATTCTCTTTAATGATACGTATTACTTCCTGCTCCATTATTTGTTTCACTTGGTGATCGAGTGCAGAGAATGGCTCATCTAGTAATAGTACTTCAGGATCTGTGATCAATGTTCTCGCTAAAGCGACTCTTTGCTGTTGTCCTCCAGATAGCTGGTGAGGGTAATACTTTTCGTAGCCTGTAAGTTGAACTGTATGAATCATAGTCTTTACTTTACTTTTAATGTCATTTTTTCGTTCAGACTTTAGACCATATGCAATATTTTGTTCAACAGTTAAATGAGGAAATAAAGCATAATTTTGAAAGACATAGCCTATTTTTCTATCCTTAGGTTTTACAAAAATACGATTATTTTTATCGAAAAGGGTGACGCCATTTAAATTGATTGATCCACTATCCGGTTTTTGTAACCCAGCAATACATTGTAACGTAATACTTTTACCACTACCCGATGGACCAATAATGCCTGTTATCCCCGCATGAACCTCAAATGTTGTATTAAGTTTAAAATGCTGCAGTGATTTTTGAATAGCAACTTTCAGTATGGTAACCACCTCATTCTTTTGTCCTTATTAGTCTTTTTTCTAATCGGTTGATAGCATAAAGAACGATAATGGAGACGATAGTCATGATCATCACTAAAACATTAGCAAGCTCTCGATTTCCGGCAAGCAATGCATCATAAATTGCAATTGGCATTGTCATCGTTTCGTTTGGAATGCTTCCAGCTATCATCAATGTTGCACCAAAATCACCTAATGCTCGTGCAAATCCTAATGTAATGCCTGCTGCAATGCCACGCCAGGCTAATGGGAAGATAATTGTAAAAAATATATTTAATTCTGAGTGTCCTAACACTCTGGCCGCTTGAATATAAGACGAATCAATGCTTGAAAATGCTGTGCGAGCAGATTTAATTAAAAACGGAATAGAAACGATTAACGCCGCAATAACGGCTCCAGTTGGTGTGAAAACAATCGTAATATTAAAGTGACCTTCAAGAAATCCTCCTATTGGACTTTGTCTGCCAAATAAAACAAGTAAGTAGTATCCTAGCACAGTTGGAGGCAATACAATTGGTAATGTAATGATTGTATCAATCATATCTGCGAATCGCCCTTTGGAGCGACTTATATAATAAGCTATTGGGAGACCGATAATGAGTGCAAAAAGCGTTGCAGTAAAGGCAACCCTTAAGGATAAAAAAAGTGGAAATAAATTAATATCATCAAACATCTATTTTCCCTCCGGAACTACGAAACCATAACTTTCCATGATCGGTTTACCGATAGGTCCTTTAATAAATGAAATAAACTCACGAGCTAATTCCTCTGCATTTGTACGATTTATAACGGCAATGACGTGTTCTAACGGTTCATGTAACTGATCATCAATGAGGAAGAAGTCCATCTTCTCCTCCTTATATAAAGATAATGCAATAATACCAGCTTCAGCATTTCCTGTCTCGATAAACGTTAACGTGTCGTTGATGTTTCTCCCATATACTAATTTCGATTCTACATCTTCCCATAATCCAGTTGCAACGAGCGTTTCTTTAGCTGCTAATCCATACGGAGCATGATCAGGGTTAGCAATAGCAATTCGTTTTATATCATCTTGTAGTAAATCGTCAAGATGATTAATAGAGAAGGAAGTGTTGGGGAGAGTAGCCACTCCAATTCTTCCATATGCATATGTAGTCTCTGTTTCTTGGATGAGAAGGTCTTGCTCTCGTAATCGGTCAACAAAATCAATGTTTGCTGCAGCAAAAATATCAAACGGGGCTCCATTTTCTATTTGCTCCGCCAATTGCCCCGAAGAGCCAAAGGAAAAAGTAACGTTTGTCCCAGTTTCTTCTTCAAATCGCCTTCCAATTTCTGTGAATGCTAGCTGCTTATTGGCTGCAGCAGCTATCGTTAATTCATTATTTGGAGATTGTGAATTGTGAGGGGAACTGCAACTTATAAATAATAGGAAAATAGTGATAGATAACATATACATCTTCAATTTTAGTCTCTCCTCAGCGGTCGTCATATAGACTTTTATTATATATGCATTTCTTACATCGATTCAATGATAAAAGTCACCAGCCTTTGTATTGTTTAAGACTAAGAAATCTGAATAGATGAGACGTGCTAAAATAAAAATAAAAAGTTTGCAATATTTGAAACCTTTTTTTATGATCTAACATCTCCATATGTGAAGGGGGAGTGAGTGTGGATGTTGTTGACCGTTTACGAAATAAAGATGAAGAAGCTTTAAGAGAGCTGATGGATAGCTATGGAAACGAATTAATTCGTACTGCTATTCTCCTTGTGAAAGATGAATTTCTAGCACAGGAAATTGTTCAAGATACGTTTATAACAGCCTTTAAAAAAATCCATACGTTAGAAAAAAAAGAAAAGCTAAAAAGCTGGTTATTTATCATTACATTAAATGGTTGTAAAGCAAGGATGAGAAGCTGGAGCTGGAAAAACATTTTCCTTTCCAAGCGTGGAGAAGAATTTACAAATATAGAAGACTCAAAGAAGATACCGGAACAGTTACTCATACAATCGTTAAATGATGGCAGCTTACATAAGGCAATACAATCACTTTCGTATCCTTACAGAGAAGCCATTACGCTATTTTATTTCCAAGAGCTATCAATTAAAGAAATTTCATTCTATATAAAAGAAAAGGAAAACACTGTGAAAACAAGGTTAGCTCGTGCGAGAGGACAATTAAAAGAGGTATTAACGAAAGGAGCGTTGCATGATGAATAATAGCGAAGAACAAATTAGGGTGAATGACCAGTTAAAAAAAGAACTTTCATCATACTCATTTACTCATCATGAAGAAGTAATTAAGCACACGCATCCTAAAACATTTCAGGGAAAGCTGTTGTGCTTCTGGAATAAAGAAATTACCATCCCTCTAGTACCAATTAGCGCTGTTTTATTTTTTGTAATCACTGTCGGAACAGTGTTCTCAACTTTAAACGGAGATATGGAAATTAATAGACAAATTGTGGAAAGTGGCGGAAGCTTTTACTGGAATGATTTATTGGAAAAAGGGAGAGATGGACAATGAAGGTTCAATTGAAGGTTAAACATCTAGTCGCATGCTTCAGCGGAGTTATCGTGTTACTGTTATTATTTATTCTCTTTTTTCAACCTAAGCTAGAAAGCTGGAGTATTAATAGACAAATTGCTAATGGAAATATCGATGGTGCAAAGGAACAAATAGTAGCAAGTATAGAAGATAATTCTCGCAATCGCACAAACCTAATAATAGATTACATGATTGAACCAGTTCACACTGATGGTTACGATGTATTCATTGGGCCAGGAGGTAGTAGCCATTCGCTTGACGTTAATACGAATCGGATTTTTAACATCGAGGAGACAGTTCCTTATATTGAAGAATATTTGGAGGAAGCGCCTGCAAACGACTATACCCTTCGAGCAGTAGAAATCGTTACACTTTTTTATAAAGAAAATGGAGAATATGAGAAGGTTTCTTCTGTAATTGAGGAAGTAGTCTCTCAATTTTCTGACGACGATTATATTTATCACCATCTAAACATACTAGCTATTGAAGAAGCTTTAGACGTAAAGGAACTTATCATTGCACAAGAAAAAATAGACGAATATGAGCACGAAGTGACGGACCATTTTCAAGATCAAAAAATGCAATTAGCGTATTTGCAAGCAAAGTTATATGTAAATCAAGGTCAAAAAGAGAAGGCTGTTCTTCATTTAGAGGATGCGATCGATCAGTTTTCTGACTGGCATGATAGTTTGCTTGACGAATTTAATGATGACGAAGGTTATACAAATCGATGGTTAGGAAGTCCTTATTACAATAATCTAATTGATCTACAAGAGGAGTTATTAAATGTAAATGGTGATGGTGATTTTCACAATTTAGAAGGAAAAGTCATGAAATCAAATGGAGAACCCCTGTCAAATGTGGTTGTCGTATTAAGGGATGCGGCAGACGACTTTTATTCTAGTAGTTTGGAAAATGAACGCCACTATACGGTGACAAATGCCGATGGAAGCTTCCAATTTAATCATGTTGCGCCAGGCAGCTATCAGGCATATATTGGTCTATCATTTGAGCAAGTAGATGGTTGGGTATGGCCGGTAGATATGTACGAAACGATTGAGGTTGGAGGTATAGGGGCAGAACCGTATAATATTGTCCTAACCCCATTAATAGACACACATACTCCAACAAAATATGAAGTGATTGAAGAAAATGAGATCACTTTTTCATGGGAAAATTATGACGGTGCACATAGCTATTCGCTTTTTGTTGGTATTCAAGTAGATGGTTCGGCGCTGTCTAGTCCTTTTAAAGAAAGCATTAAAGAATCATCTATTACAGTTTCAGTAGATGACTTATACAATCAAAGAGTCGGTGTGATGTTTGGTGAAGGGGAGTGGGATAACGTGCAAGGAGAAAGTTTACTCGCTTTTACGAATACAGAAGGAACATTTTTTTGGTCGGTATCAGCATTTAATGAAGCAGGAGAACTCATTGGCCAAAGCAATGGGTATCGCTTACAAGAAGAAACGATGGGAGACATTCCTTTCTTTCATTTAAATGAGAGAAAGATGACAGAGGCAGATAACCTTTTGCTCGAAGGTAAAATTGAAAAAGCATATGCAACATATAAAAAAGACGTAAAAAACAATAGTGATGATGTTCATAGCTTACGTATGCTAAATAGAATAAAGGCAGTAAGTGATGAAGAGCACGAAGAAGCATTAGCGTATTTGTTAGCATTAGGGAATGTGAACCCAATCCCTGATATCGTGGTAGATATTATGCAGCATTATTCAAACAAAGGCTCTTGGGTAGAGGTAAGGAAGTGGTACGAAAAAATGGTAGGAGATGAGAGCAATAGAAGCATTTCTGCTGATGCTATGTATGGGAAAGCATTGATCATGGACGAAGAATATGAGGAGGCAAGGCAACTTTTCCGAGACACCGTTGAAAAAGACACTTTAAACAGTTATGTTGGTTATTTGATTGCTTTAGAGCTATATCATGACAATAGTTTTGAAAATGTTGTGAGAATTGCAGATAGTAATCCCCAAAGAGGGCATGAAGCACCAGAGTGGGCAAACATACTAAAGGAAATGAAGGAAGACGGAATTAATAACGAACAATTAAAAGAAGCGATATACCTTTTCTTTACTAATGACAAAGATCGCCTTCATAAACTGATTGATGAAAAAGAAAGCTTAAAACCTTTTATTGATAGTTTAAAAAGTTTTTAGCGGTGAAACTCCCCCCCCCTTTGAAACACTTTCTTTGAAAAGGTAGGGAGTATATAACTTGCAGTGGAATTTTTCATCCGTGAGTAATAGCGAGAAATAGTGACATGTGTCCATCATTTCCTCACCGCTTCTAAGAAAAGGAGGCCGGAACAAAAGGAAAAAACAACCTTTTGTCCCGGCCTCTTTTCTTATTTCCCTTCCCTAATAATTATATGTGTGTTGGATATACTATCACTACTAATCCAAGGTGGAGGTTATCCATGTGAGTAAACAAGAAAACACATTGTCCATTTTTGCCTTAGGTGGCTTAAACGAAATCGGAAAAAACATGTATGCAATTCAATATGAAGATGACATTATTATTATTGATTGTGGGAATAAATTTCCTGATGAAAGTTTGTTAGGCATTGATCTTATTATTCCTGACATGAGTTACTTGCAGGAAAATAAAGAAAAAGTACGAGCATTAATTGTCACTCACGGACATGAGGATCATATAGGTGGTATACCATTTTTCTTAAAAAAATTAAATGTTCCTGTATTTGCGACAAGGTTTACACTCGGTTTAATAGAGTTAAAGCTAAGAGAACATAAAATTTTGCGTGAATCTGAGCTGAAGGAAATAACGAGTGCATCAGAACTTACCTTTGGAAAAGTAAGCGTCGACTTTTTTAAAGTAACACATAGTATTCCAGATTGTTTAGGGATGGTATTTCGTACACCAGAAGGAAATGTCGTCCATACTGGTGACTTTAAATTTGACTACACACCTGCGAAAAACGAGCACGCAGATATTCATAAGCTAGCCGAAATAGGGAAGGAAGGTGTTTTACTTTTATTATCTGAAAGTACAAACGCTGAACGACCAGGAGCAACACCGTCAGAACAGATGGTTGGAGAGCATGTAGATGAAGCATTTATGAAGGCACAGCAAAAGGTAATCCTCTCCACATTTGCATCAAATGTGAGCCGGGTTCAGCAAGTAGTTGATGCAGCAAGAAAGACAAATCGTAAGCTTGCATTACTTGGTCGTAGTATGGTAAATGTTGTCGAGGTTGCAATGGAGCGAGGGTATTTGCAAGTTCCAGAAGGAATGATCATTGACCAAAATCAAATAAATGACCTTCCTCCTGAGAGGGTAGCGATATTGTGTACTGGTAGTCAAGGAGAACCAATGGCAGCATTATCACGTCTTTCTACTGGTAATTTTCGTGGAGTAGAGGTACTGCCAGGGGATACAGTCATATTAGCAGCTGGCCCTATTCCAGGTAACGAGCGGAATGTTACACGTATCGTCGATAACTTGTTTACGATAGGGGCCAACGTGATATATGGTTCAGGAAGTAGTTCAGGTATGCATGTTTCTGGTCACGGATATCAGGAAGATTTAAAGCTCATGCTTACGCTCATGAAACCTAAATATTTTATCCCGATACACGGAGAAATGAGAATGCTTCAAAAGCATCGACTATTAGCAGAGTCTATTGGTGTAGAAGAAGGAAACACTTTTATTATTAATAACGGCGATGTCGTTGATATCAAATCAGGCATAGCGAGGCATACACGGAAAGTGACTGCTGGTAATACGTATGTAGATGGTGTCGGGGTTGGAGATGTTGGAGATATCGTATTAAGAGACAGAAAACAACTCTCCGAGGACGGAATGCTAATCGTCGTTTTAACGATGAGTAAATCAGAGAAAAAACTCGTAACTAGTCCTGATACAATTTCTAGAGGGTTTGTGTATATGCGTGAATCAGAGGAACTGTTAAAGGACGTGAATAAGCTAATAGAAAAAACGGTCAATGAAGTTCCAGAATCAAATAAAAATGAGTGGGGAGTTATTAAACAGCACGTAAAAAAATCTATTGGTCAATATTTATTTTCGCATACGAGAAAGAAGCCGATGATTCTTCCAATTATCATTGAGATTTAATAATCAAGTACAAGTAGGGTGATGTAAAGGGGGATACTTTATGTCACCTTTTTGATTCCAGCTAACTTAAGTAAATAAAACTGAACGAGGTAATGTTGACATGATAGTAGAATGGGGCTTTATATTTATCATCATTTTAATCGGAGGATTTGTACAGGGGGCTAGTGGCTTTGGCTTTGGACTAGTAGCAATGGGCTTTTTGCCACTTATTCTTACGTTAAAGGATAGTACTTTAATAGTGATTACTCTCCTATTAATTTCTGCGTTAAGTATTATTTTTAAAATATATCAATATATTGATGGAAAAGGTTTACTCGTTATTTTGATACCGGCTATTTTCGGAAGAATCGCCGCTTTTTTTGTTTTAAGTACATATGGGGAAATGGATATATTAAAAACATATTTAGGGTTGTTTCTAATTGGAATGGTTTTTTATTTACTATTAAATAGCCGAAAAGCGGCACCTACTACTCCAATGAAGCCGTATGTTCCGGTAGTTTTAGGGTTGCTCGGTGGATTTATTGGAGGCGTTTTTGCTGTAGGAGGTCCTTTCTTTGTTTTTTATTTTTTACTACGCTATAAAGAAAAACACAAATATAATGCCAATATGCAAGCAACTGTCGTTGTAACGAGCCTTTTAACATTAGTATTACATGGCATGAATGGTGACTTTCATTCAGCGATGGCAATATACTTTTTTATTGGGACTATCGCAGTTTACATCGGTACAATGGTTGGGCTTAGGTGGTTCGAAAAACTTCCTAGCAGCTTAATTAAAAGATTTGCGATAGTGCTCGTCGCGATTGCGGCTATTAATTTGATTTTTTCTAGCTAATCTTACGAACATGATGAAAACTGGCAGAGGAAGTGATGCCACGCGTAGTAGCGAGAAGAGCAGAGGGTACTGAAAAAGTGAAAAACTTGCTGTTTCGTTGCATTAATATTCAATATACCTCATTATAGGGAAAGTTGATGAGACCGGAGCAAGCGAGGTTACTGTCTCTTCCTCTACGAGCATATGCTACGGAGCGTATCCGTCGAGACAACTCGAAGCATTAGCGAAGAAGAGTCGCTCGTTCCTGTGGGATCGAAGGCAGGGGTGAGACACCGCAGACCACAGGTCAAGGAGGCTCACCAGCCGCCCACGGAAAGCGAGTTTGCACAGGTCTCATCAACTTCTATATTCAAACAACCTTATATTTATTAGTCCACCCTTTGAATTTAAGTACTTTTTCAGCGGCCTCGTGTTCCTTCACTTTTTCAGTCCCTCGAAGCAATGAGCGTAGTCGTTGCAATCTTTTGAAACTCTACTATGAGTGGGTTTCTCATAGTAGTCGCGCAACGAACGAAGCTATTGCCAATACTTTCTACAATTTATGGGGACATGTGGCATCACTTCTTTACCGCTTCTAAGAAAACCTAAAAACGAGCTTCACTAAGCTCGTTTTTAGTCTATTCATAAGAAGTGCTAAAAAGGCGGTGGAAGTGATGCCACGCGTAGTAGAGAGAAGAGCACTCACTACTACTTTAAAGACATGTGGCACCACTTCTTCACCGCTTCTAAGAAAACCTAAAAACGAGCTTCACTAAGCTCGTTTTTAGTCTATTCATAAGAAGTGCTAAAAAGGCGGTGGAAGTGATGCCACGCGTAGTAGAGAGAAGAGCACTCACTACTACTTTAAAGACATGTGGCATCACTTCTTTACCGCTTCTAAGAAAACCTAAAAAGGAGCTTCACTAAGCTCGTTTTTAGTCTATTCATAAGAAGTGCTAAAAAGGCGGTGGAAGTGATGCCACGCGTAGTAGAGAGAAGAGCACTCACTACTACTTTAAAGACATGTGGCATCACTTCTTCACCGCTTCTAAGAAAACCTAAAAACGAGCTTCACTAAGCTCGTTTTTAGTCTATTCATAAGAAGTGCTAAAAAGGCGGTGGAAGTGATGCCACGCGTAGTAGAGAGAAGAGCACTCACTACTACTTTAAAGACATGTGGCATCACTTCTTCACCGCTTCTAAGAAAACCTAAAAACGAGCTTCACTAAGCTCGTTTTTAGGTTTTCTTATTTTAGTTTTAATTTTGCTAATGCATCTGCCAGTGCGGGGTTAAACGGCTCATCATCTTGTTGCTTATTTTGTTTCTTCATAAAGTTATTTACTTCTCGTTTTGATAGCTTCGTATTTTTTTCTTTTTTCTTCCGTTCATTAAATGTAGCAAGCTTTTCTTTATGACCACATTTACAAGCAAATACTTGCCCTTCCCCTTGACCACGAAGCTCTAATTTTTTCTTACATTTCGGACAACGGGCATTTGTCACTTTAGATATGTTTTTACGGTGACCACACTCACGGTCTTGACAGATGTGCATTTTTCCTTTTTTACTGTTCACCTCAAGCATATTCTTTCCGCACTCAGGACATTTCGTACCAGTCATGTTATTATGCTTGAACTTTTTATCACTATTTTTTATTTCATGAACTACAGTTTTAGCGTATTCTTTCATGTCATTAATAAAGTCGTTCTTTTTTAGATTACCTTTTGCAATGGCTTCTAGCTTTTGTTCCCATTCCCCTGTTAATGCAGGTGATTTCAAATCAGATGGCACTAAATCAAGCAATTGTTTCCCTTTAGAAGTGAGGTGGATATCTTTCTCTTTTTTTTCTATAAGAAAGCTATTAAACAGCTTTTCGATAATATCAGCACGTGTGGCTACTGTACCTAATCCTCCTGTTTTTTCTAACGTTTTTGCTAGTTCCTTCGTTTCACCAACGATATATTTCGCAGGATTTTCCATTGCTGAAAGCAAAGTTGCTTCATTAAAGCGGGCAGGTGGTTTCGTTTCGCCCTCTGTTTGGGAGACTTTTGTAATCGTAAGTGTATCGCCCTTTACAATCTGAGGTATCACCTGTTCTTTTACATCATCACTTTCCTCATCTTCAATCACATTTCCGTAAACTTCTTTCCAACCGAGTGAATTTACTTTTTTACCGCGGGCAATAAATGTTTCACTAGCAATTTCAGCAACTATCGTTGTTTGCTCGTACTCAAACGGAGGAGAGAGAACAGCTAAAAAGCGTTTCACAACTAAATCGTAAATTTTTCTTTCTTTATCTGAAAACATCGCGATGTTCGCGACTTCTTCAGTAGGGATAATCGCATGGTGATCGGATACTTTCGTGTTATCAACAAAAGACTTGTTCGCTTGCAATGGCTTTTGAACGATTTTATTTGCTAACTTTGAGTATTCACTATAGCTCTTGCCACAAGCAATTACTCTGTCTTTCAATGTGTCAACAATATCATCAGATATATATCGTGAATCGGTTCGTGGATATGTTAGCACCTTATGCTGCTCGTACAGCCTTTGCATAATCGATAACGTTTCCTTTGCAGAATAATGAAATGCTTTATTTGCATCGCGTTGTAATTCAGTAAGATCATATAGTTGCGGTGCGAAGTTTTTCTTATTTTTTTTCGATACTTCCACTACTGTTGCATTATTTCCCTTTATATTTGATAGTATGTTAGTGATATTGTCCTTTGAAAAAGAACGGAAGTCTTTCGAACGTTTATCTTGCCAAGAGAGACTTAAGTTTTCTTCAGTTTTTGCTGTTATTCCATAAAAAGCTTTTGGCCGAAAGCTTCTAATCTCCTCTTCACGTTGAGAAATTATGGCTAAAGTTGGTGTTTGAACACGTCCACTAGATAGCTGAGCATTATACTTACACGTCAATGCTCTCGTTGCATTCAATCCGATATACCAATCTGCCTCGGAACGAGCAACGGCAGATTCGTAAAGGTTTTCGTACGCCTTCGCATTTTTCAATTGTTGAAATCCTTCTTTAATCGCTTTATCTGTTACCGACGAAATCCAAAGACGTTTTGTCGGCTTACTAATCTTTGCCTTTTCGATAATCCATCTAGCAACTAACTCACCTTCACGCCCAGCGTCTGTAGCAATAATGATGTCACCAACATCTGAGCGGTGCAATTGACTCTTTACTGCATGGAATTGTTTGCTCGTTTTTTTTATAACGACTAGCTTTAAATGGTTCGGAATCATCGGTAAGTCTTCAATCTTCCATGACTTGTATTTTTGATCATACGCCTCTGGATCAGCTAATGTTACTAAATGTCCGAGTGCCCAAGTAATAATATATTTATCTCCTTCTATAAAACCATTTCCTTTTTTATTACACTTCAATACGCGTGCGATATCACGAGCAACAGAAGGCTTTTCAGCAATCACTACACTTTTTTTCATTAAAAAACATCCTTTCAGAACACAATTATATTAAATATATCATAATTGCTGTTAAACATCATTTAGGGCATGATAGTGAAATGAAAAATACGAACAAGTACTATGCTCGTACAGTTATCATTCGTTATAAGGCAAAGCAGGATAATTCATAAGTAATAAAAAATACTGAAGGGTGATTCCAAAGGTTGGAAGCAACCTTTAAAATCACCCTCATTTTTCTTTAATAAACTTTATCACCATTAAAGATAGAGTTTTTAACTATAACATAATCGACATTACGAATTGCATCTAATTTTCTTCCACCTGCATAAGAGATAGAGGATTGTAGGTCTTGCTTCATTTCTTCTAACGTATCTTTTAGTGAGCCTTTATGCTCAACATACATTTTTTTACCTTCTACATTTTTCTTCTCGCCTTTTTGAAACTCAGAGGCTGAGCCGAAATATTCTTTACAAAGCTTACCGTCTTTTTCGACGGTTTCACCTGGTGATTCTTCGTGACCAGCAAATAGAGAGCCAATCATAACCATCGATGCACCAAAACGAACGGACTTTGCAATATCACCGTGAGTACGAATACCGCCGTCAGCAATAATTGGCTTACTAGCAGCTTTTGCACACCAACGAAGGGCAGCTAATTGCCAGCCACCTGTTCCGAAACCAGTTTTAATTTTCGTAATACATACTTTACCTGGTCCAATTCCAACTTTAGTAGCATCAGCTCCAGCATTTTCTAATTCTCTTACAGCTTCTGGTGTACCGACGTTCCCAGCAATGACAAAGCTTTTAGGAATATGTTTTTTTATATGCTGAATCATCTCGATTACTGCATTAGAATGTCCGTGAGCAATATCAATAGTGATGAATTCAGGGATTAAATTTTCTGATGCTAATTGCGCAATGAAATCATATTCTTCTTCTTTTACTCCAACACTAATTGAAGCGATAAGGCCACGTTCTTTCATATCCTTAATAAAGGAAACACGTTTCTCAGGTTGAAAACGGTGCATGATATAAAAATAACCGTTTTCAGCAAGGTAAATTGCAATTTTTTCATCTATAATTGTCTGCATATTAGCAGGCACAACAGGCAATTGGAAAGTATGCCCTCCAAAAGTGACCGTTGTATCACACTCTGATCTACTATTTACAACACTTTTAGCAGGAATTAATTGAATATCTTCGTAATCGAACACGTTGTCCATAAATAACACTCCTAAATACGAATATTAAAGTTAATTGTGACGAATAACATTCGCCCTTGTGTATTGTACACTATTTTCATTAGTATGTTAAACATTTTTTAAATAATGTTCTTTTCTTGAAGTTTCGTAGAAAAAAGTTAAGTCAGCAGTAATCGAAGTTACATGTTCCACATCATCTACAAAGTTAACATAAAAGAAAAGTCTATAATATTAATTGCATTATTTACAGCTTAGATAAATACTGATAAAATTTGTTATAACAACAGACAAATTGTTATATTATTTTTATTACAAATATCTGTGTAGAAGGAGAAGAGTAATGATGTATGTAATGGGGATTGATGGTGGAGGCACGAAAACGTACGCGGTAATCACTGACCAATCTGGTACCTTCATAGCAGAAGGCATAGCTGGAGGTGGTAATCATCAAAGTGTTGGAATGGATAAAGCTTTAACAGAAATAAGAAAAGCTATTGAAATGGCCTTAAATAATGCAAAGCTTAAATACAGTGATATTACATTTGTCCAGTATGGATTATCTGGTGCTGATCGACAAAAGGATTTTGACATTATTCTCCCGGCTTTAAAGCGTCTTCCTTTTAAAGAGTGGGATGTTGTTTGTGACACGATGGAGGGACTTCGTATAGGAAGTGACGACTACACAGGTGTCGTTTTAGTATGTGGAACGGGGACAAATGCTGCAGGGAGAAATAAGAAGGGTGAGACTATTCAAACTGGAGGGTTTGGCTATTTTTTCGGAGACTTCTCTGGTGGTGGGCAAATTGCAACAGAAGCATTTAGAAGAACAATTCGTTCTTGGGAGCTTCGAGAGCAACCATCTGTGCTAACTAATAAAGTACCGCAATACTTGGGCTTTGAATCAGTGGAAGAGTTGTTTCACAGCTATTTAGACGATGACATATATCATGTCCCTGCTGGACTTGCAAAAATTGTCCATGAAGTTGCCGAAGAAGGAGACGCATTGGCAAATGATATTTTAGCCGAATCAGGAAAAGAATTAGGAATTGCCGCATTATCCGTAATAAAGCGATTACAAATGGTTAAAGAAAATGGTAATATCCCGATCGTGCTTGTAGGAAGTATTGTTCAAAAAGGGAGGAACAACACGCTATTACGTTCATTAAAAGAAACGTTAGAAACAGAACTTACTAATTACAATATTGTTATACCAAACATTGAGCCTGTATATGGAGCGATTATGCTTGCGATGGATCATTTACGTATTCCTGTTACTGAAGAAATGAAACAGAAATTTGAAAAATATGGGGGATATTCACATGAAGGGAAATAGTTTAAAGATTGCCGTTATAGGAGGAGGTTCTTCTTATACACCAGAGTTAATCGAAGGGTTTATAAAGAACTATAATGAGCTACCAGTGAAAGAATTGTACTTAGTAGACATTCCCGAAGGAGAAGAGAAATTAAACATCGTCGGCAGTTTAGCTAAAAGAATGCTGGAGGAAGCAGACGTACCGATTGAACTCCATTTAACTACAGATCGTAAAAAGGCAATAAAAGGTGCAGACTTCGTAACCACACAAATTCGTGTCGGTATGTTAGATGCTAGAGCACGTGATGAACAAATACCTTTAAAATACAACCGTATAGGACAAGAAACAACTGGTGCTGGTGGCTTCGCTAAAGCAATTAGAACGATTCCAGTAATATTAGACATTTGCAAGGAAATCGAGGAATTAGCACCTGATGCATTTTTGCTAAACTTTACGAATCCGGCTGGCATTGTTACGGAGGCAGTGTTAAAACACTCTAACGTAAAAACGATAGGGCTTTGCAACTTACCTATTGGCACTCAAATGCAAGTAGCAAGCTGGTTCGATGTAAAGCCATCAGACGTGTCATTAGAAATGGTAGGAATCAATCATCTAAATTGGACGACAAAGGTAGAAGTGAATGGTGTCAATGTCACGCATGATGTACTGACAAGAGCGAATAATAGTGGCCTTCATGTAAAGAATATTCCTGATTTA
Organism: Evansella cellulosilytica DSM 2522; assembly: GCF_000177235.2. Lineage (NCBI taxonomy): Bacteria > Bacillati > Bacillota > Bacilli > Caryophanales > Bacillaceae > Evansella > Evansella cellulosilytica. The sequence goes on along the minus strand of NC_014829.1, from coordinate 2,990,745 downwards.
GGGTGGGAACCACAATTATTAAAGTCTATAAACGCTTTACCTTGTGCCTATCACCGCTATTATTACATGCCAGAGCAAATGTTAAAGGAGCAAATAGAAAAATCTAAAACAGAGGGCACGAGAGCAGACGTTGTAAAAGAGGTCGAGAATGATTTATTTGAAAAATATAAAGATCCAAATTTAAAAGTGAAACCAAAGGAATTGGAGAAACGAGGCGGAGCATATTACTCTGAGGCAGCAGTTCAGCTTATTTGCTCTATTTACAATAATAAAAAAGATACTCAAATAGTTAATGTTCGAAATAATGGATTGATCAAACAGTTGCCAGATGATGTTTCCATTGAAGTGAATTGTGTGATAGATCGTAACGGAGCACATCCTATCCAAATTGAAACCGAATTATCTCCGCATATACGAGGCTTATTACAAGTTGTGAAGGCTTATGAGGAATTAACGGTTACTGCTGCAGTTAAAGGAGATTATGGCATTGCCTTACAAGCTTTAATAACACACCCATTAGTAGCAGATTCAGACGTTGCTAAAAAAATACTAGATGACATTCTTCGTGAAAACCGTCATTATTTACCTCAATTTGTATAATAGCGTTATGGCGATGATAGGCTGAAATGTGGGCTTACCGGTCATGGGTAGTAAGGGGGCAGATGGCGAGTAGCCATTTGCCCTTGAGCAAAAGAAATAGCGTGTGAAGTACGTCTACTAGCACAATTTTAAAGAAATAAAAAAGTATCCAAATAGACAAACATAAAACTACTTTATCCCTTTTCAAAACCACTATTTAATTTTCGTTGTATAATCTCTCTATAACAAACTTTGAACGGTCCCCACGAAAGTATGCCTTAGAATATTCGATTACTTGCTGTTTCGTATTATATGTAGTTGTTTCTAATGAAAAAATTGGTGAACCCTCTTTAATATTTAAGTAGTTACTGATTTCTTTGTTGCTTAAAATTGGTTCTATTGCTTCTACAGTTCGTTCAATTTTTACATCGTATTTTTTTTCTAATAATTGAAAAAGGGAATTTTCGCATTCCTTTTTATCATGACTTAAACCAGGAGCTACCCCCCAAGGAATATAGGCTATTTCATATTGTAACGGATCTTCGTTAGCATAACGAATTCTTACAAGTTTTGTCACTGGATCGTTTTCTTTTATTTGTAGCGGACCTGCTACTGTTTCATCTGCAGGAATGACATCAAGTACAAGTACTTTAGTGCTTGGTTCGTATCCTTGCTCGATCATTTGTTTAGTAAATCCTTTTTTCGCAGTAGTAAGCGATTGATGTATTTTTGAGCTTGATACAAAAGTACCTTTTCCTTGAATTTTATAAATGCGACCTTCAGCTACTAATTGCTGTAAAGCAATCCTTACTGTTGTTCGACTAACATTATATTCGTTACACAGTTGCATTTCAGTAGGTAGTTTGTCCTCAGATTTATATGTTCCATTTTGGATGTTTTGAATGATTTGTTTCTTTAGTTTGTGATGTAAAGATTCCAACTTTTCTTTAGCCATTGTCCATCACCTCATTTGGATAGCGTTGAGAGATATTTCGTTGTAATTAATTAGAAGTTTACTAAAATACAATATAAAAGAAAAGCTAATTTGGTGAAAGTGCTTAATCGTTGTTATAACAAATATCAAACTGCTACTGATAAATTTGTAAAAGGATTGATACTTAGAAGAGCAAAGTTTATCATTATATTAAGTATTTAGAAAATTTCTATTTTATTATACGGAGGTATTAATATGGCGTTAAGACCTTGTCCTGAATGCGGACATAACGTTTCAACAAGAGCAGGAAGTTGTCCGAATTGTGGTTTTCCATTTGAAAGGTTAATCCAAGAACAACCACAACAAGGAGGGAATGGCTTATCTTTTTGGGGAGTAGTCGGTGCAATTATTGTAGCAGTACTTATTTTGTCTCTATTTTAAACGTAACGATTATTATTCTATGTGCTCTTATTTATGCTTTTAATACATATTATATTAAAAAGATGACAGATCACTTTTTCATCCATTCGTACTTTAATGATATCTTTGGCGGTGTAATGATAGTTGCTATTGCAAATACAATCATACTTATTGGAAAACAAAATCATTTATACATAAATAGCTTCTTAAAGGTGTCGTCGTTTACGTTCGTTGTAGGAATTTTTTGGGAGTACGTGACACCGATGTATCTATCTAATAGTGTCACTGACCCTTGGGATATCGTCGCTTATATGTTTGGTGGCTGCATTTATTGGTTAACTACTACCATATTAACGAAAAAGAAAAAGGAACTTCTAGAAGCGCTGAACTACTGAAAGGGTGACTCAAAATCACCCTTTGAATCACCCTTTTCTTATAATATTAAAATTTAGTTTGATAGTTTTCTAGTTCCCAACCATGAACAGTAGTACGGAAGCTATCTAGCTCTTCACGTTTTAAATCTATATATTCACTAAATACGTGGTCACCAAATGTTTTTCTACCAATTTCACCTTTTTCAAATTCAGCTACAGCAAATTCTAAGCTAGTTGGTAAATTGTCAATCTCTTGAAGGAATAACTCTTCTGCACTCATACTGAAAATATCTTCATCAAATGAGTCTGGAGCTTCTAATCCTTTTTCTACACCGTCTAATCCAGCGGATGCAATAATAGCAAATGCTAAATATGGATTAGCAGTAGGGTCTGGGCAACGAATTTCTACTCTCGTTGCAGGTCCACGCATAGCAGGGATACGAATAAGAGCTGAACGATTAGAAGCAGACCAAGCGATATAACAAGGTGCCTCGTATCCAGGAACTAAACGCTTATAAGAATTAACTAGGGGATTTGTTACAGCTGCAAATCCTTTCACGTTAGTTAATAATCCGGCAATAAATTGATAAGCTGTTGCTGAAAGCTCCTTTTCGTCATTCGTATCATAAAAGGCATTTTCCCCTTTTTTAATATCGAATAATGAAATGTTCGTATGCATCCCACTCCCATTTTCCCCTGCAATTGGTTTTGGCATAAATGTTGCGTGTAGTCCGAACTTTTTCGCAACTGTTTTTACTACCCATTTGTATGTGATTGCGTTATCTGCAGTAGTTAGCGCATCAGAGTATTTAAAGTTTATTTCGTGCTGGCCACGAGCTACCTCATGGTGAGAAGCTTCAATTGTAAAGCCCATTGCCTTTAATGCACGGTAAATCTCAAGTCTAACTTTTTCACCGTTATCGTGTGGTGATGGCTCGAAATAACCCGCGAAATCTTGTGTTTGCTGTGTTGGACGACCTGTTTCATCTGTTTCGAATAAGAAAAATTCAAGTTCAGGTCCGACATTAATGGCATAACCCTGTTCTTCGGCTCTTTCCACTGTTCTTTTCAGTACGTTACGAGGGTCACCATCAAAGTCCGTTCCGTCTGGATTTTTTACGCTACATATGAACCTAGCTTCAGAATAACCTTCTTCGACCGACCAAGGTAGTACCGCAAAGCTTCTTAAATCTGGCTGTAAATATAAATCAGATTTATTGATTGGTGAGAAGCCTTGAATAGAAGATCCGTCAAACATGATTTTACCATCTACAACGGAATCTAGCTGCTCAGCTGTTACAGTTACATGTTTTAAAATTCCCTCAATATCTACAAATTGTAAGTGTAAAAGCTCAACATTTTTCTCCTTAATTACTTCCTCAATCTCCGCGACACGATTAGCTTTTGTTAAAGAATTACCTGTTGCTACTGTCATTTTAAAAACATCCCCTTCTGTGTGAACGTAGTTAACATCCTTTGTTATGTTTATACTTTAAAATAACTTTGAAGGTTTGTAATGATATTCGTTAGAAAATCTAACATATTATTTTGAAAAGTTTGAATTTTGTATTTGAAAGCAAACTTTTATAACCAAATATTAGTACCTAGTGACAAATGTCAATTGTAAACGTATACCCCAATTGCTACGATATGTTTGGGTAGTTTTTCAAGTACAATATTAATGAAATGAGGGAGGAACGTAATGCGTATTCCACAATTAACAATCGGGCATATGAAGCCAAAGTTTCCGATCATTCAGGGGGGAATGGGAGTAGGTATATCTTTAAGTGGATTAGCCTCTGCCGTTGCGAATGCAGGAGGAATTGGTATCATTTCAGGAACTGGAATTTCTATTGCAGAATTAAGAGATCATATTAAAAAAGCGAGACAATTAACGAATGGAGCAGGGTATATTGGTGTCAACGTATTATATGCGATGACAGACTTTGCAGAAAAGATAAAGGTCGCTATGGAAGAAAAGGTTGATTTTATCATATCAGGTGCTGGTATTTCGAGAGATATGTATGCGTGGGGGAAGCAATACAACATACCAGTTATATCTATTGTTTCGTCAAGCAAGTTGGCAAAAATGTCGCAAAGGCTAGGAGCAGCAGCCGTTGTTGTTGAGGGGTGTGAAGCTGGCGGACATCTTGGAACTGATCGACCTTTATTTGATATATTACCGGAAGTCATCGAAGCAGTAGAGATTCCCGTCATTGCTGCTGGAGGTATAGTGAATGGGGAAGACGTGAGAAAGGCACTTGATATGGGAGCGGCAGCTGTCCAAATGGGGTCAAGGTTTGTTGCAAGTGTTGAATGTGATGCGCCTCTGTCGTTTAAGGAAAAATATATTAAAAGTCAAGACACTACGATTATTCAATCTGTAGTCGGATTACCGGGAAGAGCAATCAAAAATAATTTTACTGAAAAAATTAGTGACGATAAAAAAGTGAAAATTGAGAAGTGTGTATCTTGCTTAAAGAAATGCTCACATAGATTTTGTATTTATGATTCTCTTTTAAAGGCGAAAGACGGTGATGCGGAAGAAGGACTTGTTTTTAGTGGTTCTCGCGTTCATGAAATCAATGATATTTTACCAGTGAAGCAGATTATTGATCGTATTGTTCGTGAGTTACTTGAGACACAAATCGTTAATAGTTAAAGATAAATGATGTATGAGAGGGTGACGCAAAGTCATTCTCTTTTTTACTCATCGAACTTGATAAATAAGGGCACTTTAGGTGATATTAAGGTAAATAGAATGAACAACAAGGGGAGACTTTCTTTTGAATGTGAGGATAGAAGTTACATATAAAACTGTAAAAGGTCAAATAACAACATTTTCATCAGAAAACATGAATGTCGAACAAGCTATATTAATAGCAGAAGACTTACAAAACACAGGTAGGATAAAAAATTTACTTTTTATAGACAATGAAGAAAATTCATGGACGTTAAAAGAAGTAAAAAAGTATACGAAGGAAATTGAGACTGAACCACACAATGTAACCATTTACTTCGATGGTGGCTTTAATTTGGAAGAGAAGATTTCTGGGTTAGGATGTGCGATTTATTATGAAAAGAATAAAAAGACTTACCGACTAAGAAAAAATGAATTAGTAGATGTACTTGATTCAAATAATGAAGCTGAATATGCAGCACTTTACTTTTCTATCCAGCAGTTAGAAGAGTTAGGTGTTCATCACCTGCCAGTGACAATCATTGGAGATTCCCAAGTCGTCATTAATCAACTGATTGGGGAGTGGCCGTGTATGGAGGATGTATTAAATAATTGGGCCGACCGAATCGAAAGCAAGTTAAAGCAATTAGGTATTAGACCAACATTTACACTCGTTTCAAGAAAAGAGAACAAGGAAGCAGATCACCTCGCCACGCAGGCTTTAAGTGAAATAGAAATTGAGAGTACGATGGAGATCACTTGACGAGGGGCCACTAAAAGTGACTGTGGAGGCAACTCGTGTTGCTTAAATGATGACACAAAAGGAAAATAGTAACCTTTTGTGTCAACCGACTTTCTTAGATAAACAACATGATCTGATTGGTAACTATAATATATTGATAACCGTTCCACCAATTGCCCCAGCGAGCACGACGATCCAAGGCGGTAACTTCCAAAATACAAGCATACTAAACAGCACTGCTGCTAAAGCAAAATCAATAGGGGAGAGTATGGAACTCGTCCATATTGGATGATATAAAGCTGCAATTAAAATCCCGACTACAGCTGCATTTACACCAAAAAGTGCACCTTGAATTTTAGGATTATTTCTTAACATACCCCAAAATGGCAGCGTTCCTAAAATAAGCAGGAATGCAGGTAGAAAAATCGCTATAGTAGCAATGAACGCGCCAAACCAGCCGTCCATGATTGCTCCTAAATAAGCAGCAAATGTAAATAATGGGCCCGGAACAGCTTGGGTAGCACCATATCCAGCTAAAAATGCCTCCTCTGTTATCCAACCGACTGGGACTAGCTCTCGCTCAATAAGAGGTAAAACAACGTGACCACCACCAAACACGAGTGAACCGGCACGATAAAAGCTATCAAACATTGCAATCCAATGAATGGAAGTAATCTCTCTCAAAAAAGGGAGTAATATGAGAAGACCAAAAAATATAATTAAACATGAAGTTGCAAACTTTTTACTAATAGGAACTTCAAAACGTGATGTCGATGGAGCCTTTTGCTCTCGATAAAGCCAATAACCAATCAATGCTGCAACAACGATAATAACCACTTGTGTGACTACCGTTTGCCATAAAAGGGTGACAATAACAGCAAAGAGAGCAATTGTACGTCTTTTGACATCAGGAGTCAGCTTTTGTGCCATTCCAAGTATTGCATGAGCAACGACAGCGACAGCGACAATCTTTAGGCCTTGAATCCAACCTGCATTACTGATATCAAAGCCTTGTACAAATAATGCAAAGATGACGAGTGCAATGACTGATGGAAGTGTAAATCCAATAAAAGCCATCAGTCCACCTAATAACCCTTTTCTCATTACTCCTATGCCGATACCTACTTGGCTACTAGCAGGACCAGGTAAGAATTGACAGAGTGCAACTAAGTCAGCATACCCTTGCTCGTCTAACCATTTTCTACGACGAACATACTCATTATGAAAATATCCTAAGTGAGCGATAGGTCCTCCAAAGGAAGTTAAGCCTAAACGCAACGACACCCATAACACTTCTAATAAGGATGCTTTTTTATATCCTTTTTTTGTTTCCATTTATTTCACTCCAGTATCCTTTATTTGATTTCTTTGAATAACTCATACGCCTTTTCTCTTGCTTCTTGCAATATTTCATTACCTTTGACAGTGGTATGATAATACTTCCTAATTTTACCATCTACTAGTTTTTCTTCTTTTTCAAGTAATTGATCCTCTTCCATCTTGTGAAGAATGGGATATAAGCTCCCTGGGCTTAATTTATAGCCGTGTTCACGCAATTCTTCTAGCATCCATGAACCATAAATCGACTCTTGCTTTGCATGGTGTAAAATATGAATATGTATAAAACCGAGGAATAATTTACGCAGTATTTTATTATCCATCTTTTTCACCTCATCTTTCTTATTCTAATAAAAGAAAAGAGTTATTTTATTAATTTTATATTAAATGATATTAAATTTTTTTTTAAGATAAGAAAGATAAAACTTGGCAATGGAATTTTTCGCGGTACGTACTATCGTGAATCCCCCTCACTAGTAAATAAAGAGAAACATCGAAATTCCACCGCTTTAAAGAAAAGACGTTAATAACATTAAAGCTATTATTTTGTTATTCTTATTTCAAAAGAAATTGTGCTTTATTAGGAAAAAAAGTTTGATAACCTATTGAACAAACATGATTACAGTCAATGAAACTAGCATAATAGCAATTAAAATCATCTTCCGATATCGATTTTCGATATTAATGATAATATAAGCTACTTTAAAAAACAACGAATCACAGTATAATAAATCGTCAAATTTTTGTAACAAGTGAAAAATATAAAAGTAGAAAAATGTGGTAATATTTGCAGTATGATATTGAAAATCATTATCATTTGGGAGGGTTTACTTTGCAGCTTTACCAATGTAAAGGAAGTACAAAGTGTATTATAAAAAAGCTACCTAAAGCATGTATACTTCAGTCTCTTGGTATATGTGAAGGATTGAACATATCTGTTTACTCGAAGGCGCCATTTGGTGGACCAGTTCTTATACAAGCTGGTAGACGAAAGGTGGCTTTAGGGAAAGAAGTAGCGAATAATATTATGGTAGAGGTGGTTTAAGTTGGAGTGCTGTCATGAAGAATCATCACAGCATATTTGTCGTGATGAAAAAACTATTTTACTGATGGGGAACCCTAATGTAGGAAAAAGTGTTATTTTTTCTAAACTAACTGGAAGGCAAGTGCTTACGGCTAACTACGCGGGAACGACTGTATCGTTTACAAAAGGTGACTTAATTGAGACAAAAGAGAAAGTGAGTTTGATTGATGTTCCAGGAACGTATTCCCTAAATGCCACATCTGAGGCAGAAAATGTAGCGATTCAATTATTAAATGAACATGTTGATGCCATTATATGTGTGCTAGATGCTACAAATTTGGAACGGAATTTATTACTTTCTCTTGACTTGTTAAAAAAAGAAACTCCGATTATTTTCGCTTTAAACTTAATGGATGTAGCAGAGCGTCAAGGGATAACGATCGATGTACAACTACTTGAAGAAAAATTAGGTGCCCGAGTTATCCCAACGGTAGCAGTCCGTAATATCGGTTTATATAAGTTGATCGCTGCTTGTAAAGCGGAGATAAGTAATCCAACGTACGAAGGTTATAGGTTTATAGTGACGGAAGATAGTCACCAGCAGATCGCGCAGGATATTACGATGAAGGTTGAAAAGATAGAGAATAGAAAGCCAACTATGCTTGAAAAGCTTGGTGATTGGACGATGGTCCCTTTTCCAGGTATTCCAATAGCTTTATTAGTATTAATACTTTCTTTAGCAATCGTCGTAGGGGGAGGGAAAGCGTTAAGAGCAACGATCTTTTTACCATTTTTAAATGAAATTTATATTCCCATAATGGAATGGATCGTACAGAGATTTGTTTCAGAAGGAATTATATATAGCCTATTAGTTGGAGAATTTGGTGTGTTAATTAAAGCTTTTGAGTGGCCTATCGCACTCATTTTACCATACGTCTTCCTTTTCTATATTATTTTATCCACTTTAGAGGATAGCGGCTATTTACCGAGACTTGGCGTACTTATGGACGGATTGCTAAGAAAGATAGGTGTTCAAGGTGGCACAATTATTCCATTTATCATGGGGTATGGCTGTGCAGTCCCAGCAATTATCAGTACAAGGGCAGCTACAACGAAAAAGGAAAGATTAGTTGTTGCTACTCTAGTAACTTTAGCTATACCTTGTACAGCTCAGACGGGCGCTTTTATTGCTTTACTAGGAGACCACTCTATGATCCTACTATTACTAGTGTTCTTCGTTTCTTTCTTTGTCATTATAGTAGGAGGTTTTATCTTAAATAAGTGCATAAAAGGGCAAGTAGATCCACTTTTAATAGAAGTGCCAAATATACTTATTCCTAATGGTAAGTCATTATTTCGAAAAATTAGCTTAAGGACAAAGCATTTCATGATGGAAGCTGAGATACCAATGATTATCGGTATTGTTATTGCGGCTGTTGTTATTGAAACGGGATTGTTGAATGCTACAGGTGAATATGTAAAACCAATTGTCGTTGATTGGCTAGGGTTACCAGAAGAAGCAAGCATTGCACTCGTGCTTGGTATTATTCGTCGTGAATTAGGTGTTTTGCCTCTATTAGAGCTTGATTTAACTCTACTTCAAATGTTTGTTGGATCCGTAGTTGCCCTTCTCTACTTACCTTGTCTTTCCGTATTTGCAGTTCTCATGAAGGAGTTTAAAACGAAAGTGGCAATACTTGTCACGCTATCAACAATCTTTTTTGCCTTTATCATTGGTGGCCTTATTAATCAAGCAGCAAAAATGTTTGCTAGTTTACTATAGTGGAGAGTGAAATGAATGAAATTTATTCCATTGGTCACACGAATTTTCGAAAAAACGGTCACCTATTGCTTGCCGTTAGCTAAACTGTTAAGTCTATATTATAAGCCAATTGTTAAACGAGAGATAAGGCTAGGAAAGATAGAACAACACGACCGGGTTCTTTTTATAGGAGGAGGCGCACTTCCTTTTACAGCAATAGAAATTTATAAACAGACTGGTGCGAGTGTTCATGTGATTGACTGCGATATCAACGCTGTTTGGTTAGCAAAAAAAACTCTGAAATTATTACATATAGAAAAGAACGTTACAGTAAGTCATGCAGATGGCGTGAATACAACTCTTAAAAACTTTACTGTTGTTCATATTGCCCAGCAAGCATTTCCTAAAGAGAAAATACTTCGTCACTTAACTAACCATGGGCGATCAAATTTGCGAATACTTGTAAGATGTCCTAAAAAACTGCTTACATGTTTTTATAGTGCTAGCTGTTCCATAAACGATGAGTGCTTTTATCGTTCGTCACAAACATGCCGAACGGCAAACAAAACGTTACTTTACGTTAATCCACATAAAGAAAAAGCTGGTGAAATAATGTGAAAAGGCTAGTGCTCTATAGTATAGGTTTTCTTATTATAACGGTACTAGTATTAAAAAGTGATACGTCAATGATGTATGAAAGCTTTCTATTATTAGGGGCCAAACACTTTGTTTTCCTCATTATTTTACAGATTTTCACTATTTTGTTGATAAATTATCAATGGGTGGAATTGGCGAAGCGAGTTTTCCCTACAATTCGTTTTAAAGAAATGTTAACGATTCAAATGATCGGGACGTTTGCTGAAAGTATAACGCCAGCAGCCAAAACTGGCGGAGAAGCGGTGAAAGTGATATTACTTAGAAAGACATTTCGAAGTAATTATGGAGAGGCGATTGCTCTAGTATCAGTTCAAAAACTGATAAGTATGTTGGCGTTTTTCCCAATTGCAACAATCTCATTCATATTCATGTGGCGCAACATGAGCATAGCAACGATTAGTGTAAATCAGTTCCAATTTTATATTATTATCATTGTTACTACTAGCCTATTCATGTATATCGTATATAAGTTAAAAGATAGAGTAGCGAAAATAAAAGAACTAATGAGCGGTTTTAAAGAGCAAGTGAAGAAAATAACCAATCATAGAAGAAATTGTGCAAAACAGCTATTGCTTTCATTGATAGTATGGGCTTTATTTCCAGTGAAGGCCTATTTTATTAGCATGGCTTTGCAAATGAATGTGAATTTATTAACAATATCAGCAGTTACATTTGTAGCCTATTTAATTGCTTTATTGCCATTAACACCTGGGGGGATAGGGACGTTTGAAGGGGCAGTCATTGTACTGTTGCAAGAATTTCATATTGGAATAGAAGAGGCGCTTATTTTTGCTGTTATCTTAAGGTTTATTACTTATTGGTTTGTTATATTGATCAGCTTTATATATAGTTATCAACGAATCATCAATATGTTTAAACAACGTAAGCAATTTTTCATTTACGAACGAGTATGAAAATATCACTCTAGACGCAGTAATAATTATGGTATGTATCATTGAAAAAATAGTAGATCTATAAAAAATCTGAGAAAATAGTATAAACCTCTATGAAACTGGTAATTGCTTATGATTAAGCGATTACCTTTTGTGCGCTTGGCAGCGCATCGAACTAATGGGTGGAAGTCCCTAACACGCCGAAGTGGCGGAAGTGTATAGCTGACAGGTAGTGCATGTCCGCGAGGAAATGTGTGGAGGACCTGAAGGCGAATCTCGGAACAGACGACTAACCACCATGTTGGCTGACAGAATCGGATAACCTTGCGAAAGATGGGGAAGTCCAGTGCCACAAGAGGGTTCTGTAAGTTATGAGGACTGGGTTCGAGGGAAAGTTTGATGACGTGACCCAAGGAGATCTCATCATCTCCGCTATGCAGTGGTAACTCTCAAACAAGTCCGTGAGGGGCGAGTTGGGATTATGGGTGGTGAGAAGTCAGAGCAGGGGATATTAGTGAATAAGCTCGTCGGAAAAGTCGTAATGGCGAGTGACTTAGCATGGCGTTGCTAAGGCGAGCCCTTACCCAAAAGGAAGGGACTTGATGCGAAGCCCGTCTGTCCATGGAAGAAAAGCAATTCAATTTAGAAAGCCGTCATGTGCCAAGCAGAAGCCAGTGAGGTGGAGCCTAAGAACTGGGGTCGAATAGTAAGTAGACCGTTTGGGACGGAGTACTTTAGGTAAAACTCGGAAAATGCCGTGTGCTAGTCATCCGAGAGAGCCAAGGGAAGGATACGAACATGAGCGAGAGATTAAATCAGAAGAGTTTTCGTGATGGAGTAAAGTCTACACAAAAGAGAAAATGGTATAGCTTAATGGATAAGGTATGGGCTATGTCCAACATGGAGGAAGCATTCAAAGAGGTAAAACGAAATCGAGGGTCTGCAGGAGTAGATGGAGTTTCTATCCGTACTTTTGAACACGGGGTGGAGGACAATGTACAAGTTCTTCAACGTGAATTAAAAGAAAAGGCCTATAGACCGAGACCCGTGAAGCGTGTATTTATTCCAAAAACGGATGGGACGAAAAGACCTTTAGGAATTCCTACTGTGAGAGACCGTGTTGTTCAAGCGGCTGTACGTCGCATTATAGAGCCAATTTTCGAAGACAAATTTTTGGATTGTAGTTTCGGATTCAGACCGAATAAAAGTGCACATATGGCATTAGAGAAAATCCGAAAGGATTTAATGGATGGGTATGTGTACGTAATTGACGCTGATCTAAAAGCCTACTTTGATACAATCCCACAGGATAAACTCATTCAAGCTGTAAGGGAAGAAGTAGTAGACGGTAGTGTTATTCGGTTGATTCAGAGTTTTTTACAAGCAGGGGTTATGGATGGAGGAAGCTTCCACCTTACTGAAAAAGGAACACCTCAAGGTGGGGTTATTAGTCCATTACTTGCAAATATCTATTTACACCCACTCGATGAACTGATGACAAAACGGGGGCATCGAATCACAAGGTACGCTGATGACTTTGTTATATGTTGTAAATCACAAAAAGGGGCTGAAAGAGTCCTTAAATCAGTAACTCGCTTCTTAAACGAGGAACTAGGTTTAACGGTTCACCCTGAAAAGACTAAGGTTGTTAATAACCTAGAAGAACCATTTCTATTTTTGGGTCACGAATTCAAGGGTGGTTATTATGTTTCTGCATCTCCTAAAGCTTTAAAGAAATTTAAAGAAAAGGTTAAGGAGATCACTAGGCGAAACCAAACCGTAAACATCGAGACATTGATTAAAGAAAAACTTAATCCATACCTAAGAGGTTGGGGTAACTACTTTGGTCACTTTTATGGGAAGACTATATTCACTATATTTGATGGATGGATACGTAGAAGATTAAGATCAGTTCAATTAAGAAGTTGGAGAAATATTAGGAAATTGCACAGGGAACTGAGGAAAAGAAAATGGAAAGGAGATCTCCCTAGATTGCGTATGAATAGATGGAGAAGCTCTTTGTCTACCCCAGTACATACTGCTTTACCTAAAGAATGGTTCGTAGAAATCGGTCTTGTCTCACTTGTAAAACTTTACAATGATCATCATCCCCAACGGGGATAATCATGGAGGAGCCGTATGCGATGACCCGCACGTACGGATCTGTGAGAGGCGCATGAATAATTTCATGCGCCTACTCTATTTAAAATTTGCAGGTAGTTGCAAAGGAGGAATAAAAATGAGGATGAAAAGTATAGGGATTATTCTTTCATCTTTATTTATGATTGTAAGCATCATCATTATTATTAGTGTTGAGTTTAAGAAGATGAAAGATAGCATTGATTTGGCAGAAGCAGAAAATAGACTAATGAAAACAGAAAATGAAACGTTGCTGTCGCTGACAGAAGATTTAAATAGGAAGCGTGATACAGAGAAGGAGAAGTTTGAAGAAGCACTCCAACTAGAACGAATCATTGCATACGTTGAAAGTGAAGAAGGAAGTGAGTACGATGATGTTGCTCATTATATTTCTTGGGAAATGGCAAACGAATTTGCAGACTACTTTTATGAAGATAGTGGTGGCCTCTTTAAAAAAGATTGGGGAAAGTTTTTAGCACTTGCGGCATCAGAAAAGGATATTGATCCACTTATTATATACGAGCTCCTTCGGGTCGAGACTGGCGGTACGTTTAATCCAGAAACTATTGGACCACAAACGCGATATGGTAGGGCACATGGATTAGCACAGTTTATGAAAAATACAAGTCCATGGATAGCAGATATGGCTAACTTACCGTACAATCACGATATGCTATATGACCCATTATATTCAATTGAATTAGCAGTTACTTATTTAGATTTTCTATATAGCCAATATGGCGATTGGGATCATGCGCTCACTGCGTATCATAGAGGAATAGGAGGCATGCAAAATTATATTGAGCGAAATGGGCATGCTAGGAGCTGGTATGCTGTTGAGATCCAAGAGGCGGCAGCAGAAAGTAAAGCCGTTGCAATGAATATTGAATAATTTGAGGGAGACTTAAAAGGTTGATTTTTTACCTATTGAGTCTCCCTTAACAATATTTTTATAAAAAAAGAAACCACTGATTATAAGGGCACTGAAAAAGTCCTTAGATTGAAAGGGGTGGCTAATAAAGATAAGGTCACTTGAATATAGAAGTTGATGAGACCTGCGCAAACTCGCTTTCCATGGAGAGTCGGCAAGCCACTTTTAGCCTTGCTCTGCAGTGTCTCACCGTGACTTATTTTTCCACAGGAACGAGCGACGTTTCTTTGATGAAGCATCGAGTTGTCTCGACGCTGTTCTATCAGCACTTTTTCTCTTTTGGAATCTCTCTATATGCTCACGAAAACGCTCCAAAACATATGCTCGTAGCGGAAGAGAAAGTTACCTCGCTTGCTCCGGTCTCATCAACTTTTTCTATAATTAGGTATATTGAATATTAATGCAGCAAAATAGCAAGTTTTTCACTTTTTCACCTTCAAATTATGCGTCTCTCATTCGGTTCATTTCATCGATTAGTTGACGAGATCGTTTCGCATTTCCTTCTGCGAATTCGCGTAATCGTAGCTTGAGATCATCATTTCTATGGATTCGTTCCGCCTCAATTAAATATGTACGCATCATTTCTTCTTCATGGTCAATAGATGCTTGTAAAAACTGTTGTAAATCCTCTTCATTTTCCATAATATTCACCTCACATATACATTTACCAATTTAACAGCATTCCATTCATGTAATGTTAGTGATTAGCATCACAACGATTATTACATGAATTCGTTACAATGAAATAAATTTGAGAAATGAGGAGGCAATATACATGTTTGCAAATTCACCTTGTGCAAGTAACTTTGGAGATCCAAGAGATATTAATTTTTGTGCACCCTTAAAACAGTTGTTTGATGAGCATCCGTCGCTACTAGAAAAAATGGATGAGTTTAATAAAATGGTCATTTCCTTTGAAAATGGAGATACAAAAACGAATTGGGGAGAAGCAATCACGCTCCTGCATGAGAAGCTTACAGTTTTTGTTGCAGAACTAGAACCCCATTCTGATAGGGAAGAGGATATACTGTTCGAAATGATGGTGAAACATATTGGTAGAGAAGGCGGACCGATAGCAGTCATGGAGTATGAGCATGATACAGCAAAGAAAAATTTAAAGGAATTTTTTACAAAAGTCGTAAAAATAACGCAAGATCACGAATTAGTAACGAAGGAGAAGGCATTTGAGCTTTTTAATCATGCCAAAATAGTGTACACAACGTTAACGGATCATTTCATGAAGGAAGAGCAAATTTTGTTTCCAATGGCTGAGAAAATGCTTTCTAATGAAGAAAAGAAAGAATTGGCAGAGAAGTTTAGGCAAATGGCGTAAGTAAGAGAAATAGTAGAGGTTGACTAAAATATATGGAGTCAACCTCAAGCAATGTGCGGAATTTACCTACTAATATATTTTTTATAGTGTTTCTCGCGACAAATAGAGCACGAACACTGTTCTATTTAGCTGCTTTCTTTAATGGAGGATAGTCTAACAATAATCCTTCATAAACTAGTTTTGTTTTATCTGATCGTCTAAAATCATCTGGTGTTACGAGAGCTGGTATTTTATTCCACAGCTTTATTCCTGCACGCTCCAAAAGCTCAGACACAAATTGTGAACAAAAGTATGACCCCCTCGGCTCTAAAGGCTCTCTCAATGCTACTCCAATGACCCCAAAAATGTTATAAATCATTTGATCTTTTTTTCTCTCAAATAACCCTATCATTCTCTTCATTTTTTCAATTTGTCTATCAGTTACAATTATCTCGTATACAGAACATGTCGTTTGAGGATATAATTTATATGTGCCATTCAAAATATCTTCTTTAATAAAACCAGCATACAAAGGGTTCCGAGGGTTTTTTCTACCAAAGCTATATAACTCTAGTAGATGTTCATCAAAAGCTATTGAGGAGTGATTGTAAGGTGCCTTTGTATATTGTTTTATCGTTTTTGTAAAAACAGTACCGGTATCGGTTAATAAAATATATACTTTTTTATCCATTGACTACTTCTCCTTATCAAAATGTCTAAATCTACTAAAATAGTTGGGAGTATAACTAATGAGTCAAATTTATACATATTTATATATTATTTTTATCGTACTTATGGCAATAAGTATAGTAGTTTTGTTAATAAATTATTTTAAAAAGAAAAATGATTATGATGAGCTTGTGGTAAGAACCCGTTTATGGTGGGGTATGGCAATTATATTTAGTATATCATTAATTTTTAGCCCGACGGTTTCTTTAGTGTCATTAGCCTTCCTTTGTTTTTTAGCATTAAAAGAATACTTTTCAATGATAAAAACACGAAAACAAGATCGTAGAGTGTATAAATGGGCATATTTGGCGATACCATTACACTTTTATTGGATATACATTGGCTGGTATGGCATGTTTCTTATTTTTATTCCAATATATGTATTTTTGTTTTTGCCTGTTATTAGAATTGTAAAAAGCGGAAGCATTGGCTTTCTCAATTCAGTTGCCTCTACGCAATGGGGATTGATGCTGATGGTTTTTGGAATAAGTCATCTCGCTTTATTCCCAAAGCTAATTGTTATTACCGAAACTGAATATGAATTAGCGGTACAGTATGGTGGTTGGCTTGTTTTGTATTTAGTCGTCTTAACACAAGGAAATGATGTCATTCAATATTTAGTTTCAAAGAAACTAGGGAAAAGAAAAATAATACCGCATGCTAATCCTAACTTAACATGGGAAGGTTTGACTACGGGAATCATTCTAATTACATTATTATCTATTTTCCTTGCACGTTATTTAACACCAATGGATTTCATTCATTCTATATTTGCTGGTATTATAATTAGTGTAGGTGGATTTTTTGGAACAGCTGTTGTATCTGTGGTAAAGAGAAACTTAGTGATGAGCCAAGAAGTGCTATCGGAGATTAAACAAGATAGATATATTAATAAAATAGACAGTTTAACGTATACAGCTCCTCTCTTTTTCCATTATGTATATTATTTATATTATTAAATGCAGGTGACATATGTCATCTGCATTTTTTCAGTTAGAGTTAAAAGTTTTCCTACATAAAGAGCTCCAAGATAACAGTTTACTGATGGCATTACTTTTTTGTAAACGAATCTAAGAAGTGGCCCTATAGAATTAAAGAAAATCTATTACGGAAGTCAACGTCTACATTTAGGGTTTTAATATTTAGAAAATTTAAAATGTTGTGAGGAAAGCTAACATAAAAAGACAACTGAATGAATGTTTGATATATGATGGATATTGTCTTGTATTAATTGTAGTAACTATGGGGGATTTACTGCGTTTCTACAGTATGAAAGATAGTACAAGGCATTTGGTTAGGAAAGGGGTAGCATAATGTATAAAGACACAATTGACACATTAAGTGATGCAGCCAAATCGAAAGTTGAATTTTTGAACAACAGTCTTGGAAAATATTTAGTTTCAGCTAGTTTAGCGGGGGCATATATAGGGTTAGCTGTTGTACTAAGCTTTTCATTAGGAGCATCCTTTGCCGATGTTTCTTCTCCATTAGCTTCACTATTAGTTGGACTCTCCTTTGGGATTGCTTTAGTACTCATCATTTTTGCAGGTGCTGAATTGTTTACTGGGAACAATCTATTTTTTACGATGAGTAGTTTATCAGGTGCTACAAGTTGGGGAGATGCTGCTAAAAATTGGTTTTGGTGCTATATCGGAAACTTCATAGGAGCATCACTTTTCTGTGTCCTAATTTTATTTTCAGGAATATTTTCAAACATTTCTGGGGATCACTTTTTGATGCAAGTGGCAGCAAATAAGATGGGATTGAGTACATCGGAGCTTTTTTTTAGAGGAATATTATGTAACTGGTTAGTATGTCTCGCGATTTGGTGTACACTAAGGACAAAAAATGATGCAGCAAAGATATTAATGATTACATGGATTTTACTTACTTTTATTATATCAGGATATGAGCATAGTATAGCCAATATGGCGATTTTAGGATTAGCCCTCATTCATCCTAGTCCTGATACCATTACTTTAACTGGCTATTTTGCAAATTTGATTCCAGTTACGTTAGGAAATATAGTAGGCGGAACACTGTTTGTCGGGGGCTTGTACTGGATTATAAGTCCAGTACGCGAAAAAAAGGAAATAGCAGAAGAAAAATTGCTCGTAAGAAAATCAGTAACTTCTATAAAATAAACAAGAAGTTTACCATAAACGACTTTTTCGTGATAATCAACATTAGCCTTTAACAGAGCCAAAAAAATAAAGAAACGTAAATCATGATGATCATGGTTTGCGTTTTTTATCATATCCGACAGAAGACTCCCTCTTCAAGCCTGAAGTTTTTTATGTTCAAGGTAGTTATTTACTTGCTAGAATAAAATAAAAAAACTAGTTTTCATGTACAAGATAATGATCAACCATCTAGCTATGATAAAATGAGGAGAGATCGTTCTGAGGAGGCTGTTTTATATGTTTAATCGTTCGTTTAGTGTTAAGAGGAAAGCAAAAAAATATAGGTATTGGTTAGAAAAAGTATCTGTATATCCTTATCCCTTTGAGGTGTCTGGCCGTAATTACTATTTAGTTGACTATATTAAAATGCATCGACCAGTAGGGACAGCTGTATTTTCTGATGAAGAGGAAGTTGTCTCGGATGCTAAAAAAGCGCATCGTCAATTATTTTTGTTTTATCGACTATATGAAAAAATAAGAGATGAAGGAAAAATGAGAGCACAGGTGAACTTAGATTTCTTTAGAGTACCAATTGCTAAAATGGATGAACATCAGAACAAAAAATGGGGAGAAGGGTACTCATTTATTAAGAAACTATTAGGTTACCAGTTAACATATAAAAAGGCCTATGAAGATTTCTGGGCTAATATGAGAAAAATAAAGGATGAGAGTTCTTCCCTAAAAGAAGACGATCTCGAATTAGCAATAAATACTGCAGCAACTCTTGCAACAGTACAGCTACACGTAGTCCACGAATTGGTTCGTAACATGGATGTTTTAAAGAACTGGAAGAAAGCAATGGATAGTGCTGGTATTTGGACTCAATTAAAAAGGGAGCAACAAGTCTTTTATATTGAACTAATGAAAAAAAATGAATTAATGGAGGAAGAAGCAAAAAAAATAAAAAGTGAAAATTTTGATCGTGCGCTTAAGCTAAATAAAGAGGAAATGGCAAACTATATGAAGAAAGAGCAGAAATCGGATGAAGGAGTATTACGTTATCCATAAAATCTAATCAATAATTATTGGTACTGCCTCGAGGTTGTATCACAAGCTATATATAGTTGTTACAATGGCTCCAATTACCGAAAGCCCACTTTTAAGGTCGACTTAAAGTGGGCTTTTAATTGGCTATGCCTTAATTCCATTCCTTACAGATTGACTTAAAAGGTAAATATCAACGTTTTAACTCAACCGCTTCGAGTGATAAAATCAGAAAGTTTTACATAATAGGTTTTCACGAACCACCCCTGAAAGTATCATAAATAATAAAAAAATGTGATAAAAAATAACATACTATGTAATCCGTTACATATGTTTGAAATATATATTTAATTAAAATCGATGGAAAAAGGAGGTATAACTTATTTAAAATTTATAGTTGACAGAATTTTTAAAATTTTCTATACTTATTTTTGTAATCGATTACATAATACGTTACGATATTAAATCTTGCATTGAAAGAAGGATGTATCTTGGCAAATATACAAGAAGTTGCTGATAAAGCAGGTGTATCTGTTGCAACTGTTTCACGTGTATTAAATAAAAAATCTTCTGTCTCTCCTAAAACAAGGGTAAAGGTGGAAGCGGCGATTAAAGAACTTAATTATGAGCCTAGTATGCTAGGGCGAAACTTGCGAAACTCTGAAAGTAGAATCCTACTCGTATTAATACCTAGTATATCGAACCCATTTTATACGGAAATCATTAACGGAATTGAAGATACTGCTCTTAATAGTAACTACCATATTCTCCTATGCGATACTGATTCTAACCCTCTCCGAGAAAACATCTATTTGAACATGATTAAAAACAAACTAGCGGATGGTGTTATTTCAATGGATCCAGCCGTAAATAAGAAAAGACTGAATGATTTAGCAAAAAAATACCCGATTATTCAATGTAGTGAATATGACGATGCAGGCCATATTCCGCATGTCACGATAAATAATGAACTTGCTGCATATAGAGCCGTGAAGCATTTAATAATGCTTGGGCACAAGAGTATCGCGTTGATTAATTGTGATGAAAAGTTTCTGTATGCAAGACAGCGCCGTCAAGGGTATGAAAGGGCGTTAAATGAGTTTGACATTCCAGTAAGAAAAGAATGGATTTACAATACAGATGAGTTATTGTTCGAAAATGGAATTAGAGCGATGAGAAAATTACTCCAATTAGAAACAACTCCCACTGCTGTATTTGCAGTGTCTGATACGTTAGCTATCGGAGCATTAAAGGAAATAAACGAAAATGGGTTAAAAGTACCAGAACACATAGCGGTTGTAGGCTTTGACAAGATAAGTTTCTCTAATATGACTAACCCCACTTTAACAACGGTATCGCAGCCGATGTATCAAATGGGCTGTGTAGCAGTACAGATGCTCATCAACAAAATTAAAGGGGAAGATGTTGAAAGTATTATTTTAGATCATGAATTAATCATCCGAGAGTCGACAATGGGGTAATATCACCAAAGTTCCGTTTATTTTGAAAGCGTTTACTTTTGGTGAATTATAATACTATAAGGGGGATTTTTAGTATGAAGAAAGTGTTATTTTTGTTAGTCGCATCAATACTGTTGATTGTTGGTTGTTCGGAGGATACTTCAGGTGATGGAGAAACAGTCTTAGGTTTAGCAATGCCTTCAGCTACACATGGTTGGATGGGAGCACTTATTCAAAATGCAGAGGATCAGGCAAAAGCTCTTGTGGAAGATGGAACTATTGACGATTATATTTTTACTACTGCTGATAACCCTTCTGCACAAGTGAACAACGTTGAGGACTTAATAGCCCAAGGAGTAGATGCAATCGTCATGCTACCAATCGAATCAGATGCATTGTCTCCAATTGCATTACAAGTAGAAGAGGCCGGCATACCACTTGTTATTGTTGACCGCGAATTAACAAATGATGCAGCAACTGTAGTCGTTAAAGGCGATAATTACGGTGCAGGTGTCAACGCTGGAGAGTACTTTATGGAACAGCTTGGGGGCAATGGAAAGGTTGTTGAAATTGCCGGACCATCTAACTCTGTAACACAGCAACGAAGTGATGGTTTTCGCGAAGCTATAGAAGGATCAGACATTGAAATTGTTGCTTCTCAATCAGGAGAGTTTTCAACAGAAACGTCCTTACAAGTAATGGAAAACATATTAACGTCACAACCTGAAATAGATGCAGTTTACACACAAGATGACGGTATGGCATTAGGTGTTCTTCAAGCAATTAACGAAGCTAATCGTACCGATATTCAATTTATTACAGGGGTAGCTGGAAGTAAAGATGTATATGAAATAATTATGGATGATGGATTAATTACAGCTACATTCTTATACTCTCCTTTAATGGTGAAGGAAGGTGTCATTATTGGTGCTGATTTAGCAAACGGAGAAGATCCAGATAGCGCGGAAGTAGTCGTGCCAGCTACACCAGTTACAAAGGATAACGTAGATGATCACTATGATCCAGAAGCTGCATTCTAAAAGCTTTAGCCGATAAAAATAAGAAATACGATAGGTGCTACGCATTTATCGTATTTCCCATTTATCTTATGCGCTTATAATCCTAAAGGAGGATTCTTTCGTAATGGTAGAAGAGAGCTCTGTATTAGAAATGACTGGTATTTCAAAGTCGTTTAATCAAAATAAAGTGTTGCATGACGTTGATTTTATGCTTCATAAAGGTGAAATTCATGCATTATTAGGAGAGAATGGAGCTGGAAAGTCAACACTGATGAATATTCTTGGCGGAGTACACCAGTTAGATGAAGGCGAAATTAAGGTAAATAATCGCAGTGTAACAATGGATAATCCGCGAAAATCACAAGAACTTGGAGTTAGCTTTATCCACCAAGAATTAAATGTCGTTTCAGATTTAACTGTTTATGAAAACATGTTTCTTGGAAAAGAAATAAAAAATAATTGGGGATTACTAGATATAAAGAGAATGTGTGAGGAAACGACAGCTGTATTAAGTAAACTAGGGGTAAGCATTAATCCTAAATCTTATGTTAGAGATTTAGAAACCTCCTATAAACAGTTAATTGAAATAGCGAAAGCATTACTTAGTGATGCAAAAATTATAATTATGGATGAGCCAACAACTTCTCTAACAGATAATGAGGTTAATAAGCTTTTTGAGATGATGAAGCAATTAAAAAAATCGGGAGTAGCGATCATATATATTTCTCACAAATTAAAGGAAATTCAGGCGATATGTGATAGATACACAGTATTGCGTGACGGGCACCTTGTGGGCAGTGGGGAGATAAAGGATACGACACTGGAAGCTATCACAAAGCTAATGGTTGGAAAAGCAGTATCAACAGATGCTTATTACCATGATGTAAATAGCGCAGAGGAAGTATTAACTGTCAATAATTTATCAAGTAAGGGCCAATTTGAAAACATTAGTTTCTCAGTAAAAAAAGGGGAGATAGTAGGATTTACAGGGTTAGCAGGAGACGGAAGAACGGAATTATTTGAAAGTATATTCGGCTTTAGAAAAAAATATACAGGAGTAATCAAAGTACATGGTAAACAGGTAACAATTAAACACCCTAAAAAGGCACTACAAGTAGGGATTGGACTTGTGCCAAAAAATAGAAAGGAAAATGCAATTGTTAAGGATTTAAGTGTCATAGAAAATATGAGTTTATCTTCTATAGGAAACTTTGAGAAGGCTGGATTTATACAATTCAGTAGAGAAAAAGAGAAGTTCCAATATTACAAAGAAAAGTTAAATATTAAAGTTCATAATCCAAACGTAACGATAGATTCCTTGAGCGGAGGGAACCAACAAAAAGTAGTCATTGCAAAGTGGCTTGAGGTTGGAGGAGAAATTATCATTTTTGATAATCCAACACAAGGAATAGACGTTGGAGCTAAAAACGAAATCTATGAACATATTATAGGCTTGGCAGAACAAGGAAAAGCAATCATTATTTTGTCTTCTGAGGCGCCGGAAATACTAAGAATCTGTGACAGGGTTAACGTGATGTTCCAAGGAGAAATCACAGGGAGGTTTCTTCGTGATGAATTGACAGAGGAAATTGTGATGGAATTTGCAACAGGGGCAAAAAGGGAGGCGGAATAAATGGCTAACATCCAAATAAACAATAATGAACGATTTTCTAGATTGAATTGGATATGGAATGATTATAGTGTTGTCATTGCCTTTGTTGTCATCTATATTTTGGCAGCGATTATGAACGACAGATTTTTACTCATACAAAATCAACTGAATATTTTAATGCAAGTGTCCGTTATTGGTATTATCGCTTTAGGAATGACTCTTGTTATGCTATCAGGTGGTATCGACCTTTCTGTAGGATCGGTACTTGCAATGGTTGGTGTATTTACAGTGATAACTTTAAATGCATCTGAAAGTATTTTAATTGCTATTTTGGTTGCTTTAGCTGTAGGCTCATTAGCAGGCTTTTTAAATGGACTATTAGTCTCGAAGGCTAGAATAGCTGCATTTATTGCCACCCTTGGTATGATGGCAGGAGCTAGGTCAATTGCTTTGTATAGTGCTAACGGTGGAAGTATAGCGAGTCAAGTAGATGGCTTTACAAAAATAGCTAATACAAAGATTGGCATGATTTCTTTACCCATTATCTTTTTTCTTTTCATTACTCTCGTAGTGTATATGATCATGCAGAAAACAAGATTTGGCCGCTACGTTTATGCTTTAGGTAGTAATGAAAAGGCGGCGCTATTATCAGGTATTCGCGTTGATAGAATAAAGATTTTGGTGTATACGCTTTGCGGATTGTTAGTTAGTGTAGCTGCATTGATAGAAACATCCCGTCTTAATTCAATCTCTTCATCAAGCTCAGGTAATTTATATGAACTTGATGCCATTGCAGCCGTAATCATCGGGGGTACGAGAATGACAGGTGGGAAAGGAAAGGTAATTGGTACATTATTTGGCGTTTTATTACTAGGTGTTTTAAACAATATGATGAATTTAATGAATATATCTCCACATTTACAAGGGCTTGTCAAAGGATTGATTATCATTGTAGCTGTCATTTTTCAAAGAAGGGTATAAGGAGGGCGTGACGTGAAACAAATAAATGTTGGCATTATTGGTTGTGGATCAATTACTAGATTTCGCCATGCACCAGAATACAGAGCAAATCCTTACGTAAATGACATCTTTTTTTATGATAATAATACTTCACGAGCGACTGCACTAGCACAACAGTTTAACGGTAGAGTTGTAGACAAAGTGGAAGAGTTGTTTAATAATCCGAATATAGTAGCTATCAGTGATTGTTCATCAAATGAATCGCATCATATTAATTCTACAAAAGCATTATTACATGGAAAGCATGTACTTTGTGAAAAACCAATGGCAACAAGTGTTGAGAAAGCAAGGGTTATACTAGAAGCCCAGAAAAAGTCAGGGAAAAAGTTAATGATTGATCATAATCAACGGTTAACGAAAGTGCATCAGAGAGCGAAAAGTATCATTGAAAATAAGGAGTTAGGAAAAGCATTAACATTCAAAACGACTTTTGGGCACCAAGGTCCAGAAAAATGGAGTGTTGATGGTACGAATGCTACTTGGTTTTTTAAGAAAGAACGATCTCATTCTGGTGTAGCGGGAGACTTAGGGATTCATAAAATAGATTTAATTCATTACTTATTAGATGACGAAATTGATATTGTGCATAGTTTTACGGGCGCGTTAGATAAAGTAGATGAAAGTGGCACCCCCATTGAAGTATGTGATAATGTCGTGTGTGCGATGAAGACGAAGCGAGGGAGATTAGGAACTGCATCCTTTTCATGGACTTATTACGGTTCAGAAGATAATTCGACAACGATTTATTTTGAAAAAGGAATGATGAAAATATATCATCATGATCAATACCCTTTAATAATTGAAATGAAGGATGGATCAGTAGTTAAACATGAGCTTGAGCCGATGCAAACGAATGATAATCAAACAAATTCAGGTGTTATCGATGCGTTTGTTGATTGTATAATAAATGATAAAGTACCGTTAATTACTGGAGAAGATGCGTTAGCATCATTAATAGTAATTGAAAAAATATTAAATGATAAGTAAAAATGGTTGACTCAAAAGGTTAAAATTTACCGATTGAGTCAACCACTTATACTAGAATAGGAAGTCCGATGAAACACCCAATAGCATTGCTTTAAGTGTTTTCTTTTTCTCACTCGTAAGTAAGAAACAGACATTATATGCTTACTGTAAATGTTTAGGCGGCGTCACATTATGAGACTCTGAATCAACCTCTTCGAATATATTTTGATCTTCAACGTTTGCACTTTTCCCTAATTGAGCTTTTAAATCGGTGATCTCCTTTGATAATTTTTCAAGTGTTAAATTCTCTTGTGATTCATTATATCCCTTTAGTTGCTCAGCATCGGAAGGAGAAGGCTGTTTTAATAGTTCTTTTAGCTGAGTAAGTTCCTTTGCAATCTTATTCACATCCTGTTTTGTTGCAGGGCTAATGTCATCTTTTAGAACATATGCGATTTGTCCATTTGGTTCAATTGTTGCCCATTTTACATCTTTAATTTTCATTATATTATTAAGTCTCAATTGTGTTTCAAGCTGATCAACCGTAAGTCGGACACTTCTTAAATTGTGAAGCTTTAAATGCCCATCCTTTATTAACACTTTTGAATTTCCAGTAACGAGCTGCTCTATGAAATCAAACTTCAATTGTCCATATTCGACGATGATTAATGTGAGCACTAGTAAGAAACCAACATATAGTGTCGACCAAATGTTTTCCCCTGCTAATGGTTGTATAAGAAGGGAACCAATTCCAATCATAATTACGGTTTGAGCCAATGTCATTTGTGAAATAGACTTTCTTCCAGCTAGTCTTAGTAAAATAATACCGCCAATCACAATGAGTGCAGACTTCCAAATCCACTCGACTCCTACAAAATCCATCATAACCGCCACCAATTACAAAAATATTATTGATATCATATGTGCTTTATTCGAGGCTTTGACCATTTGAACCATTGTAAAAAAAGGATGAATATAATAGTAGCATCTATTATATCTCCACCGTAATACATGATTTGAGCACCAGCTTCTGCTTGTGCTTGTAATACACCATGTGGTGGTGAAGAGTATATCACTTTAGATAAGATGCCGTGAGCAGCTAAAGCAATGACTAACACGACCGAACGATATAAAAAGCTTACTTTGCTAATCATTACGCTTTTATCAATCATTGCAGCAGTAAATAAATAGCCGGCTATAAAAACGTGTAAATGAACGAGCATATATATAAGGGTGTTTTGATGCATCGCTACATAGAGATTAGTCTTATACAATATCCATAACCCACCTAAGTTTAAAATAGTTGCGACTGTCGGATCAAAATAAACTCTCACTACATTACCATGAATGACCTTTATTAGAGATAGTGAAATTGACCTATTTATTGAACGTAGAAAGAGTACCATCGGTGAACTAAGTACAATGAGTAATGGAGATAGCATCCCTAAAAATAAGTGCCCAATCATATGATACTTAAAATCATGATGCGCTTTTTCTGCTAATGGCCCCCACAGAGATATTACAGCAAAGGTGACCCCTAGAAAAAAGAATAACGTACGCTTTATAGGCCACTTGCTGTAATGACGATTTGATGAAAGAACACACATTACGTAAATAACGAGTGAAACGATAAAGGGAGAAGCAAGTAGGAACTGTGACATTACCCCAACTATATGATGGTGATGAATAGTATGTTGACTAATGTCCACTTGTAGCACCCTTTGATAGATTATCTTTTCTTCTAGATTTGGTATAAAGTATCAATCCAATTATGATCATTGCAACAGCTACAATGTTCCAGGTGAGGTCATATACAATGACATTTTCAACGTAGCGGATTTGGTGAATACGCATAAGCTTATGTTGGATTATACCATCGTATAATTGAAAAAAACCTGCTCCTATAAAAACGCCGCTCCACCATTTCAACATTTGAAATGCATTTCTTCTCCGCAAGTCAGCAAATAGAAATAAACCGCCAATAGTAGCAAACCAACTAAATGCATGAAAAAGACCATCTGAAATTAAGCCTAAGTCAGTTGTGCTTTGATCATAGAAATGATGCCAACGTAATAACTGGTGAAAGACGACTTCATCAAAGAAAGCGATTAATCCTAGTCCAAACAGAACGCCTGACCAAATATTACGAGTAGTATAGTTTTTCGTCATCGCCATGAATGTACCGTACCTACCTTTACTATATTTGCATATATTTTTTACTAAAAAGTAGTATATATGCAATATAAAGGGAATCCTCTCAAATCTATTTATGAGCAACGTTTTGGTGATGGTATAAATATTTAGCATAGCCTAGAAGATTTGAATATGATTGATCAATCGTATGCTTGTCATACGCATTCATAAATGAAACTTTCGCAGACTGAGAATTTGACTCGATATACCAAAGTTTTCCCGTTTTATCTAATGCCAAATCAATCCCCAACTCACCAATGGGGCCATACTTATCTTCTAGACATACATATATATTTTTCACGAGCTGCTCTATTCTATATTTAAGTTGAACAATTTGTTTATCAGAGTAATGAAGAAAATCTGTCATAAATTGCTCGAAAGGATAACTTTCAGCATGTGTTGTGATGGGAGAGTGAATGAGTGATTTCCGTACAGGAATGGCAATTAACTCTATCTTCCCTGTGTAGCTTCGTTGAACCTCTACCCTCAAATCAATGATTGATTGACCGATTTTATATAAAGGGATTGCCTCTTGTACAATAACGATCTTTTTTGCAAAAAATTCCTTTAATACTTTATATAAATGAGTGAGTCCCCTCACTTTATTTGTATACATTTGACGATAAAAGTAACTGTATTCAAATAAGCCATTTCTTAGTTTAGTTACTCGAATAACGTGCTTACCTTGACCACTTCTAGTCGCTTTTACATATACTGTTTTTGTTTTCTTAAACATTCTTTTTAATGTTTTTTCCGATCGTAATAACCTTGTAGCTGGTAAATGCTTTTTTACTTTCTCACACTTTTGCAAATGCTTATGATTTTCCCATTTATCAAAACCATTAGGGTAATTTAAATACAGACATTTTTTTTGTTTTAATTGTTCGAAAAAATGTTTGTTTGTTTCTTTTGTCGTTCCTCCACCGCGGTTATAAATAATAGTTGGATAAGAAATTATTTTCTCTTTATACTTCTTTATTGTTTTGTCAAAATGTAAGGCTGTTATTACTTTTTTCTTTAAGTCTATTTCTTCCGTAGAAAAAAAATAGAGTTCTATTTGCTTATCTTGGCTTGCTTCAGTAAGAGAAGCAAGTTTTTCATTTGGTTGTTGGTTGTACAATCTTTGTATATTTCTATTAGATACAAGAACACCGATGGCTATTTTTGAGTGTTTAGTTCTCATTTTTACACCTCGAATTTTTAAAGTCTCTATAATATATGTCTTTCATGAGCAGATGGAAGGGCACTATACCTGTCTCTCTGTGTAAATGTGAACACCTTAACTAATAAACAATTCATAAAGGACCATAATATTTCGACTTTCTAAACAAATAATGTGTTAAAATATTTATGAATATTCAAAAAAATAGCGAGGTAATAAATAATGAAAATACTAACTAAACAATTCTTTATTCTTTTAATCTATTTATTATTATTTATTTCGATCATCCTTCTAGCACTTCTACCACGTGGGGTGTATTTTGATGTGTTTGAGTACCACATAGAAAGAAGTTATTATATGGATTGGACCATATACTTTGATAATATAAAGACTTTCTTTTCTGGGGTGTTACACGGAGATTTAGGAACAACTTTATATGGCACATCTGTCGTTCATGACGTTTCCATCTATTTTTTTCAGAGGAGTCTTCCGATTATGTTAGGTGCTTTTTTACTGGCGCTTATTATCGGTGTATTACTCGGCGTAATTCTTTATTTCACACAAAACAAGCGCACTAAATACATAGCGTATCCCATCGTTTGGGGGATTCAATCATTACCAGATTTCTTTATTTACATCGTTATACAAGTAGGGTTATTTCATTTATTTCAGTGGGGATTACCTACATTCTCTGTCTATAGTTTTGATCATTGGTACAGTATTCCATTAGCTGTCTTCATTGTAGCCTTATATCCAAGTGCCTATTTAGCAATGATCGTTGTGACGTCACTAGACAGTGAGGCGAAAAAGAAATATGTGGATACAGCAAGAAGTAAGGGGGTTTCTCCTATAATCATTTTACTTAAGCACCAAGGGATGAATATCGCGAATAAGGTGTCTCAACATATTCATTCTATTATGATCATGATTATGGGTAACCTTCTATTGTTTGAGTATTTATTTTATATGCGAGGCGCTGCATATAGACTGTATTTAGCAATGGGATTTCATAATGCAGATATACGGGGGAGTTATCGGTCGATGGTATCGGACCATATGTTTGAACCAGAGTTAATCATTTCTCTCCTAGGGTGCTTTATACTAGTGAGCTATATTGTACATTGTTTACAGTCCCTCATTACGAGCTATTTAGACAGGAGGGGAATATAATGAAGAAGCTATATGTCACTACTGCAGTTTTAATAAGTATAGTGTTTACTTTTTGCTTCATATTACCGTTTTTTATGAGTGGGGTGATTGAAGAAGTAGTATTCGATTACGACCAAAATGGATCTCGCATTTTTCCACCATTTTCACCTTCCTCAAACTATTGGCTTGGTACAGATGAATTAGGACAAGATATTTTTCAACAGCTAGTCTTATATGGAAAAAATACGATATTCCTTGTAGTTCTAATTACTTTTTTACGCTTTTGCTTTGCTTTACCTTTAGGTTATCTTGCTAAAAAGAAAAAAGGATTCTATTATTCCACTCTAGAAAAATGCCATCACTATTTATCGGCATTGCCAGTATTGTTTCTAGTTATTTTATTCATAAACTTACCTATTATAGAGGCTGCATCATGGAGAACGATTTTAGTAGTTTTATTTATCGTCATCATGGAAGTAGGAAGACTAGCTTTTGTAATTAGTAATGAAGTAAATAGTTTTCACCGCGAGGCTTTTTATGAAGCTAGTACGATGACGGGGTCAAGCGTATTATATAAACTTAGAAAATATGATTTACGACACATAGGCCCAACGATAGCCGTTTTATTTATGCTAGAGCTTTCAAAGGTGATGCTCTTGCTAGGACAAATTGGCTTTTTGTCAATGTTTATATCTCAACAATGGTTTACAACTGATGGAGGTCCAATTGTTATTCAAAATCAATTTGGAACGTGGGCTTCAATGCTAGCTGATTCACGGGATCATTTACGCAATAGCTTTTGGATCCCATTAATGCCCGCACTAGCAATAACGATTACAATGGTGAGCTTTCAATTATGTGCCGAATCTCTTAAACGGTATTTTTCTAAAGATGTGTATTAAATTACGATGATAAGGAGAGAGTGCGTTTTATATATGAACAAAATAAAAAGAGAGCATGCTAGAAATTTTAATGTAGGTGAAAAAACAATTTAATAGTTGTCCCTAGAAAAAATGATAACTAGTATCGTAAGGAGGATGACTCAAAAGGTCGAATTTTCACCTTTTGAGTCATCCTCTAAACAATGTACGGAGCGGCCGCAATCTCTTATAAAGCCCATTGTAAGTGGGTTTCTTGTAGTTGGTGCGCGGCGAGTGGAGTCATTGCCAGAAATTTTATTTGCTTTTGGGACAGCCTCTTATCTTATAAATGTATTTGTCACTAAAATGTTAAAAAACTATTTTGTTACACGATTGCAATATTCCTTTTACATTTTTGTGATGTTTGTCTGATATTGTTGTTGAAGACGAGTTTTCGTAAATCGTAGTCTAAATTAGACACTAATCACTCTTAGGGGGAAGACGGTGTGCTAAAAAAAATAGTAGTACTGTTGATGATGATCATCGTTGCTCCTAGCTTTGTACAAGCTACAGAGGCACTTGAGAATGATCAGAATCGAATACAGCAAGAGCGTGAAGAAGTTCAAGAAGAACTTTCTTATGCTGAAAGTGAGCTTGTTCAATTAGCCCAAGAGCTAGAACAATTAAATCAAACGCTCACAGATCTTAATAATACAATAGAAGAAAATGAAAAATTGATAGAAGAGATTGAAGAAAAAATAGCAAAAAATGAAGCCGAGATTCAAGAACTCGATTTAGATGTCGAACTTCTACAAAATGATATAGATCAACGCGTTGATCTATTAAAAGAGCGTGCGAGATCGTACCAAAGACACGGAAATCAAAACATCTCTTATCTAGAGGTAGTTTTAGGAGCAGAGAGCTTCGGTGACTTTGTTAATCGTCTATTGTCTATAACAAAAATTGCACAAGCAGATAATCATTTTATTGACCAGCTTGAAAGTAATCAGCAGGAGCTTTTCGAGGTACAAGAGGAGTATGAGGAAACTTTATTTCAACTAGTCAATCAAGTGGTAGAATTAGAGCTTATCCACGAAGATATAGAACAACAAAAAGAGGAAACATTACAACTGAGAGACGAAATGAAAGCTAATGAAAGAGAACAAGAGGAATTAATTGCTCAATTAGTTACAGATGAACAACAACTTGCATCACAGGAGCAAGAAATTCGTGATCGCATAGAAGAAGAGGCACGTCGTCAAGAAGAAGCGCGTCTCGAAGAGGAAAGACAAAAGGAAATAGAAGCCCGTGCTCAAGCTGAAAGAGAAGCAGCAAATAATACTGTTAGTAGGTCTAACTCAAGTAATGAAGAAAGTTCAAATACTACCTCTAATGATGCAAATTGGAGAACATTTGAAGCTACAGCTTATACTGCTAACTGTGTAGGTTGCTCTGGGGTCACGAGTACTGGAATTGACTTAAGGGCAAATCCTAATGCAAAGGTTATTGCTGTTGACCCTAGCGTTATACCACTTGGTTCTAGAGTAGAGGTAAGAGGCTATGGGACTTTCTTAGCTGCTGACATCGGTGGCGCGATTGTAGGTAATAAAATTGATATCTTTATGCCAAATCGTTCTGATGCATTAAGATTTGGAAGACAAACAGTACAAATTAGGGTGCTAGATTAATGATGAAAGAAGGGGCAGAAAACTTGTCCCTCTTTTAATTTATTTTACTAAATCCGAAAATATGAATGATTTAATTAATCACGAAAAAAATAATATTGGTACATAACATAAATTACTTTATGAAAGGGAGTGTACACATGCACATTATACATGCACATATACATGTTAAAGAGGAAAAACGTGATGCTTTTCTAGAAGAAGTGAAACCATTAATAACAGGATCTCAGGCGGAAGAAGGAAACATTACTTACCGTTTATATGAGGATACAGAAGCACCAAATCAATTTGTCATGTTAGAAGAGTGGGTCGACCAAAAAGCGATAGATATTCATAATGAAACAGAACATTTTAAAAACTTCGGAAAAAAGGCGAAAGACTACTTTAAACAAGCACCAGAAGTAAAAGTGTTTGCAGTGACAGAACAATAGAGAGTACCGATCGATAAAAATACTTGCCAATCATTTGAAATGTGGCAGGTATTTTTTTTGGTGATAGTAAGCCCAGTAAAGTGTGATCGGAAGCGGTGAGTGCGAACCATTGATTGTAAATAATTTTAGGGCAGATAGCAAGGCTTGGAGTGTGAGTCATCTGCCCCAAAGCAGTTAAATTAAATACTGAAGGTAAGATTGGAAGCTACGCAATCTTAATTCATAAAATATGTGTAAACTAGGCATGATAATTTCTTAATAGGCTATGTATGTTTTGTCGAATGATAATGCTAAAAAACATGAAGTCCTTTTAAGGAGGTCTGTATGAAAAAATTAATGGTTATCATCCTGCTCATTTTATCTTCATGCCAAGTGAATCCTAACTATCAAGGTTTTGAGGAAGAAACGAAAAGTGATTTTCAAGATAAAAAAGTAGTGATGATCATCGTTGATACTATGATGGGATCTTTAATAAATAGTAGTGCAGAAAAAAATAATATTCCTGCACTTGAGTTTTTAATGAATGAGGGACAATATTATAACGATTTAGTTGCACCATTCCCAACGATGTCTGTAACGATTGAAAGCACATTACTGACTGGTGAAATGGCAGATGAGCACCATATTCCTGGATTATCTTGGTACAGTCAATCGGAAGACAGGATTATCAATTATGGAACATCTGTTCCAACACTGTTACGGTTAGGTCTATCGGAAAGTGTTTATGATGCACTGTATCATTTAAATAACACCCACTTAAATCCAAGTAGTAAAACAATTTTTGAGGAGTTAGATGAAGAAAACTTAACTTCTGGAGCAATCAATACGATTGTATATCGAGGGAACCATTTACGAGAGTTGGAACTCCCCTTTATTACAGATGATGTGCTAGGATTACCAGAAACGATCGAAACAAGAGCACCAGAAACATTTGCATTCGGAAAATTATCCATCCCTAATAGCATAGATGAAGGAAATTTTACAGATGATATTTTTCATCGTTACGGATTAAACGATGAGTTTTCTATGGAAATAATGAAAAAGCTTATAAAACAAGGAGATCAGCCTGATTTCACACTCATTTTTTTCCCTGACTTCGATAAAACTGCTCATAAGCACAGTCCACATTATCGAGTTGGATTCGAGGAAGTTGATAAGTATTTGCAAGGGATATTAAACGCATACGATAGCTGGGAAGATGCCCTAGAAGAGAATATATTTATCGTGCTAGGTGATCATGGTCAAGATAAACTATTAGAAGATGAAGAAAGTTTAACAATCAATTTACCTGAACTATACGGAAATTATGAAACAGTACCACTTGGTGAAGAAATGTCTCAAGGAGAGATTGCATTTGGAATAAATCAGCGTATGACCTATGTATATGATATTCATAATAATGGAATATTACGTGAGCTAGCTGAGCAAGCAGTTATGGATGAACGTATCGCTATGGCAGCATGGTTAGATGATGAAAATGACGATTGGGTATCTGTTAGTTCGTCTAATGATGGAAATGTTCTTTCCTTTAAACGTGGTGGTGAATGGTCCGATAGGTATGACCAGACATGGTCAATAATAGGTGACCCAGACGTAGTTTCAATAAATATGAATCATGAAAAAAACGAAATATCTTATATTAATTATCCTGATGTTTTTAACCAGCTTTACACATCACTAAAAAGTCATGAAACACCGAAGTTAATATTAGCTGCCGAACCAGGCTATTCATTTTGGGAAGAGGGTATTCCGACACACCCAGATGGTGGCGAGCATGGCGGTATCCATAAAAATGATACTTTAGCAGCGTTAATAATAGCAGGTACCGATAAAAAGCCTGAAAAATTTAGAATGATGGACTTAAAAAATTATGTACTAAACCTCCTTATTGAAGATCCGGAAAAAAAATCATTAAAAGGTACAGCCGTTAAACAAGGGGTGACGGATGAGCAAACTCATGACGAAGTACTTCGGCTTGTTGATTCAATAGAAGGTGTTACAGAGTCTGTAGCAATAGTTGTAGACGAGTATATTTATACTGCATTTAAAGTGAAACATTTTGATCGTCTTTGGTTAAAGGATCGTCGTCAACAAGCTCAAGAGTTGTTGGACAATAACTTTAACAATTACAACGTAAAAGTTTCTACAGACAGCAAAATATTTACTGAATTAGCTA
Source organism: Evansella cellulosilytica DSM 2522 (assembly GCF_000177235.2). Taxonomy (NCBI): domain Bacteria; kingdom Bacillati; phylum Bacillota; class Bacilli; order Caryophanales; family Bacillaceae; genus Evansella; species Evansella cellulosilytica. The sequence continues at coordinate 2,955,331 of NC_014829.1, read as the reverse complement.
ATCTTGCTGAGAAGAGAAAAGACAATGGATTAACTAATGAAGATGTTAAAAAGGAAGTAAAAGAGATAGAAGCTAATATGTAGTTAAATACATGTTTAATGATCCTACTGACTATATCAGAAAAAGATATCTTGACTATTCACGTGGTTCCCTATTTTCTGGGGAGTCTTGCTAATAAACTACACTCAGGGGGAGACTCAATAGGTTGATTTTTACCTGTTGAGTCTCCCTCCTTATGTGCCCTCCACTTCTCAAGTGGAGGGCACTGTGGCGACCAGAAAATAGGAAATAGAAAATATAGAGGATTTAAGGTAAATAAGTGGAATATTTAGAGTATAGAAATAAATGATATAGAAAGAAGTGAGGTTCTTAATGGGGAAATTAAACTGGATTTCAAGTTTTGAAGATTTTGCGAATGGCATTTTTAGTAAATACAAAGTACCTGGAGCTGCAGTTGGTGTCGCTAAAGATGGAGAATTGATTTATGAACGTGGCTTCGGTCACCGAAACGTAGAAAAAAGTAAGGAAGTAACAAATGACACAATTTTTGGTATTGCTTCTATAACAAAGTCATTTACTGGAGTAGCGATTATGCAATTACAAGAGGCAGGAAAACTGGCGGTAGATGATAAAGTCATTACATACCTACCTAACCTCATTCTCGGTAATGAAAAGCATACAAGACAAATTACGATTCATCATCTTCTTACCCATACAGCAGGACTCCCACCGTTGCCAACGCTTTATCATGCAATGAGACGAACGATGGAGGAAGATTCATCTGTTTCAGAAAAACAACGTGACAGATTGTTACAGCATGATCCGATTGATAATAATGATCAATTGATTAAGTTTCTTTCTGAATTACAGATTGACTTGCTAGGAGATCCCGGGACACAATTTAGTTATTCCAATGATTCTTATGCATTATTGGGTGCTATTATTGAGCAAGTAAGTGGGCAACGTTATGACGAATACGTGACCGAAAATATTTTAAAACCAGTAGGAATGAAGAACAGTACATTCGACCTTAATATAGTGTTATCATCACCGAAAGCAACGACCATTTATGCAACTACTGACAGTGATGGAGAAAAAGAAGTATACGCTTCAGACACATGGTGGGATTCAAAGGCAATGTACGCAGGAGGATTTCTTCGATCTACTCTCGATGATATGATGCGCTACACGGAAATTTTCCGTAATAGTGGCCAGGTTGGTGATATACAAATTTTAAAAGCAGAAAGTGTAAAAACAATGATTCATCCACATGTACAGTTTCAAGAAAACAAATTTTATGGTTACGGTCTAATGATTACCCCAAATTACAATGGTGGTACCCTCGTTGAGCATGGTGGAAGTCTAAAAGGTGTATCTTCTAATTTTGGTGTCATCCCTGAAAAGGGCTTGGCAAGTGTTGTATTAACCAATTTAGTAGGAGTACCGGCATTTAAGTTAATGGTTGCTGCTTTTAATGCTATACAAGAGCTTGCCCCAGAGACTCCCCTTTCTACTTATGACGATTATGAATTGAGCAGTGAAGATTATAAAAAGTATGTTGCTAGCTTTGAGTCTGGTGAAGGTGCAGAAATGTCCGTAGTAAAAGAAGATCATCAACTCTATTTTCAAAGCGAAGGAAAATCGTATCAAATGCGTCCTGTTGGAGAGCACTTGTTTACAATAAACATGAATGAATCAGAAACCCCCATTCGCTTTTTATTTAACAATGAAGGTGATCTATCTGGATTGTTTTTAGGAGTGCGACAAATATTAAAGCAGAAATGATATCGTTTAATAATAATGCATGATGCACAATCAAGCATTAAATTTTATACTAATGAAAATACATCTTATAATAGACTAAGTTAAAAGGTTACCTTGATTATTGCGGAAGGTGCGATCCAGGTAGGCTTGAGTGTTGCCTATGGAAGGCGAGTGACCTGAAGTTAAAAATGAACAATGAATTATATTTATTTAGACATATGTGAGTACATAGTCACAACAAATGGGTAATGAAGGGAGATTATTATGAAAAATAAAAACTATCAGGAACTGCTTAAAGAGCGCATTTACATTGGTGGAGCTGACGATGTGGAAGAAATGCTAGAAAACGAAAAGGTGGACGTCGTTTATGATTTAAGAGCCGAATCTCTAGATAGTGACTCTCAATATAATCGCGTCCATTGTCCAATTGTCGATGATGCGGAAAATCAAGATGAGGCAATTAAAAAGTCAGTCGATAATATTGTAAAATCGTACCATGAAGGAAAAAATGTTTATGTCCATTGTCAAGGGGGAAGTAACCGCACTGGTTCCGTTGCAGTAGGTACACTTTTAGCATTAGGTAAGGCGAAAACAATTGAAGAAGCGGAAAAAATGGCAAAGGATGCAAGACCAAAAATAAACATTAAACCAGAAATGAAGGAAGCGTTAAAACGAGTATATAAAGATTAGTAAGGATAAGAGAGGGGGTACTCAAAAGGTGATTTTAGGGACCTCTGAATAAGGTAACTATTGAAGGGCTCTGAAAAAGTGGCGTTCTTTGAGGCCACTGAAAAAGTACAAAACAACTTTTTCAGTGCCTTTTATTTGTATTGCAATGGTTACGCTCGTCGCGCGCCTGATAGGATAAACCCACTCCTATCAGGCTTTTAAACGATTGTGACGGCTACGCACATTGCTTAGGGACACTGGAAAAGTGAAATAATGGATTTTTGGACTGGTGCAGAAGATCTACCAATCTCTGGATTTTTAATACGTGCTACGATTGTTTATGTTAATATTTTTATACTCATAAAAAAGATTTTTGTGAATGGGAAGTAATTTTAGTCGTATCATATTATAGTGAAATGTAGCAGCCATCGAGGACAATTAAAGTCATAGCAAGCAGAAATGAGGTGATTACAGGAGTCATCTCATTTTTATTTGAGATTCTAGTCAACAGGTGTGAATAATCGGTTAGAGTTAGGGGCATTTTCTGAAGACATTACAGTAAAAATAAATTTTAAAATCTACTAATTCTCAATATTATGGTAATATTTAACTATTTTATTATATTTTTACTAGTTAATAAGATATATTTTATTTGTTCTCTATTGTAAACGATTACATTTAGAGTTAACTTTTTAATATAAACTTTATTTCCGGTGACATGGAATGAATAGTATTAATACGTGGAATCAGCAAATCTAAAAATGATACTACTGTACTAACTGTTAACTTTACAAACTAGAATTACAAAGGAGGGTCACGTTAGTAGTGAGTATTTATGTTTTTTTTCAAGTATTCTTAATAGTTATATTTATTATTTCAGGTATTTCTAAGCTAATCTCTATAAGTAATTTTATAGATACAATCAAAGAGTTAGGTTTCTCAAAAAAATTTTCATCTGTAATTGCAATAATGTTATCGTTATTAGAAGTGGTTGTTGGAGTATCTTTGTTGTTTCCAGCTATATTTTTGTTATCATTTATCGGAATATTCACACTAATTATTTGCTTTTCGATTGCAACGTGGAAATCATTTCATATTGTAGATAAAGTCAATTGTAACTGTTTTGGAACATTAGCCGATGAATCGTTAGGCTTAGGAAGTGTTCTAAAAATATTAATATTATTTTTTATTACGGTGTGGTTGTTAATAAACTATAATCACATATCCATTTGGAGTCACTCTTCTCTTGAGATTATTACTTCTGTCATGATAACTATCTCAACTATTATTATATATAGCTTTTTACTCTTATTAAAAAAATTTAATAAAAACATGAAAGGTGAATACTTATGATAGATATATTTATAATCTCGCATTTCGTATTATGGACATTGTTGATTGTTGTTTCGATAGCTTTGATCATTTTATTTAAGACTGTGCAAAATCTTAAAATGGCGGAAAAAAGAAATCTTGTAAATGAAGAAGAGTTTCTACCACGAAGAGATTCTGGTTTACCAGTTGGTGATTTATTCCCAAAATTAGAAATACAAACTTTAGAAAATAAAACGATTAATATTAACCAGAAAGGAGTTTTGGGGTCTATTGTCATTTTTAGCTCAACAACATGTAGTGTATGTGATGAAGTGTACCCAGATTTGACATCGTTTTCAAAAATGAATCCAGAATTACCAGTTTTTCTCTTTTCGGAAGGTGAAAAAAATGAGCTTGATAAAAAAATAAAAGATTTTGAAATAGATGTTCCTATTCACTTAATAACGAACGATGACCTGATTAAAACTAAAACGAATGTGTTTCCATTTGCCTATTTTTTATCACCAGAGGGATACGTGTTATCAAAGGGTGTTATTAATAACGCACAAGGTGATTTGAATATCTTAATTAAAATGGCAGATGGAAATGAGGGTTTAGCAGTATAAAAGTTAGATTTTTGAAAGGAGGTGAGAATTATGTGCACACGTAGCAATTATTGCACTCGGGATATCTGTAACCCAGTAAGAGGAATTAAAATTCGCATTATAACTGAAAGATGTCCAGGTGAAAGATATGAGAGAATTATTCGAAGAGAATGTAATTGCTAATATTTATCAACCAAGGATATACAATTTTGTATATCCTTGGTAGTCTTATAGAAGGAGATAAAGATGGGTGATACTACTTTAAGTGGAAAAAGTAATAGTAGATTAGTATTTCAATATATACTAAAAATGATACCTATATTAATGAAAATTTCCCCCTCACTACTCCTATTAACAATTTGCTTAAGAGTGTTACAAATTGGAGTGCCATTGATTCAAGTATATTTAACAACAATATTAGTTGAGCAAGTAACTTTAGTAACACAATTTGGCGTAGGAGAAATGAGAAGGGCAATTATAATTTTACTAATACAATTTTTGTTTCTTTTTATTTCTACCTTACTAAAATCTTTTAATAGATATCTTATGTCAAAATTAAATTATAAAACCAAATATTATTTTGACCGTTTAGTAGCAGAAAAAGCTTCTAGACTTCCATTGGTGCTATATGAAAACGCTGATTACTATAATCAACTGGAGAGAGCCAGTGGTCAATCTGAGAGAGCAATGTCATTTGTTGACAACTGTTTTTCAATTATTCAGAACGCTGTTACTATAACTGGATTTTTGGTTATTTTATTTTCTTTTCATTGGGGACTAGCTCTTAGTCTCATAACAATTATTTTTCCTTCATTAATTGTAAATATTAAAACTGGAAAATGGAGATTTCAACAAATGCTCCAGCAAACCCCAGCGGAACGAAAATCTATGTATTTACTGGATTTATTAAGTACAAGGCAAGCTGCAAAGGAAATAAGAATTTTTGGATTGAAGGATTTTTTAACTACTCGTTGGAGTTATATATACTGGAAGAATGCTAGAGAAAAACTAAGTTTAGATAAAAAAACTGAAATTTATATCTCGTTTGTAGATCTTAGTGGAATAGTTGTTAATACTCTTGCTGCAGCATTTTTAATTTGGCTAGGTGCACTAGGGAGAGTGACGATCGGGCATTATGTAGCATTAACACAAGCACTAATACAAGTTCATACTATGTTGGATGAGATTGCACATAAAGTTGCTAATGTTTATGAGGATGCTCTTTATACTAGTACGTTATTTTCTTTTCTGTCTCTTCCAACAGAGAACTCCGAGGAAAAAAATAGTCTACCATTTCCTAATATTATCAATGCCATTTCGGTAAATGGTGTATCATTTTCTTATCCATCACATGAGAAAAACGTATTAGACAATGTATCATTTAGTATTAACCCTGGAGAAAAAATTGCTATTGTAGGTGAAAATGGCTCAGGTAAAACTACGTTGGCAAAATGTCTACTAGGTTTGTATAAACCGTTAAGAGGAGAAATTTTAATTAACGAATTAGACCTAGCAGATATAAATAAAGAAGAGCTAAGAAAATACATGACAGCAGTATTTCAAGACTTTGTTCAATACCAGTTTACGGCTAAAGATAATATAGCTGTAGGTAAACCTGAATTAGTTAATAACGTAGAAAGAATTAAAAGCGCTGCTCAGATATCAGGTGCGCATAAATTTATTACTCAACTGGACAAAGGCTATGATACAGAATTAGGACCTTATTTTTTTGGTGGCCAAGAAATATCTCTGGGCCAATGGCAAAAGGTTGCTATTAGTAGAGCATTTTTGAGGAATGCGGAAATTATTGTGTTAGATGAGCCAACAGCTTCTTTAGATCCTATTTCTGAGGCAGAAATTTTCAATGATTTTATGAGGCTATCTCAAGGTAAAACGGCCATTTTCATTACCCATCGCCTCGGAAGCTGTAAACTAGCAGATCGTATACTAGTATTAAAAGAGGGGAGATTAATAGAGGAAGGAAAACACGAGGAACTTATTGCAGTGAATGGAGAGTATCATAAAATGTTTTAAAAACAAGCAAAGTGGTACGAAGAGGATGAAATAGCTATGAGTAAATTGTAATTTAAGGAGCGATTAACATGAACTTTATTCGTAGAGCAATACAAAGTGTCATTGTAAGAAAGGGTAAAAACTTGTTATTGTTCCTTATTCTTTTCTTTATTTATAATCTTGTTTTAACTAGTTTAGCCATTCAATCTAGTGTTCAGCAAATAAATATGGATACGAGAGAAAGTATAGGGAATGAAGTCATTCTAGAGTTTAACAACGCAGCTAACACCGATGTTAATGAAGCACCGGTTAATGTGGAAGAGGCTACATCATTAAAAACAAACGACTTGGTCACTGCATACAACTATAAATCAGCCGTACCAAGTATTGCAGAAGGTTTCTCCCCCGTAAGTCATACAGAAAGTACGGAAAATGATGGGGATAGTATAGAGGAACATTTTGAACAACCTAATATATACATAGAAGCTCTATTATTTTCTGAATATGCACAAGGGTTTGAGAGGGAGCTGGAAACATTAATAGATGGGCGCCATATTACAGATGAAGATGAGAAAAATAATGTAGTGGTTATAGAAAAAAACCTTGCTATACATAATGATCTAGAAGTAGGAGATACACTATCATTAAAGCCACTTCATGAAAATACGAGTCATCCATTTGAGATTGTTGGAATTTATGAAACGAAACAAAGGCCGGACCCGAATCATCCTTTTTTTTCATTGGATATGTCAAGCCCTTATAATAAAATCTATATCCCTTATACAGAGGCTCGTTATTTTGATGATAGATTAACAGAAGGACTAGTGTGGGAGGTCGTTTTCTATTTAAAAAGTGGCAAATATATTGACCAATTTATTGAAGATGCTAGAGCTGAGAGTCCAGTAGATTTTGGTCTTTTTCATATGTATGCCAGTGATGATCTTTTTTCTTACATAACAGGTGCTATAGGGAATGTTGCCTCCTTCTCGACTATTATGTTGTATATTGTTACTGGTGCGGGAGCAATGATCATTTGCTTGATTATCATGATTTCTTTAAAAGAGAGAACAAAGGAGATTGGCATTTTATTTTCGTTAGGTGAAAGTCGATTGAAGATCATCGGTCAAATCCTCTCTGAAGTAATAATTATTGCTATTATCGCATTTAGCTTGTCGGTTGTTTCAGGTCAAGCAATATCCCAATCAATAGCCAACTATTTGCTTGATCGGGAGTTAACAGTAGAAGAGGAAGTACCATTAATGGAGCAAAACATGTTAATAACGGAATCGATTGAGAGGCACGATGAACTGAATGTTCAATTATCACTACCTATCATTATTACGTATGCATTCTCAAGTCTATTTATTATTTGCATCGCGATTATTATTCCAGCATTCATGCTATTAAGATATGAACCAAGATCAATACTAATAAAACATGATTGATAGGGGGAGAAGTGATGAACTTTTTTATGAGGGCTATTTGGAGCTTGTGGGGAAATAAAAGAAGAAGTCTCATACTTTTAATCACTTTATTTGTTCTTGGAAATCTCATTCTCGCAGGACTTTCTATACAAGCAGCGACGAAACAATCTAGTGAATGGGCGAAAGAAAAATTGGGGACAAACGTGACATTAAAATATGATTATGTAAAAGCCGTTCAATCTGCAGGGATGAACGATGCAATACCATATGAGCTCATTCCTATGGAAGAAATAGAATTATTAGGAAGCATAGATTACGTTACAGAATATCACTTTTTCGATACGATAGAATATGTCGCCAGTAATTTTGAACCAGTGGAAACAGAATCTGACCTAGACCAGTATGATTATCAACGAGCAGAAAATATTGGAGTGCAATTCGTAAATAAGACACAATTATCGCCTGAATTTTATAATGGAACAAATGTGCTGTTGGAAGGTAGACACTTATCAGAGGATGATATAGGAAAGAATCTGGCGTTGATAGAAAACACGATCGCAAACGAAAATGACATCAATATAGGAGATTCAATAGAATTAGCAAATAAATTTTTAGATGATTTATCTTTAGAAGTCGTCGGTATTTATGAAACCTCGGTAGTATTGGATAGCTCGGTTACCTATGTTCAGCATCGATTGCCGTGGAATCAAGTATATACACCATTCACAGAACCACTTACGAATGATAGCTTAATGGTGGAGGCAGTGTTTTATTTTGACAGCGTTTCGAATATGGCACCGTTCATCGAGAAGGCGAAACAAACAAGCTCATTGGACTTCGATCATTTCTCTCTTATGACGAGTACAGATTACTACGAAGAAATGGCGGGACCACTCGAAATGGTGAGTGATTTATCTAATACTATGGTGAATATTGTACTACTATCAAGTTTCGTCATATTAATATTATTGATGATGCTATTTGTGAAGGGACGTATTCATGAAATTGGCGTTCTCATTTCATTAGGAGAAAGTAAAAGGAAAATTTTGGGGCAGCTTTGGGTTGAAGTGGCATTCCTTGTAGCTATAGCTTTTGCTTTATCAAGTATTTCAGGAAGCTTAATAGGCGAATATGTTGGAACGCATTTACTTGAACAAGAAGTTAGCTTAGTAAGAGAACCAGTAGGAACAGAGGAAGACTTTTTAAGAACACTAGGAATAGGTGGAGCTGAACATATCGAAATCATTAGTGATATCGATATAAGTATATCAGGAAGTGTTCTTTTATTATTAGGCGGAATTGGAGTATTACTCTCCATCATTTCCACTACAATACCAGCATTTTTTGTACTTAGACTAAATCCTAGAGACATAATCATTAAAAATGATTAGGAGGATAAAGATGAACACTATATTGGAATTCAATAACGTATCTTATTTTTATAAAGATGGAGAAGAGATCATTCACATATTAAAGGACGCAAACTGTTACTTTGAAAAAGGTAAACTATATGCGATGTTAGGTCCTTCTGGATCTGGGAAAACAACAGCAATTGCCTTAGCAGGAGGGCTTGATAAACCTAAAACAGGTAGTGTCTTATATAATGATAAAAGTATTCGTGACATTGGATATACAAAGTATAGACGGGCTAACAGAGCTATCGTATTTCAATCCTATAATCTCATACCATATTTAACTGCATTACAAAATGTCATTACAGGTATGGAAATTTCAGGGTCTAAAGACATAGATAAGAAAAAAACAGCGATGGACTTTTTAAATAAAGTAGGGTTAACGAGTGATGAAGCAAATCGTAATGTATTAAAGCTATCCGGAGGTCAGCAGCAACGCGTGGCGATAGCTAGAGCTTTAGCTTGTGATGTAGAATTAATTCTAGCTGATGAGCCAACTGGAAACTTAGATCAAGAGACAGCAGAAGGAATCATAAAAATATTTAAGGACTTGGCTCATAATGAGGGGAAATGTGTCATTATCGTTACACATGCACAAAACGTTGCGGAATCAGCTGACGAAGTGATCCGACTTAATAAAGGCCAATTTTATAGGGATTAGAGTTTAGAGAATGAAATAATTTTAAATAATGGACTATTTGTTTATAATGATATGATGACCATATATTTCAGTCATAAAGTAACCTGAGGTGATTTCGTTGGGGATTGTTGTTGTTGAAGTATGTTCGAGTAATTTCATTCATTCCATAGATATTGAAGGTATAATTGAAAGTGAATACCCAGAAGTAGCAGTTATAGAAAACACCTGTCTTTCGTTTTGTGGCATGTGTGCAAAAAGTCCCTTTGCTATCGTAAATGGAAAAAGAATCTTTGCGAAAACACCCGAAGAATGCTTAGAAAAAATAAAAAAGCAGATTGAGGCAGAGCTTGAAGCCTATTCATTATAAGAATAGAGTAACAAACGATTTAAAACTATTTTATATAAATTCCTCCAATAATTAAATTGAGGGAGTTTGTTATATTCTACTTGATTTGCCTTTAGTTAATTTAAACCTCGCTTAACGGTCACAAAATGATCGGTTGAGTGAGGTTTATTTTTATATATATTATTTTCAGACTAGGACTAATTTTTTACCATTTGAGGATAGATATTTTATTTAAGACAAATACTACATTTTAGATTACATAACGGAGGTGTCGCCGCTAACAAATAGGGATGTGGAGAGTTTCGTAATAAAAACTAAATTTTATGTAAAAAAAAGGAGGATTTAAAAATGAAAAAGGGTTATGTTGTTTTTTTACTTGTTTTCATGATGGCGTTACCGTTTGTCACCGGAGCATTAGCCGAGGAAAATACAGAAACTAGAAAGGATATTGTAGATACAGCTGTTGAAGCTGGAAACTTTAAGACGTTAGCGGCTGCACTAGAAAAAGCAGATTTAGTAGATGCATTAAAAGGGGACGGACCATATACAGTCTTTGCGCCAACGGATGAAGCATTTGAAAAACTACTAAAGGAATTAAATATCACACCGGAAGAACTTCTAGCTCGAAAGGATTTAAAAGATATCCTGCAATATCATGTTGTTGCTGATAAAGTGATGGCAAAGGATTTAAAGGATAAAATGAAGGTGAAAACATTATCAAAGAAAAAACTAACCATTACGTTGGATCCAGTTCGTGTCAATAATGCAAATGTTGTAAAAGCCGACGTTGAAACATCAAATGGTGTAATCCATGTTATTGATACAGTGTTAATACCGTAAGTACTAAATTAGTACATATGTTTTTAGTATCAATTTTTTAGCATGAATAGTAGCTGCTCCTAAGAAGGAGTGGCTTTTTTCATTGGGATGATTCTATTTGTCTTTTAACCTAGTAACTAAAGTGACAATTCACATTAATAATGTGAAATACCTACTCCTAGCGATGAACGATTTATCTATAAATTAAATGTATAACTAAATCTACTTTTCCTAGTACAACTACCGTTTCTTACAATAACTCCCTTGAATAGATTGAAAGAGACTAACTGAAAAGGAGATGTTTTTTAATGGCTCCGTTACAACAATTGGTAGTTTGCTTTAAGCCTAGGACTAAAAGGTCAAGTTGTTTAAAAATGCATAAAGAAATGAAAGCAAAGCTAGTGAAGGAAATGAAAGAAATTGGGATGCATGTTGTTCGCGTTCCGAATAATGAGGCTTCATCGTGTCTAACGAAATATGCCTCTTCTCCATCTGTGAGGTTTGTGGAAGAAGACCAATTTATACAAGTGGAACCAATATCGACAAGTAGTGATCTAGCTTCTATTAATAATAATACGAGCACGACAACAAATGATCCTTTACTTCAAAAGCAATGGGGATTAGAAAATGTAAACGCACAAGAAGCATGGGAGCTAGCAAATGTTTCTCCTATTTCATCAACGATTGCCATCCTTGATACAGGTGTAAGTCGTCATCATGAAGACTTGAGAGGTAAGGTAATCCACCAAGCAATTTTTTCAAACTCGTCGACGGTGGATGATGTACACGGTCATGGCACTCATGTTGCGGGAATAGCGGCTGCAATCACAAACAACGGAAACGGTATTGCAGGGATTAGCTATAATTCCGCAGGTATTATGAATATAAAAGTGATGGGTGACACTGGTGGTGGCACGATGAGTAATGTAGCAGAAGGGATAATCTACGCTACAAATCAGGGAGCGGATGTCATTAACTTGAGCTTAGGCTCCACAATGATCAGCGAAACGTTAAGGAGTGCCGTTAACTACGCGCATAACAATGGAGTTTTACTCGTTGGTGCAGCTGGAAACAATGCAACGAATATGGAACATTATCCTGCTGCTTACAATCAAGTACTTGCAGTTGCCGCGACGAACGAAACCAATGAGCTTACCTCGTTCTCCAATTATGGAACATGGGTTGAAATAGCTGCACCAGGACAAGAGATTGTTTCAACTTATATAAATGAAGAATCAGGAAATTCTCTATCGGAGTATAGTGCTGCATCAGGAACGTCACAAGCGGCACCATTCATTAGTGGTCTCGCTGCTTTAATAAAATCAACAACCCCCACGCTAAATAACAGAGAAATGAGAGTAATCCTTCAGCGAGCTGCAAATCAGTCTGTTTCAGGAGGACCTATTCGTTTTGGCAGAATTGATGCAAGGAGAGCAATACAGCTTGCTCTGAACATAGCAAATAATAATCCCCAGCAAAGAACTAATATCCCAGGATTGTGGTTGAATCTTTAACTGATATAAAACGACAGGTTGTTGGTCCTACCATCGTTCTATGTTCAAAATATAAGAAAAGCCCTTGTTTATCAAGGGCTTTTTGGTAGGTTTATGTATGGTGACCCGTACTGGGTTCGAACCAGTGACCTCCACCCTGTCAAAGTGGAGGGTGCATTTCTATTGTAACAGGTTGAGTCTATAAAGTGTTGTTATTTAAGGGTTTGTTTGTTACTGGTTATATCCATTCTATTTAATTGGGGGCGGTTTTATGGAATCTGCCCCCAATCCGCCCCCAAGCTTGTCCAAAAAAAAAGCTATTTAGCATTTGTATTACCAAAAATCGAATTCAATTTATTAGCTGCCTTTTCATCGGCCTCTCTAAGATAATGACCATAAATATTCATTGTTGTTTTTATATCAGCATGACCTAAGCGAGCGCTGATTGTTTTTGCATGTTCACCTTCGTTTATTAAAAGTGTTGCAGCTGTATGGCGAAGATCATGGAAGCGTATGTATTTGAATCCTTTACGCTTGAGAAACCTTCTCCACCAAGTTCCTACGGCTGTTGGGTAGAAAGGTTTGCCATTCCAACTGGAGAAGACATAGAAGTACTTACCACCTTCCCATAATTCTGCAGCTTGAATTCGTTCTTTACTCTTCGTGCGTTTGTATTTTTTAAATTCTTCTACTAAATACATTGGAATTGATACTTTCCTTATGGATGAATTGTTTTTTGGAGGACCTAAAACATATCCTTTTTCTTTTGTATACTGAAGAGAATGGTTTATGCTTATTGTACCTGCATCTAAATCGATATCATCCCACTGTAGCCCTAATATCTCTCCACGCCTTAAACCGGCCATCAATGCAGCTGTTACCATCAACTTTTGATGAATAGGCTCGTTCTTAAGTAATTCTAATAACTCAATTACTTCATCTTTTGTATAAACAGATGTTTTTTCTTGAGTAACTTTAGGTGGTTTAACACTTTCAACAGGATTATTTTTTATTATTATCCACTCTTTAGCCCTACTAAAAATATTTCTTAAAACACGATAGTGATACTTTATTGAAGATGATGAAAGTCCACCTTCTTTACCATCCTTACGTGCATTATCTTCTCCCAAGCAATCAAGATAATTGATTATATTAATTGGTTTGAATTCATCTAATTTTTTGTTCCCGAAAGTGGGGATTAAGTAATTATTAATAATCGATTTGTAGGTTTCGAGTGTTTTAGCACCTAGATGTTTCATCCCGTACTTAGTCTCCCATTCTTTCACGAAATCTTTAAATTTCATTTTAGATGGGTCAATATATTCACCCGCTTCAATTTCGGTTACAAATTCAGCAAGACGTTTCTTCGCTTCTGTTTTATTTTTTGCAGTAATGGTTTTCCGCTTTTTGATTCGTTTGCCGTCCTGATCCACACCAAGAGAAACTTCTAACCTCCATCTGTTATTTCCTCGATTTTCGACGTTACCAGCCAATAATCCCACCTCCTACATTATTTATTGTTCTTCTTGAAATAAAGCATCTAAGTAGGCAATTAAGAGTTTTCGCCGTTGATCGTTAAAAGTATGTTTTTTGTAAGTTGTGTTTTCGAGCCCGATAATTTCATCTAAGTCATATGAAACTGAACTTAATAAATTGTGCTTCATTGCAACTTCTTCCAGTTTTTTAAGTATCTGTTCCTTGTATTCTTCACTTGCATATTTTATAAGATTAGTCTTAACAGACTTAACACTGAAATACTTATTAAACTCATCTAAAGCATCGTAATTAAAGTCTGGATCATTTGCCTTTTCTTCGAGGAAATAATCAAAGGTTTTATTAAAATTATCATGTTCTCTACCAGTAAAGAAATCATCATTAAAAATAGGAATTAGGTCTTCAATTAACACATAATAAAACTCTCCATTAGTAGATAAATCATCAAGAACATTTTCTAATTTAGTATCAAGCTCCTCAATTCTTGCCTCGTAATCATTAATCGAAGTATATTCATCTTCACTGAAATGCCCGGCTTTAATCATTAACTTCTGATAACGAACAGACAGAGGTTCCGCCAATTTCCTTAATATATCAGGTGATGGAATTCCTTTTTGACCACTCTCCATTTTCGAAATATAAGAATGAGATACACCGGATCTTTTATCAAGTTCTCTCATAGTCAAATTCTTCTCTATTCTTAATGATTTTAGGTATAATCCAAACTCTTTAGGTTCCAATAGTAACGCCTCCTTTCACTTTATTATACATACCAAAGTATACAATTGATATAAAATAAATTCAAAAAATGCTTGAAAAAGTTAAAATAATGTTTTAGAATGGTTCCATAAGGGATTGCACTATAAGGGACAGAAGGTAGGTGAAATATGGTGAAAATCAACGTAAAAAAACCGGAGCTTAAAGAATTAATGATAAAAAAAGGTTTTAATCAAGCGAAATTAGGGAGGGAAATTGGTATAACAAAGTCTTACGTATCACAACTTGTAAATGGTAATACTAATCCTAGTCCTGTTCTAGCAAAGAAAATAACTGATAAATTAAATGTCAATTTTGATGATATTTTTTTTATCGAAAGTGGTTCCTTTAGTGTTAACACAAAAAGAAACTAAAACTAAGTTTTATATTTAAATAAACAACCCAATAAGGAGGTTGCCAATTATGGGGAAATCGACATCTAATCAATTGCCTATTCAAAGAACAACTTTAACAGCTCAGGAAGTAGCAGAATATCTCGGCCTAAGCATTCAATTTGTATATGTATTAGTTCAAGAAAAAAAATTACCTTGCATTCGAATTGGTAGAAGAGTTCTTTTTAAAAGAGATAGTATACAGCGATGGTTAAATGAGCAGGAGCATGGTGGGAGTATCTCCTAAGAAATATGTGAGGAGCGGGTGTCTAATGAATCCAATACCAAAATTCACACATGAGGATATAGAAAAACGGTACCTTCAATTTGTTAAAGAAGAATTTTTGTCAGATGAAGAAGGGGTTAAGCGTACAGAATTATTGCCGCAGTTTTGGGTTGTTACAGTTCCTACAAAAGATTTTAAAGTGGCCATCACCTGTGAGTGCAATAATCATTTTCATGGCATAGAAAAATGGTGTGCTGTTGTTGAGGAACCGAATGGAGAAAAGTCTAATTTCATGTTGTTTGAGGAGGAAATTGAAGCCTGGGCACAACGCGAAAGAGAATTAAGGGGGATTGAGTAAAGTGGCAGAAGTACTTACAAGGGAAGAGTTGCAGGAAGTTTTTAATAATGAATCACCTAAGAAAATTGAACAGTTAATACCTATTGAAAACATAACTTTAATTGATTTACTGAACTGTAACGCCTTTAATGCTTTAGCACAGCAAGCATGGAAAGGGAATGGACCAGACCGTGCCTTCTTAGCCGGTAATTTTGTATGGTTTGCTAAAAGATTTTTAGGTGTCCAGTACAAACATTACTTAGCTTGGGAAAGTGAAGTGAGAAAAGAGCAACATTCTTTAGATAACATTCATTCGGTTAAATGGGTGAATGAGGAAAAATGTTTTCATGTTCATTACAAGAAAACAAAGCATTTTAACAAAGAGTGGTATCACTATGATCCTGCTGATGAAACATGGTGGTAAACGTGTTATAAAGTACTAATTAACAACAGAGATAGAGTGACTTCACAAAAGTTTCTTAATCCTACGCCGTTAGTGGATTTTAAGAGGATAATTTCATGGATAATGTATCGATAATAATTATCCATCTATTATCCAAGGTTTTATCCATAAGCTAGTCAAAATTACAACTAGTTAAAATTGTGGTTTTTGCTGAACAACGTCCCCAATTATTGATAAACATTAATAACAAATTAAAGGGAGTGTGGTAAATGGCTTTAGAATATACTCAAGTTCAAAGGATAGCTAAGCAAGGTGAGTTGGTTCAATGTAAGGAGACTGGAGATATATGGAGTGTTGCCTTAACGTTCGATAATGGAGCGTTAATAGTTGGTGACACCTACGATGTAGCAGGGGATTATGATGGGATAACTATGGCACCTCATAGTTATTGGGTACTGAAGAAAATAGATCGTGGAACAAGAAATATAAACATAGGAAAATGATAATGCAGTCTAAACTCCTTGTCTTCTTAAATTAAATAATGGACAAGTTATACAACTAAAAGGAGGTCTATTTTATGAATAAAGAAAAGATAATTCTTATGTTGATTACATTCTATGTAACTGCACATAAACAACAAATGAATTATGAGGGAGACCTACCTAAACACATGGATCCAGGGGATAATCCTTACTTTTTTCCGATTTATAATCTGGTAGAGAAAGAGATAAGAAAAATATGTGCTATGCCTAGTATTGAAGAAGAAATGATTGGAGAGTTTGAATTCGATATCTTCATGGATAAGCTTCATGATTGTGCGTATGGAGATTGCACAGAACAAGAAGTGTTAGAACTATTCTTAGCATATAACCCAGGAGGAAATCACATAAAAGAACGGGTGATGTAAATGGCAAGGCCCACGAAAGAAGGTTTAGATTATTTTCCACTTAATGTAGATATTGAACAGGATGAAAAAGTCGCATTGGTAGAAGCGGAACATGGATCACTAGGGTTTACAGTAATTATAAAACTTCTAATGAGGATTTATAAAAACAGTTACTTCTTTGAATGGGGAGAAAAGGAACAATTACTTTTCACAAAGGTAGTTAATGTTGACATTAACTCTGTTAATGCAATCATCAATGATTGTATAAAGTGGGGTTTTTTTAACAAAGAGTTGTATGCTGAGTATAAAATCCTTACTTCTCATGGTATTCAAATAAGGTATTTAGAAGCAACTCGTAGACGTAGCCAAGTAAAAGTGTTTAAAGAATATAACCTATTAAGTGAAAAAGAGGTTAATGATTACAATAACATAGTTTTTGTCGACATTAATTCAGATAATGCCAACAATAATCCCCAAAGTAAAGGAAAGGAAAGTAAAGGAAATAAGAGTAAAGAAAATGATAGTAAAGAAGCTAAAACAAGTGAGCTTATAACTGAAATTTTTAATTACTACTTTTCCAAAAATATTATTAAGCATTCAAAGCTAACTAACCAAATGAAATCGGCAATTACAGCAAGATTGAAGGATTATAGTTTTGAAGAATTGACTAAGGCTATCGATAATTACGCTTTTGTATTATCTAGTGCGAATCATTACTTTACTCACAGGTATCCATTAGCTGATTTCATGAGGGACAAAGATATTCGTAAGTTTGTTGATGAAGCGGATCCACTAAATAATTTTCTAGATAAAAAGTCTATTCCAAAAGGGGGAATAACAAATGCAGAAGGTCAGTCAAGTTATGAAGGATATGACTTCGAAAATCGAGAACCAGACTTCTAATGACCTGTTTTCAACTGTTGTTTTTGAAACGGATGTTTGTGAATGTGGAAACCCATACAACGCAGCTTATCTCCAGAAGTTTAGAGATTATAAAGCTCGAGGGTTTCTAGCATACAGATGTGAGGTGTGTCAGAAAAAAGTGAATGAGGAGGAGTGGAGAAAAAAGGTTGCTGAAGAAGAGAATGCTATAGCCCTTGAGAATTGCAGGAAGTTTTTTTTTGAAGAATCCATCCTTGATAAAAAGTTGAAGCTAGCTACCTTTGATAATTATCATCCTCGAAATGACGAGCAAAAAAAAGGAAAGGAAATCGCCATAAGATATGTTAATTCATTCGATCATGACAACCCGAGAGGACTATTATTGTTTGGGAATTATGGAACAGGCAAAAGTCATTTAAGTGTGTCGATCGCGAAGAAAATTGTAGATAAACGTAATTTTGTAGTTTTTTTACCGGTACCCGACTATCTTGCAAATCTAAAGGCTACTTATGGAAATAACAGCGATACGGAATTGAGAATTATAAATAAAATCGCTCGTGTTCCACTACTGATACTTGATGATATCGGAAGAGTCGATCCTTCTGGTTGGGTGGAAGAAAAACTCTTTCAAATTATTAACCGTCGTATTGGGATGCACACAATCTACACTTCAAACTTTGGTCCATCAGAATTACCACATCGCATTGGTGGTAGAAATTTTTCTAGAATGATGGAAGATGTTCATCCTTTACGTATTACTGGTGACGATCATAGGCTTAAACATTTTAAATAAAGTGGGGTTATTATGCGGAAATATACGGAAATTCCAAATGAAGTGTTAGATAAGCTGTTAATAACGAAAGTAAACGGTACTCAAAGAAAGATAATAGATTGCGTTATGCGCCATACGTATGGTGTGGAACGAAGTTATAACGAGATGTCTGATTCTTTTATTGCCAGTGAAATATTAACAGATCGGCACCATGTTAATGTAGAGCTTAATCGATTGATTAACAGAAACATAATAACAGTAGTGCATGCTCCTATTGGAAAAACAAGAACAATATGTGTCAATAAAAATGTTCATGAATGGAAACAACCTAAATAAGGTTATGAAACTTCGAATATTGACTTTGAAAAACGTTTAGTTGCTGGACAGACTTCACATTGTATTAGACAAATTAGTCTAAAAAGAGGGTAAAATACGAAGGGAGTGCATTTTAAATGTCAAAAATAAATATTACAACATGGCTACAGGTAATGGAAATACAAACTTCTGTTTTAAATTCTATCGATCTTTTAGTGGGAGACCCTGTAATGTCTAGGGAAGATATTGCTTTAAGGTTGTTAGACACTATGGAACATATTGAATCTATAAATGAAGTAGTAAGGGATGAGGTATTTAGTACGGAAGTTCCTAATTTGAGATCTCAAGTTGGGGGGAAATTGGATGATAATAAGGGATAGATAAGGTAATATTGTCGGGAAATTATGAATCAAATATGTGCCAATGACAAATATGAATGATAAAGTAGTATTATCGGGAGTTGATTGAGTGTGGAGACACTCGGTTGGTTCTGGTATCTGATTAAGTAACCTTTTCCTTGGACGGGCTGGTTACTTTTTTCTTTTGCAATCATCGATATTTGATACACTGTCCCTGGTTGCATGGTTTCCGCATACGCAACTATGTAGCTCATAACCTTCCTCCTGGGGAGCGTTGACCGCAGGCGTGCAAGGGATGGATCGCGGAGGCTTTCTTCCAGCCTTAGTAATGGGAGATAGAGATAGTAACTATCCTTTCATACGTTTGATGATTACTACATTGATTGTGGTAATCCGCTCAACTTTATGCGGGCGAATGTTCCAAGGCTGGCGAATTGGTCTCCAAAACCGATTGGATAGGTTCGATCCCTATCGCCCGTGCCACTTAAAAAGGAATTGTCTCTTTTCTGTCGAATATATTCGATATGAGAGGAGGGCATATTAATGAATTATTCACTATTAGAAAATGGAGCAGACTCTTTAAAAGGAGCACATGATAGTTTGCGTTCTTTTGATAATCAAATCGATGGTACAGATCATAATTTAAAAGATGCTGTAATTTTTTTGAACCATGGTATAGAGATACTATTTAAATTAATCTTAAAAGAACATAGTCCTGCCTTAATGTTTTCAAATTTGAAGGAATATCAAAACGCAAAGGTAAAAATGAAAAAGGGAGGAGAATCTGATGTTTTTGACGTTAATTCATCATTGAGAACTGTTTCTCTAGAAGAAGCTGTAAAAAGGGTTGAATTGCTTTGTGATATCGAAATAACTGATCAATTAAAAAGTTATATTTTATATATAAATAAAATTAGAAATAAAATAATGCATTATAGCATTTCACTAAGTGAACAACAGTTACATGAGTTAACTTCTAAATTGAAATTGTGTTATGAAGAATCGATAAAATTTCTTGAAATACATATTGATGGTTTGAAAGAAAAGATTGAAGACTCAAGATTTGAGATGACTTACGATGAATATCTAACAGAACAAGCTGAAATCATGGCTGAAATGCTTTATGAAGATGCAAGAATTGAAGAAATGGAAAGACAACAAGAGCTAATGCAAGAGGCAGAACAAGATAGTCTAGGAGATATGATGGACCAAATGGAAGATGAAACGAATCATTGATTAACTTCTCATATAGTTCAGCGCCTTAACGGGTGCTTTTTTTATGCCTAAATATCTTTCTGGGGAAGTTCCTGAATATAGGAGGACCATGTACACGGAGAGGATGGCGAGAGGTGCACGAAGTTTGTTTGAATTGTGATCCTAACAAATGCGCAGTTAGGGTTAAATTCTAGATATACAAGGAGAGCAGACTAAAACCCATAAGGCGATTTGTGGTTGAACCTAATAAATAAAAAACGCTGTAGTCATGCCACAACATGACTTAAACAATGGACCTAGCGAAGGGTCAGAAGGTCTTGTTTGTAATTTCTGGTCAGCACCATAGAAGACAGAATTTTATTGGTGAAAGGTGGTGTAACCACCTCCTATAGGTAGTAAAACGATGTCAAAGTGTTAGAAGTGTCCTTAAGTGCCGACTTGTTTCAAAAGAAAAATATTCTATGGTGCTGTGCAGAGACAACAAAATACATCAATAAAGAAGGTCAGAAATATGGATGAATGGAGAGAATTAGCTAAAAAAAACGGAATAAAATATAAAACATATTTTGCTAGAATCAACCAATATGGTTGGGACCCTAGACGTGCGGCAACTGAGCCAATTAGTAAAATTAAACTAAGAGCTGATTATGATTGGATTAAATTAGCAGAGAGTAATGGGATTTCTAGAAAAACTTATAAAGATAGAGTAATTAAATTAGGTTGGGATCCAGAAAAAGCATCAATAACACCAACTAAGACAATTAAACCGCGCAATGATAGATATTGGATAAATATCGCTAAACAAAATGGAATTGCTTATGACACATACTTGCGCCGTGTTCATGATAATTTTTGGGATCCAGAAGAAGCCGCAACGACACCACCTATGAGTCATAAAGAAATAGTGAAGCTTGCTCATGAACAAATTTCAACATATGCGAAAATAAACCAAGAGAAGATTAACAATAATCCAGATAATTTATTCAAATTAACTCCAAAACATATTGAAACAGCGGCAAATAACGGTATATGTAAAAGTACAGTTCATGGGCGGGTTTATAACAATGGTTGGACTGTACAAGAAGCAATCACTAAACCTGTACAAAAAGGATTTGATAAGCCATCAGGATATTATGAATACTTGAAGGTTGCTAAAAAAAATAAAATTAACACTGCAACATTTATGAGTAGAGTCAAAAGAGGTTGGTCTCTTGAAGAAGCCGCTACTCTTAAACCTATAAAACCAACAAGACGAAGAAGAAAAGATAATAAATGGATAGAGAAAGCGATTGAAAATGGTATAAGATATAAAACTTACTTAGGTCGGACTAGAAACGGGTGGACTCCGGAGGAAGCAACTACAACTCCATTGCTTGAAAAAGGCAAGGAGTTTTTAAATGAAGAAAGACAAGGTAAAGCCCGTAATGCATTTAAAGAATTCCGAAAAATCCGAAAGAGGTGATAGCTCTTATGCTCACAGATGAGGAGAAACATGACCTTGTTTTAAGATACCAATATATTGTTTATGACATTGCCTATCATTATCGATTCCTTGATAGGGATATTGAGGATATTAGAGGTTGGGGGTATGTTGGATTAGTTAATGCTATTAATGACTTCGAGAAGTGTTCTGATATAGATCTTAAAGTAATGGCATATCCTCGAATTAAACGTGAAATTCTTAAACAATACAGCAAAAGACCTTCGGAAAAAGAGATAAGCATACAAAAAGAAGTGTTTACTGGGAAAAATGGCTCAAGTAAAACACTAGAGGAATATTTAACTGATGAACACCAATCATATTATAACGAATCAGACATTTATTCTATGCTTGAACAGGCATTAATTACTGAAGAAGAGTTATTAAAGAAGGTTACCTTAGATTATTTACTTAGAGAAAAAGACATTGCTTCGCTTTCTAGTATATATGAAATACCAAAACAAAAAGTAACCCGATATTGTCGCAGAGGCAAAACGATTATCAAACAATTTTTGATTAACAATGGCATTATTAGATATCAAGCAAGAGAAATGAATGAAAATAAAATAAAAGAGAAAAAACAGAGAAGTTTAAAAAATATTAATAATTCGGATTACGGAAAGATTAAATACCTTCGTAAGTATTTTCCATACTTAAATTTCGATGACATAGCTTCATTAATTGGGACTTCATCATTTTGTGTAAGTGAAATAATCGATTACCCAACTGCCACTTATTTAAGAGCTACATTGGATGGGACTATAAAGGATCAGGCCTTGGAATATTGCAAAAAAAAATATCCAAATAGAATTCCTGGGGATGTGACAGTTTTTAAAGTAAGTATGTCTAACAACATAACTTGATTATTAAAGATGTTCCAAAAATAGGAGCGTCTTTTAATTATATACAAAACAAATAGGAGTTGATGATCATGGCTGACTATACTAAGTCGAGCGAAGGTAAGGTAACAACATTAGAATGTTTTGAATGTGGATTTAGAGAAGTATTTACTGAACGTCAAATCAAAACTACCGATGGAATGAAATGTTATGTGTGTAATGGTATTGTTACACCAACAATTACTAGATCAGGAGAAAAGATTAGAAATAGGAGAATGTTGAAAGGAGCACGTCCTCATACAGCGTTATTTGATGAAATGCATCAGCAAAACCTTAAACAAAGTATAGGGAAATTAACTGTTGATATAGATTGCTCTGATGCATTGAAAGGATTAAAAGCAATTCAACGTGAAGCAAAGAAGGCAACAGCTGCTTTAAAAGAATTAGAGGAACAACAAAAGAAATCTGCAAACATAAATGCTCAAATTGTACCATCGATTGATTTACCGAAAATTCCACATATAATTGATGATGTTCCTGATCACGTTAAGAATTATGGGAAATCAAAAACCTATGAACATAAAGGGCTTTCTGCAACAGCTTGGTTTAAGGGGAGTGATTCTAATGGTTGAGGTAGGCATTTTCTTGACGATGTTTGTTACGATCCCGATTGTTCTTTTCACTATCATTTTACTCTTAGGTAATAAACTTTCTAAGTTTACTAAGCGAAGAGTTGCAGAGGGTAAAGATATATTAGTTATTGGTGGGAACCTAAAACAAGCAAAGAACTACTGGAAAGATAATAAGCATAGATACGCTGGATATAACAATGTTTACTTTCCAAATGAAATTAGTTTAAAGGGATTTGACGGAAGAAGATTGGTAATTATTCTTTGTGGTAATTATCATGAAAATAAAATTACTGATAGTCCTGTTTTAAGTATATATAAACAATTCGGAGCGGTAGTGATCAAAGAATGAAGCGACCATTAAAACCATGCCATAATCCCAAATGTAGAGAGCTGACTAGGGAACGTTATTGTGAAAAACATAAGGCTGCATATGAAGAGAAACAAAAGCAAATACAAAAAGATTATGATAAGCAACGCGGATCTTCTACTGAAAGAGGTTATGATTACAGATGGCAAAAAGCTAGTCGTTCTTTTTTAAAGAGAAATCCTCTCTGTGTTTGTGAAGAATGCAAAAAGAAAATAGTACCGCTTCCTGCGAATGTAGTTGACCATATTACACCACATAAAGGAAATATGAAATTGTTTTGGGATAAAAATAACTGGCAATCTATGAACAAAAGGTGTCACGATAAGAAGACAGCTAAAGAGGACGGAGGATTTGGTCGTGATAGTAAAAGATGAAAGAGAACTCTGCTTCCTTTGCGATAACTTATCACGGAAGGGCTTATTATTATGCGCGAAATGTTATGAAAAACATAATAAAAACGATATTAGTATAACAAATAAAATTTCGAAAAAGGGGTAGGGGGGGTATATCCCTATCAGGAGCGCGCTCTAGACCTATCCGGCAGTTAAACGTGCACAAAATTCGATTTTTGGAGTAAGCCCTTTAGATACATAAAAATACGTTTTAGGAGGTGGGATTATGCAAGGTCGAAAAGCGAAACCAATTTCAGCAATTGAAGCAGAAGGAAACAAAGGAAGATATACCAAAGAAGAATTAGAGCGAAGACGAAATGCAGAAATCAAACCTCCTAACGATAATGTAGAATGCCCCAAGTGGCTTAAGGGTGAAGCTAGAAAAGAATGGAATAGAATTTCAGAAGAGCTCTTTGATCTTGGTTTATTAACTAACATCGATGTAGGGGCTCTTGCTATTTGCTGTGATGCTTATGGGAAGTATGTTCAGGCTTCGAGGAAAATAAAAGCTACAGAAATGTTGATAGAGCATAGCAATACTGCAAAAAAGACTAACTTAATCATTAATCCGTTAATACAAATAACAGCGAAGTATGCAGATATTTATAAAAAGTATATGACCGAGTTTGGGTTATCTCCAAGTGCAAGAGCGCGTTTAGCTGTAGCTAACAAAGATGGGGAAGATGAGGATGACGACAGCGACCTTGACTAAGCTACATCCTACAACGCAATATGCGGATGATGTAGTGAAGGGCAGGATTGTTGCAGGCAAATATGTAAGACTTTCCTGTAAACGCCACTTGAATGACTTGGAGAGACAGGGGACTAAAGACTTCCCTTATGTTTTTGATGAAGAAAAAGCAACGAAGGTATTTGAGTTCTCGGAGAAACGATGTAAACATATAGAGGATGGATTAACCGTAAAAAAGGGAGATCCAGTAATATTAGATGACTTCCTACAGTTTATAGTGGGGAGTGTTTTTGGTTGGGTTCATAAAGATACTGGTCTAAGGCGATTCAGAAAAGCATATGAACAAGTTGGCCGTAAAAATTCTAAATCCACAACATTAGGCGTAGTCGGATTAAAGATGTTTGCAGCGGATGGAGAAGGTGGACCTCAAGTTTATACTGCAGCTACCCAGAAAGACCAGGCGAAGATAACCTATGGTGTAGCTGAGAAAATGGCTGAGCTTGATAAAGCATTAAAAAAACGAATTAGATTCCAACGTAGTAGAAGTATAATGACCCATAAAAACAATGGTGGACGTATGATGCCACTGTCTCGTGAGACTAAGAGCATGGATGGTTTTAACCCTCATTGCGGTATTATTGATGAGTATCACGCTCATAAGACTACAGAGATGTACGATATTATTGTTTCCGGTATGGGAATGAGAAGTCAGCCTCTCATATTTATTATTACTACTGCTGGATTTGATATAAATAGTCCTTGTTACGATGAGTACAAGTACTGTAAAGAAATATTAGAGGGTAAGAAAACAAATGAAGAATATTTTATATACATTGCAGAAATGGATGAAGGAGACGACATTAATGATGATCGTAATTGGATAAAATGTAATCCTTTATTAGCTAAAACAAAAGCTGGAAGAGACTACTTAAAGCAAGAATTAAAGATCGCACAAGACCAGCCGTCTAAACGTAGAGGGGTTATGACCAAGAACTTTAATATATGGCTTGATCAAAAAGATGACGGCTATATGAAAATGGGTAAATGGGCTAAATGTGGGGAATCTGAAGATAATCCATTTCCTGATGTTAGAGGTCGTAAGTGCTTTGTAGGTTTAGATCTTTCTAAAAAAATCGATTTAACTAGTGTTTCTTTCGAATTTCCTTTAGATGACGGTAGATATGCAATCTTATCTCATTCCTTTATTCCAGAGGAAACATTAAAAGAAAAAATGCAAACTGATAGTGTCCCATATGATGAATGGGTTAGAGAAGGGTGGATCACGGAAACCAGAGGGGCCCGTGTTGATTATAAAAAAGTTCAAAAATATATTATCCAAGAAGCTAAGAAAAATAATTGGGAGATTGTTGAAGTAGCTTATGATGAATGGTCAGCTGGTCTAATTTCACAAGAGTTGGAAGAAAGTGGTTTCGATATGGTTGAGATACCTCAAAGGATTAATCATCTATCTGAACCCACAAAGAATTTCAGAGAGCTTGTATATGACGGATTAATAATCCATAACAATAACCCAGTTTTAACCTGGGCTTTTTCTAATGCAGTAGAAATGCAAGATCAAAATGAAAATATTAAGCTCGATAAGAAAAAATCAAAAGAGCGTATTGACCCGGCAGCAGCTACAATAAACGCACATGCAAGGGCATGGAATCCTGAAAAAGAAGCTGGCAGTGTTTACGAAAAAAGAGGGGTGAGGACTTTGTGATCAAATATAAAGACATTATACAAGATGCGCTATTAATAATAGGATTTTTGTTATTATGCTATGGATTATGGTTAATATACCCACCGATAATGTTCATTATTGGTGGTATTTTGTTACTAAAGGCAGGGCTACCACCTGTTGAGAGAAAGAAAGGTGGTGGTGATTAGTGGGTTTATTAGGGAGTATCATTACTAATTCCAAATCTTATTCGATGGATGACTTTGATAAAGAAGTCAGACAAAGGATAGAACACTCTCAATCAAAAACAAATACCAATGTGTCCGAAGATAAGTCGCTTAAACATTTAACTGTATATGCTTGTGCTAGAGTACTTGCAGAAGGATTAGCATCTTTACCCCTTCATGTCTATAAAAGAAGGGCAGATGGCGGAGCTGAGAAAGCTCGTGATCATCCCGTGTATGGACTATTACATGATTTACCTAACAACGAAATGACATCAATGACATGGCGTGAATCACAAATGGGCCATCACGTTCTAAGTGGCAACAATTACTCTCTTATTACTTTAGATGGATATGGAAGAGTAGTAGACATTTATCCGCTAGATTGGAACACAGTAACAGTAAGGCGACACGAAATCACTAACCGCATTGTGTATGATGTGAATGATCGTGGGAAAATTGAAACATTCCCTGCTGAAAAGATATTTCATGTACCGGGTTGGGGGTTTGATGGCCTAAAAGGTTACTCTCCTATTCGAATGGCAGCTAGCGCAATAGGGACAGGGTTATCTTCACAGGATTTTGTAAATCGTTTTTATTCTCAAGGGATGAATATAGGAGCGGTGTTAGAACACCCTCAAGCGCTTGGAGATAAAGCCTATGAAAGATTGTTAGAATGGATTCAATCAAAAGGTGCAGGGCTAGCAAACTCTTGGAAGCCGATGATCCTCGAGGAAGGAATGAAAATTAATCGAATACCAATGCATTTTGTTGATGCACAATTTATTGAAACCCAGGAACTCACGAGAGATGAGATTTGTGGGATATTTCGTGTGCCTCCACATATGGTTGCTAACCTTAAAAATGCAACTTTTTCGAATATAGAACATCAAGATTTAGCGTACGTAAAACATACGCTTCTTCCATATATTCAACGCTGGGAGCAAGCTATTAACTGGAAGTTATTCACTCCAAAAGAAAGAGCAGAAGGTTATTATGCTAAACATAACGTTGAAGGCCTATTGAGAGGCGATTATAAAACAAGGCAAGAAGGACTTGCAATACAACGTCAAAACGGTGCGCTTAATGCTAACGAGTGGCGCGCAGAGGAAGAAAGGAATCCGATAGAAGGTAGAGCTGGTGAAGCATACCTAGTCAACGGAAACATGACACCAACAGATATAGCTAATGGCAAACCAAGTCAGACTAGATCAACTGAAGGAGGTGAGGAATAAAATATGAAGATTCCTATAAAAGGGCCCATTGTATCAGATGATGATATTTGGATTTATGAATGGTTTGGCATAGGAGCTACAAGCCCAAAAACAGTTAGTAAGCTTATTGAAGAGGCAAATGGCGAGGATTTAGAAGTTGAAATCAATAGCGGTGGAGGTTCAGTTTGGGCTGGATCTGAAATATATACGCTATTAAAGAGTTGTAAACAAAATGTAGTTGTAAACATCATGGGGATTGCTGCTAGTGCAGCAAGTGTCGCAGCCATGGGTGGGAAATTAATAAGAATCGCACCAACTGGACAGATTATGATTCATAATTCGATGTCAGGAGCTAGTGGTGACCATAGAGAATTAGAGCATGCTGCTGAAATGTTAAAAGGAGTAGACAGATCAATCGCTAATGCTTATATCCTCAAAACAGGAAAGAACATGGAAGAGCTACTTAGCCTTATGGCCAAGGAAACATACATGGGTGCAAAAGAAGCAAAAGAATTAGGATTTGCTGATGAGATTATGTTTGATGAAGATGATCAGTTAGTAGTTGCAAGTTTTGATCAATCATCATTACTACCAAGAAATGTAATCAATAAAGTGAGAAATTTAATTGATAATCCTAATTCAATAACAGATACAACTGACAATAGTCAGCAAAACCATATAAATGAACCACCAAAGGAGGAACCAAAAAAGGTTGCTCCTATTTCTATGTTTGAAAAACAAATCAAAATGAATGAAAGAAGGGGAATAACTCAATGAAAACACTACAAGAATTGTTAAATGAACGCGCTGAAAAAATTCAAAATCAACGTACTCTGATTGATGCAGCGAAAGCAGAAAACCGTGATTTAACTGAAGTAGAAGCAAAGGATTTCGATGATCTTCAAGCTGAAATTGACGGACTTGAAAAAGATATTGAGGATAAGCATAAACAAGAGGAAAGAGAAAAGAATTTAGCTGCTCGTGAAAGAGAGATTAACAACCAAGTAAAACCTTTCCGTCCATCTATGCCATCAAATCACGAAACTCAACCAAGCCCTAAAGATGATAAAGGCTTCCAAAATTTCGGTGAATTCATATCCGCAGTACGTTTTGGTGATCCAAAAGGCAGATTGAGTGAGGTGCCAATTAATGAAGGTGAAGGTGGAGGATATGAGGTACCTGAAGCCTTTAGACAACTACTACTCAGAAATGAAGACAAAGGGATGTCAATGGGAGTTGGAGAAAAAGGAGGATTTGCAATTCCAGAACAGTTCCGTTCTGAAGTACTTCGAATGAACCCTGAAAGTATGATTGTTCGACCTCGTGCAAGTGTTATTCCAGCAGGAGATCCACCAGATTCTAAAATCACAATGCCAGCATTAGATCAAGGTTCGAATGGGGTTTTTGGTGGTGTTGAAGTTCAATGGATTGGTGAGGGTGATGATAAACCGGAGACTGATGCGAATTTAAAAGAAGTGTCACTTGAACCGAAGGAAGTTGCTGCAACTACTGTCGTAACTGACAAATTACTACGTAACTGGAAAGCTTCAAATACATTCCTTGGAGGGTTATTAAGAGGGGCAATGGATTCGGCTGAAGATGTTGCATTCTTAACTGGAAATGGTACAGCGAAGCCACTTGGCGTAACAAATGGAAATGGAGCATTGTCTATTAACAGAGGTGAATCAAATAAAATCAGCTACTTAGATGTAGTTTCTATGATTGCCAAATTGCATCCAGATTCGGTAAGCAATGCTCTATGGGTAATAAACCAAAGTGCCTTGCCACAAATTGTTACATTGAAAGATGAAGCGGGAAATTACATTTATATTCAAGGTGATGCATCACGTGGGATCCCCGCAACACTTTCAGGTATCCCTGTTCGATTCACTGGCAAAACAAAACCTCTTGGTACAAAAGGTGATATACAATTAATAGACTTTGGTTACTATCTCATCAAAGACGGTTCTGGACCTTATGTTGCAGCATCTGAGCATGTGTTATTCCGCCAAAACAAAACAGTTATCAAAGCGTTCTGGAATGTAGATGGGAAACCTTGGGTTGTTGAGCCGTTAACATTGGAAGATAAAAGTACTAAAGTCTCTCCTTACGTTGTCCTTGATGTGCCACAAGGCTAATAATAGTAAAGGTGGCCATTTGTATGGTCACCTTGCTTTATGAAAGTTAGGTGGTTTACTTGTTTATAAAAAATATTGAGGTTATCGGTGAGGAGCCGGTTACATTACCCGAGGCAAAAAATTACTGTCGAGTTGATATAAGTGAAGACGATGCATATATTCATAGCTTAATCACAGCTGCAAGGGATCACATAGAAACAATTGGGAGAATGACCCTAATTAAAAAGAATGTGACTTTGACAACTGGTAATAACAAGATTAAGTTGCCACTCGAACCATTTATTGAAATTGAGTCTGTAAAAGTGAATGGAGATATAACTAACCAGTATGATCACATGGCTAATTATGAGGGTGAATGTTGGTTTGTGAATCAATCTAATGCAACGGTTGAAATTAGTTATATATGCGGCTATGAAGAGATACCAAAACCTATTTGGCAATCTATTTTAATGTTAGTCGGTCATTGGTATGATAACCGATCTGTTGTCCAAGTAGGTAGAAACGTTACGGATATAGATTTTACATTAAAAGCATTAATTGCCCCTTACAAACGATGGGGAGCGAAATGAGGAGGAGTGTTGAAATGAAATATAGACGTAAAGTAAAGAAACTTTTTAAAGATAAATATGATCCAAAAAAGTACCACAAAAAGGATTCTGTTTTTGAATCGGAAGATCCAGAAAGAATTGAAGATCTGCAAAATAGAGATCTAATAAGTGAAGAGGAATATGAACC
This sequence comes from Evansella cellulosilytica DSM 2522, assembly GCF_000177235.2. NCBI lineage: Bacteria > Bacillati > Bacillota > Bacilli > Caryophanales > Bacillaceae > Evansella > Evansella cellulosilytica. The sequence goes on along the minus strand of NC_014829.1, from coordinate 2,924,405 downwards.
TGAACAACAAGATAATAAATCCGTATTAGATCAGAATGCTTCTGATGTAGTTGCAGCAATTAATTCAGATTTAAGTAAAGAGGAACTGCAAGCTCTGTTTACTAAAGAATCAGAAGGAAAAAATCGTTCAACTGTCTTAAAACATATCGAGTCTTTGGTTAAAGGTGAAGGTAATGAACCCGGGGCGAGCTAGACACCGAATCACTTTTTTATCTCCTCCTGAAAAAGGTGATTTTTCTTCTCATAACGACTTGGGAAATTGGCCAGAGTATACAACAGTTTGGGCTGAACTGGAGACGAAACCGGGACGATTTTTCTCAGGATCTGATCGCAATTTCTTACAAAGCATGAAAGTTTTTAAGATTAGGTACCGAAAAGATTTGGAAGATAATGAGTCTATGAGGGTTATGTATAAAGGTAAGCCATATGAGTTAGTTGAACCAATTTCTAATGTTGATGGAATGAATATTGATCTGCTAGTCGTTTTACAGGCGGTGAAATAAATGACCAATATATCTTTAGAAGGTCTTGAAAGCTTACAAAATGCATTAAACGAGCTTGGTGTTAAGGGAGAAAAGATATCTGATGACGCAGTAGAAAAAGGTGCTGAGTTCATCGAAAGGAAATTTGAGCAATCTGTTTATTCTTTTGGACTAAATAGACGAACTGGAACAGCTCAACGAGAGATCACTAAAGAAAGAATAAAAACTGGTGAGTACATTGTGGGAACTACAAGTGATGCCTTTTATCTGTATTTTTGGGAAATGGGCTTTTATCATGTTGGTACAGCCAAAAGGCGAAAAAGAAGAGCTCCTGGAAGGTACATGGCACCTCGTCCAATATTAACACCAGTGTTTGAACGTAATAAGTCAGGCATGATAAATGCAATGGCAGTTGAAGCTAGAAGGGGATTAGGATTATGAACATTGAAGATATCTTATCCCCTATAAATGCTCCAGTAGTTCCTATTTATTACACAGGAAATGAAAAAACTTATGTAACCTATTTGGAATACAACCAGCAAGGTGCTGCTTTTGCTGACGATAAAGAAAAACAAACAGCTTTCTCTTATCAAATAAATATTTACGCTCCTTATAAAGCCGATGATTTGGTTAATCAAGTAAAAGGGTTATTGATTAACGCGGGACTAACCAGAACATTTGAAGCTGAGGAGTACAGTGAACAAACGAATCTCTATCAAAAAGTGATTCGTTTTTCTTATTCTACGGAAAATGAGGGATGAAGAATGCCTACAGTTGGTTTAAAAGACTTACATTATGCAAAAATCACAAAAGATGATGGGGACAGTTTTGAATATGATCAGCCAAAATATATAGCGCCGGCTATATCTGCCAATATCGAACCACAAGTAAACAATGCAAATTTCCATGGTGACGATGCATTGTTAGAAACAATTGACGCTTTGGATAGTATCAACGTTGCCTTAAATTCTGATGATTTACCTCCTGAAGTACAGGAAGATTTGCTAGGAGCAAAAGTAAATAGTGATGGAGTAATTGAAAGTGCAATTAATGATCAGGCTCCATATGTTGCTTTAGGGTTCAAGGCTCAAAAAGCTAACGGTAAGTACCGTTTTGTTTGGCTTTTAAAAGGTAGATTTAGACCAGCATCACGAAACTATCAAACAAAAGAAGCAACTCCTGCTTTTCAAACTCCTACACACAATGCAACGTTTTTAGGGAGAAAGAAAGATGGAAAGTGGAAGTTTGAAGTTGAAGAAGATCAAGAAAATGTAGCACAAGAAGTAATTGATGATTGGTTTGATAGTGTATATCAACCGACACCACAAGGATAAAAGGGGCGAATTTCGTCCCTTTTTTTGTTATGAAAAAAACTTATTGGAGGTATTTAAAGTGAAAATTGATCTGAAGTTTTATGTACCAGGTAAGGACGGTAAAGAGGGGGAGTTTGTCACTAAAACATATACAACACCATTTGTGTCGATGTTGGCACGCAGAAAGTATTTAGAGATGGAAGTAGATAAAGGGTTTGACATGAATAATTTAAAACCTGAGCAAATGGATGAAGTGTATTCACTTTTACCGAACATCGTATTCCATAACCAATTTACATTGGAGGACCTTTATAAAGGTGCTGATCAAACTTATATTTTTGAAAAGCTATTTGAAATGCTTTATGGGATCAATCCAGAAGAGCAAAGAAAACTCGCTAAACAAAATACAGAAGAAGCGGTGGAGGACCCAAACTCACTAAAGAACAGCGAAGAGAAAAGTTAAAGCAACTCTACGCTGAATATTACACCACAATAAAAAACCACTATAGAGAACTCATGAAACTCGGTTATAAATTACACGAAATAGATCAAATGGATATAGATTTTTATTTTAGCCTCTACAACGAAACAGAAGTTGGGGGACAGGGGAATCAGAATATGAACAAAGGTTTTGGACAAGAGGTACCAATCGATTCAGTATGGTAAGGGGTGAGGGAAATGTCACAGGCAGAAGTTGGGGCTCTCCGGGTCAGGTTAAATCTAGATAATGCGGAATTTACACAATCACTATCTAATGTTAATGCTGGGCTTCGTGGTCTAAGATCTGAAATGAATGTTACAAGATCTGGAGGAAATGATTTCGGAAGAAGTTTAGAAGGTCTTCGTACGAGATCGGACATCCTCACCCGTACATTTGAGACTCAGAGAGCTAAAGTAGATGAGTTAAGACGAAGATACGAAGAGTCTGTAAGAGTTAAAGGTGAGGACCATGTAGAAACTCAAAAACTCTTAACTCAACATAACAATGCAGTTGCTGCAATGAATAGGACAGAGCAACAGCTCAATGATGTTACAGACGCTATAGAACGGCAAACAAACCCCTGGAGAAGGCTCGAGACCAACCTAAAGGATACGGGAGAGCGATTTAAGGAAATTGGCGGAAAGATGTCAGACATAGGTAAAGATTTATCTCTACGTGTCACTGCACCTATAGTTGGACTTGGCGGTGCGGCAGTAAAGATGGCAACGGATTTTAATGCCGGCATGGCTAACGTAGCCACATTAATTCCAGGTAATATCACAAGAGTCAACGATTTGAAGACTTCAGTACAAGAAATGGCAATTGAAGTCGGTAAGTCTACAGGCGATTTGACAGATGGTCTTTATCAAACTATATCAGCTTTTGGTGACACGGCTGATACAGTTGAAATATTAGAAATAAATGCAAAGGCAGCTGCAGCAGGATTAGCAACTACATCTAATGCAATTGATTTAACATCCGCAGTTACAAAAGGTTATGGTGACACATCAGCCGAAGCTGTTCAACACGCTTCAGATTTAGCGTTTACAACTGTTAGGCTAGGACAAACAAGCTTTCCTGAACTCGCAAGTTCTATGGGCCGGGTTATTCCCCTCGCGTCAGAGTTAGGTGTATCTCAGGAAGAACTGTTCGGCGTAATGGCTACTGGAACGGGTGTTACTGGATCTGCTTCAGAGGTCGTTACTCAGTTTAGAGGTATATTACAATCCCTTATGGCACCTACTGGAGAAATGACAAAGTTGTTTGAAGAATTAGGATATGCAAATGGAGAAGCAATGTATGAATCATTGGGTCTGCAAGGATCCTTAGAAGCTATTGTGTCAGCTGCAGAATCAAGCGGTATACCTCTACAAAAATATATAGGGTCTATAGAAGGTCAGACACTTGCATTAGCACTAAGTGGAGCTCAAGCCGATACTTTTAATGAAAAATTAGCTGAAATGCAAGAGGTATCGGGAGCAACTGATAAAGCATTCCAGGAGCAAACTGAAGGTATAAACAAAGCAGGTTTTACATGGGAGCAATTTAAACAAAGAATGGCAGTAATGGCTCAAAACCTTGGTGATACTCTTATACCATCACTCCTTACTTTAGCCGACTCTATCGAACCAGTAGTGATTTGGCTTAGTGATTTAATAACAAAATTTGCTGAAGCAGATCCAGAAACACAAAAATTTATAATTGGTTTAGCGGGAGCTGCAGCAGCTGCAGGTCCTGTTTTAGTTACATTAGGTGGTTTGACAACTACTGTTGGTGGTGTCATGGCTGGTGTATCTGGTTTAACAGGAGCAATTGCAGGAGCTGGTGGCCTCGGAGCGGCACTAACTACATTTGCAACAGGTCCTGTAGGACTCACAATTTTAACATTAGGAGCATTAACTGCTGGCGGTATCGCTTTATATAATCACCTAAAACAAGATGCTATACCAGAAGTAAATAGATTTAGTGATGAAGTCTCCGAGTCTACTCAGGAGGCTGTTGGTGCATTTTTAGACCTTAATGATGATGCAACATTTGCTTTACGTGAATTAGCGATGACCGGTAAAGAAGTCTCTGAAGAAACTAGGGATGCAATAGTCGGTAACTTTAGAGAAATGTCAGAGCGAGTAGCTGAAGCACTTGATGAACAAAAAGATAAATCTATAAGAAGTATGCAAGAGTTTTTCGCTAACGCGAATGGAATTTATGAGTTTAATTATGAAGATACGGTTAGGCTCACTGAAGATAATCAGATGGACATTTTATCCGCAATCGAAGAAGGCTATGACAATAGAATTGCTGAAACGGAAAGAGCGTTTGAACAAATTCAAAAAATAATTGAAACTGCAGAAGCAGAGAACAGAGAACTTACAGCCTATGAACATAGAAAAATTAATCAACTACAACGCGAAATGGTTGAAAATGGCATACAGGCAATGTCTGAAAACGAGTTGGAGCAAAAAATAATACTTGAAAGAATGCATGAGAATGCTAGTTTAATTACAGCAAGACAAGCAGCTGAAGTGGTGAAGAATTCAGTTGAACAAAAAGATGCAGTAGTGGCTGAGGCAGAGGAGCAGTATAACAGATCTATTGGTGAATTTATAAGGCTACGTGATGAAGCTGGCGATATAACCGAAGAACAAGCTAGTGCAATGATTCGAGAAGCTGAAAGACAGCGAGATGAAGTAGTTAGTCGTGCTGAAGAAATGCATCATTTAGTTGTAGAAGAAGCGAGAAAGCAGGCAGAAGAACATATCTTTTTGATCGATTGGGAAACGGGTGAGATCTTAACTAAATATGAGCAGTATAAAAAGCAAAAAGAAGCAATGACTACGATACTTACTACGTTCATCAAGAAAAAATGGAACGAGCAGTGGGACGAGGTAAGAGAGACAGCTAGAAAGATTAGAGATTATCCAACAGAAAAGATGGAAGAACTTAAATCGAATGTCTCAGGTACGTTGACCGCTATGGGAATCATAGTAAAAAGTCGATTTAATCAAGCAAAAGACGATATTTTGAGTCCTATAAACAGCGCTAAAGACTCTGTTATTGGAGCCATTAATGCTATAAAGGCAGTTTTTGATAACACAAAACTCGCTCTCCCAAGCATAGATGTTCCTAAACTACCTAGATTTAGTTTGGAAGGATCGTTTAGCATAAATCCGCCAAGTGTTCCAAGAATCGGTATTGATTGGTATGCAAGAGGTGCTGTCTTTACGCAACCAACAGTTCTAAACACTCCTGGGGGCATTAAAGGGTTTGGGGAAGCTGGCCCAGAAGTTGCAATGCCTTTAGCTGGTCAATATATGCAGCCATTTGCTGATGCAGTTTCTGCAAGAATTAGAAGCACTTCATCAGATCAAGAAAGACCTATTCACATCACTAATCACATCACTGTTGAAGGAAATATAGACAGAGATCTTTACGATCAAATAAATTCAGAACAACAAAACGAGGTTGAAAATCAGCTGCTGGTTATGGGGGTTAAGCAAACATGAGAAAATATGATCTATCTGTTATAAGAAAAGATACAGAGATAAATGTTTTAGATTATGGAATCACATGCCTAACCTTTTCAGCTCCATTGCCTATACCAAGAACAGCCAAAGAATATCCTGAAGGAAAGAACGGTTATGTAGACCTTGGTACAGTTTATGAGGGTAGGAGAATCTATGCAACCTTTTTGCTGAAGGGAGAAAATGTAGACGACTATTATCTCTTGATAAATGAGTTAAATAGAATATTCGATAGTAGAGAAGCTTTTTATGTTAGACATTTTAGGCAACCTTGGAAGAGATATAAAGTGAAATTGGAATCTCCTATAGAACCGCAACAAATAGATCGTTATGGGCGAATCAACCTAACATTTGAAAGTGAATCAGCTTTTGCAGAGAGCATAGGAACTTCACTTAGTCCCTTTACTTTTGATGTTGAGTTATGGGGGATCGGTCAAGGTCTTAGCGTAGACCAAAATGACTATACGTTTAATAGCACTTCCTTTGTATTTAATAATATAGGTGACGTTGCGCTAGATCCTCGCGAGTGGTATCAACAGTATAAAATCACTTTTAAAGGTATCTCAAATAATTTAAAAATACGTAATGAACGTAATGGTGATGAATGGCAATATTTTGGATCAACTACATCACAGCAAGAAATAGTAATCGAAGGTGTTAGAGCCAGAAAGAACGGTATATCAATTTTCAGCAATACATGCAAAAGGGTATTAACGTTAGAGCCAGGGGGAAACGAAATAACAATTAGTGGGACGAGTGGTCAAATCGAAATAATATTTGATACTCGTTTTTATTATTTGTAGGGGCGAAGAACATCAAATACAGAGAGTTAGGTGCTTTCTTTAATCGAGTTAGAAGCTTATGGAAGGTATATAAGAGACCACTGTCTATATAAATTAAACAGCAGCAGTTATGATTACAGGGGACACTAATAAGATAAAGATATGCACCACTTCACCTCTTATATTTGGTAGATTTTTGACTAAACATAGTAATAGCGTTATTGAGTTTGCTGAAAAATCAGGAGATAATAGAGAAACATTGATGGTGCAACAACCGATAAAAATTATTAGCTAAATGATATGGTTTTTGGAAATTACAAAGCACCATACCTTATAGGACACCTTTAATTTTTGGTTTAAAAATTAAATAAAAGGGCATAGTACTAATAATAATATTTCATGAAGTTATTGATAATTGTTGACACTTAATATTACCGATGCATATAATGAAACTAGCTCATCTACCAGGATGTAGAAGGAGTTCCTGAAAACGTCTCTCACCTAGAGGGGCGTTTTTTGCTTGTATTTATTGTATTTTTTTAGTTTTTTCTTCAATTCATGATCCCGGTCTAAATAGTAAGCAGTTATTAAAAGAAAGTAATTTTTTCTCTCTTCAATTACAAGTAAATATCTCTCCTCTTCAATAAGGAAATGCAATCGCTCATATGATTTATAAGGCTCTCTCCATATCTTTACAATTCCGCTTGGACAATTCCAATTGTGTATTAACGCTTTAATCCACCGTATCCTTTCACATCGCCTCAAATCTGGGATTCTATTACTTGGATCTTGTGTTTTATGATAATCAACTGAGGTTAGATGAAAAAAAGCTTGTTCTTTATCGCACTCATATGGATGTTTCCTATAATTAACAGGTTTATTATTAATAAGTTGCTGCGTGGCCACAAAATCTTGATAAAATATCGAGTACAGTATATCTTCGTATCTTGTCCAGTCGCCATAGTCATTGAAATCTACTAAATCCGGAAGCCATTCACAAGCGAATTTCATTTAATAATCACCACCTATCGGGTTCCCATAAGAATAAATTGAATTTTCTTTGATTCAATCGTGTTGAATTGCGTAAGTTTGTTCCAGAGTAATTTTTAATGTGTTGGACCAGTCTCAATTTTGCATCACTGGTGTCAATATCCCTATTTTCATAGCCTATGGCACCAATTAATAAATCCGCTAACTGAAGCAATTGACTCTCTTCAGATCGAATTAACTGTATTTTTTCAATAGTCCTATATTCAAAATCATGGAGGTAGTGACTTAAATATTTTCTAAGATTAATAACTTTTTCCGTACCATTTGTATCTTTAATATCCAAATATACGTTGTTTATGACTTCCGGGTCAATTATCCCTCTAAGCAATAGATAATACATCTTATAATACCAGTCATCATGGGTCTGTTGATAATCATCATGACGCAACCCATTTTTTTCTGCTATCAGAGCACGGAAACTTAAGTGTGCAGTTTTAAAAAAGTAATCAACCAAGCTTATAAAATAGTCTAAATTTGAATTAGATACCTTAGTCCATTTAATTTCCGCATACTTATTAATTCCATGTTGGAACTTAATTTGAAAAATATCCTGTGCTGTACTTCTAGTTAACCTTTTTGGACAACTAATTGAACCTAATATCATAACCTTTTCCCCATCATTTTCTAAATGGCAACTTTCATCACAATAGATATTTAACATATAATACCCCTCTTTAGTAACTCTCATTTTTTTACAATAACTTAATTATACAAAACCTAACTAATCTATTAAATAGTTTTATCAGTACTATAGTACTTTATAAAAAATAAAAACCCGACCAAGATAAACCACTCCTATTGAGGGGGCACTTGACCGGGTTGTTCCCGTATCATTTATTCAACTATAAATAACATACAATGTTATATAATACTTGTCAATACTATAAGGTACACCTAAATATGTTTCAGAGTATTGACATGGAGAACCTCCTATAATAACTTTTATGAGTACTGTCAAGAACTCTAGATTTTCAATTTAATCAACATCAGTCTTCATAACCCAATAAGTAGTTATAAGTAAAGGCACAATCAGTTTTGGGATGATTAAAAGAAGGTTATAAGATATGGAAACAAACAACAAATTTATGTACTGGTACCGCATAGTAACAGAAAAAGTCATCCAGCTGATGGACTTTACTAATGGTACAATAGTAAAAATACCGGAGAGTAAGATCGATGAAGTAGAGGCGTACGGAAAGTACAAAAGAGGGAATTGTTTAGATATTTAAACAGCATTAGTTACGAGGACAGAGGGCACAAATAATACATAAATCAGACACATTAATCATCCTCCCATTAAGTTATTATTAGCTTAGGAGGGGATAAAAATTGGAGAATACAGGTAATTTAGACACACTTATGAAATTATTGATAACCGCAGAAAGAACAGATTTTACAGAAAAAGAGATTGAAATAGCTAAGGAGTATTTTAAACAAGGTTTTTTGTTGGGGCGTGCTGATGGAAAAATATATGCCGAATAGGTCCAAAGAGCAGGAGAAATCCTGTTTTTTTATTTTTTTGCAGGAATTGACAATTAAATGCAGAATTATGTTTATATCGCATACACATACGTAATTTTTAGATAATAAATTATATAGAGGTGTTTTCAATGGAAAAGAAGTTTGAAACAACCAATATTAGAACTGGTTTTGATCAGGAAAAGTTCGATGATATGTTCAATAATCTTATCGATTATTTGAATACAAATAATAACCTACAAACAATTGAACAGATTACAACTAATTATTTATCTTCGAATAGTGATTTAGTAGTCGCAAATTTTATTGATTATCAGGTACATGGATTTGAACTGCTTGGAGAGCATATGAAAACATTTCAAGAATATGTTTCTAAACGAATTGTACCAAACTATAATGGAAAACACAGGGAAGTTTTTCGAAGGATTGAAATGTTAAAAAGAGCTTCTAGTTACCACTTCATGCAAATGGATAAAGTGCTAAATAGTCCAAATGGAATTAAAGGATCTGTTTTTGGTTTTCCTGAATCTTCTCCATTCGAATTTTCTATGACACTTGTTAAAAATAATAACACTATATTCCATGCAGCACTTAATTTTAATGATGGCATGGCACTAGCTAGTACACTTATTGATAACCTCATATTTAAATTTGACAAAGGCGCAAATAATATTAATGTCGATGAATACGATAAATTAAAAAAAGATTTTGACCGTTTCCACTCCTTAATGGAAAATTTTTTATATAAAGAAGAAGAGAGAAGTAAAAAATGACTTACACATTAACAGATATCATTTTATTATCTTTAATAAGTAATGAATTGATACCACAATTTTTTAGCGGTTTATTAGGAAGCTTATTGACGATTATAATTACATTCTTCATATACAGATCTAATAAGAAAGAAGTTAGAAAAGAATTTATTTATTCATTGATTATGAACGAATTGTATCCAAAAGTTTATAAACCGATAATAGAAGAATACCAATTGTATATTGACAAGTCTCATTCTGGAGTAGAATATACTATAAATATCTCGGCATTAGAAAAAACAATTTCATCTAATAAAGCAATTATAAAATTTTCTTCTGGTCTTATCGAAAGTAGAATTAACACTTTATACTCCTTATGTAAAACAATAGATGACAATTCAGATTATAATAAAAAAATGAAAAAGATACTATTCGAATTAAAATCAATACAAGAAGAAGTCACGAAGCAATTTAAGGAGTTATCGGTATGAATAATTATAGTTTTAGTGAAATATCAAAAGTGGTACAATACTTACATGGATATAATGAGAACCAACTAGCTGACCATATCACCGAACTAAAAATACGTATTGATACTATCGAACGAACAAATCGATTAGTTAAAACTGACCCAAATACCACCACAAGATTCGGTAGGGCTAAAACACAAGTTGAAACTTTAGAGGTTAAATATAATGAGCTTGGAAATACTATAGGTAATAGCGAAACAGCAAATTTAATGACAACACTATACAGCGTTGATAAGATATTAAATACTATAGAAGATTCCACAAAAACGGGGGATCAAGTATGAATGATAAAAAATTGGAAATAATCTTCAATTCCGATAACACTTATATTCTGGATAATTTAGATGAACTGCAAACCAAAATTAGTGAATTCACTGTTAATCATGGTGACATGCTCTTATATAAAACAGAAAAGTTAACCATAACAATTAATGATATTAGTTCAGTAATAGTTACAGCTTATTTTAGCGAGTACAATGATATTTTCCCGTTAATTCAAAATTCAATTAATGAATATTTAAAATTAACCGAATTAGATCGTCGGTTCCATAAAAACTCTGCTTTTAGATTATTCTTACCCTACGATATACCTTTAGACTTTACAAAATATATCTATGAGAAAAATAATTATGAAGTTAAACCACATTTATTAGATGAACGACAAGCAATAACTTTTGAATCTCCATTCCAAATACATTAGCCCTTATTGGGCTTTTTTATTTAGATTTATTTAAGTACATATGATACAGGGAAGGATTTTCCAAACAAATGAGGTTCAGACATTGTTTGTATGAAAAAGGAAGGAGCGATTAAACCCCTGCTTTTTTAATTACTTTATTGTTGCACTTGTAGAAGGTCCAGCGAATATCTTTGACATCCAAATTGTGATGTCTGAATCATGTATGTGTGTGGCTCTGGACCACCTTATAGCATCTCGTACGCTAAATCTTCGAACTTAGATGGAAGTATAAAAGATTGTTACCCCTTTTTTATTTTGAATAAAGGTATTTAGAGTAGTTTGTCTAATACTCCTATATACAATATTTGTGGGAGGACATCTTTATGAAAAGACACGAATTACCTGAAGCGTTGGATCCAAAGCATATACAAGCATTTTTGGGGATAGGAAGGAAACAAACTTACGAACTTTTACATAACCCACCATTTCACGTTATTAGGATAGGTCGAAACTATAAAGTGTCAAAGGAATCTTTCCTAAGCTGGTTTGATGGGAAGGAGCAGATTAAATGAAGAAAGGATTGCTTCCTGGGTGGCACCTTAAAATCAGTGTTATCCAAAGTGCATCATTTTTGATTTGGTATCATTTCTAATATTGGAGCTTGATATTTTCTATTGACATATTCAACAAAATGTTGGCAAATTAATTGTTCTGCAATTATCTTAAAAGCTTCTTCATCGATATTGATGTTGGTTTCAGATGTAACGAGTTTTTTTCTCTTGCTAATCTTAATTACCTCCTATTTGCAATCGTATCTTTATATATGACACATTGCCCTTAATTTCGTACAACTAGTCTAAATTAGACTAGTTTAAAGTAGACAAGTAAAAGTAATTTTAACAGAAATAAATTTGCGAACTAAAATGTGAAATCTCCACTCAAATATGCTTAGTTTAGATTGAACTTCTTCGTTTTACTTCCCTGTTGTATTTTAAGATCAGTTCTTGTATTTCTACACGATCAATTAATTTTACGTTATTAATACTAGCTAACCTTTTTGCCTGTTTTGTAAAAAACTGATTACTTACTACAATTGCATCATCTGCATTATAATATTTGATTGCAGCAACTATTTGTTGCACTGCAGTTACCCCAATATTTGATTTGTAGCATTTGGCTTGCACTACTGTCCTTTCCCCATTCTTAGAAAGTACTAAATCTGCTCCATAATCCCCAGATCCCTTTGTAATGTTCGCTTTATATCCTTGAGTTTCAAATAACGGTTTTAGGATATTCTCGAACTCATAACCGTTCATCTCATCAATATCTTCAATTGACAATTCATCAATATTTAATTGGAAATCTGGTTCTTTTAACAATTTATATGACCAAATTATAGGAATTGCTATCATCAATCCAATTATTAATCCAATCATAGTGTACATCACCTCAACTTCATTATTTCCAAGTTGAGACTATTTTAAATTTCCCCATAATTCCTCTACAGAAGTATTTAGTTTGTCGGCAATTCTCAAGGCTACAGGTAAGGTTGGGATACTTTCCCCTTTAATTATTTTTGTAAGTGTACCTGGAGCAATCCCGACCTCATTTGCTAACCATCCTTTTTTTATACCCATTTCAGTAATTTTTACTGCTATTTTAGTTGTCATGCAATCACCTCATTTAACTTATTCGTTAAAAAAATGGTTTGTCCTTTTGATTTTTTTAATGTGGACAGGCAAAATTTATATTTTTTCTCATACCATATATCAAGTTATTAACTAGTTAAAAACCAAGCGCTTTGGAACTTTGTCTAGTTATTAACCAGTTAATAAGGAGGTATTTTTATGATTGTTGGTTTTGATTGGGGTAATCGGTTCGCAAAAATTATGTGTGAGTTAGGGATTGCAAAATTTTCATCTGCTATTGGTGAGTATTGGGATCGAAACCTAGAAAACGTTCATGGTGAGGATGACATGATCTTTGAGTACCGAAATAGAAAAGGATTTGCTGGGTCATTAGCAGAGAATGAAAGTGATTTTGGTTCATCGATCATGGGTGATTCAAAGGCACATGAAGACGCCTTAATTAGGTTGCTGTTGGGGCTCCATCGATGCGGAGACAATTTGCACTTTAAGATTGTTGTTGGTCAGCCAATTAGCAAACATAATCCAGAAGAAAAAACAGCAATTAAACAAATGATTAAAGGTAAACATACCATCACTGTTAATGGAATAACTAAGACATTTTGGATTGATGAATGTGAGGTAGCTGCAGAAGGAGGGGCTGCGTTTTGGTCTGCTCCTGTGGATGGTAAATTGCGGATCATTGATGTAGGTAGCGGAACGGTTAACTGTGCTTCATTAAACAACAAGCGCTATATAAACAAAGATTCATTTACTTTACCATTCGGTATGGAGACTATTCGCACCAGCGACCTAAATGAACTGGCCAGAGGTATCTATTCCCACACATCAAAGAGATGGAACACCAGTGACCATGTACTATTAGTCGGTGGAGTTTCCAAAGAACTGCTGAGCCGGTAAGAAAGTATTATCCAAATGCAGAGATCATTAAACCGGTTGTTAATGGAGCTGTTGTAGATCCGGTTTTTGCGAATGCTATAGGTTTTTACCAGATCGGGAGGGCTCTCTATGATGAAAATAAAAAGCGTAGCTTTCAACGTTGAAGATCCAGACCAGGCTAAACTGTTTGAACATGCAGCAGAACGACCAAACTTCTCTTCTTATATTAAAAGACTAATCCAAAGAGATATGGAAGGTGGAAATAATATAGTACCTTCCACAGTGACAAAAGAAAGTACCAACGATAATGGTGACGACGATTTGATGGAGCTTTTGGTTTAGTACCAACGAGAAGTGCCAGGTGTTGTTACGTAGTGACAACCGACGTAGGTACTTTGAGGACATCAATATATTCATAGGTTTGAAATCTATTTTTCTAAGTACCAATGTAATTGGAACACCACTCTGTGGTTATGGATATTCGCTCCATCCTCGCTCTCTCCATTGTCCTCATCGTGGGCGGAGTCAACGTTCTGTTGACTAAAGAATTCTGTCAATTCCAATTGTCTGAAAATTGTAGAGGAGGATTGATCTACCATGATTGGAACAAAAATAATCTGTTCGATTTGTTGGGATAGAAAGATTACAGTGACCAAAAGAAATATTAATCAGCTTTGGAATGAGGACAATAAAGTTTTTTGGTACATCTGTAATGATTGTGAGAACCATGAATGGTTGGGTGATAGAAATGACTAAAGTAGAAACAATAAATTTTCGTGATTTTTTGAACTATGACTATATAAATAAAATTCCTAATTCAGCTTCTACTTCACTAATGTCTATAGGCTTAATACCCACTGGTTCTTTTTTTAATATGTCTCCAGTACTGTTAGGAGCTTATGGATTTATATTGACCGTTGGTTTTGGTAGCATACTTGTTAATTTCTTTAATGATGATGTACAAGAGATTTTTGAAACTTTATTAAAGGTTGTTAGTTCAATTGCTGCATTTGGATTCTTATTTTGGCTCATGTTTTCAGGGGGGGTAATTTAATGCTTAGTGTTTTGCTATCTACAGTTGGTGTAATGATCTTCGGTACAGCAAGTTATGGACTATATAAAAACAGAAAGACTTTTGATCCTGTTAAACACATGAAAGTATCTTTTATAAAAGCGGATATGGCGATAAAAAAGATAAGGAATAATGGTAAAACAGAATATATAACTCCTGATCTTGTTGATTTTGTTGAAGAAAATTGGGGTTATCGATTCGAGTATAAAATGAAAAACGGTATGAGCATAAAAGCGTTTGAAGCAAAGAAAAGTTTTATTGAAACAGCTTTTAATGGTGCTGCTGAAATTAGAGGGGAAGGAAACCGACTTTATATTGACGTGTTCACAGGGAAGGTACCAACAGAATGTAGTTTCAATCTTGATGAGATACGTGATAATACGTGGAGAATGATTCTTCCCTGTTTCCTTGGTATCTCGAGAAAAGGTAAAGAATATGTAGATTTAACTAAAGCACCTCACGGAATTGTTGGAGGGGAAACAGGCGGAGGTAAGTCAACTTTTATTCGACAGTTGTTAACAGCTATTGCAATACTGAGAGATCCACGGCAAGTGCGAATTCATCTCTTTGACTTGAAGTTTGGTTTAGAACTCTCAATGTTCGAAAACCTTCCACATGTAGAAACCTTTGTGGACGATGTGTATAAAGTAGAGGAGGCATTGAAAAATATTAATGGAGAGTTAGATAAACGTGGTCAATTGATTAAAGAAAAATCTCGGAAGAAAGATATTGAAGCTTATAACAACTCAGTACCTGAAGAAGGAAAATTACCGTATCATCTGATCATTGTGGATGAGTTAGCGGAAATAGAAGATACAGATTCGATTCAAAGAATTGCACGTCTTGGTCGCGCTCTAGGCTTTCACATGATACTCGCTACTCAGAGACCAGACGCAAAGGTGCTCGAAGGACAAATTAAAGCAAACTGTCCAATGAAAGTGGCTTTTAAAGTTATCAACTCAGTAAACTCAAAGATAATTTTGGATAATGTAAAAGCAGCGCAAATCCCAAAAGAATACCCAGGTCGTTCTATCGTGCAATTTAAAACGGAAAGGGAAGTACAAACGCCACTTCTGGAAGAAGAGATTGCAAACAAAATCATTTATAAGCGCATTAAAGAATTAGATGAGTTTTATATGCAGGAGGTGGATCCGGTTGTTGAAGGAAAGGGAACTCCAGATACTACAGAGTATTGCTAATTTAAGATTTATGAATAGCCAACAGATCCACACTTTACATGGATATAATGGAAAATACGGGGAACGTGTTACCAGAAGGAAACTAAACGAATTAGAAAAGAAGAAAATGCTTAAATCATTTCAACCATCAGCTTATGAGAAGAAAATTTATTACCTCACTAAGACAGCTGCAAAAGAATTATCGCACTTCACTGGTATTGAAGGAATAAAAACATTAAAAAAAAATGATAAATCAATGCACCAAGTTATGGTCTCGGAAATATACATTCAATTGCAAAAGTGCAGAATAGGGCAGGTAAAACGTTACAAGGTTGAAGATAAGATACATGAGGATTTATTAGTAGATGCATTTGTTGAGTATCGATTAAGAAGTACTGGAAAGAAAAAGCTTATATTTGTGGAAGCGGATCGAGGAACAGAGAGCGCTGTAATCATCGAAGAAAAATTTAAAAAATATGATTATCTATATAGGTCACACAAATTCCAAAACATGTATGGAATATTTCCAGACATACTTTTTATTACAAATAGCAATACCAGAAAAAGAGTGCTTTTAAATTTATCGAATCGTTTTAGTAACCTCAGAGTAATTACAGGGACTTTAGATGAGTTTATATCAAGTCCTCAAGAGTTTATTAGGGTGACAAATCCTAATCCAATAAAATTAAAAGTAAAATAAAAAAACGTGTATTTAATAATCCGCCCCCAAGTCGCCCCCAAACGTACTGTATTAATGAAAAAATGATAAAACTGTACTATAAGAAAAATCAATAAAACCCCTTTATTATCAAGGGGTTTATTATGTACTGTTATGGTGACCCGTACTGGGTTCGAACCAGTGACCTCCACCCTGTCAAGGTGGCGCTCTCCCAGCTGAGCTAACGGATCAAGCTTGTTTATTGTTGCAGTAATTAATAATATAATCGAAGACAAGAAAATAGTCAACATATTTAAGTGTTTTCTAAGTAAAATAATATTTCCAATTTTGGTTTTATAGGAGCTGAAGTGCATCACTATGAAAAATATATTTCAATAGTATTTATTCATCATACGTGTAACGAACAACGTAACGGTTATTTTTGAGTTTACGTATTTCTACCCAAGGCCCAATTTCATAGCCATTTACCCAATTGTCTTCAATTTTTGCCTTTAGACAGTTTGCTTGAAATTTCGAATCAAATACTTGTTTAAAATAAATCCAACGTATTTTTTTAGGTAATGGCTGTTCAGATGGATTCACTACGTTCACCTCATTTTTAAGCGCTGATGAAAATAATAGCATTAAATGGAAAAACAATCAAGAAATTGGACGAAAAATGGGCTGGACATAAAACAGATAATGATAAAAAAAGGTAACTGTTGCTAAACGAGTGTTTCTCAAAAGTAACATTGACCCTTTGATCCACACTCATTTATTACAACAGTATATGATATGCTCATGCCTTTCGATACAAGTTTTAATACGATGTTATCCTATTCTTTCTTCCTTGTCACGGTCTTCAATTTCTTCGTGTCGAAGGCGTTCTTCACGATCTCGGCTACGATGCGCTAGGCGACTTGCAGCATTTGCAGCGATACTACAGATGAGGTCATCAAGAAATGTATTGATAGAAGAATCATTCTTCGTGTCTAGCTCCTTTATAATTCCAATCTTTTGTTTATCTAAATAACCGAACGTCGTGACCGCAATACTTCCGTAACCAAAAACAGAACCGAATGCAATCGTTTCATCAACGCCAAATAACCCTTCATCTGTTTCTACAATAGACTGTAACGGCTCAGAGAGCTGCTTTTTTTCAGCTAATTTATCTAACTCAATGCCAACTAAAACGGCATGCTGGATTTCTCTTTTCTCTAACACTTTATCAACACTGTCAATGCAATCTGCCATTTCTAGGTCCTTATTATAAGCAACTTGCATTTCAAAGACGATTTTAGCAATATCCTCAATATTGACACCACGTTCCTTTAATAGCTCTCTTGCTGCTTTTTCTACCACTTTACTATGAACAGGCTGCTGCTTTGACATCATACCACTCCTCTTTTCTTCAAAATACACTTCTATTTTAACATATTTTAGATTAATAGATTCCTCTTCACATGTTATAGATTGAAAGGTAAGATGATAAAAATGGGAAATGATGTGATTATTGAGTCTGTAGTTAAATAAATGATAAGGGAGTGAAGTGAAAATGAACATATTGAAAAAGACAGTGTTAACGAAAGAGAGACCGAATGGAATTTCTTATACACATATTGAGGCGGGTGCTAGTAAAGTATGTTTTATGTTTTCTGGAGTGGGCTATAAATATGATCATCCCCTATTTTATTTTGCTACGATGACAATGCTTAATAATAAAATAGATGTCGTTCAAGTTCACTACAATTATGATGAAGATTTATTAAGGAAGCCAATATACAACATTGCAGAAGCGATGATCAGTGACATTGATCCAGTAATAAAGGATGTATTTCATACTAATAAATATGATCAGTCTATTTTTCTCGGCAAATCACTTGGGACAATTCCATTATCGACTCACATCATAAGAAGGAAAGCGTATTTAAATTCGAAGATGATTGTACTAACCCCTTTGATAAAGTCGGATGAAGTATTCACTGGGCTTCACGACAGTTCCCATTCTCATCTTCTCGTTATAGGAGATAATGATCCTCATTATTTACCGAATAAATTGAATGAGCTAGAGAGAGAAAATATGATTATTGAAGTTGTCAAAGGAGGGGATCACGCTTTGAATGTCGGAGAGTTTGATGTCCAACAATCCCTTTCATCATGCGCGGTTATAATGGAAAAAATAGATCGTTTTGTCAAATGATAGCCACATTTATTTTTCCTAACAAAATCTTTTCGTTATAATGATTCTATATGAAAAGGTAGGAAGGAAGATTTAGATGGACGTACGAGTTGTAGAAACAGAACAGGAAATGAAGGATGCGTATGCAGTTAGGCGCACCGTATTTATTGAAGAACAAGGAGTTCCTGAGGAAATGGAAATAGATGCACATGAGGATGAAGCGGTACACTTTGTCGCATACAATGATAAGGGTGCTCCTGTTGGGGCTGGTAGAATGCGCTTGTTTGATGATTACGGTAAAGCGGAACGCATTTGTGTCGTTCGATCGTACCGGAAAAAAGGTGTGGGAGACCACCTTATGAAAAAGTTAGAGGAAGTGGCTCTAGCAAAAGGTAAAAACGAGTTAAAGCTAAATGCACAAACGCATGCTGAACAGTTTTACGACAGAATCGGTTATGAAACAACGTCAGACACTTTTTATGAAGCTGGCATTCCGCATGTCACAATGAGAAAACAGTTAAGGTGATAAAAGAGCTAAGAAAAATTCATCCTTCTTACAAAAGAGGATGAATTTTTTTAGTTCCGTATCTAGTTTCTTTTGCTCCATTCATTTCTCTCAATTCCATACAATACCCAAGGAGAAGGTAATTCAAATGTGTGATTAGTAGGAAGAGCTTTGATTTCTTCTTTTTTCAAATCAATCCAGATATATGTGTCATCATCTGTTTGTTTTTTTAGTTCTCGATAATCGTTTGCAATGGTCTCCCACAAACCACTTTGTGTTGTCAAATCACTCCAAGGATAAACGACATGTAAATAGTGATTTCCTTTTTGATCTGGCTTCAAAATGACGACGCGTGTGGCCGCTTCGTTTTCATAGAAAGTCCAAGCTTCTACATCAGTATCTGTAAATAAGGCATCTGAAGCAGGAAAAGAATAGTATATTTCATATGGAAAGATAGATTCAGTGTCGATATAAAGAGACTTTAACCACTGTTTCTTTTTTTCGAGAGAGTGGACTTCATGCCAAATCTTTTCGCCACGTTCTAGAAAGGAAGTGTCATTTGTAGTAGCTCCATGCAGCATAGTAGAAGAGGTTAGACCTAACTTATCGACGACACGCCGAGCGGGCAAATTATCCTCCTGTGTATTGGCACCAACCCACTCGATCCCATCTAACTGAAACGCCGCATTCATGACATATGAAATGAGCGCTGTACCATAATTGTTTCCCCTAAAACGTCTGTCGCTACGCAAACGTCCTAGCATAGCGTACCTTCCAGCAAAAATAGTGTATCCACCCATACTAATAAGCTGATTATCAATAAATAACCCGTACAAACGGTTATTGCCAATTGTCAGCCTTTCAAAGATACGGAGTATGTAATCATCTTCTAGTCCAGTTTCCATTTTTTCAAAATGATGAAAATCATCATTTGAAAGTTCTCTAATTGTTTTTAACATGAAATCGCTCCTATACCTTTTAGCATCCAGTTTTAGGCTGGTTTCGTAAAATTTGTTGCTTTATTCAGCTTGGTGAAACGAAAGGTGGCGACTCCAGTGGGAATAGCAAGGGCTGAAGATCCATCGGGTGGTTTTCCCGATTAGCTGAAGCCTTGCCCACGGAAAGCGTCCGCCTTTAGTGCAGCCAAGCATATAAATATACTTAAAAACAACAATCTATGCGAAAAGAGCCTTATAGTAACATATATTTCTGAACACGAAACATTCTATGCTATTAAAAGAATTGTGTCAATTTTCATCTTTATCACGCTATTTATTATATAATTGAATCAATTTCATAATTATCGCCCCTTACAGGACAAGTGTTTAAAAGCACGAAAAAAGGAGTACCTCCCCAAATGTCGAATTTAGTATTCAGTAGCAGTATGATTTTGACGTTTTGTTCAAAGGTATGTTGATTGAAACGAAAGGATACGAGACGCCTGCGACGAGCGTTACATCACGATTAAGCTTCGAGTTGTCTCGACGGATACAACTCCAGAGCGTTGCATGTAGAGGAAGAGACAGGTTGTGAGCTGAAGATCCATCGGGGCGGGGTTCCCCCGATTAGCTGAAGCCTTGCCCGCGGCACCGAGCATTACTTCTTGAATACGCTCCGAGATGTCTCGACGGATGCAACTTCATAGCAAAACTGGAAGAGGAAGAGACAAGCGAGTAGACTGAAGTGAAAATCAACACCAAAGTTAAGTTAACAAGAATTTCTTTAATAAGATGATATTATTCTTAGACTATGATCTTTTTTAGAAAGTGAATTATGAAATTGATTCAATTAATTCATTATTAGACTATGGAGATAAAGTGTAGCAAGAGAGAAAGTAAACGTAATAATGATAAGTAACTAGGATAAAGTTTATCTAAAACTGGGGGAGGGTTCAAAATGACTGAATGGACAGTTGGCATTTTATTATTCAATGAAGTCGAAATACTAGATTTTGCAGGACCTTATGAAGTTTTCTCCATCACTACAATGCTTGATTCAAATGAACAACCATTTAAAGTCGTCACAATTTCTGAAACAAGTAACATGATTACTGCTAGAAATGGTCTGAAAGTTCTCCCTGATTATAGTTATCGTAATCATCCTCCATTAGATATAGTCATTGTTCCTGGTGGTTATGGCGCGGAGGAAATAGAAATAAAAAATCAAAACTTACTTGAATGGATAAATCAACAAAGCAAAACAGCAAGCTACATGTGTTCGGTTTGTACCGGAGCATTTCTATTAGCTGAAGCTGGTTTACTTAATGGCCGAAAAGCGACAACACATTGGATGGATATTGAAAGGTTGAAACGAGATTATACTGAAGTAAACGTTCAAACAGGTGTGAAGTTTATAGACGAAGGAGAAATTATCACCTCAGGAGGAATTTCAGCAGGAATAACGATGTCGTTTCATATCATATCGAAATTATTAGGTATACAAGTAGCAACATACACTGCAAAGAGAATGGAGTATGATGTTAAACTATAAATATAGAGTTATCAAATAAGTTGAGGTGTCTGCATGCTTAAATTTACAATATGCTTTTTAAAACGGGGTAATGAAATACTTATGTTAAATAGAGAGTTCCCAGAATGGATGGGAGTTTGGAATGGTGTCGGTGGTAAAATTGATGATGGGGAAACCCCATTGGAATGCATTTTGCGCGAAGTCAATGAAGAAACGGGAATTACACTAAAGGACAAACAAGTAACATATAAAGGGAATATTACATGGACAGATCCAGAAAATACTTATTATGGAGGCATGTATGCTTTTGTGGCAGAGCTTCCAAATAACTTTACATACGACACACCGATAAAAACGGAAGAAGGTATTTTAGATTGGAAGGATATCTCTTGGCTGCTTCATCCAGAAAACAGAGGTGTTGCTGACCTAAGCTATCATTTAGCTACGTTGCTTCATGATGAGTCTTGTTATGAACACCAGTTGACCTACGCAAACGATAAAGTTGTTCAATGTTCGAAGACACCATTAAAGCAATTTGTAGGGAAATAAAAATGTCGTAGTTCATTGGAGGTACTTATGGTAAAGAGTGTGTCATTATCACTACTGCTATTTGCAATAGTTTTGGTCGCTGCTTGTAATCAAGAGATTACTGAAAGAGAACTAGACCCGAGCGAGAGTAATATTCAAGAAGGGTATGTGATAGAGGTGAAAGGTTCCCAAATTTTAGTAGTAAGTGACATTTCACTTGAAGATGCTCATCGACTTGATGAAGCACTTTTACTAGAAGAGGGTGTTGGAGGATTAGCTGTTTGGTACACCGTTGAAGATGTCACCCGTTATGAAAAAGGTCAACGATTAAGAGTCCGATCAAAGTCAATGATGGAAAGCTATCCAGCGATATCAGAGGCAGTGAAAGTACAAATCGTCGAGGAATGAAAAAATCCCAACAGGATAAAATCCTGATTGGGATTTTTTACTTTTATTTTTAAATGATAGTGATGTATATACGATAATGTACGGTAGAGAAGCACGGAAAACAAAGCAGGAGCGTTCTGTGTAAAACTATGTATTTAGAAGAGGAAATCTAAAAATGATGTTATAATTGAAAAGTATTTTTATTGTTTACTGTTTTATGAAGCCATCTAAGTGGTGGTCGATGCAAGATGATTTTATGTTTTGGAGGAATGAAATGTCTTTAACGAAATTATTACATCATCAAATTTATTTTAATAAAAAAACGAACTCCGCGTCATGGGTCGTTCTTCTTCATGGTATCGGAGGTAATTCAAAAATATGGTTTAAGCAATTAAAGCAATTTAGAAAACATTATCATGTTATTGCTATAGATTTACCAGGTCACTATCCAAATTCGACAATGGAAGAATGGGAAAACGAATTTTCCATTGAAAAATGTACAGATATGATTATCGACGTTTTAAATGAGCACCAAATTGAAAAAGCACATTTTGTAGGTGTTTCCTTAGGTTCGGTTATCATTCATCAAATTGTGAAGCGACATAAAGATAGAGTGAATTCAGCAGTATTAGGCGGTATGATACTTCAGTTTAATCTATTTTCTAGATTTTTAATATTCGCTGGTCACTCCCTAAAAAAGATACTTCCTTATATGTGGCTTTATCAATTATTTGCTCATATTATGATGCCTAAAAATAATCATAAGCAATCACGGGCGATGTTTATTACTGAAGCGAAGAAAATGCATAGAGTTGAATTTTTAAGGTGGTTTAAGCTTACTAGACAAGTGCAAGAAACCTCTGAAAATATAGAAGAATATGATGTGCCGCGTCTATACATTTCTGGAAGTGAAGATCACCTATTTATTAATGAGTTGAAGAAAAACATGGTAAACGACCATTTTGGAGAGTTAATAGAAATTGATAACTGTGGTCATGTTTGTAATGTAGAAAAAAGTGAGGAATTTAACTTTCATGCACTATCCTTTTTAGGACAATTCTCAAATAAAAAAGGTGCATAACATATTTAGCAGGGGACACTCCTGCTCTATAAAAGACTTAAAACTAGCTCCACAAAGTTTTAAGTCTTTTATTATTTTGAATTGAAAATTTACAGCAGTTAATTCGATTATTTAACTAGCTATGTGTTATTGACATCTAGGTGTCACTCATATATAGTTAGGTTATGGATATTAAACATGATCAGTGGATTGTTCAGTTAAAAAAAGGTGTATATGAATTAGCCATTCTTTTACTCATTCGAAAGAAAGCGATGTATGGATATGAGTTGACCCAACGCTTAAATCAGGTTCCATTATTTACATTAGCGGAAGGATCTATTTATCCAATATTAAAAAGAATGGTTACAAAGCAATGGATTGAATCGTATTGGCAGGAATCTGCCGATGGACCGAGGAGAAAGTATTACGAGATCACAGAGGAAGGGAAAGTAGTCGTAGAGCTTCGAATGAATGATTATAAAGAGCTTTATAAAGCTTTGGAGCATTTAAAGGAGGGGAACGATGTCAAGGACAACTAATCCAACTATTCGGCAATACTTACATGATTTATCTAATGAACTTACATATTTATCAACAGAGGAAAGAAGGCAACAAGTGTTAGAGATTGAAGGACACCTACAATCATTAGTAGAAGAGAAAAAAGCGCAAGGTAAATCGGATATAGATGCTGCAGAGGAGGCATTAGAGGAATTTTTACCTGTTGATAGGTTAGCCGAACAAATTATTGATGAAGTGGAGATCTCTCAAGTTGTAAAAGAAAGAAATAACGGTGCTGTCGAAGAACGTACTTTAGATGACAAACAGAATGGAAAAGCAATTGCTGGGCTTGTACTAGGAATTTGCTCTATCGTTTTTATTATTTTTTGGTTATTTGGGATCATAATCGCTGTCGTCGGCTTAGTGTTTAGTTTATTAGGCTTGAGTGAGATTAAGCGTACGAAACAGAGAGGAAGGAAAATGGCGATAGCAGGGTTAGTTTGCAGCATTATTGGACTTCTTTTACCGATCCTACTTATAATTTTTTCTTTATCAGCGTATTCAAACTTAAGTATATGATAATAATGAAAAACTTTTAACTAGCTTCCCAAGCTAATTAAAAGTTTTTCTTATTTTTGTATGGATTGAGCAAAACTCTGTGATACTACTATTAGATCTAATATGGAGTGAGAAAAATGCCTAAACGAATGGTTATTTTTTCAATATCAGTGGGTCATGGCCATCATCAGGTGAGTCGTGCAATAAAGGAAGAATGGGAAGATAGAGGGTATGAAGCAGAAATTGTCGATATTTTTTCCTATATGAAAAATTCGCATGCATCATTAATAAGACAAGCTTATTTCAACTGTATTAACCGATTACCGAAGTTATGGGATTGGACGTACCACGTAACGAATTTATCATATACACCGATCATGTTAAGCGCCTGTTATTACTTTTTGTGGAAAAGTCTTTATCTTTACTGTAAAGAAAGAAAGTTTGATGTGATTGTAACGACACACCCATTAGCTACTCAAGTAGGTCTTTTTATTAAGAAAAAACAATTTAATCGTCCAAAAGTGTTTGCAGTGCTTACTGATTTTTCTACACATAAGATGTCAATAAGTAAAGGGTTAGATGCCATGTTTATTGCAGAGAAGAGTGAATTGTTGACGATAAAGAGAAATGGCATCCCTGTTTATTCTTACGGCATCCCATTAATTAAAAGGTGGGATGAATCTAGGCCAAGGGAAACGCTTCGAAGAGTGTTGAAGCTCCCCGATAATCAGTATGTCATAGTAGTATCAGGTGGTGGAGAAGGATATTATTGTAAGAAATTAATAATGGAGCTGTTGAACAATAATGACATTCCTGCCCACGTTATTTGGTTTATGGGTAAAAGTGTCAATAAGTGTCCCGAGCCGTTGACTTTGACTAATGGCACGACTATTCGTTTTTTACCGTTTTGTGAAAACTATAGTGAATATGTGAAAGCGGCTGATTTCTTTATTTCGAAACCAGGCGGAGTATCCATGGCCGAAGCGATTCGATGGAAAATTCCTACAGGAATCCTATCTCCATTACCTGGACAAGAAAAGGTTAACCAAACCGTTCTTGTAAAATATCCCAACATCGTTGTTTTAAATAGTAAAACGGTGCTTAGTAAAATCATCGAGGAATTAAATAGTGAAGAAACAAAAGCAACTTTTGTTGAACCGTCACGAACGAAAATTATCGATAAATTGATTGAACACATTCAACTAGCTGGTGAAGAATGCGAAAAAGAAGAGACTAAAAAGGGATTTAGTGCAATTTTTAGCAAAAAACAGTGGTCTTCCTAATAATTGTTGCAAAACAGAACAAACGTTCTTATAATATGGTTATAGAACGTTTGTTCTGTTTTCTTCAGTAGGAGGGAGGAATTTTTTTATGGATACGTTATTAGAAAAAGCAAAAAGTGCGGGAAAACCGATCATCATCATGTACTTATCAAAAAAAGGATTAGTAACAAAGAGGATGGTATCAATAGACCGTTTTGATAGTAAATGGCTAAGTGGTTTTTGTCATTTGAGGAAAAGCTATCGCAGTTTTCATCGTGAAAATATTCTTGCAATTATGCCTGTAACATATAGTGGTATTAGAAAAAATAAAATTGTATAAATAATACAAAAATCCCCTTCGCAAATTCGAGGGGATATATTTGTTGTACTCTCATAGATAAAATAACCTTTGAAAGTATGAACCGTAGAAAATGGAAAGCTAATATTAATGCCCGTTCAATAGCTTTGTATATACTTGAAGGTTATCACTCACCTATACTTCTTCAGAAAAAACTTGTGTCCATTCGTCTTTTTTAGCGAGCATTTTTTCCGCTATTTCTTTTGCCCCATCTAATGAGTGGGATGCAGCCCAACCGCATTGTACTTCATTACATGCTGGAACTTCAGTTGCTTCAAGTACATCGTTTAATGTTTTTTCTAGTAAGTTTAACACATTCTCATAGCTTTCATCATTAATAATAGATAGGTAGAAGCCAGTTTGGCACCCCATTGGACTAATGTCAACAATTTGAGAATGGTGATTTCGACTCAGTTCAGCCATTAAATGCTCTAAAGAGTGAAGACCTGGCATTTTCATATGCTCTTTATTCGGTTGACAGAAACGAATGTCATATTTAAAGATTTTATCTCCATTTACGCCTTCTGTCGTACCAGCTAAGCGCACATATGGTGCAACCACTTTTGTATGATCTAAGTTAAAGCTTTCTACGTTCATTTTCTTCGTCATTTTTTACTCCTCCTTGTGTGTTGGATCTTATTTGTAGCAATGATCATTTAACTAAATATGGCATATAATACTCTGTTTGAAATTTTACTTGCCAGCAAGTAGTACAAGTCATTCTTTCCTTCATCGATGATAGATTGTTTGCCTCCTACATCTATAAATATTGTATCAGTGAATACAACTTTTTCGCCACTGTTTAATAGTTTTCAATATATAGTCGTTGACTCACTTAGTCTTTTATAAATGGACTATTGCAAAAAAAAGTATTAATCTCTCATAAACCCTTTATTTTGAAGGAAGGTTTTCATATGCGTACGCTTTGCTTCCTTTAGCATGTCAGCCATTTGCTCTGTCCAACGGTCTGACCGTTTTCCTTTTGTACGTCTCTCATAATAAGCTGAAACTGTTTTATTATATTCGTCTAAATGATTGATGTACGTTGTTTCATCTTGAAGATACTCTTCTTCATGGTAAATATTATCAAAAGGTAATCGTGGTTTTTGTTCTGTATCTTTTTCTGGTACACCAACCGCTAATCCGAATAAAGGGATGACATAGGAAGGGAGCTTTAACAACTCGGCAACTTTGTCAATATTGTTTCTTATACCACCAATATAACAAATACCAAGTCCCATTGATTCTGCTGCTAATGTTGCATTTTGTGCAGCAAGAGATGCATCAACGATAGAAACGAGAAGCTTTTCAGTACTTTCTAAAGACTTAGAAACATTCACATTCTCTATTTTTCCTGAAACCTCATGGCGGTGTAAATCAGCACAAAAAAGAAAGAAATGTCCGTTTTTTTCTACATAAGGTTGGTTTCCAGCAAGTTCTGCAAGAGTTGCTTTAGTCGTTTTATTTTTCACACCAATAATGGTGTATGCTTGTATGTAGCTTGAAGTTGATGCCATTTGTGCAGCTCTTACTATTGTTTTAATTTGCTCGCTACATAGCGGCTCGTCTACGAAGCTACGAATGGAACGGTGATTAAGTATTGTTTCGATAACATCATTCATATAACATGCCTCCTTACGTTTTAATCTATTTTATCATAAGAAAAACTAAAACCGAGCTTGGTAAAACTCGGTTTTAGTCTTTTCTTAAATGTGGTAAAGAAATGATGCTAGATGTCTTTATAGTAGTAGTGAGTGATCTTCTCGCTACTACGCGTGGCATCATTTCCACCGCCAAATTTATACTCCCATTAAAAAAGGGCTTTAGCAAGGGCACTGAAAAAGTGATGTTCTTTCACTTTTTCAGTGTCCCTTGCAGTAGCCCGTTATTAGAGGTGTATTATTTTTTTGTACCAAATATGCTACCCACGGATTTAACAATAGGACTAATTTGGTTACCTACTTTCATCACTTGGTCAATCGTTGTGGATGTTTTTTCAAAATCAAATTTACCTTCTTCGTTTTTAAAGGCGTTCATGAAGCTTGACTTTGGCTTCGGTGGTTGTGGGGGTTGCGGTTGCTGAAACCCTTGAGCTTGAGCCAAATTACCTCCATTAAACCCTTGTTGTTGTGGTCGCTGTTGTAGAGGTGCTTGTGCCTGCTGCTGAATAGGTTGCTGCCAATACATCTGCTGTGGAGGATATTGTGGTGGGTACACGTTATGATTTGGTTGACGATAGTTTCTTACATGGTTAGGATGAAAAACCATCTCATATACCTCCTTAATCTATTTTGATTTTTTTACGCTTATTTGGAATGCGGATTTTTAGTAACCCATCTTGCAATTTTGCTTTCACTTCCGATTCGTTGACGGCAAAAGGTAATTCTACGACTCTTTCTGAGCGCTCAAATCGGCTGCTTTGTTTGACAATTTGTTCCTTATCGTTTTCTTCTCGAATAATTTCCTCTGATAAAATAGAGATTTTGATGTAATTATGATAAATATCGAGTGTTAATTGTTCTTTGTTTACACCAGGTAGCTCTGCTTCAACAATATACTCTTGTTCGGTTTCATATTGGTATATAGGTATGAACCGAGGAGCTTTTAGGTGCTTAACGGCATCTTGAAAAAAGGAATCAATGGATTGCAAAATATCACCAAATGGCCGCTCACGAAACGGTTGTAAGGAATTTTTCTTATTATCCTGATTCATCATATATCACCTCACATTTTGTTCCCAATAGTAGCGTATGAACAAACTAGTTATTAGGAATAGGCAGGTGTCATAT
Organism: Evansella cellulosilytica DSM 2522; assembly: GCF_000177235.2. Classification (NCBI taxonomy): domain Bacteria; kingdom Bacillati; phylum Bacillota; class Bacilli; order Caryophanales; family Bacillaceae; genus Evansella; species Evansella cellulosilytica. The sequence continues at coordinate 2,895,310 of NC_014829.1, read as the reverse complement.
GATAGTCAACTTTTTTACTTTAAAATTTACATAAAATACAATCGCACACCACCTCATTATTCTCATGGTGGAAATTATATAAAAAGGAAATAAAAATAGCTACAGGAGCTATGAGTCTCCAGTAGCTATTAAATAGTCATGACCATTATACTGCAGTATCTTTTTCTTGAAGTTGGCAGTTCTCAAGTTCAAACACACGATCAGCACTTTCCATAATACAAGGGTCGTTACTAGCAATAATGATAGTTGAACAATGTTTTTTTGCATAGCGCATGAGTTGATTTAAAACCTCTTGACCGTCATTGTCAGACAATTCGTTTGTAGGGTCATCAGCTAGGATGAGTTTTGGGTTTGTCATAAAAATACGTCCAATAGTAGTAATGATTTGCTCTTTTGAGCTTAACCCTTCAAAGGACTCATTCATTTTTTCATCTGATAAGCCTAAATGTCGCAAAATCTCGACAGCACGGGATTCGACTTCAACATATTTTGGGTCGTTGGGCGAGATACCTAATAACAAGTTTTGTTTTGCCGTTAAATATGGGATAAGACAACCTTCGTTCGTAATAAACCCAATGTTTTGTAGTCTCCATTCGGTACGTTGTTTAATGGATAATAAATTCTCACCAAATACAGTGACAGACCCTTTGTTTGGTGGTGTCATTGCCGCAATCATGCGTAGTAATGTTGATTTGCCAGATTGTTTTCCACCAGTAATAACTACAAGTTCCCCCTCAGATACGTGTAGATTCATATTGTTGAATAAAACAGTCATATCGGAACCGTTAGAAAATCTCTTTAACACGTTTTTTAGATCAACAGCATACATTGATCGGTCACCTCCGGGTATTTAAATACAAAATTAACTCCCTACTATATATTAAACCATGTTTGGTTGTATTTTGTAACCGTTTCCATTTAAAAAGTTTGATTATTTTATAAATTTAGAAAATTAAACAATTAACATATAGTGAAAACGTAAGTATTCCTGAATCCTTGGAAATAGATATTGATATGCCATCCATCTGTTCCTGCGGGTACTCTCATAATTAACATAGTATTTTATGTTTAATATAAGGATTGAATGGTGGAGTACAAATAATTTTCATCACGTATTTAGATTAATGTGAAATACATTACAAAACAAGGATATCATTATCATAGCCATTTAGAGACGTTATATTATTCGAGAGAGCAATAGTCATAAAAATGTCAAAGTCCTTTATTTAAATTTGTGGTCAAACAATATGTTTGTCTCTATATCGTTTACACTTCTCCTTTTTCAAGTTACTATGATAAAAGAATCCATTTATCTGTTACTTGCGGTACTGATAGAGTCGAATTGGACAAGGAGGAGCAACAATTGACAGAAATTGAAGAAACCGAAGAAATAACAGACCCTATAGAAATGTCAGATTTTTTATTTGATTGGACAGAAATAGGTATTGCGGTTGCAATTATTATCCTATTTTATGTCTTTAGGAAGCTGTTCACAAAATACATATTTAAACTTATTGTAAGAATGTTTAAAACAGTGAAAAGTGAAGTGATAACGAATGTGCTACTCGCGTATGAACAGCCACTAAGAGTGTTTTTTACGATGATTGGTTTTTTCGTAGCATTTAATTACTTACCTTTTCCTGAAGTTTTTGATGATCCTGTCAAAGCTATATTCATGTCATTTATCGTTGTTTTAGTTGCCTGGGGATTATTTAACTTGTCAGGTACAACGTCCCAGCTTTTCGTAAAAGTAGGGCAAAAACTTAATGTTGAAGAGGATGATATATTACTGCCATTTGTATCAAAACTGTTACGTTTCTTTATTTCAGCTATGGCAATTGCCATTATTGCTGACTTATTTGGATTTAATGTGAACGGTTTTGTAGCTGGGTTAGGACTCGGAGGCTTAGCCTTTGCATTGGCAGCACAAGATTCCATTAGCAACTTCTTCGGTGGCGTTGTCATTATAACTGAAAAACCATTTACGACAGGAGATTGGATTATCACTCCAAGTGTAGAAGGAACCGTTGAAGATATTTCTTTCAGAAGCACGAAGGTTCGTACTTTTGCACAAGCATTAGTGACAGTTCCTAATTCCACATTGGCTAACGAAGCAATAACTAACATGACACAAATGGGGAAACGACAAATAACTTTTAAGTTAGGTGTCACTTACAGTACGTCTAAAGAAAAAGTCGAACGCTGTGTGGAACGGATTGATGCGATGCTACGAAATCATGATGACGTTGATCAGGAAACGATCATGGTTCGTTTTACAGATTTTAATGAAAGTAGCTTAGATATCTTTCTTTACTTTTTTACGCGCACAACGGCTTGGGTTGAGCATCTAAAGGTTAAAGAAGATATTAACTTAAAAATTATGAATATTTTACAGGAGGAATCTGTTTCTGTCGCATTTCCAAGTAGGAGTATTTATATGGAAAATCAAAAAGACAATAAGTAATTGTTAAAAAGAGTTTAAAGTTTGTTAAAAAAAGCACAGATTTTTCTGAGATAATTATATATAATAGAATTTGGTTTTTCTTTGTTTAAATATTTATGAGGGGAAGAGAGAACAGATGGAAAATGTCATTGTCGTCTATACAAGCTCAGGATGCTCATACTGTGAGAAAGTAAAGAATTTACTAGAAGAACAAGAAGTAGACTTTGTGGAAAAAAATATTTCTGAGAGTGAGACATTCTTTAAAGAGTGGCGTACAAAAGAAGTATTAGGGACACCTTCAACATTTTTAAACGAGGAAGAAGTAGTTGGCTTTGATAAAAATAAGCTTATTCAATTAGTCGAAAAATATAAAGAGGTAGTAAAAAACTGAGAAGACATCCTTCTCAGTTTTTTTATTTATTTTCAGAAATAATATCCTTTTTTTCCTGAAACCTCAGTAGCGACTTAAACGTCTTATAATATAGATAATATTGTGGTGGGATGTTCAGGATTTTCACCTGTATAGGCTTGCATCGTATTGAGCATGACCTAATTTTGCTTTTGCAGCTACATCCCATGTACTGATAGCATGTCTCTTTTAGTGAATTTAATACATAAAAAATGTGTGAGTATAATCTAGTAAACTCTCTCATATAAATTTAAATGAGAGAAGGTTTAATATATATGAATCGGGTATAGAATAATAAGGAAAGGAGTTAAAATACATGAAAATTCCTAAAAAAATCACGGTACTAGTGATCGCAATAATACTATTTATATCTACTTACTTTTCATTAACATACGCTGCGGACAGTGATCAAACGACTGGAAAAGTAGAGAACAATGAATTGGTTGATAACTTAATAGAAGATAACATAGATCCCAACGAAGAAATCGTATCAAGCTACTTACATGCAATTTTTGTTGAGGAAGATATTCATATTGGAAGTACCAAATCGGATGTAGAGAGTACTTTTGGAATTGCAGATGACGAAGGGATGTATGAAGGCGGACACTTTTTAGACTATGGAAAGCGAACGTATTTCGTCAATCCCGAAACTAGTAATGTAAACGCAATAGCAATTACTGCTGAGCAAGTTGATGATGAGAAGTGGGAGCTTGTGGAAGAAGCACTAAAAAAAGATTTAAAACTAGAAGGTATGAACATGATGGAAGGTCTTTGGATGGAAATTTACGATTGGAAAAACTATGATATCATGATCGAACGTGAAGAAGAGGAAGCAGCGCCATTTTACATTTGGTTAACAGAGGATTCATTATTTACACAGTAAGAGGGTGACTCTAAAGGTTGATTTTTACCTTTCGAGTCACCCTTTAGAATGTCTATGGCTTATTTTGTTCTGCTTGTTGTTTTGAGGACGGAGAACAGGCCTGGAAATAATAAATTTAGAAAAAAATAAATAATGTATGATAATAAGTTAAAATAATATAAAAGTGGTTGGTTAGTGGATATTTTATTTATAATGGTGTAGTAAACGTTGATTGTCACGAAAGGTGCGAGACGCTTACAGGATAGCATTAGTTGAAGTTCCCACAGTGTGATGCCAATGGCTCATTTCGTTGCGCGATTACGATGAAAACCCATAGTAGTGTCGCAAAAAGTTGCAACGTCTAAGCGCCGAAGATGTCTCGACCGATGAAGCTTCACTGGAAGAGGAAGAGATAAGAGAGCGTCCTGAAACGAAAATCAACAGCAAAGTTTAACAAAGCGCCATAATAAATAAAACTAATGATACTAATTTTACGAAAATGGACAATCTTTGTCGCATTTTCATTGCAATTCTTTATATGAATGTCTATGATAAAATATGTATTTATAACAATGCTTAGGAGGAGTAAACAAATGAAAATGATGGATGCAAATGAAATTATTAGCTTTATCTCAAACAGTGAAAAATCAACGCCTGTAAAAGTACATATAAAAGGCCAACTAGAAGGGATTAATTTCGGTCAAAAAACGAAATCATTTATTACAGGAGACACTGGTGTTCTTTTTGGTGAGTGGAAGGAAATTCAACAAGCTATAAAAGAAAACGAAGCTAAAATCGAAGACTTTGTAGTAGAAAACGATCGTCGTAACTCTGCAATTCCTTTATTAGATATGAAAAATATTCATGCTCGTATTGAGCCTGGTGCCATTATTCGCGACCAAGTGGAAATTGGAGATTCTGCAGTCATTATGATGGGAGCTGCAATTAACATCGGTTCTGTTATCGGTGAAGGTACAATGATTGACATGAATGCTACTTTAGGAGGACGAGCAACAGTAGGGAAAAACTGTCACATCGGAGCTGGCGCTGTATTAGCAGGTGTTATTGAGCCACCTTCGGCTAAGCCAGTTGTAGTAGAAGATGGTGTAGTAGTTGGTGCTAATGCTGTCGTACTTGAAGGGGTAACAGTCGGTAAAGGAGCTGTTGTTGCTGCTGGTGCGATCGTTACTGAAGATGTTCCTCCAAACACAGTTGTTGCTGGAACTCCAGCTAAGGTAATTAAAGAAATTGATGAGAAAACTAAAGGGAAAACTGAAATTAAACTAGAGCTTCGCAAATTAAATGAGGATTAAAAAATGACTAACGATGCGTTATCGTATTCCGTTACTCCTTTTGTTCATATTAGGCGTGACCTCCATGAAATACCTGAGATAGGCTTTCAAGAAAATAAAACACAAGCGTATTTACTGGACTATATGAATAGTCTATCTGGAAAACATATTGAAGTGAAAACGTGGAAAACAGGGATTTTAGTGAGGGTTCAAGGTCTAGAGCCTAAAAAGACAATCGGGTATCGTACAGATATTGACGGCTTACCAGTAAGTGAAGAATCAGGTTTATCTTTTCCTTCGAAGCATGAAGGGATGATGCACGCATGTGGGCATGATTTTCATATGAGTATTGCTCTAGGAGTGCTCACATATTTTTCACAAAATCAGCCTCAGGATAACCTGCTGTTCGTGTTTCAGCCAGCGGAAGAAGGACCTGGTGGAGCAAAGCCAATGCTTGAATCCGAAGAGTTTTTAGCGTGGAAGCCTGATCAAATGATTGCGCTCCATATTGCGCCAGAACTTCCTGTCGGTACGATAGCCACGAAAACAGGATTATTGTTTGCAAATACGAGTGAATTATTTATTGACTTAAAGGGGAAAGGTGGTCATGCAGCTTATCCACATCAAGCTAATGATATGGTCGTAGCAGCTAGTCACTTTGTCACCCAGCTTCAGGCAATCGTTGCTAGAAATGTTTCACCATTAGATTCAGCAGTTGTTACTATTGGAAAAATCACTGGTGGAACGAAGCAAAATATTATTGCAGAAAATGCTCGTTTAGAAGGAACTATTCGTACTTTATCTATTGAGGCGATGGAACGAATTAAGTCACGAATTGAAAATATTGCTCGTGGCATTGAAGAGAGCTTTGAATGTAACACGTGGATTGACTATGGAGCCAACTATTGCCAAGTCTATAATTCAGAGGAGTTAACGGAATCGTTTATTCATTTTGCGAAAAATTCACCGCACGTTACATTTCAATCATGTGAAAAAGCGATGACTGGGGAGGACTTCGGTTACTTCTTAGAAGAGATTCCAGGTTTCATGTTCTGGCTTGGTGTAGAGAGTGAACACGGGCTTCATTCTTCTAAGCTTAACCCGAACGAAGAAGCGATAGGTTGTGCAATACGATTGTTGATTGACTATTTAAAAAGTGAATAATTTTGACGCGCTAAAGGATGTAATGCATCCTTTGCGCGTTTTTTTACTTTATTTTAGAATAAATGACAAAATTTTGGTGACCTTAAATGGTGTAACAATTAAAGGAGGTACATATAATGGCAAAAATTGGTGTAGAACAATCATTAACGGATGTACAACAAGCTTTACAAGAACGAGGATATGATGTTGTTCAGTTAAATCAAGAACAGGATGCTGCTGGCTGTGATTGCTGTGTAATTACTGGACAAGATAGAAATGTTATGGGTATGCAAGATACAACTACGCAAGCTTCAGTAATCGATGCACATGGACGAACTGCTGATGAGATTTGTCAGGAAGTTGAACAACGTATAAATCAACAACAATAATACTTTTAGTACCAAATATTGCTGTTTATTTGGCTAGAAACGCTAGGATAGTTAGTCTGTTTGGGGCTAACTATCTTTTTTTTCATTTGGTTTTGTGTGTCGGTTAGTTGATTAGCTGAATCTGTCTTAGAATACTGAAAGGTAGAGATGGCACGAACTACCGTTTTCCCTTGAGCAAATAAAAATAGTAGTGAGGTAAGATGGCGAGTCGACAACTGCCCTTGAGCAGAGAAAAAAGAGTGTGGAGGTAAGATGGGAAGCTGCCATCTGCCCTTGAGCAAAAGAAAAAGAGCGTGAAGGTAAGATGGGAAGCCGCCAACTGCCCTTGAGGCAAGGAAAAAGAGTGTGAAGGTAAGATGGGGCTCCGCCATCTGCCTTTGAGCGAAGAAAAACTATTGTGAAGGTAAGATAGCGAGCTGAAGACTTCACTTCACACTATACATTAGATTGTGGATGTAAATATACTCATTCACTAACAGCCTCTCGGTAAGTATAGTAGAACACCTTCATCATTTATTTATGGCCACCATAATAATGACACAGTTGCCTCAACTAAGGAGACCACTGTGTCACTAGAAAACTCAAACACCTCTTCGACATGGCTTTATTGTTTTTTTTCAATATAGACTTGATGAGGAAAAGGAATTTCAATATTATTTGCATCAAGTGATTCTTTAATTGCTTTTCTCAGTTTTCTTTCAACAGCCCACTGTTCCATATTCTCTGTTTTGGCAATGATACGTATAACGACATCACTATCTCCGAGAGATTGAACTCCGACTACATCAGGGCCTTCCTTGATGGTGCTTTCGTTTGCGGCAACAGTATCACATGCGTTTTGTATCACAGCAATGGCTTCATCAATATTTTCATCATATGCAATACTAATATCAACTAATGCTCTCATATTAGAGCGTGAGTGGTTACTGAGGCTACCAATTTCTCTGTTCGGTATAAAATGAACTGTACCATCAAATCCTCTAATTTTAGTAGTACGAAGTCCAACTTCCTCGACAATGCCATCAATACCTGCTACTGTTACGTATTCCTCCACTTCAAGTTGCTTTTCAAGAAGGATAAAGAATCCAGTGACGATATCGCTTACGAGACCTTGGGCACCAAAGCCGACTGCTAAACCAATAATACCAGCACCTGCTATTAATCCGGTAACATTAAATCCGAAAATTCCTACGATAAAGGTGAGAACGATAAAAATAAGTATGTAGGAAAAAATATTCAATGCTAACTTTTCTAATGTTTTCACACGTCCAACAGACATGTTCTTTTGGGAGCTCATACGTTCAAAGCTGTTTCTGATGAGCCTGGTTCCGATAGCTCGTACAGTAAAGAATACAGCCAATATAATTATTAATTGTATTGCACCAGTTAATAAATTTGTCAAAATTGAATCCCAATTAATGGACTGTAACCATTCGTTCATTTTATATCTCCTTTCACTTTCTATTAAATCAACGTTCATATATTCTAACATAAGATTAATTCCATAAAAAACAATATGGTCTACTGTATTAATACTATTTAACTGAGAGTGTCAATATATGTGGAGTACTTTTAAGAAATTAGACAATAATAATAAAGAATTTGTCAAACATGCACACATGCTAATTGACTCATAATAATGCCTATTTTATAATAACTGGTATAATTTAGTAGATCTCATAGGAGGGATACATAATGTCAGACAAGCGTATGGTCGCAAAGCAAGCTCCTCGTTTTGAAATGGACGCTGTTTTACCGAATAAGGAGTTCGGAAAGGTAAGCCTTGAAGAAAACATGAGTAATGACAAGTGGACAGTATTATTTTTTTATCCGATGGACTTTACTTACGTTTGCCCAACTGAAATTACATCATTAAGTGATCGTTACGATGAGTTTGAAGACTTAGATGCAGAAGTAATTGGTGTATCCACTGATACAATTCACACACATAAAGCATGGATTAATACGAGCCGTGATGAAAATGGATTAGGTGAATTAGCTTATCCGTTAGCTGCAGATACTAATCACTCTGTTTCGCGTGAATACGGTGTACTTATTGAAGATGAAGGAATCGCACTCCGAGGATTATTTATTATAAGTCCAGAGGGTGAATTAATGTATTCTGTCGTAAACCATAACAACATTGGTCGTGATGTGGATGAAACGTTAAGAGTATTGCAAGCACTACAAACTGGTGGCCTTTGTCCTGCAAATTGGAAGCCTGGTCAAGATACGCTCCATGTATAATGAAATAAAGAAAAGACGTTAAATGAGGCTGTCCTGAAAGCTAGAGGATGACTCAAAAGTAAAAAATAGACTTTTGAGTCATCCTCATTACGTTTTTCTTAATCATAATAAACCCTTATAATTGAAAGAAAAAGAGGTGGTAAACGATGAAATTAAGGACTCCAATGCCTGAACTAGACGGGGCTACAGATTGGTTAAATGGTGAAGTTACAAAAGAGGAGCTTGTAGGTAAGAAGGCAACACTTATTCATTTTTGGTCCATTAGTTGTGGTCTATGTAAAGATGCTATGCCAAATATAAATGAGTTTCGTGATAAATATAAAGATCGATTAAACGTAATCTCGGTACATATGCCTAGGTCTGAAAAAGATTTAGATTTAGAAGAAATAAAAAAAGTTGCTGCAGAGCATGATATTAATCAACCAATATATATAGACAATACCCATAAGTTAACAGACGCGTTTGAAAACCAATATGTTCCGAGCTATTATGTTTTTGATGAGGAAGGGCTATTACGTCACTTTCAAGCAGGCGGTGGCGGAGTAAAAATGCTAACAAAGCGAATAAACCGTGTTTTAGGGATAAAAGAAGAATAATAATTACTGGAGGTTGCAATGGCTTGTAAAAGTCTTTGGCAACCTCTTTATTTATTGTAAAAGAATATCGTAGATAATACGATTTCTTTATAGAAGTGAAATTAACATAATTTTAAGTCGGCCAACTTTTTAACCGCTTATAAGGCGAAACGTGTGACGATAAACTAACAATTGCTTATGGCTCAATTTAAACATATGACTGTGAAGCATAATCAATATTAATATAAAACGAATGAATCTTTCATCTTTTGTAAGTACTTGTCATTGCATGATCAGAAAATCCTTTGTATGATGAAAGAAAACGTTTGTCGCTGTATTGATAATGGAGGAAGAAGCCGCTATGAAAAAACAATTTGCAGTTATCGGTTTAGGGAGATTTGGTGGAAGTATATGTGAATCATTAAGTAAGCAAGGTATGGAAGTTTTGGCGATAGATACAAATGAAGATAAAGTGAACCGTTTTGCAAACGTAGCAACCCACGCTGTTGTGGCAGACTCTACAGATGAAAATACATTAAAAAGCTTAGGTATTCGTAATTTTGATCATGTTATCGTAGCTATTGGAGATAATATTCAATCTAGTATACTGACAACATTAATGCTCGTTGAACAAGGTGTTAAGCATATAACAGTAAAAGCGCAAAATGATTACCATGAGAAAGTTTTAAATAAAATAGGTGCACATAAAGTAGTTCACCCAGAGCGTGATATGGGGGTTAGGATAGCACACAACATTGTTTCAAAAAATGTTCTAGATTATCTTGAACTATCTGACGAATATAGCATTGTCGAGCTAATGGCCGGAACGACTGTGAATGGAAAAACGCTTATTGATCTAGATATTCGAGCTAAGTATGGATGTAACATAATGGCAATTAAACGAGGGGAAACAATTGATGTATCACCGAGTGCAGATGTCTCTTTATTAAAGGGCGATATACTCATTGTGATAGGTGCTGATTCTGATATAAATAGAATGGAGCACGCTTTATTTGATGATGAAGACTAAATAAATAGTTTAATAAAAACGGACATCTTTTTATGTTGATGTTCGTTTTTATTTTAAAGTTCATTTAGAATGGATTAAATACAGTTAAATTGATTACCACAACCGGTGCAAATGAAGAGAAACCGACTAAATTTAATGGATTGCTAATTTTTTATTGATTAAATGGTGTTACTCTTCTTACAATCTTACAAAATAACCCCTCTAGCGAACTCTGGAATCTCCTCTGAGGGGAGAGAGGAGACCATGTAGCCATCATTCTCGAACGGCTATTACGAGAACCAATACAGTTCATCTCCTTATGGACGGTAGTTTCGTAGAGAAAGGAGCGGAAATTATTTATTTTTATAGATCATAAATTTTGGGAATCAACAAACAAAACAATAAAACAAACTATAAAAGTCAAAAAATTTCAAGTTGTGTTATCTGAATATTCCGACCGATTATTCCAAAATGTTCCAAATGTGATAGAATTATATATAATATATATGTTTCGTTCTATCTGCAAGTAGCATATGTAAATAATATTTAAAGGAGTTTTTTTCGTTGAAGTGGTCATGGTGTTTTCTTTGTTTTGGTGTAATCTTAGTCTTTTTGCCAATTTTGTCCCTTTCCTCAAACTCTAATGATTCTTATGAGATCGAAGTAAAAGCGCCGGAGCATAGTTTATTGTTTGTATCTGAGGAAATAGAGCTGTCAAATGGGGGGGATATTCAAGAAAAACGAGGGATCGCAACGGATTCTTTAAAAGAGATAGATTTTCATATTACAAGAGGGGCTTTAGATTATAATGTTATTTCTGCAGATAAGGTTAACAGATCTGCTCTAAACCAACATAATAACATTGCAATCTCTGCAAAAGATATTAGTGAAGGTGGAAAAGCTAAGGATATTTTTAGTGAAGCGATCCAGGCTGACGCTACAATTCACTTATATGGGGAAGTAACTCCTAGGGTATTTGCTGAGTATTTAGGACAAGAGTATTTGTACGTCAATACTTACCCTATCGATGTAGAAACTAACAGAGAAAATATAGATCTCCCTATAAAGCATTACTTTACTCAAGAGCTAGACGCAGAGTATGCTTTGAAAGGAGAAGAATTTATTGTTGAAGAAGATAAAGAATTTAATGTAATATCAGTAGAGTTTGAAAATGGTGAGCCTGTTAGTATTCTCTTTTCCGAATCAAATAAAAATAACCTTGCTACTGAAGAATATTTAGAAACTATTCTCTTTTCCTTAAGTACAGATATAGAAAAAGAGGGTGATGTGTCATTCAACGACTACAATGACACTACTTCGTGGATATCTAACTCAAAAGTAACTGGAGATCATAGCAGGACACCTATCGACTCAAGGTATAGCTTAACCAGAAGTATATATTGTGACCGTGAAGGGATTTTATCAGGAAGGACGATTACAGATTGGTGGTTATTCTCTATTGATAACAATGATGCTAACTACGACTACTTCAATCTGGAGTCAGCAACACAATATAGAGAATTTAATGGAGCTAGATTAGTTCGAACTGAAAGCTGGTATAGAATGGTGTATGATAACGATGAGTTAAGAGATTCAGATCCTGCAAGTACTAATTGGGGTTCCAATTCCTTTTCTGTATCTATTCCTTGGGGTTTTAATTACAATTGGGATACAAATAATAGCGCTTCTGTAAGTCATATACAGGACAGAGCAGCTGATTATGCGGTATGGACAGTTTCAGGATTACGTAATTACGATGAGTTTAAACCGGGACTCGCTGCGGCTACTATTGAGAGCAGAAGATATGTGGCGATAAATTATCAGGTTCACAGCACATGGGAGATTCCATGGGGACCATTAGGTGGTGTTTATCAAAAAACTGATAGACCAGGATCTATGTGGGCCAGATATTCTTACTAGTGTATGGATTGAGGTTAAACAAACCACACTGAATACAAAGAGTATTCAGTGTGGTTTTTTAGGTATCAAGCTTACCTATTTAAGGTAATAATTAGTCACATATAAAGGGACAGAGGGTGAGTCCTTTAGCGAAAACAGGAACAATCGTTTTTCAATTAATAACAAACCCATTAAACCAAGTACTTATCAAAAATAACTTCATAAAATTTCTACGGCGGAAGTTTTTAAAACAGAGAAGAGGTGCACTTACCATATGCAGAATAGAAAGGAAACTGAAAAAGTGGTGTTTACTTTTTCAGTTTCCTCCTTGAAGCTCGTTTTTAGTCTTTACTTAGAAGCAGTGGAATTTCGCCGTAGCTCTTAAAGTACTAGTGAGTGTTTTTTCGCTAGGGCTACGCTCGTCGCTCGCCTGATAGGAAAAACCCACTCCTATCAGGCTTTTAAACGATTGCGACGGCTACGCACATTTACGTATGGCGATAAAATACCACTGCCAAATTTATACATATCTTTTCAAAAAACAGGCTGTCCCAAAAGCTATTATATTTTCTGGCAATGCTCCACTCGCCCATTATAAGAAATTCACTTATAATGGGCTTTAAGAGATTGCGGAGGCTCCGCAGAATGCTTAGAGGATGACTCATAAGGTGAAATTCGACCTTTTGAGTCATCCTCAACTAATTATATCTCCATAATGATCGGTAAAATCATAGGCTTACGTTTTGTTTTCTCGTACAAGAAAGGTCCAAGCATGTCTGTTATTTCATTTTTAATTTCAGACCACTGTGTCGTTTTTCTTTCCATTAATTCATTTAAATGTTCTGCTAGCTTTGCTTGTGCCTCATTAATCAAGTCGCCAGATTCTCGCATATAGACAAAACCACGTGAGATAATATCAGGGCCTGCGGAAACTTTAAATTCTTTCATGTTTAAGCTTACAACGACAACTACTAAGCCTTCCTCTGAAAGGATACGACGATCACGAAGTACGATATTCCCGATATCACCTATACCATTTCCATCAACGTAAACGGAACCAGATGGTATTTTTCCAGCCAGACTGCCCTCACTCTTATCAAGAGCTAGTACATCTCCATTGTCCATTAGGAAGCAATTCTCTTCAGGCACTCCACAATCGACTGCGAGCTTGGTATGCATTTTTTGCATCCTGAATTCTCCATGAATCGGCATAAAGTATTTAGGCTTCATTAATCGAAGCATAAGCTTTTGTTCCTCTTGGCCACCGTGCCCTGAAGTATGAATATCATTTAATGATCCGTGAATGACTTCAGCACCAGCGCGATATAGTTGGTTAATGATTTTACTAACGCTTAATGTATTACCTGGAATTGGTGAAGATGAAAATACGACAGTATCGCCAGGTATAATTTGAATTTGCCTATGAGTACCATGAGCAATGCGTGAAAGTGCAGCCATTGGTTCCCCTTGGCTTCCAGTACACAATATAGTCACTTGGTCAGCTGGCAGTTTATTAAGCTGTGAAGCATCAATGAAGGTGCTTTTTGGTGCTTTGATATAGCCGAGCTCTAACCCAATATTAATAGCAGATTCCATACTTCTTCCAAAAACAGCAATTTTACGTCGGTATTTTACTGCTGCTTCTACTGCTTGCTGTAAACGGTAAATATTTGAAGCAAAGGTTGCAAATATAATTCTACCTTCAACCGATCGGTAAATTTGGTCAATACTTTCACCAACTTTACGCTCTGACATTGTAAAACCAGGAATTTCACTGTTTGTACTATCTGACAGTAAGCAGAGCACACCTTCTTCACCGATACGGGCCATTTTTGTTAAATTCGCTGGGTCTCCTACTGGGGTAAAATCAAATTTGAAATCACCTGTGTGGACGATATTTCCTGCTGGAGTCTTAACTACAATGCCGTAAGAATCCGGAATACTATGTGTTGTTTTATAAAATGAGACCGATGTTTTTTGGAATTTAACAATTTCATCTTCATGAATCTCACGTAGTTGTGCACCACGCATTAAACCGTGTTCTTCAAGTTTATTACGAATTAAAGCTAAAGCCAATTTTCCTCCATAAATAGGAATATTAATTTCACGCAATAAGTACGGAACGCCACCGATGTGGTCCTCATGACCGTGTGTAATAAATAACCCTTTTATCTTGTCCTGATTTTTAACTAAGTACGTATAATCAGGTATGACGTAGTCTATTCCAAGAAGTTCATCTTCTGGAAATTTAATCCCTGCATCGATGATGATAATTTCATCTTGAAACTGGACTCCGTACATGTTTTTTCCGATCTCGCCTAAACCCCCTAGCGCAAAGACCGCAGCTTGATGATTTTTCGCCTTCATATTACACATTCTCCAATTTAAAATCTTCACTTTGTTGTTCATAGTCTAACGAATCACCTTGTAGGGGGGTTATAAATTCAATGTTGTATTTGCGATCCGCTAACTTCTTTCTTACTTCCTCTTCACTTTCTGCTTCGATGTACAAAGCTTCCGTTTTTTCACGAACTGGTGCCTCATACGTGTCTTGTTGATAGAAAATCTTAAAAATCATAATAATCCTCTCCTTGCTTTATTTATAATGTATTAAATACGATAGGATCATTTATCAATTGATACTTCCAATGTTCAAATTATTTCTCCTATGTATGTTATCCCCAAGTTATTCAATTGTATAAACAACGATATTATTATACAAAATTTATAAGATAAAGGATAATCCTTCTTTCCCCTTTGAGAAAGAAGGATTTAGCCAATTATGCATATAAATTTTTTGGGAGTAAATCCCGACAACGTTTCAATATTCGTTCTCTCCACCTTTTCAACATTTTAAACCCTCCTTCCTCGCAATTCAAGAATAACGATTCTTTTTTTTTATTGTTTGTCACTTTTCTAAAATCTTGTCCGGCAAAGTATGGAAATTCCTTTGACAAAAAAGCGTTCGAAATGTAGATTTAAGTAATATAAAATTTATTTTTCAATAAAGGATTGTTGGTAAAATGGATAAAAAAGTTGTTTTTTTTGATATTGATGGAACGTTACTAAATGAAAATAACGTAATACCCGAGTCAACTAAAAATGCGATTAAAGAGCTTCAAAAAAAAGATAATATATTTGTAGCTATTGCAACAGGAAGAGCTCCTCTACATTTGAGAGAGATATCCTCACAATTGGGAATTGACTCGTACGTAAGCTTTAATGGTTCTTATGTAGTGTTTAACGGAGAAGTATTGTCTAGTAACCCTTTAGCAAAAAAAGAAATGTTAGAGCTTGAGGCGAGGGCGAGAGAAAATGGTCATCCAATGGTCTTTTTAAACGAGTCTGATATATATGCTAATGTGTCCGACCATCCTGCTATTTTATCAAGCATGGGATCACTGAACTTGCCTCATCCTGATAAGCATGAATCGTTTCACCATGACAACAGTATTTACCAAGCTTTATTATTTGTGGATAAAAATGAAGAAAGCTTCTATTCTACAAATCATGCATTTTTTGATTATGTACGTTGGCATGAACGTGCCATTGATGTTTTACCTTCTGGCGGCTCTAAAGCGAAAGGTATTGAAAACATGTTGAAGGAATTAAATATTGATAAAAAGGATGCTTTTGCATTTGGTGATGGATTAAACGATCTAGAAATGCTTCAATATGTAGGTTGCGGTATAGCGATGGGGAATGCAGTAGAGGAAGCGAAAAAGGCAGCTGATATCGTTACAGATCACGTAAATGATGATGGCATTTACAAAGGATTAGTTAAAGTTGGATTATTATAAGAGGGAAAACGCCGATAATCCATAGGATTTCGGCGTTTTTTTATGTTAATGGCTCTTCATAGTCATTTCGCTTTATGATTTCATTAGGGGGGAGTGGTTCTTTAAATGGATCACTGCCTTCTATACGGTCGTAAAACATAATGCCATTTAAATGATCAATTTCATGTTGAAAAACAATGGCAGGTAACCCTTTTAGCTTTAAAGTAATTTTTTCTCCGTCGATCGAAGTACCCTCCACTTTAATTCGGGCATATCGAGGGACGATACCTGGAACTTCTCTATCAACTGACAGACAGCCCTCTCCATTTTCTAAATGAGTCGTTTCAATTGAATGACTAATAATCTTAGGATTAAATAATCCAACTTCAATGAGGTTTTCATTATGGTCGTCAACCCTTACAGCAATCATGCGTTTACTAACATTGATTTGTGGAGCCGCTATCCCAACTCCGGGACGTAGATCATATTTTTCCGCAATTTCCGGGTCTTGACTATGTATGAGAAAGTCAATCATATTTTGCAAAATGGCTGTATCTTCTTCGTTTGCTGGAAGGTTCACTTCTTCAGCGCGTTTACGAAGTGTTGGATGTCCTTCTCTAATTACATCTTTCATTGTCAGCATCATCATTCTCCTTTCAGAAAAACAAAAACAAAGTGTTATTTTCTTTATCTAGTCATACTATATATTATTATAGAGAAAATAAAAAGTATAAGAAAAAACGAGAGTAATAATACTCCCGTTTCTTAAATAGTGCTATGCGTAATATCTATAAGCACCGGCACCAATGATAATGATCAAGATTAAAAGAACGACTATTAACGCAATCCCGATGCCCGCTCCACTGTGCCCATAAGTAGGAGCAGCAGGAGCTACATATACAGGTGCACCATAGCCATAGGAGCATGGACCATAAACATTTCCACCACCATATCCGTACATGGCAATGCCTCCTTTAATTTAGATGATATCCTAACTCGCCCTCTAAGCGCGGTATAGTACTATGCTATGCGTTAATCACAACTTTGAATGGATGCTTGCCTATATTTAGTAAAAATGTAAACGGAAATAAAGATATTTTTGTAAAAGATTGTTTTTTTATTATATAATTAATGAAGGGTAAAAAATATTACTACAGGATTTTAGGGGGAAAAAATATGAACAAAATATACACAGTAATCATCTTTATGTTAGCAATATTTTTAACTGGTTGTTTTAACGAAAGTGAAAACCCAGCGCAATTTATGTACGAGCACCTTGAAGAGGCTGTGGCAATTGAGGTGGAATTAGGTGAAAAACAGGCCCCTTTAACCGAAGCTGAGAACATGGAATATGAACTATATGAAGAAATGCTAACTTTATCTGAATTATCTGAAATAGAAGAATTAGCTCAGCAAGCGATTGAGTCTGCTGAAAGTCGTCGAGAATTAATGGTAGAAGAGAAAGAAATTATAGATGCAGCTTATGAGGAATTTGCATTAGCCAAAGCATTTATCGATGATATTGAAGATGAAGAGATAAAACAGCAAGCTGATGAAATGGTTAGTGCGATGGAAAATCGATATGAGGCATATAACGAATTATATAATAAATATGTAGAAACTATCGACATTGATATTGAATTGTATTCGATGGTATTTCAAGAGGAATTAACTGTTGATGAGTTACAAGCACAGCACGACATCGTGAACGAAGCATATAACGAAATAAATGAGTTCAATGATATGTTTAACCAATATACTACCGCTTTCAATGATGCAAAAAGGGATTTTTATGAAGCGGCGGAATTAGATGTTGTTTTTGATGCTAACTAGATGTTATTTTATGTTTTCCAGGGGTGACTCAAAGGGGATTTATCACTTTGAGCCACCTCTTTTTGTAGTGTTACTAGTTTTTGTAAATTCGTCACACGTTGAATTGAGCGCAACGTTCACGCTGAGTGCTTAAACGTACGATGTTTACTGTCTAATTATTTTTTTATATGTAACATTCATTGACAACAATACAGTTGACGAAACAAAAATAATATAAGATAGATTGTTTAGTATTTATATATAACAGTTCTTATTATTATATATAACAGTTTGTGAATGAGTTTTTTTTAGTTTTTATATAACTTCAGTAAAAACTTTAAAAATAAGGGGCAAAACCGTTGACGGTTAGTAAAACTTTCATGTAAACTAATCAACGTAAAGAAAATTGTATTAGTCTTTATTTTTAAATTATAAGACAGAACAACAAAATGTTAGCCTGATTAAAAAACATGCGAGAGGGTATATGTCATTTTAGAAACTGAAACAGCATATTTTCACATTGTTTTATACATGATGGGTTATCCTAAACAATGGCGAAAAAAATTGGGAACAGTTTTTTTAAATAAATTTTTTATAACACTCATCGCGATAAGAAAGGAAGAGGTGAATTGATTCATGGAAAAAACAAAGGAATTACAAAAAATTGAAAGTCAATTCGAAACGTTTCAAATACTGAACGAGGATGGAGAAGTTGTTAACAAGAAAGCAATGCCAGATCTTTCTGATGAGCAACTTAAAGAACTAATGAAGCGTATGGTTTACACAAGAATTTGGGACCAACGTGCAATTTCATTAAACCGTCAAGGTCGTTTAGGATTCTATGCTCCTGTAGCTGGACAAGAAGCATCAATGATAGGTTCACAATTTGCACTGGAGAAACAAGATTGGATTTTACCAGGTTACCGTGATATCCCACAAATCGTTTTTCAAGGTGTACCGTTAGAACAAGCTTTCCTTTGGTCTAGAGGACACTTAGCTGGTGGTCAAATGCCGGAGGGCGTAAATGTAATGATGCCACAAATCATTATTGGTGCACAAATCACACAAACTGCTGGTGTAGCAATGGGTCTTAAGCGTAAGCAAAAAGATGCAGTAGCAATTACATATACTGGTGACGGTGGTGCATCTCAAGGTGATTTCTATGAGGGAATGAACTTCGCTGGTGCATATAATGTTCCTGCAGTATTTGTAGTTCAAAATAACCGCTTCGCTATTTCTGTTCCTGTTGAAAAGCAATCAGCTGCAAAAACAATTGCTCAAAAAGCAGTTGCTGCTGGTATTCACGGTGTTCAAGTGGATGGAATGGATATTCTAGCTGTTTATGCAGCAACACAAGAAGCGCGTAAACGCGGATTAGATGGAAATGGTCCAACATTAATTGAAACGTTAACATATCGTTATGGTCCACACACAATGGCTGGTGACGACCCTACTAGATACCGTACTTCTGATCTTGATGACGAGTGGGAAAAGAAAGATCCACTAGTTCGTTTTAGAAAATTCCTAGAAGCTAAAAAGCTTTGGACGGAAGAAGAAGAGAACGAAGTAGTAGAACAAGCGAAAGAAGATATCAAAGAAGCAATCAAAAAAGCAGATAATGCTCCTAAACAAAAAGTAACGGATCTCATCGATTTAATGCATGAGGAACTTCCATACAACTTAAAGGAGCAAAAGGAAGAATATACAGCAAAGGAGTCGAAATAAGCTATGGCGCAAATGACAATGATCCAAGCGATAACTGATGCAATGCGTGTCGAATTAAAGAACAATGAAGATGTTCTTGTATTCGGTGAAGACGTAGGTAACAATGGTGGTGTATTCCGTGCAACTGAAGGGTTGCAAAAAGAATTTGGGGAAGATCGTGTATTTGATACCCCTTTAGCTGAGTCTGGTATTGGCGGTTTAGCAGTTGGTTTAAGTGTGACTGGTTTCCGCCCAGTAATGGAAATTCAGTTCTTTGGATTCGTATTTGAAACATTTGATGCAATCGCTGCGCAAATGGCTCGTATGCGCTATCGTTCTGGAGGAGTTTACAGCTCACCAGTGACTATTCGTTCTCCTTTTGGTGGAGGA
This sequence comes from Evansella cellulosilytica DSM 2522, assembly GCF_000177235.2. NCBI lineage: Bacteria > Bacillati > Bacillota > Bacilli > Caryophanales > Bacillaceae > Evansella > Evansella cellulosilytica. Next base: position 2,875,357 of record NC_014829.1, on the reverse strand, counting down.
GTAAAAACTCCTGAACTTCATGCTGACAGCTTAGAAGGATTAATGGCTCAAACGCCAGGCGTAAAAGTAGTAATCCCTTCTACTCCTTATGATGCAAAAGGTTTACTTATTTCTGCAATTAGAGATAACGACCCAGTTGTATATTTAGAGCATATGAAATTATACCGCTCTTTCCGTGGAGAAGTACCTGAAGGCGAATATACTATCCCATTAGGAAAAGCAGACATAAAACGTGAAGGAAAAGACGTTACAATCATCACATATGGTGCAATGGTTCACTCTTCGTTAAAAGCTGCAGAGGAGCTTGAAAAAGAAGGGTATGAAGCTGAAGTTATCGATTTAATGACAATTTCTCCGTTAGATATTGATACGATTATTGCTTCAGTTGAAAAAACAAACCGTGCTATCGTAGTACAAGAAGCACAAAAGCAAGCCGGAATTGCAGCGAATGTTGTTGCAGAAATAAATGAGCGTGCAATTTTAAGTCTAGAAGCTCCTGTTTTAAGGGTGACTGCTCCTGATACAATCTTCCCATTTGCATCTGCGGAAGATGCTTGGTTACCAAGCTACAAGGACATTGTAGAAAAAGCAAAGCATGTCATTGAATTTTAATAATTGACTTAAATAGGCTGAAAAGGGGTTTACCTTTTCAGTCCTCCTTACATTATTTTTCGAGAACTGAAACGAAACGGAGGCGTTATTAGTGGCGTACGAATTTAAAATGCCTGATATTGGTGAAGGAATCCATGAGGGTGAAATAGTGAAGTGGGAAGTAAAAGAAGGACAAGAAGTGAAGGAAGACGATGTACTTTGTGAAGTACAAAATGATAAAGCTGTAGTAGAAATTCCATCTCCTGTTGATGGTAAAGTACAAAAAATTCATGTTGAGGAAGGTGTCGTAACAACTGTTGGATCAGTAATTATTACTTTCGAAACAGATGCAGTTCAACCGCCTTCAGCTCATGGAGATCATGAGGAAGAAGCTCCTAAAGAAGAAGCGAAAGCTGAAACTACAGATCAAGCGAAGGCAGAAGAGGCTTCCGAACCTGCAGCACACGTTGAAGTAGATGAAAATCGTCGTGTAATTGCGATGCCTTCTGTTCGTAAATATGCACGTGAGAAAGGCGTTACTATTCAACAAGTTAATGGTAGTGGCAAAAATGGGCGTATCGTTAAAGAGGATATCGATTCCTTCTTATCGGGTGGTCAACCAACTGCTGAAGCAGCACAGGAAGCACCATCAGCACCAGAAGCTACTGCAGAGAAAAAGCCAGTTGCGCCTTATAAGCCAGCTAATGCAGAACTTGAAACTCGTGAAAAAATGTCTGGTATTCGTAAAGCGATCTCTAAAGCGATGGTTAATTCCAAGCATACAGCTCCACACGTTACATTAATGGATGAAATTGAAGTAACAGATTTAGTAGCACACCGTAAGAAGTTTAAAGAAGTGGGTGCAGAAAAAGGAATTAAGCTAACTTATTTACCATATGTAGTAAAAGCATTAACATCGGCACTACGTGAATACCCAATGCTAAATACATCTTTAGACGATTCTACAGATGAAATTGTTCATAAACATTACTACAACATCGGTATCGCAGCAGACACAGAAAAAGGTCTCCTTGTGCCAGTTGTAAAAGATACAGATAGAAAGTCTATTTTTGCAATCTCTGATGAAATTAATCAGCTTGCATCAAAAGCGCGTGAAGGTACGTTAGCTCCAGATGAAATGAAAGGTGCTTCTTGTACAATCACAAATATCGGGTCAGCTGGAGGGCAATGGTTCACACCGGTAATTAACCATCCAGAAGTTGCTATTTTAGGTTTAGGACGTATTGCTGAAAAAGCAGTTGTACGTGATGGGGAAGTAGTTGTTGCACCAGTATTAGCATTATCGTTAAGCTTCGACCACCGTATCATTGATGGGGCAACAGCTCAGCATGCGTTAAATCACATTAAGCGATTATTGAACGACCCACAATTAATTGTAATGGAGGGCTAATAATATGGTAGTAGGAGATTTTCCAGTTGAAGTAGATACGCTAGTCATTGGTTCTGGTCCTGGCGGATATGTTGCTGCAATTAGAGCAGCGCAGTTAGGGCAAAAAGTAACAATTGTTGAACGTGAAAACCTTGGAGGAGTTTGCTTAAACGTAGGTTGTATTCCATCTAAGGCACTTATCGAGGCAGGACACCGTTATCACAGAGCGAACAATTCAGAAGATATGGGGATTTCTGTTGGTGATGTGAAATTAGATTTCTCTAAAGTTCAAAAGTGGAAAGCATCTGTTGTTGACAAACTTACAGGTGGGGTAGAAGGACTACTAAAAGGAAATAAAGTGGATATTGTAAGAGGGGAAGCTTATTTTGTTGATGATACAACAGTTAGAATTATGGATGAAAAATCTTCTCAAACTTACAAGTTTAATAATGCAATTGTAGCAACAGGATCTCGTCCGATTGAACTACCTAAATTCAAATTTAGCGAAAAAGTTGTTTCTTCTACTGGCGCATTAGCGCTAAAAGAAGTACCTAAGAAGCTAGTCGTTATCGGTGGCGGCTATATCGGGGTTGAGTTAGGCTCTGCTTATGCTGACTTAGGATCTGAAGTAACGATCTTAGAAGGTACTAAATCGATTTTACCTGGTTTTGAAAAGCAAATGAGTCAGTTAGTTGCTAAACGTTTAAAAAATAACGGCGTAACAATTAAAACGGAAGCATTTGCTCAAGAAATGGAAGAAACTGCAGATGGCGTAAAAGTAACTGCAGAGGTAAAAGGAAAAGTTGAAGAGTTCGAAGGCAATATTCTCTTAGTAACTGTTGGACGTCGACCAAATACAGAAGAATTAGGCCTAGAGCAAGCTGGAGTTGAAATAGATGACAGAGGTATCGTCAAAGTTGATGAACAATGTCGTACATCTGTAAAAAATATTTTTGCTATCGGTGATATTGCACCAGGTCCTCAATTAGCTCATAAAGCATCTTATGAAGCTAAAGTAGCAGCTGAGGCGATTGCTGGTCATCCATCTGTTATTGATTATACAGCGATTCCTGCTGTAGTATTCTCTGGTCCAGAGCTTGCAACAGTTGGATTAACAGAAAAAGAAGCAAAAGATGAAGGCTATGACGTAGTCGTTGCTAAATTCCCATTCGCAGCAAATGGCCGTGCATTATCGTTAAATGAGACTGACGGGTTCATGAAAATGGTAACTCGTAAAGAAGATGGTCTCGTTCTTGGTGTTCAAATTGCTGGTGCTAATGCTTCAGATATGATTTCTGAAGCGTGTGTAGCAATTGAAGCTGGAATGACTGCTGAAGACTTAGCATTAACGATTCATGCTCATCCTTCACTTGGTGAAATTACGATGGAAACTGCTGAAGTTGCATTAGGTATGCCAATACACATCGTAAAATAAAAATATAAAGCCGCTTAGTACATTTGCTAAGCGGCTTTATTTATGTAGGTTTATTGATTATGTTACTTTCTAATCGTCTTAAAGCAATAACGAAGGGAACCGAGTATTCTTACAAGGGCATGGGGGATATAGAGCTTCTACTTCAAAAATTAAAAGACCTTGACAACGTTTTTCCACTGTCAGGGTCTTTAAGTTTCTTGTTCTTGAATAAGTCTAGTCTCAAGCTCTGTGAGAATTTCAATTGCTTCTTTATAGCCTTCTATTCTTACCTTAATATCATCATCCTGGATAATGATTAAAGTAGGATGTGTTTCGATATGGAAATGTTCTACTAACGATTCGTCATGGATAGAGACGATTTGTATTTGATGAATTCGATTAGGGTGCTCTCTTTTAAAGTCTAATAGAGCATCGTAATAACTAACTTCTTCATCAAGTCGATTGTCATCAGAAAATAGAAATGTTATAGGCATATTTTCTTGCGTTTCATATAATTGAAAAGGATTACTAGTACTATCAGCTTCCTGTGAAAAGCAACTACTTAACAATAAACTAGAGAATATTAATAAGCAAAATTTTAATGCCATACTAGCCACCTCTATTAATATAATTACCTTCATATTAGCATTTTTTTAAATCAAAAAGCTGTTCGTAACATAACTGTTATATAAATGAAAGCTTATGATATAAAAGAGGTGTTAGCTTTGTATTAGTAATAATTAATAATGAATGGGGAAATTATTGAAATTTTTTGTGATATTTCAAAGTTATATAGAGGTGGGGCAGATGGCGAGGTCCCAATCTGCCCTTAAACTAAGAAAAACATTAACGAAGGTAAGATAAAGTAAACCTGTATAATCAAGATTAAAGAAAAACAAAATCCCTCGTTCTAACAGAAACCATTCAAACAAAAAAGAGGGAATCCTATCTGCAACATGTAGGATACCCTCTTGATATATAATTTTATTTAGTCATATTTTCTAACTTGTCTCGGGGGAATTTTTTCTGCGCGTAGTGCTTTCACTAAGCTTACAATCATAAATATCATAATGATCGTAAACGGAAAGGCAGCGATGATGGATGCAGTTTGTAAAGCATCTAGCCCGCCAGACCATAGTAATACCGCAGCAGTTAGTGATTGAATTGCACCCCAGATGAACTTCACTTTATTTGATGGATTCATGCTACCGTTCGTCGTTTGCATTCCTAATACAAAGGTTGCTGAATCGGCAGATGTGATAAAGAATGAAGCGATTAGTAGTATCGCTATTCCAGACATAATGACACCAAAGTTAAATTCCTGCAGTACTGCAAATAATGCGATTTCTGTACCATACTCTTCAATAACACCCATGATATCTACACCATCGAATAGTTCTAAATGAATCGCTGTACCGCCAAAAACAGAGAACCAAAGTGCGCCAAAAATAGTTGGAACTGCAATAACACCGAGAACAAATTCTCGAATTGTCCTGCCTTTCGATACTCTAGCGATAAATGTTCCTACAAATGGAGCCCAAGCAATCCACCAAGCCCAATAGAAAATAGTCCAACCTTCCACCCAACTTGATTCCGGGTTAAAAGTATCGAGCTGGAAACTCATTCTTACTAAGTTTTGAATATATCCACCTAGTGTCTGGGTGAATGAGTTCATGATGAAATTAGACGGACCTGAAAATAGTAGGAAGAGCATAAGGAACAAAGCTAAGTAAATATTTGTTTTACTTAATATACGAATACCACGGTCTAAGCCAGTTAAAGATGACGCCATATACAAAATAGTAATCACCAAAATGACGAGCATGGAGAGCATAGGTGTGTTTTCTATCGTAAATAAATTTGATATTCCTCCGCTAATTTGTGCAGTTCCAAAGCCAAGTGATGTGGCAACACCGAATATCGTCGCAAAAACAACGATAACATTAATGGTTGTCCCAATTGCACCGTTTATTTTATCACCTAGTATTGGTTCAAAAGCGGCACTTAAAACTCCAGCAGACCCTTTTCGGAATTTAAAATAAGCTAATGCTAACGCGACTACAGAATATATCGCCCATGGGTGTAAGCCCCAGTGGAAAAAGGAATAACGAAGGGCAATTGCCGCAGCTCTTTCTGGGCTTTCTATCACTTCCGCTGTTGGTGGGTCATAGAAATGGTATATAGGCTCTGATACGCCCCAAAATACCAGCCCAATCCCCATACCAGCAGTAAAAAGGAAAGAAAACCAAGTTAAATAATTATATTCTGGTTCATCATTATCTTTACCTAGTTTTATTCTCCCAACAGGGCTAGCTATTAATATGAGTGCAAATACTAAAAAGCTTGTTGCTGCAAGCAGGTAAAACCAGCCGAATTGATTTGTAATAAAACCTTGTATGTGGCCCGTTACTGAATCTAAGTTTTCTGGTGCAATGACACCCCACAGTATAAATGCGGAGGCAATGACAACAGAGATATAGAAAACAGGCGTTAATTTTTTCATCATATGTCCACCCTTCGTTTATTACTTAAAGTTATTTAATTACTAGCCCAAGTACATTATGTGTAAATTACGTTGTTATATACAAAACTGACTTAGTATAAAATGATTATTTTAACCCATTCTACTGTATGGTAGAATTCTACGTATACATAACGATGAAAGGGGTAATGAAATGAATAAATATAAAATAAGTATCCTTGCTGGTGCCATCGTCATTTTAACTATGGGATGTTCAGAAAATGAAGATAATACAATAGATAATGATATTGATGAACATATAGAGGAGACGGATGATATGTTTGAAGACGAGGTTGAAGAAGATGAGGTTGATGATGAAAATTTAGATGAACCGATAGAAACTGATGATGAAATAGTTGATGAGGTGGAAGAAGAGGAAATAGAAGAAATTGAACCTCAATATGAAATGACATCTCATTTTTCTGTTGTACCTATTGAAGGCACCGACGCGCCTGAGAATGTCGTGCTATTGACGATTGATGATTCATTTCTAAATATGGATAGCGATACGACGTACGCTTTAGAAATGGCAGAAATATTGTATGAGCAGAATGCTAATGCTATCTTTTTTATTAATGGTCAAGGAATTCAATCGGAGGAAGATGAAGAAAAGTTGAGAACGATCCATGAAATGGGATTTGAAATTGGTAATCATACGATGAACCACGAAAATTTGAACGATTTATCTGAAGAAGAACAGAGAAGTGAGATTATCGAATTAAATGACCTTATTGAAGAGATTACAGGGGAGAGACCTCGATTTTTCCGTGCACCGTTCGGAGCAAATACAGATATTTCCAAACAAGTGATGGAAGAAGAAGGAATGCAGTGGATGAACTGGACGTATGGATACGATTGGGAATCAGAGTATAGAGAAGCTGAAGCATTAGCAGAGATTATGGTGGAAACAAAATATTTACGCGATGGTGCGAACCTCCTCATGCACGATAGAGACTTCACAAGAGACGCCCTTGTTGATATAGTAGAAGGATTACGGGAAAAAGGGTATGAGATCGTTGATCCAAAGTTAATTAAGTAAAATAACAACCTATTTGTAAGCGGCGGATGTTATTAAAGGGGATAGTGTCCTTTGTAACATCCTTTTTAAAATCTAATGCAGAAATATTATTTAGCATATGTGAGGGAATCGATAATGAAAAAATTGATGTTAGTTTTCTTTAGTTTATTAGTATTTGCATGTTCAGAAAATGAAAATGTTAAAGAGGATATTGAAGAAGAAACAGATAATGAAGTGGAAGAGGAAACAGAAATTGATGAAGGAAGAGAAGCAGAAGAAGAAATCACAATTAATGAGTTAAACATCGACTTTTTCCAAGTTGATGGGAATGATGTAGTACTAGCTAGTGAACTGATGGAAGCTATTGGTGGTCACTATGATTACGATGAAACGCACCGAACAATCCATATTGAAGTGGAAGGTAGAGAGTTTTATTTAATATATGATGTACCAGTTTTAGAGGTAGATGGAGAGTACTTAGCAACGGATGAAGTATCACTCGTTGTAGAAGATGACCTACCATATTTAACGTTAGCATTTATTGAGGAAGGGTTAGAAACTTCATTTCAAATCGAAGAAGACAGTGAGTTAACGTTTCAATGGGAGGAATCTGTCATACAAGCATGGAGTCCACGCGGTGAAGAAGCATTCGATTTATATGCATTGAGTGTTGAAGAGATGATAGATTATCTTTCTTTTTTACAATTACCGATTGAGGGTGCGCAAGTGAGTACAATAGAAAGTCACTTACCTGGTGCGCCTAGATCATATAGAAATGGTTATCATGAAGGTATTGATTGGTATGACTATGCATCTGGGACTGCAATCACAACTGATACACCAATATACGCTATGGCAAAAGGGACAGTTGTCCGTGTTGACCATGACTTTGAGGAGTATCCTTCACCACTCATTAGAAATAAAGACCTCTCTGTAGCAGCGGAGATAGGGACGACACCAGAATTTATATTAGATCGTTTAAGAGGTATGCAAGTGTGGGTTCAATATGAAAATGGTGTAATGAATCGATTTGCACATCTGGATAGTATCCCTGAAGGACTAGCAGTAGGGGATGAAGTAGATGCTTCTACAATCATTGGCTATGTAGGGAATACTGGTACGAGTCATTCAGTAAACGAGGATGGAGGAGGGTTACACCTTCATCAAGATCTCCTCATTTACGGACAGTTTTTCTGGAAGCCATACTCTCCCGAAGAAGTAAGAGAGATATTACTAAGCATTTGGGGATAAAATGGTGTCCTAGTGAGTCAATCTCCTTTTTCAGTCTTACCGGTTTTACTTGATCAATTCGGCTCAAAAGGCATAACCTTTTGAGCCACTTTATTTAATACTCTTTTCGCAGCCCTTGCTATTCCTGATGGAGTCACTACCTTTCGTTTTACCAAGTTAAAAGTATCAACAAATTTTACGAAATCAGCCTTATTTGATAAGAAAGAAATTTTCCAATGAGAATTTAAAATCTATCAATTAATTCTACGTTTCGACATTTCTTTGTTATAAATTATGACACCGAGAATGGGGCGTCGTGTGTTAAAATAAAAAAACAGATTGCAGGAATAACAGCTAGGTGGTGCGGGCGATGAAAAAATCTGATTTTTTGGATGAGCTACGCTTGGAAGTAGGGTTAGCCTATGACTATGCACAAAATAGTAAGGATTTCCTTTTAAAAGTTATTGATACTTTATACGATTTTCATCTTGATAAAAGATGTGTGTTCACTATTTTTTATACTAATTGTAATGATGACTATGTCCCGCTATATATATTAGGTGAAAAAAACTATAATAGTAAAGTTAATATGGGGATCGGCTTTATATCATTATGTGCTAGGAATATAGCTGTCTTTGTGAAAAAGGACAATGAACAGACAATTTTGGCTCCAATTTATATTGATGACGAGTTGAAGTATGTCATTTCAGTAACAATGTGAATAAAATCCTATGTATTTACGCAAGAAGATATTGTTTTTACGAATGAATTAGTAAGATTTATAGAAGCAAAGCATAACCAATTTTACAAAGGTGGCAAAAGAAAATAATAATCATTCATAAAACAGCAATGATGTTTTTCTGATATAATATAATTCATACCATAAAATTGTAAATAAGTGTTAATTGTTGCAAAATCGCATCAATTATCATATAATTAAGAAAATTCAGAAAGGAGGGATTTCCTAGTGGAACTTTACGAACGGTTGTATGATGAGACGGAACGTGTTAACGTTCGATTTGTTGGAGTAACTACCGATAAGTCAAGGTATGATTTTGGAATGATGTACACAAACATGTTTTTTGGGAAACCTTTAGTAACTTGTATGCAAACTGGGCGATCCTTCCTCATGTGTGCTGAAGATGCTAAAGATGTGGAGCAATTGCAGAGGGTATTCAAGATTTCTGATCATCAGGAGGCTGAATCTTTATCAGAGTTTTTTATGGAGACGCTTCCACATATGTCTGTTGAACCTCAATATTAAGTATAATCAAAAAATAAAAGTGTCTCAAAAAGAGGGTCAGCTTCTTTTGAGACACTTTTTTATAAAATAACGATAGGTAAAAAAACAGTGGCCACTGAAAAAATACAGAACAACTTATCTTGTGGCTATAAATTCAATTTAACCTATTGAGCCTTACTATTTAAAGAAAAGCTTTTCTTTCTTGGATTACTCGAATCGTTTTTAAAGAAGGATCTTCAGGCCCTTGCACAGGCAAGCCTACTTCGATATTTTTTGCAATGTATTGAAGGTTGTCTTCGTCGATAATTTCACCTGGGATTAAGATTGGTATTCCAGGTGGGTATACCATAACGAATTCCGCAATAATCCTTCCTGCAGACATCTCTAAAGGGACAGCCTCTGTTTCTGCGTAAAAGGCATCCCTTGGTGAGAGTGAGAGCGTTGGAATATTTGGTACATACACATTCACCTTATGATCTTCTTGATCTTTAAGGTATGAATAATGTTCATCTGCTAAATGTTGTAATGCTTCAATTAATAGTTCTGTTTCCTCAACTGTATCTCCAAAAGTAATAATACACAAAATATTGTATAGATCCGATAACTCAACCTCAATTTTATAATTTTCCCTAAGCCACAGTTCAACATCATGTCCAGTGATTCCTAATTGTTTTACAGATATAATGATTTTTGTTGGATCCATATCAAATATAGCTCGATCGTTAAGGAGCTCTTTTCCTGGACAAAATATACCTGGAATCTCATTTAACCGTTTACGAGTATTATCAGCTAACGTAATTGCTCTTGAAATTTCATCATAACCTTTTGTAAATAAACGTCTTCTAGCAGTATCTAAAGATGCTAGTAATAAATAAGACGTTGATGTAGTAGTAAGCATGCTTATAATGCTTTGAATTCTATTAGGCGAGATTCGATCGCCTTGTACGTTTAATACTGAGCTTTGGGTTAGAGAACCTCCCAATTTATGCACACTTGTAGCTGCTAAGTCTGCTCCTGCTTGCATTGCTGATAGAGGAAGCTCATCATGAAAATGAATGTGTACGCCATGGGCCTCATCTACTAACACTGGAATATCATAGGAATGTGCGATTTCGACTATCGTTTGCAAGTTAGCTGCAACACCAAAATATGTTGGGTTAATAACAAGCAACCCCTTTGCGTCTGGGTGTGCTTCTATTGCTTTCGTTACAGCGTCTGTTGTAATCCCGTGAGAGATGCCTAAAGTTGCATCGATATCGGGGTGAATAAATATCGGTGTTGCACCTGAAAAGACGATAGCAGACATAATTGATTTATGTACATTCCTTGGAACGATTATCTTTTCACCTGGTCCACATACACTCATAATCATTGTCATGATAGCGCCACTAGTTCCTTGGACAGAAAAAAATGTATAATCAGCTCCAAAAGCTTCAGCAGCTAACTGTTGTGCTTCTTGAATCATTCCAGCTGGATGATGGAGGTCATCTAATGGTGCTATATTGATTAAGTCTAAAGATAAGGCGTTCTCTCCAATAAAGTTTCGAAACTCCTTGTCCATTCCTTTTCCACCTTTATGCCCAGGTATGTGGAATTGGATTGGTTTCGTGTTAATATGCTTTAAAAGGCCATCAAATAATGGCGTTGTTTCCTGTTTGTTGTTCATTATTAGCTCACCTCTACATGAAGAAAAAAGTTTCATCATTTACTCATATTTGTTATCCTTCTTATAAAACAAAAAGAGTATACCAAAATGAATGAAACTTGGAAAGTATAGTTTTATATGAAGGAGTGTTTTGTTATGAAAGATGATGTAATAATTCCTATATCTATGGATTGGAGTAAAGAAGAAATCATTGATGTTGTTAACTTTTATGAAGGAGTAGATAAGGCTTATAAAAAAGGGATAGATAGAGAATTAATGCTTGTTTTATATCATCATTTTAAGAAAGTAGTACGTAGTAAAGGTGAAGAAAAGGGTTATTTTAAAGATTATGAAGAACAGACAGATCAATCACCATATCACGTGATGAAATTGGCAAGAGAAGCAAAAGATCAAAAGGTAATAAAGATGTAAAGAAAAAATGACGAAAGCGACGACAAGCTGTCACTTACGCCAGAATAAAATTGCATTGTGATGGCTTGTACATCGCTTACTAGTAAAGTAATAAAGTTACCTCATCGATATTTTGTAAATAGGTGTTAAAGTTTGAAAAGTATCTCGGATGTATGCAATAAGTTTATCTCCATCCTGCAACAAGGGATCATTCGCTGAAATATGTCTACCAATTAGAAATTCTCCTTTTTTTACATCTCTAAACCGTTCAAGAGCCCCTGTTAAGTCAATTGTTTGAAGAGACTCTGCTTTTTTTTCCATATGATCTAAAGATAGCACATAATCATTTGGAATGTTTTCTATAATCGAGTCGATGTTATCTAATAAAGCAGTAGCTATTTCCGCTTTATTTGGTAATTCATAAATATAAGCTAGCCATATAAACATGTGATCATCAAATACTCCAATTTGGAAGTGTGGATGTTTTTTATAGCCTCTCTTGTTGTGACAGTATGCTGACCATGTATCTTTAGGTGGATTTACTTTTCTTCTTGCATGCTTAGCTACGTGTAAAAACATCTCATGACCTACCATGTCAGATAAATCGTTAATAATTTCTTCAGAAATGGCCTTAAATTTCGGTTGAATTCTCTCTTGTATTGCACTCATGCGTTCATCAAGACCGTCTATTTGGAAAGTGTCAAAGTCTTTTTGAGAAAAACCTGTAAAACTCATATAAATCCCCCTCATTCAATGAAGTAATTGTCCATAGTTTATCATAAATTGTCGAGAAATTGAAAAACAATGCATTGTTGCCTAGTTTAGCACATTCATTTTTGTGGAAAAGACTCATATAAAGAAATTGAAGGTTCCAAATTATAGCTTTGCATCATATGCTATAGTAATTTAACAGGTGAAAAAGACAGGCGTTTGCTTACAGAATTTGAATGTTGCTATGTTTCAGAAGCATGTAAATTTATACGGATGGGAGTGTATGTCATGGAGAAGGTCATTCAAACGTTAAAAAGAGAAGACGGAGAGAAAAGAATCCCCGTTTTAAAAATGGAGATTGACTATGAGCTCCTAACATTGTATGACGCACTTCAAAATGGTGATGAAGAACAGATAAAAAGTTGTAAGAAAAAATTAGAGTTATTAAGAAATGAATGGATTCTCTTAGAAGTGTAATAAATGACACGTAGGGGTGAGGGTGATTCAAAGGTTGATTTTTCCTTTGAATCACCCTCTTTGAAACTAGCAAACTATAACAGGCTTTTTTATTGTTCTAAAATATTCAACATTTAACGTACTTCTTTACGAGTGTCTACTATCTTCACGGCGGTATTTCTAAGTTTTCCTAGTTAGGCAACACTCCTTTGTCGTTTACTGTAATTAAGTGACACATATTTGCGATCATAGGTTGTAATATGATATAAGTATACTTAATTGTGAATGAAGAGGTTGGTGATCATCATTGTCTGAAGTAAAATGGGAAGAAATATTTGAAACAGCTAAAAATTGGACAAGAGAAGCTGGAGAATTTATAAAAGAAAAAATGAGTGAATCATTTGATGTGTCTACAAAAGCGAATGAAAATGATTTAGTGACAGATGTAGATAAAGGTGTTGAGGAATTTTTTAAAAGTAAAATAAGTACCCACTATACTAACCATCGTTTATTAGGTGAAGAAGGCTCTTATAAAGCGATTAAGGATTTATCTGGTGTTGTTTGGATTATTGATCCGATTGATGGGACAGTCAATTTCGTACATCAACAAACATTTTTTGCTATTTCTGTAGGTGTCTATATTGAAGGCGAAGGTATGATAGGTATCATATATGATGTCATGAATGGAGAAATGTTTTCTGCCCTTAAAGGGGAAGGAGCATTTTTAAATGGAACAAAACTGGATAAATTAAAAGAAGTTCCTTTACAGGAATCTATATTAAGCTTTAATGCCGGATGGATTTTGAAGGATCGTCGACTAGAAGAACTTGTAAAAGCATGCAGAGCGACAAGGTCATATGGTTCTGCTGCACTAGATATTGCATATGTCGCATCAGGGAGATTAGATGGTTATATAAGCTTTATTCTAGCACCTTGGGATATTGCTGCTGGTATGGTTATATTAAAGGAAGTTGGAGGAGTAGCCTCTAGGTATAATGGTGATGCACTAGATTTCTTAGAAAGTGGAACCTTTATGGCTGCAACACCATCCATTTATAATGAATTTTTGGAGCTTGTAAAAAAATAAATGTCAGTACAAAGATACTAAAAGAGCCCTTAGGTAAAACCTTCGGGCTCATTTTTTTCCTAATCATATAAAAAGGAAGTGTTTAGCTGTTGGATTTAGACAATCCCTCTTCTTTATTGTACATTTTCCGTTTTAAGGAGAAACCAGTCACAACGGAAAGAATAGTCAAAATAATCGAACAAATAATGACTATAGTATTAGGCATGGCGATGCCAAAACCGATCCCTAGTAAACCTGTAGTCCCTAATATGGCTAAAGAAAACAATACCCAGTTAAATGTTTGCATGTAATTGCCCCCTATTTTTGAATAAGCATAGTATAATTGTAACGGATACTTGTAATTTTCGAAAGTACTATACGAATCGCTATCATGTATTTCCGACAAGCTTTTATATGATTTAATATGCTATAATGTAGTTGCAATTTTACCTTTGACTAAATTAGGAGTGAAAATATGTATTTGGCAACATTGCAAGAGAGAGAACCCAATCCAAATTTAACACCAATCGCAGAGTGGCTAGGAGCAGGAGATCCTGAAAACTTCTTCTTTGCTTTCACCGTGATATATCTCATTACTACAGCATTAACGGTTTTAGTTTTTAACTTAGGTTTTGCTAAAAAGCTACCAATTCTTAAGATGGCTATCGTTTATATTGTCATGCTTATCGGTAATATTCTTATTACTTTTTTAGCATTTGCTTTACCAATAGTTGAATCACTATTTGTTGCTGCACTTGTACTTAGTGTATATAAGGTCCAACTTAAGCGTCATAAAAAGGCAGAATTAGTTGAACAAGAAGCTGACCATGATAAGCCCTAGCAAAGTGATAAGGCGTCCCCGAGCGTATTGTTTACATTCGAGAACGCCTATCATTTGTTAATGGATATATTGATCTTCTTTTTGTTTGCTAGTGTATTTCTTAAAGTTTCCCGTTTCTTTTCGTTCGTTTGTCCTATCTTCTATTCTAGAGTAGCATGTTTGGCACATATAGGTGTGAATAGGTCGGTTTCTTAACTTTTTTGCTGTTACAGAATAATCATCAATATTTTCAATAGTGTCACATAAAACGCACTTTACTCTCATACTACACCTCGAATTCTTTGGTATCATTTTAGTAATAATAGTAATAAAGTTATTTAGTAAACAGTTCATATTAGCTTTAAAAAAATTGGCTTTGTTAAAGGCTCATGTTGATTTTCACGAAAGGTGCTACACGCCAGCGAGAATAGCATTAGCTGAAGAAGATTCCTGAAGCGAAAATCCACAATAAAGTTTAAGCTAGCTAAAATTAATACATATTATCTCTTTCATTATTGACAACCATTATAACATGCTTTTACACTAAGGCGAAACAAGTCTTCTTATATCATTTATAGAAATAGAAATGATTGTAACGATGATCAAGTTTTATCTTTAATGAAATACAGGTATAGTATTAATTGAACATAAAAATTGAAGGGGAGGATTACTTCGTGGCAAATCGTGTTGAAGCAACATTAACGGATGAATTATTACCGATTTTAAGGAAAGAGCAATATGTGACGCTTGGAACGACTGATCATGAAAATGGTGGCCCTAATATTAATGCAATATCGTGGGTTTACGCACAAGATAAAAAGAGTATTCGCTTTGCTGTAGATAACCGATCCCGTATTGTAGAAAACATTCGAAAATCGCCTATCGTTACTGTAACATTAATAGGTGCAGGTTCTACATATGCAATAACAGGTAACGCGCATATACTGTTAGAAAAAATTGAAGGAGTTCCACTTAAGTTAGCGCTTATTGAAATTAAAATTACTGAGGTTCGAGACGTTATGTTTTATGGCGCTAGAATCACTGAAGGTCCAAAATATGAAAAAATATATGATAAAGAAGCTGCTGAAAAATTAGATACACAAGTCATGGAAGCAATGAAAAATGCATAGTAATAAAATACAAGCCAATTCCATAGTGGAGTTGGCTTGTATTCGTCAAATTGTTAATTATTTTGATTCATTCTCCCTTTACTCTGTTCATCTTGAATGTTTTCTAGTTCGTTTTGTCTTCCAGATGGAAGGCGTTCGTCGTTAACATCTGTAGGATCTTCACTCATCCTATGTTCTTGACCAGGCACAATAGGCATCAATCTGCCAATGATTCCTGCTAGTTCTTCCATGATGGCATTGATTGGCCTTCCTTGTCCAATCTCAACACGCATTTCATCTATTCTTGCTAAATAATCAGGATCAGCTGTTACTGCAGCTTGTGCACCATATGGGTCATCAGCTAATGCTTCAGCTACTTGGTATTTTACAGCACCGACATCTGATTGGTCTAACCTACCATCTACATCTATACCTACTAATGCATATGGTCCGATGACGATTGCTGTAGCATGATTCACTTCAGGTACTTGTAAGCTTAACTCAGCTAAGTGGTTAGCAGTCGCTGTCATTGTAGTATCCATTTCAGAGTAACCTCTACCTTGCCCTTCAATGGTTGGATCGTTATTGACATCATCCTGAGCCTGACAAGCAGTTAGTAAAAGAATGAAACATGTGGACAAAATGCATAAACTTTTTTTCATAGAAAAATCCCTCACTTTTTGATGTTCTTGTATGTATTGTTGGTTTAAAAGTCTATCTTTATTCGAGAGTACATACATTAATATTAAATACTTGTATCATTATTAAGGTTGTAGGAGGCGAGAGATTGAGTACACGACGATATATTCTAGATACGAACGTCCTACTACAAGATCCGTTAGCGATCTATGCTTTTGATGAAAATGAAGTAGTTATTCCAGCTGTTGTACTGGAGGAAGTAGACTCAAAAAAGAGAAATATGGATGAAATAGGGAGGAATGCTCGTTATGTTGCTCGGTTAATTGATGAGCTAAGGGAGGAAGGGAAGTTACATCTTGGTGTCAAATTAACTAATGGTGGGACTTTTCGAGTGGAATTAAATCATCGATCTTTTGGGAAGATGAAAGAGCATTTTTTAGAAAGAACGAATGATAACCGCATTTTAGCTGTTGCATTAAATATGAGGATTGAAGAAGAAGAAAAACAGTCGGGAATTACAGTAACTTTAGTAAGTAAGGATGCACTATTAAGAGTAAAGGCAGATGCACTAGGTATTCATGTAGAAGATTTTTTAAGTGATCGTGTTGTACAATATGATCGAATGTATACAGGCTATAAGGAGTTAAGTTCAGAATCAAAACAAATTGATGAATTATTTGAAAATAAAAAACTACTAATTAAGGATTCTCCTATAAGTAATAGCTATCCCAATCAATTTTTTATATTGAAGGATGAAGTGAATCCATCTCGGTCAGCATTGGGGATGACAAGCAAGGATGGGAATTACCTGGAATCTTTCGTTTCAAGTGAGGAACCAATATGGGGTATCCGCGCAAGAAATGTACAACAAAGAATGGCGTTTGAATTGTTAACGAGAGATGATATTCCACTAGTAACGTTAGCAGGTAAAGCTGGTACAGGAAAAACATTATTGTCTTTAGCTGCTGGGCTGTACCAAACAGAAGACCTTCAAAAGTATAAAAAGTTACTAGTTGCCCGACCTGTAGTTCCGGTTGGGAAGGACATTGGGTATCTGCCTGGTGAGAAGGAAGAAAAGCTTCGTCCGTGGATGCAGCCAATTTTTGATAATTTAGAATATTTATTTAATACGAAAAAGCCAGGTGAACTAGAGCAAATATTAGCTGGTATGGGGTCAATTCAAGTGGAAGCATTGACCTATATTCGTGGAAGAAGTATCCCGGAACAGTTTATTATCATTGATGAAGCCCAAAATTTAACGAAACATGAGGTGAAAACAATTCTTACGAGGGTAGGGGAAGGAAGTAAAATTGTTTTAATGGGTGATCCAAAGCAAATTGACCATCCATATTTGGATGAATATACGAACGGGCTAACTTATGTGACAGAAAGGCTAAAACATTTATCTGAGACTGGACATGTAAAGCTTCAAAAAGGTGAAAGGTCTGGATTAGCACAAATGGCAGCGGACTTACTGTAATAAAAATAGTCGTTTCATAAGCAAGTAAAAGTCATAAGGGAGACTCAGTAGGTAAAAATCAACCTTTTGAGTCTCCCTCTATCCTTATGGAGTATCTTTTACTTATACAACTTCAATAGTATAAATATCGGTAATTGGATTGTCTTTATTAGTACCATCACCATAGTAAAAATGTACTGGACCATTTTCCTTTAATGGCTGTCCATGAGAAGAAAAGCCAAGGATAGCTGTTTCTGCTTCTTTCATTGAACATATAAAGTCTTCCTTATCAGCCCTCTTGAAAATTACTTTCTCCGCATTACCGTTTGGAATTGCGTTCGATAAAAAAGGAAGAATTGGAATTCCGAAAGACTTTTCTGTTAAGTCTTTTTTACTCACTGTTATAGCATTTCCATTTCCCTTTTGAAGGGCATTGGCACCTTCCTTACGATGCATATCCCAAGTTTTTCCTAGAGCCATTAATTCTTGCTCTTGTGTGCTAATTTGGTCCTCAGAAAAGTATGTAGCCAAATCAACCTTTCTTTCGTCAAAAATCCAAACGCCCGGGTCAATTGTAATTGTATGTTTGACGTTTCCTGTTATTAGAAATACCATTGGACAACTCCTTACTCATATAGAATGTATCAATTTTTACTAAGTTTGGAAAAAATCTACCGTAAAGAAATATTGAGGGCACTGAAAAAGTGAAAGAACACCACTTTTTCAGTGCCCTTAAATATTCCCCTTTTCATTCGGAAACAATGATAAAGAGTAAAATTATACTTGTTTATAGTATAAAGGTGATTTTTTTCTTTGTCACTTTTAAACAATAGGAAGGTGGAATATGTGTTGATCTGTGACGATCAAGCTGTACTTGATTCATTAATAAAAGATGCAAAACAATTAAGTGAAAAGGGGAAGGTTGCCAACTACATCCCAGCATTAGAGAAGGCGAATCCAAATGCCCTATCATTAGCAATTTATACCGGTAATACGACATGTATGACAGCAGGAAACACTGACGAAACGTTTACATTACAAAGTATATCAAAAGTCATCGCCCTTGCATTAGCTTTGATGGACCGAAGTGAGGAAGAGGTTTTTTCAAAAGTAGGAATGGAACCAACTGGTGATCCTTATAATTCCATGATTAAGCTAGAAACACACTCCCCATCAAAACCATTAAATCCAATGATTAATGCTGGCGCCTTAGCAGTGACTTCGATGATAAAAGGAAAAACAGTTGCAGATAAACTAGACAGATTATTATCTTTTATACAGACGATTACTGGTGACGGTTCTATTACGTATAATGAAGAGGTAGCAAGGTCAGAATTTAATACTGCATATTTAAATCGTTCACTTTGTTATTTTATGAAACAGCATGGAGTTATTGATGATTCTGTTGAACAGTTATTAGAGCTTTACACGAAGCAATGTGCAATAGAAGTGAATTGTAGTCAGCTTGCAAAAATTGGTTATGTTATAGCAAATAATGGTATTTGCGTTGATAAAGGTGAACCGATTATTCCAAAGAATATTTGTCAGATATTAAAAACTTTTATGATTGAATCAATTTCATAATTATTGGCCCTTATGGGCCAAGGGTTTCAGAACATGAAAAAAGGAGTACCTCCCCAAATGTCGAATTTAGTAAGTGACGAACAAACCAATTCGAATGGGAGGAAGCCCCTTATGTCTATTGTACGACAAGAGAGCCTTTTTAGCATGCAAATTTTATTTGACTTAGAACCTACCCAACGTTATGATGAGATTTTTTCAGCGATTGATATTCATCCCATCCTCACTATCGTAGTGAAAAGATCTAATTTAGGTAGACCTGTAGAATTAAACTATCCTGCAATGATTCAAGCACTCGTGGTGAGGCTTGTTGAGAGAATTCCCGAGATGCAACTCCTAGTTGAACGTTTAAACACCGACCTTAAGTTTAAGCTGGACTGTGGCTTTTTGATATCTGATCCAGTCCCTTCTGAAGCTTCATTTTCAAGGATGATTACAAAAATTAAAGATACAGACATTCTTGAAGAGGTAAACTCTCAAATAATAACTGATGCAATCAACGAAGAATATATTACAGATCCTAATATTGCGATTGACTCTGGTCACTTCGAGGCGAGAGATCAGGCTCCTTCAAAAAAAGAAGAGAAACCAAAGTCTGAGCCAAAGAAACGTGGGCGTAAATCAAAGGCCGAACATGAACAATGGTTAAAAGAGAAAGAAGCTAAGGAAGCACCCTTGTCTATTTTTGAAAAGAAAATTGAAGATCAACTAGACGTTTCTTACGATGAACTTCATGATCAAATGCCACTTCATCCTACATGGGGCGTGAAGAAAAATAGTGAAGGGAAAAATGTGTTTTGGTTTGGTTATAAAGGTCATTTAGCTGTTGATACCAAAACTCAGTTTATTCTTCATTCAATGATTTCCTCAGGTAGGCTAAACGATGGTAAAGCTGCTATACCTTTATTAAAAGGAATAGAGAGAAACTTTTCGGAACTTAGGATGATCTATGCACTAATGGATGCAGGATATGATTACGATGCAATCTATGAACAAGTCCATCGAATGAAAGGATATTCCATCATTGCTTATAACAAAAAAATGAATCAGAGCCAATTGGGTTTGATGAAAATTTCGCTCCAACGTGTGTAAGGGAACATTCCTATCGATACGATAGCTTTGATAAAAATACCAAACCTTAAAATACACACGTCCAAAAGAGTGTAGGGATTGTCCTCTAGCTGAAGATACATTATGCCAAAAGGTCTACAAGATAAAAATAGAGTCGGATTTACGCCGGTACAGTGCACCCGCACGCGGTTCAGTTGCCTGGAAAGATAGATTTAAGGAACGGAGTTCCGTTGAAAGGGTCATTGGATACCTAAAAGAATTCTTTCAGTTGAACAATGTAAGATATCGAACAGGAAAACGAGCTAAAGTCCATTTTGATTTGGTTACCATGGTGTACAATGGAATGAAATTAGCTAGCATGAGACTTGCTCAAAAACAATATTCAATGAATTCAGTAGCAGCTTAATCCTTTTGTAAAAGGACCAATGTTATTTTAAAACAGCGTTGATTGGAGCTGAAGGTACGAGACGCCTGCGGGAAAAGCAACAGCTGAAGATCCCGCAGGGTGGGTTTCCCGAGGAAGCTGAAGCGTTGCCCGCGGCAAGCGAGTATCCTTAAGAGGAAATCAACACAAATTTAAAGTAACTGATTTAAAAAACGATATAACTATTAATTCTGAAAGTGTTGGCTTTTTTATAAAAGTGAATTATGAAATTGATTCGATTACTTGTGGAATGTATAATGCATCAGGAGAATTTGCTATTCGTGTTGGTTTCCCGGCAAAAAGTGGAGTTTCAGGAGGGATAATGGCATCAATACCAAATGGTTTAGGTATTGGAATATATGGACCTGCCCTTGATGAAAAAGGAAATAGTATTGCGGGAATGCGTATACTTGAATCGGTTTCAAAACGTTATCATTTAAGTATTTTTTGAATAGATAAAAAACATATATTAAACGTAATAGCAGCTTCGAGAAGCTTTTATTACGTTTTCTTGTTGTTAAACATTGTATGGATTAGTAGTGTTATATATATTGCATTTTTGGAGGGGAAAAGATAAGATAAGAAGTAAGAGTCTTTACAAAACAGGAGGAGGGATTCCGTTGTCAGTTGAAACCCTATCCGGACAGAGCGAAAAAGCATATGCCCTTCTTAAGGAAGATGCTCAAAAAATACTAAAACTTATTGAAGTGCAGATGGCTAATTTAACGATGCCGCAATGTCCTCTATATGAGGAAGTTTTAGATACACAAATGTTCGGTTTATCACGCGAGATTGATTTTGCTATTCGGCTAAACTTAGTACAAGAGGAAGAAGGGAAAGAGCTGTTAGATCAATTAGAGAGACAATTAACAGCCCTCCACGATGCTTCTACTAAAAAATAAAATATCTTTTACGGAAACCAAACGTCAAACGGTTTGGTTTTTTGTATACCAAAAAACCAATATGTTAACAAGAGACAAAGTTAAAATAAAATTATTGAAAATGGAGAACATAATCGGGTAATATCTCTTTTTAGTTTGTAACAGTTTTGTGTCTAAATAAGGTTTAATGTTGTTTATTTTTTTGCTTAACTTATAATAGGCAGAAGAAAGTTTGTTTATTAAACAGCTTTTTAGGGGATATAAGACTATACAAAAATTATCTTGGGAGTTGATCTACATGGCACACGAAAAAACAGCAGAAATTCTAAATCGACAAGTAGCAAACTGGAACGTTTTATTTGTAAAGCTACACAATTATCACTGGTATGTAAAAGGCGTTAACTTCTTTAAACTCCATGAAAAATTCGAGGAACTATATAATGAAGCAGCTGAGCACATTGATGAGTTAGCTGAGCGCTTATTAACACTAAATGGGGAACCAGTTGCAACGATGAAAGAATATTTAGAAGTAGCAACTGTTAATGAAGCTCAAGGGGAAAGAGCTTCAGAGGACATGGTGAAGACTTTAGCAAATGATTTTGAAGCACTTGCAAAGGAGCTTTCTTCAGATATTGAAGTTTTAGATGGTGAATTAGAAGATGAAGGTACAGCAGACATGTTAATTGGAATTAGACAATCAGTTGAAAAACATTTATGGATGCTCCGCTCTTTCTTAGGAGAGTAAAATAGAATCCAGAAATATTGATTTTACACAAAAAGGATGATGCAAAGGTATATATTTTACCTTCTGCATCATCCTTTATCCTTTTTCATTGATTATACTTTAATCTTTTATTTTGGCTCTATTTGCTAGCAAGGCAGTGTAGCTCACTACTGCAAAAAGTAAACTAATAAAAAATGCGTGGAAAATAGTAGATCCTAAAGTAAACCCTGTAAAAACGACAATGGCGCCACTTATTACTTGTACTAAAACAAAGAGGAGACTTACGATTCCACTTAAATACAATGTTTTTTCGTTACGATAATCACGATGAAGCTTGTAAGCCATAATTAAAATAACAAAAAATAACAGACCGGCAAATAATCGGTGAAAGAACTGAATAGCTACTAAATCATTCCCTAAGTCTGGAATTACTTGACCGTTACATAATGGCCACCCATCACAAGCAGCGCTTGATCCAGTATGTTTTACGAAAGCTCCAGTGTATACAACGATATAAAGGTAAGTTAAAACGAAATATATATAATTTCTAACACCAGCTGTGATTACTGGTTGTGTATATGATTTAGGGTAATTATTTTCAAATGCTAAAACAGTTAATAGAAGCACACTTGCGAATGAAATTAACGAGAAACCAAAGTGTAATGCCATCACCGCATTTGATTGTCCCCATACAACCGCTGCAGCCCCTAGTAGCCCTTGAAAAACGATAAATGTTACTGCCATAATCGCAAAAAACTTCGTCTCTCTTAAATGATGTAACTTTTTCCAACTCCAAATAGATAAAATGATAACCATGATTCCGAGTAAACCAGAAACTACGCGATGAGTATATTCAATTAACGTTTGCACTGTGGGTGACTCGGGAAAAACTTGTCCGAGGCACAATGGCCACTCAGCGCCACAGGCGTCCCCAGAACCTGTTTGCGTTACTAAAACACCTTGAATGAGTACAATAATCATTCCAAGGGTAGTAATAATTCCAAATATTTTCAAACCGATATTTTTCACTACTTCACCGACTTTCTAAAATAAAAAATATATAATGTTTTATCGAGATAATAATTGATTTTGTGAACACGTAAACATAAATGAGCAAAAATAAATATATTAAAATGCTCAGATATCATTGTAATTGAACTTGCCAAACCCGTCAATTTATCTGTTCTTATTTACTTCTAGGATAGATAAGAAAAAATTGTAAATATAAAAATTGTGTATGTTTGTATATTTTTCTTGAAAAGATTATTAATATTGGTATAGTGATTATGGTAAAATGAATTTGTGAATAGTATTTTACTATTTATCATGATTATTATTGTAATGTAAAACACAATAGTAATTTCTTTTATATAAGTTGATAATTTTGTATAAAGCATGCTCTATAAAGTGATTATATTAATTAAAAATTAATTAGTACATATTTTATAGAAAGATATGCTCGTTTTTCTTATGCAGATTGTTAGACTTATACATCGATTCATGATTTGATATGAGTAAGGTAATAGGGGGGTGAACAAGTGAACAAGTCAAGTACACTGGCGTCAACAGAAATGATGGAGCGAGAAGCTAATTCTAATGTTGAGAAAAAAGAGAATAAAGTAACGTGGAGAACTTATTTGGGAGTTTCTAAAACGGGGATTGTAAAATCAAATTTAATCACGACATTTACTGGTTTATTTTTAGCAGCGTCTTATACAGGAACAACTATTTTTCATCAGCCGTTAACAACGCTACTCGTATTGGCTGGATCAGCCTTTGTGATGGCTGGAGCGTGTGCATTAAATAATTATATTGATAGAGATATTGACCATTTAATGGAACGCACAAAAGATCGACCTTCAGTAAATGGGGAGTTATCAGGGAAGCAAACCTTGACTTATGGACTTGTTGTTTCAGCTTTAGGGATGCTAATGCTACTAATGACCACGCTTGAAGCGGCGGTTATCGGTTTAATAGGTCTTGTAACCTATGTTGTGTTATATAGTATGTGGACGAAACGCACGACTACATTAAACACAATTGTTGGAAGTATACCAGGTGCCGTACCACCTTTAATAGGTTGGGCAGCTATTCAACCAGAATTAAGTCCAGTTGCATGGTCTTTATTCTTAATCATGTTTATTTGGCAGCCGCCACATTTTCTTGCGCTAGCAATGAAAAGAGTGGATGAGTATAAAAGGGCAGGTATACCAATGCTACCAGTTGTTGCTGGATTTAAAGTAACAAAAAGGCAAATCAATTGGTATGTTGCGGCTTTAATTCCTGTCTCCCTCACAGTTGCACACTTTGGCACTGTATATACAATTATAGCTGTAATACTAGGGGGTGGCTGGTTAGCTTTAGGCTTAGCTAGCTATAAGTACAAAGATGACTTGAAATGGGCAAAGCATATGTTTATTTACTCTTTATATTATTTAACTGTGCTTTTTGTGCTTATGGTCATCGTCCATTTGTTTTAACTTAAAATGATAGAAAGAGGGGTTTGTAACGAGATGAAATTTTTATGGCGACTACTTCCATTCACTTTCATCTTGCTGATGGCTGGTTGTGGTAAACAAAATCTTTCTGCTTTAGATCCACAAGGACCTGTTGCAGAAGCACAATTTTCATTAATTAGTCTCAGCTTGTATATTATGATTTTTGTTATCGTAGTTGTCTTTGCTATCTATGTGTTTGTTCTGATTCGTTTCCGAGAACGACCAGGTGATACACATATTCCGAAGCAAGTTCACGGTAACAAAACGCTAGAAGTGATTTGGACTACGATTCCGATTATTTTATTACTTATTTTAGCTATTCCAAACGTAATGGAAACCTTTACGTTAGCTGATACAGAAGAGACGGAAGAATCAATGATGATTCGGGTACACGCTCATCAATTTTGGTGGGAGTTTGAATATCCTGACTATGACATCGTTGCTGGTCAAGACATGTACATTCCTACTGATACAAAAATAATCATTGAATTAGAAGCTAGCGATGTTATCCACTCATTCTGGGTGCCTGCGCTTGCTGGTAAGCAGGATAATGTACCGGGTATTACGAATGATATGTGGATACAAGCTGACAAAGAAGGCGTTTATGCCGGGAAATGTACTGAGCTATGTGGTCCTGCCCATTGGTTAATGGAATTCAAAGTAATTGCGGTTGATCCGGATACATTTGAAGAATGGGCTAATAACATGGCAGAGCCACCATATGTAGAGGAAGAACTAACTGAAGTAGCTGCAAATGGTCGTGAAGTTTTCGAACAAAGCTGTATTAGCTGTCACGCTGTAGCTGGAGAAGGCGGTAACCCTGCTGGTGGGCCAGTATTAACAAACTTTGGTGAACGCTCTAATATCGCTGGATACTTAGCTTATGATGATGTAGATGGTCATCAAAATTTATACGATTGGATTAGAGATCCTGGTCCTTTAAAACCTGGTAATGCAATGCCTGGGTTTTCTGAAGATATCATTTCAGACGAAGAAATGGATGCACTTATTGAATACTTAAACACATTAAAAGTACTAGACTAAAAGTAGGTTAAGGAGGTAAAGCAACGTGTCAAATGCTCAGGCTCAATCTAAAAGTGTACTTTGGGATTGGCTGACAACTGTTGACCATAAAAAGATCGGTATTATGTATTTGGTCGCAGGTGCATTTTTCTTCGCTCTCGGTGGTTTAGAGGCGATATTAATGCGTATTCAGTTGATGTTTCCAGAGTTTACCTTTCTACCGGCACAAACATTTAACGAATTGTTAACGATGCACGGTACAACGATGATATTCTTGGCAGCGATGCCGCTATTATTTGGTTTTATGAATTATATCATTCCACTACAAATAGGAGCTCGTGATGTCGCATTTCCATTCCTAAACTCATTAGGGTTTTGGTTGTTTCTATTTGGGGGTATTATATTAAATGTAAGTTGGTTTGTAGGTGGAGCACCTGATGCTGGATGGACAGCATATGTGCCATTATCAAGTGAATCACCAGGAACTGGATTAGACTATTACGTGTTAGGACTTCAAGTGAGTGGTGCAGGTACTTTAATCGGGGGGATAAATTTCCTAGTTACGATTATAAACATGCGTGCACCTGGTATGAGTATGATGAGAATGCCACTATTTACTTGGAGCTCATTTGTAGCTTCCATGCTCATTCTTTTCGCATTCCCTGCATTAACTGTAGGTTTACTCCTATTGATGCTTGAAAGAGTTTTTGGGGGACAATTTTTCTCCGTTGATTTCGGTGGAAACGTTGTTATTTGGCAACATTTATTCTGGATATTTGGGCATCCAGAAGTATATATTTTAATCTTACCAGCATTTGGTATTTTCTCGGAGGTTATCGCAACCTTCTCGAAAAAAAGATTGTTTGGTTATTCAGCAATGGTATTTGCAACATTAATTATAGGGTTTTTAGGTTTTATGGTATGGGCTCACCATATGTTTACAGTGGGAATGGGGCCAGTAGCTAACTCGATCTTCGCAGTAGCGACTATGGCAATTGCCGTACCAACGGGTATTAAAATATTCAACTGGCTATTAACTCTATGGGGTGGCCGTATACAGTTTACAACCGCTAATCTTTTCGCTTTAGCATTCATTCCTTCCTTCGTAATGGGTGGGGTAACGGGTGTTATGCTAGCGACGAGTGCAGCAAACTATCAATTCCATGATACTTACTTTGTTGTAGCCCACTTCCATTACGTTATTATTGGTGGTGTAGTATTAGGGCTATTTGCGGGTGCTTATTACTGGTGGCCAAGAATGTTTGGATACAAGCTTGATGAAAAAATGGGGAAAATATTTTTCTGGATGTTCTTAATAGGCTTCCACTTAACGTTCTTTGTGCAGCATTTCCTGGGATTAATTGGAATGCAAAGACGTGTAGCATCATACCTACCTGGTCAAGGGTTTGATCAGATGAATTTCATTAGTACTATTGGTGCATTTTTAATGGGAATTGCTTTCATTATTTTCGTAATAAGTATCTTTACTTCTAGAAAAAATAAAGTTACTGTTGCTGACCCATGGGACGGTCGTACCCTTGAGTGGACAATGCCAACCCCTACACCAGAATACAATTTTGCACAAACACCACTTGTTCGTGATGTAGATGCATTGTGGTATGAAAAGTATGAAGGTGATGGGAAGATGAAAGCTGCTGAACCATTAGGAGATATCCATATGCCAAACGGTTCAATCTTACCTATTTTTATATCATTAGGATTGACAATAGCTAGCTTTGGTGTTATTTATCTTGATTCTGTTTGGTGGCTCATTGTAGTCGGTCTTGGTGTTACATTTGGTGCGATGTTTGTTCGTTCCATTAAGGAAGATCATGGCTATCATATTCCAAAAGATGAAGTGTTAAACCACAATAAGGAGGATAGGTAAAATGGCAGAAAAAACTGTTGATCAACACACCTTACCTCCAAATCCTGAAAAAGCAACACTAGAAGGTCGTAATAAATTTATGGGTTTCTGGTTCTTCCTTGGAGGCGAAACCGTCTTATTTGCTAGTCTCTTCGGAACTTATTTAGGGTTACGTGGAGGAACAATGAATGGACCAGGACCTAGTGACTTGTTCCATTTAGATCTTGTATTTATTATGACAATGATCCTTTTAACAAGTAGTTTGACTAGTGTATTTGCTGTTATCTCGATGAAAAAAGGAAATTTCAAAGGACTACTTGCTTGGATGTCAGTGACAGTTTTATTAGGTCTTGCATTCTTAGGTATGGAGATCTATGAGTTTTATGATTACTATCACAAAGGCTTAGGATATTCAACTAGTGCCTTTGCATCTTCGTTCTATACTTTAGTTGGAACACATGGTGCGCACGTTGCCTTTGGTATTGGTTGGATTACAACGCTCATTATTCGCTACCGTAAGTCAGGCTTAACGTTAACAAATGCTCCTAAGTTTTATACTGCGGTTTTATATTGGCACTTTATTGATGTTGTTTGGGTGTTTATCTTCTCCGTAGTATATCTTATGGGAATAGGAGGTTGATCGTATGGGACAACATGGTATGGACCCAAGCGCACCGTTAACAGGTACTCCTTCGAAAAAAACGAAGCGTAAACTAAAATATGAAATGAGAAAGCAACTAATATCTTTCGTATTTATGATCTTTTTAACGTCAATGGCGTTTATATCTATTGCAAGTGATGCAATTCCCGCTACGTTTGCAATACCATTCATATTATTGCTAGCAGTAATCCAAGTCGTTCTTCAGTTATATGTTTTTATGCACTTAAATGAACGCGGGAACGGCTGGACAAATATTATGATATGGACTGGAGTATTAATTGCTATATTAACTGTAGCTACGTTAATGCTTCTAATAGGAGTAAGAAAATGGTAGTATAATGTAGGCTTTATCGAAAGATACCCTCGTCTGGCGAAATGCCACGAGGGTATTTTTTGGTTAAATCTTTTATCACTAATACATGAAAATATTCATTTGTAGACAGTAAATTTTTGATTTCTTCTTCTTATTCCATATATAATTGGATAAGACCTAAAGGAAAGGATAGATTGACTTGGCAACTTTCTTACCATTTATTAGTACTGTATTCATTGCTTTAAGCGCCATTGCAGTAGCCATTGGCTGGTATCTTATCGCAAAGCGCAAAGTGGATGCTCATAAAAAAGCAATGTTTTGGGCTGCGGTTTTAGCAACAGTGTTTTTTATTACTTATTTAAGTAAAACGTTTTTTATTGGTAGTACATCATTTGGCGGACCGGAAAATGTCGCACTATTTTATACTATTTTTCTTATTATTCATATCATCCTAGCGACACTTGCAGCAGTTCTAGGAATTGTAACATTAATAACAGGGTATAAAAATAATTTGAAACGACACCGAAAGTTAGGCCCATTGACATCAGTTATTTGGTTTATTTCCGCCGGAACTGGTATCGCAGTATATTTTATGCTATATATTATTTATCCATCAGGTGAAACGACTAATTTATTTCGGGCAATCATTGGTGGGTAACAAATGAAGGAGACTCAAAAGGTTGATTTTACCTATTGAGTCTCTTTTTTTATGCAATTACAAAATCATGGTTCACTCTTTTTTTTGAGCCATGGCGTATGAAAATTACTGACAAATATGTTGAGAGGAAAAAAGTTTAAGAAAAATATACTAACTGCATTGCCAATGTTATTGATTTATTATATACTACATTACAACAGTAATGCACTATTTAAGTGTTGCTCGGTGGAGGTGAAGGGATGAAGATCCAAAACGATAGTAATAAGCCAATTTATATTCAAATTGCTGAATGGCTAGAGGCGGAAATATTGGCAGGGAGCTTTAAAGTGGATGATAAAGTTTATTCACAATATCAACTTGCAGAGATGTTCACTATTAATCCAGCAACTGCAGCAAAGGGGTTAACTATGCTAGTTGATGAACGTATTTTATACAAGAGGCGGGGATTAGGAATGTTTGTTTCTTCTGAAGCAAAAGAAATGATTTTAAATAAACGCAAAAGTAACACTTTAGTAAAATTAGTGAAAGATCTTGTCCAGGAGGCAAATCGTCTTGATGTGAAGGAAGAGGAGTTAATACTTATGATTAAAAGGGAGAAGGAGGAGTAAAAATGGCTATCATTCAGTTAAAAGAGGTTACAAAACAGTACCGTAGTAAAAACGCATTACGTGGTATCTCTTTTGATATAGAAGAAAATACGATAACTGGATTAATTGGACGAAATGGCGCGGGTAAAACAACATTGTTAAAAATAATAACTGGTCATATTAAAGCGACATCTGGTGAAGCGAAAGTCTTCGGAAAGCAGCCTTTTGATCAGTTAACAATTTCAGCAAATTCAATTTTTGTTGATGACCAAATGAGTTTTCCTGAATCACTTACTTTGTATGAAATATTAGAAAAAGCTGAAAGCTTTTATAAAAATTGGGATAACGAATTAGCTCTCCGGTTATTTGAGTATTTTTCATTTCATAAGAAGCAATATCATAGTGAACTTTCAAAAGGAATGAAAAGCACCTTTCATTCGATCATAGGAATTGCCTCAAGGTGTCCATTAACGATATTTGATGAGCCAACAACGGGGATGGATTCATCTGTAAGAAAAGACTTTTATCGTGCTCTGTTGAAAGATTATATTGCCCATCCTAGAACGATTATTTTATCTAGCCATCTTCTTGGAGAGATAGAAGAGTTGTTGGAGAATATTTTGCTTTTAAAAGAAGGAGAGGTTGTTTTACATCAATCTATTGATGACATGAAGGAATTAGCAATAGCTTTGAGAGGAAATAAAAATACAATTAAACAATTTATACCTAGTCTGGATGTGTATCATGAGCATCGTATATCCGAAGATTTTACTTATATCGTAGTAGAAAACCGCTTCAATAAGACAGAACTACAAAAAATAAAAGAGGCAAATATTGAGGTTAACCGTGTACCAACAGATGACTTATGTGTGTTCTTAACGAGTAAAACAAAGGGAGGGATAGATGATGTCTTTCAGCGAAGTTAATACGGTAGAAATAGTGAAAACACAGTTTAAGTATAAGGTAAGTTCATATATAAATGTGTATGGCACATTAATTGGTGTACAAATATTTGCACTTGCATTATCTTTTTTAGGTGGAAGTTCGTTTATGAGTAGTAACCAGGCAGTCGCTTTAGGTGCAACTACTTATACAGATTCATTGATTGTCGGGTTTTCGGTTTTCTGGGCATTTATTACATCCATATTGTTAACGACGAAGCAAATGAGAAGTTATGATTATACTTTTGTTTCCAATCGATTGACGAGTCATATATCAAACATTGTTTTTTTAATTATCATGAGTGTAATAGGCGCAATTTCAGCAAAGTTAGTCGGTTTACTTATGAAAGTCATTATTATGTTGACTTATTCTGACCCGGTTTATGGCGCATTAACGAGTTTTCCTGAATTATTAGTTGGTATGGCTGTGGCTGCTTTTTATTTAATTTTATTCGCAGCTTTAGGTTACGCAATCGGATTGGTAGCGCAGATGAATAAAATATTTATATTCCTCATTCCTTCGCTTTTTATTGCGTCATTACTATTTGATTCTGGTGAAAATGGGATTATAACAAACATCCTTAAGTTTTTCATTGGTGAAACATCACTATCAGTTTTTTTTATTAAAGTATTAGTTACAATCACGCTACTATTTCTTTTATCATTTCAAGCTTTAAAAAGATTGGAGGTAAGAGGTTAATGGGTATTATTATGAGTATAATTATCCTGTTTCTTATCGTCACACTGAGTATTTCTCACTTGCGAAAACAAAATACTACAATTGAAAAATTGATCAATTCTAATCTAAAAAAGTTTCTAGCCTTTTACTGCTTAATATTAACAATAGGTGGTGCACTTTATTTTGGTCTTCAAGTGCAGGGGAAAATAGTAGAATATGACCTTAAATATACAAACTGGGAAAATGAAGATGTTCTCGTCCAAAGGTATTATGATGCTGTTTATGATGGGACTTTAAGCGAGGAAATGGATGGTGTTGAAAAGCTTGGAGAATGGAGATTTGAGCTTTCAGATGAAGTTCTTGAAGTAGGTGCAATTGATGATTATTATTATACGATAGTCATTGATCAAAGTGAAACGCTCGGAAATGAAATAGAGGTAGAAATGTATAGTAAAAATCTATATTTAAATGGGATAGAAGTTTCCGCTAAAAAGTTAGAATTACCTGAATTAAAGATGGATGGTGACATGCTACAATTTACACCACCCAACTTTTATGAAATAAATATTGCAATATTTGATAAAGGGTTTACAATTAATCAATTTTCAGAGAATAGAAACGTTTATAACCATGATAACTACTTTCCATACTCAACTGGGTTAGTTGATACAGTAATCATGTTGCGAGTCCCAATGAATATAGAGATAATCAACCATAACTTCTACGATTTATGGTATGTTGGGGAATAAAGAACATGAATAAAAGGTGACTCAAATATCGTTCTCCTTGAGTCACCTATTACGGGGCACCAAATGATGATATTATCTAGTGAGAAATAACATTTGACGCTTACTTACATCTTTATTTTGTATATCGATTCGCATAAGCACTTGCTACAAAAGATTCAGGTTTTATTTTTGGCTCTATACCCATTGATTCGATTCGAGAAACCATTTCTCTGACTAAAAATCTCGTTTTATTTTGCCTTCTCGAGCCAATATCGATATGACCTTCTATTGTAAAAGTTGCACCTTTATAAACGTGAGGAAGTACGATGTTAATTAATTTTTCTTTTCGTTCATCAGTAAACATGGAGACAACTTCTTCAGTTAACGAGGTTTCTAAAGAAATTTTCTCTTGTAGGCTATTAATTTGTCTTGGAATAACAACCTTTCTAATACATGCCCATGCACCTTTTCCCTCACGTTGTATCACTATTCCTGTTACAAATTTTGTATCATTAGCATGGACTTGTGAATCTGTACCAAACATTAGTCGGTAATTGCCATTTCTATCTTTTTTCATAAATTGAACAATGCGTTCGAATACTTGTTCAAATGTCATATTTTTTTCTTGTAAATTGTTAAATGAATAATTCAAAGCTCTTAATTTGCTCGTCATCTTTTTAACTCGCTCCTCTTCGTTAGGTGCTCACTCGTCACCAAGTCACGACGGCTAGTAAGAATAGTATTTTTATACAATTGTTGTATTATAATTATTTACAATTAATGTTTTAAAATACGAAACTTTTATAATATTATTACGCTACTTATTACATGTCTATTCTTATACAATCATTTATGTGTAAAAAAAGATGCTTCAAATGTCTAGTATTAGACATTGAAACATCCTTGTTTAATGCAGTATTTTCTATTTTTAGATGATGTTATATACATAAAGAGGCCAATTCTATTTTTTACTACTGACGGACATTATGATGTGGCACCTTTCTTCTTTAATTGATCTGTGACATTTTCTTGACCCTTTTCTGATACAAGATCAAGTGCGAACCGTCCTTGCTCCACTTTAGGCTTAACGAATGCACCGTGCTTGGAAAGGGTGTCCGACATTTCTGAAAGCTTATCATTTCTGGCACCACTATGTAGCGATGTATCACCTGTGTGGTCGAATATATTTTCACGACCGTTGTGGTGAATATGAAGTTCAATATTTTGTTTATTTCTTTCTCCCATTAACACTGCATGGAGTTCTGTATCAGAAGGTATGGCGTCTAATTTTGAGTTAGATACAGCGTTTATGTTAGCACCATATTCGAGTAATAATTTTACTGCTTCTGTATTCTCGACATGTGCTGCAATGCCTAAAGGTGTATATCCGTCTTGATTTTCACAATTAACTAATGAGGGGTTTTCATCTAATATTCTTTTCAACTTTTTACTATCACCAGATTCGGCAGCTAAAAATAGATCGCTAACCGTTTGAGTATTATTCATAATAAACGTATCCTCCATAATTTTTATTTTGGATTTTTTACTCTTTACTATTATAACGTTCTTCATAAAAAAGTTCATGTATTACGACCAATTAATTTATTATTTACAAATTTTTAAGCGGTTTTACTTATTAAGTTATGCGAGAATTTCTTTTTCATGATGAATAAATAGGATTAGGATTATAAAATTAATTACCGAAAGCTGAAACTATATTTCATTAAAAACGTCTAATATAATGAATTGTTTGATAATTTTAAGAACAGTAGGAAGCGTATACATTTTTATATGTAATGGGAGGCTTTCAAATGGGATTTTTAAATTTATTTTATAAAAGATCGAAAAGAACCGAAAACATTACAGATTTTTCTAATAATCCAGTTACTAAGCTTGAGTTTGTATCCGTTGACCCAAAGTCGGAATATGAGAATGGTAGGATAGAAGAAGCGAAGTTTTTATTGGAGGATTACGTTTTTAATTTAAAAAGTGATTGTATCGAACATTACGAGTTACTTCTAGAAATTTATGAAGACGAAGAAAATGGGGAGGGAATGACAAAATTACAAAAGTTTCTTGAAGAACAAGTCTTATCAAATAGTAAAATGAAACATTTATTTGCACAACTTGTAATAGACATCGACTTTAAAAAAGCATTGCGAAAGTATGCTTTAAAAGTCCAATTTATATTAGAAGAGCATGGAGGGATAAGTAAAACTCAATTAGTTGAACTTATTCGTATCACGGAAGGGTTAGATAATTGTAAAGCAAATCAAGTGTATAAATATGCCGTTAACAACCATTATATTCTAAGAAAAAAAATAAATAGTACTTATTTACATTTTAAAACGAAAGATGTTAGAAAAGAAGCAGAGGTTGGCACAAAAGGTTGATTAATTCTTTTGCGTCAACCTTTAATTATTGCTCAAAACTACCATACTCACTTATTTGAGCTTTGTTAAAGGCTAATGTTTATTTTCACGAAAGGTGGGTGACGCCTGAGGGAATAGCATTAGTTAAAGATCCGACAGAGTGGGATTGCAACGACTACGCTCCGAGATGCCTCGACTGCAACTTCAGAACGAAACTGGAATAGGAAGAAACAAGCGAGTGTCCTGAAGCGATAATCAACAATAAAGTTTAACAAAGCCTATGATAAAAGAAATGATAAAATTAAGCGTTGAAAATTTCATTCAACCTACTAGCGAATAGAGCATTCACTACTATAAAGATTATTTTGTCATTATACTATTGTGATTCGTAGGTAGTGTAATTGCTTATTGAGCGAAGTGTGTAACGGATAGAAGGGATTCATTACTCGCTATAAAAGTATGGAACATCTCCTACGATAAAAATATTGGCTATAGGAAGTGATGTTTTTACAGGATTGGTGTCTGTAGCAAATGGGATAACGACTTTAACATCAACTTCTACATCTACTGTGAGTGTTATTTTCGTGTTATTTATACCTAAGCTTTGATAGTCTTGATTAATGTTTGATTGCACTTCTCCGATTGTAGAAAAACGAACAGGGATGTTTGGCCCAATATGTGCAAGTAATGCATTCCCGGTAGCTTGGCCTAATGGTATTGTGTGGACAATGCCATTATCAGAAAATGTTAAGTCATCGTATTCTATTTCTATATCTCTCGGTAAAGATAAATCAGTGATTCGTCCTTGCTCTATATCTAATAAGTATGACTGTACACTATTTGTAACTTCGTATAAAAATTTGTTTTGAATGGCTGTATCTAATTCAATTGCGACAATTTTTCCGTTATCATCTTGAATGTATGTGACCATTTCTTCTAGATTAATATCATCGTGAAGCTCATTCGTTATCGCTTGATTAATAGCTAATGTCCCAATTCTTTGTGTTTCAGTATTCGCTATTTCAATCAAGGTGGGACGTATTCCTTTTTCTATAATAATGAGTCCTTGTATTATTAATATTATAAAGATTAAAAAGGAGAATAAAATGACGTATTTAAATGGTAGTGGAGAACGTCTTCTCTTTTTAGACATACTATTTAAGAATTTCTTAATAGTATGTTTTTTCTTTTTTCGTATCACTCTCATTTAACTTCCCCTCCTATTTAAAGATATGCGTGAAAGAGGACAAAGTTAACTTGTAAATATGATTGTTGCAAGTCAAGACCATTTTAATTCAATCATTATATTTTCTTGATTATACGTAAAAGCTAGTACTACTACTTTTTAGGAGTGTTGTTTTATGAAAGTAAGACTGCCACAAGTATCTCACTCGTGTATTTATGCTTTATGTATATTACTATCTTTTATTTTACTTAGTAACAGTACCTATGCGGTACAAAGCCAGGAAGAATCCAATATATTAGAAGTTGCAACGAAAGTGCACTTTCCGATTGCTATACCTGTGGATTTGCCCGAACATTGGGGTTTAGAAGTAAACACATTACCATTTTATGATCAAAGTAGAGTTGATGAATTAAAGCTACTGTATCATGATGAAAGAAGTGGTGGTTTAATTGTTGCCATTGATCAGAAGCCATATGTAGGAATTGATGTTTCAGAAGTATTTGCTTATAAGCGAGTATCTATTAATGGAAATATAGGATTTTTTCAAACGACAAAAGAGAAGATGAGAGATGGGGGAGATACATCCACCAGGAAGTTAACATGGGTAGAAGATAATACGAAAATACAAATGACTAGTGCTGTATTAACGGAAGAACAGATGCTAAAATTAGCAAGAAAGACAATATTGTATGATGGATAGTTTTAATTATCATCTTGTTAATGGAAGTCTAATGTACTTAATGAGCTAAATGGCTGTGCCAATAGGGAGAAGTCCCTTTGACACAGCCATTTTTAATTATTTTTGAGAAACAAATTTTTAAATTATATTTTAAAGTTAAACTTTATAATTCCAGCTTCCTTTGCACTAGTAAATAGAATGACAACAAGTGGACCTAAAATAAATCCTAGCACCCCTAATAACTGAAGACCGATGAACAAAGAGATAAGTGTAGCTAATGGTGATAAACCTATATGATGTCCCATTACCTTAGGCTCAACTGTACGTCTTATTGTTAATAAGATAGCTGCTAGAACAAGTAATTGAACAGCTAATGCGGTGTTACCAGCAATGATGTGGTATAGGGCCCAAGGTGCTAGTACTGCAATCGATCCAATAATTGGTATAAAGTCGATTACCCAAATGACTATGGACATAATGATGGCAACTTCAGGAGCAATAATCCATAACCCTATAAGAGTAACAACAAAAATAATTATACTGACTAAAAACTGTGCTTTAAAAAATCCAAATACAACATATGAAAGTCTCGATGCCATAAAGGTTACTTTTTCTGCAGTTTTATCTGTCATATAGCTCATTGCCTTCTCTTTTAACCTAGGAAGGTCCATTAAGAATAGGTAAAGAGCAATTAAATATACTAACAACGAAACAATATATGAAGGAATTTTAATTAAAATACTAGTTACATGACCAACAAGGTCAATTTCTTGCAGGTTCATTCTTGTTTCTATTAAAAAGCCCATAACAACATCGTCAATTTCTTGTCTTAAATCAGGTGAATATTGTCCGAATTGACTTTCTATATTGTTAAGAAAAGTTGTCCATGCGTAGGCGATCTCATTAATGGTATAAGGTAAATTTTCGATAAAAGAGTTTAATTGCGTTATCGCTCTAGTTAGTAAAAAGTAGACGATAAGTGAAATAACTAACACAAAAGAAATAAACACGATAAATACTGCAAGGCTTCTTGATAGCTTTGCACGTCTAATTAAGACATTTACTATAGGAGCCAGGAAGAGCGCTGTAATTAAAGCAACAATTATGGGAACTGATACTGGAAGAACAAAATATAATAACAGGGCAGCTACAATAATCCCTAGTACAATATAAATATACTTTTTAATAGATGCTGATGTTGCCAATTGTAATGCCCCTTCCTTATTTTATAAGTGATAGAAATACACTTCATAATTATAGTATGAAAATGAAACGAAGAACAGGGTTAACTTTACCTTTCATTCATTTTCCTAAATTACGTATTGCTTACACGTAATAACAAGTATAACAGTTTTTTTTTATAAAAAAAATCAAAAAGAAATGCTTTCGCTAGGATTGAATGCTCGATTCATATCCTATTCGAAAGCACTGAAATGGTAAATTTATGTAATTATTTCGCTTCACTTAGTATCGAATCTTTAACTGATTCTAACTTTTTATTACATTTATCCGTAATCTGTTTAGAGAATTCCTCATCATATTCCACACCGTGAGGATAATAATGCTTTCCTAGCAATACATTAGTAATTTTTACGATGCCATGGGGTGATGGGACTTCGCCTTCAACTGCATGAGCTTGAACACGTAAGTAATAAATATCACCTTGAATTACTATTTTATAGTCGAAGGTTACTCTTTCATAATCGTATACATAATGAAAACCTGCACCCTCCATAATATCCTCTATAGCTTGAAATTCTATCTCTACACCTTCAAGTCCTGTGTTCTCAATTTTCATTTCATTTACCTCCAATCGATCAATCTACTACTAATAATATTATGAATTTGCAATAGATGCAAAGGAAAGTATGGAATAAAATAATATTTTGTATTTATTAACTATTATAATACGTTTTAAAGTATGGATGAAAGAGGAATGGGTACAGTATAAATGTAAAATCGTTAATAATTAGGAGGATTATCATGAAAAAACTACGTGATATAATGACAGGTGATGTAGAGATTTGTAACCCTGACGATAACGTGTACGAAGCTGCTTTAAAAATGAAGCAGTTTGACGTTGGTGCTATTCCAATATGTGAAGGACGCCAATTACTAGGTATGATCACTGATAGAGATATTGTAGTTAGAGGAGTTGCAGAGAAACGCCCTAACTCCACTCAAGTAACGGATGTGATGACAGAGCAGTTATTAACTGCAGAGCCTGATATGACTGTTGACGATGCAGCGAAAATGATGGCAGAGAAACAAATACGCCGTTTACCAATTGTAGAAAATAGTCAATTAGTCGGTATTGTCGCATTAGGTGATTTAGCAATTCATACAACGACAGCAGATGAAGCTGGATATGCTCTTTCTGAAATATCTGAATCAGAACATTATCATCATTAAGATGTTATTTGTAGGGAGACTCAAAAGGTTAATTTTTATCTTTTGAGTCTCCCTTTCTTTCGTTATGGGCACAAGCTTTTTTATTTTTACAAGAATAAAGTAAAACAAACAGTGTTGACCCTGGAAGCATATGCTTCGTATGCTGCCCTTATCTGCTCGATTTCATATTTTCGGGAAGCATAGGCATCGTATGCTGCCCTTCATCTGCTCGATTTGATTTTTTCGGGAGGCATAGGCATCGTATGCTGCCCTTCATCTGCTCGATTTCATATTTTCGGGAAGCATATGCTTCGTATGCTGCCCTTCATCTGCTCGATTTCGTTTTTTCGGGTGGCATAGGCTTCGTATGCTGCCCTTCATCTGCTCGCTTTCATATTTTCGGGTGGCATAGGCTTCGTATGGTGACCTTTATCTGCTCGCTTTCGTTTTTTCGGGTGGCATATGCTTCGTATGATGACCATGATCTGCTCAACTTCGTTTTTTCGGGCAGCATATGCTTCGTATGCTGCCCTTCATCTGCTCAATTTCTTTTAGTGTTTAAAGAAGAGCACTGAAAAAGTGAAAGACACGAGGGCACTGAAAAAGTACAAAACAACTTTTTCAGTGCCCTGAAAGACCCCACTTTTTCAGTGCCCTCTGTTTAAAGAGATGTAGGCTCGTTATTTAGCTTAGGTAGTTTTGGAATGGTATTAGACTTTAACTACTATTTTCAATTGCTTTAAGTCAGGTGGGGACGACGCCATCTGACCATGAGCAGCAATTCAAATGGGTAAATGTCAGAAGGGAAGCAGCTAAATAACCTTTACGACAATTTTTATATTATCAAGGTCAGATAGTTAGCTTTTCACACGACACACTTTAAATAAATGTTGAAAAATTGCTTATTTCTTCGATTTTTTAGATTGATTGTAGGAAAGAAGGAACGCCTTTAACACATATAGAAAATAAGTAAGGCAACCTATGATGAGAGGAGAACATAATGAAATATATCATAACAATTTTTATTGGGTGTATCATACTCGTCGGTGTGATTGTATATGTTGAAAATGGTGAAGTAACAATGGAAGAAGGGAACAATAGCGAAACATCTTCAGAGGTTAAGGAACAAGTGAAGGAAGAGGATTCATCATCGGCTGAAGAAGAATTAAATGAAGGTCAACATCAACTAAAGGCTAATGAAATATACAGTTGGATTGGTGAGAATGCTTTAAAGCTTAAAGGTGAGTTTGGAGAACCGAATAGAGTTGATATAACGCCATATAACTATGAATGGTGGGTGTATGACATGGAAGAAATATATATACAATTTGGTGTGCGAGAGGATGCGATTGTAACTGTCTTTACAAATCATGAAGCAGCTAACATTGGTCCTATTCAATTAGGTGAATCATATGAATATGTTCAAGAATACTATGATTTTAATGAAAAAGTATCTCTCCATGGGCAATATCGATCATTTCAATTTGAATTAAATGAAGAAGAGTTACTATCGCGCCCAATGGCAGCTATAAATAATGAGGTGTGGGCCCAGTTTTATTTTGATGTTTATCATAACGAGTTATCATCTATAAGGTATGTTGATCAGGAAACTCTATTGCTACAACAACCATATGATATTGTTTTCCGAGGTGACATGCCAGAAAGTAAAGAACTAACTGATGATGAATGGAAAAAGGTTGAGGAAGGGCAAGCGAAACAAGTCTTAGCTCTGACTAATAAAATAAGGGAAAGACATGGACTTCAACCATTAGAATGGGATGATTCAACTGCATATGTAGCGTACTTACATAGCTATGATATGTATCAAGAAGGGTATTTTTCACATACCTCCCCGAATTATGGAGAATTAAAGGATCGTTTAGAAGGAGAAGATGTGCTTTTCCAGTTAGCTGCTGAAAACATTGCTGCATACTATGTAGATGCAATAGGCGCAGTAGAAGGGTGGTTAAATAGCGAAGGACATCGTATCAATTTATTACATGAAGATTTTACTCACTTAGGGGTAGGAGTATACCGAGATTACTATACACAAAATTTTTTGACTCCAAGATAAAATGGGCGAACTTTTGACAACTATTTTCGGTATGATGTAGTAACGAATAATCTAGTCTTCTGACTAGGAGGTGTTTTAGTCGTGGGAAAACTACATCCAGATGTGAAAAAATTTAAGGTGTTTGTTAAAAAAAATCCATATGTATTAAAAGAAGTAAAAAAAGGAGAAAAGACGCTTCAGGATTTGTTTGAAGAATGGCTTTTATTTGGAGAAGACGATGATATATGGGAAACATATAAGGAGGATGTGGGTGAAGAGGAAGAAGAATTAGAAGAGGAAGAAGACGGAGAAGAAGATAATGAAGATGAGGAAGATTCAAAGAGTGATAAAAAGAAAAAGTCGGAGAAAAATTCAATAAATACGCAAGATTTACTGGCAATGCTTAAAAAAATGAACTTTAATGACTTGCAAAATCATTTGACGCAGTTTAGTGGTGTATTAGCTTCCGTACAGGAGTTGTTAGGACAGTTTAAGCCAACTCAACAGCAATCTTCTGGTGAATCAACAAATACAGATCGGCAACAGCAAAACGCTCCTTTTTCATTCCGTGATGACTAAAAGGGAGGGTCAATAATGCGAACAGAAGTTTACGAATACATTCTTCAGCAACCAGAACTTCATCAATTTTTACGTTATCACCCAGCTTGGTATCGAAAGTTGTCTCGAGAACCTGGAGCAATTTATGAAATGGAGAAGGATGCAAAAGTATTCTATGGAAAAACATTCCCACAACGGATGGATAAATTACAAAGTAACATGAATATGGCAATGATGATGCTTGAAATGATGAAAAATTTTAATACAAAAAGCTAAAGGTGTTTCAATGAGTGGTTATTGAAACACTTTTTTCTATTATAGTTGGATGTATATCTATTGGAGTAAAAGTAGACATTAATGGATAAAAGAGGAAGGGAGGAACTAACATGCCGTTGACGATCCAAAATGATGGCACTATTTTTTTTCAAACGGATCATCCAGAAGCAAAAATCGTTCAACCTTTTTTAAGTAAGTTTGCACAACTGATACAAACGCCGGCTACTATTCATATATACAAATTAAACGCTTTTTCTATATGGTATGCGTTAGAGGAAGGTATAACTTTAAAGGAAATATTACATTTTTTAGTTAGTTTTTCAGGGAAAGAATTACCGAAGGAAGTAGAGGAGCAATTACTTGAGTGGGAAAAGCGAAATGGTAAGCTTTATTTGCTGCCAACAGAGTCTGATGGACCTTGTCTCGTTAGTGAGGAAAAAAACTTATTAAAGAAAATTTTAAATAGAAATAAAGTACATAACGTCATTCATTTGCAAGGAAAAGAAGCATTACCTATTTCGATGAAAGACCGTGGTTTGATTAAACAGGAAATGATCGATAAAGGATACCCTGTGACAGATAAACTTGGTGTAGAAAGCGGAAGATCATTAGCTTTCTCAATTGAATCACATGTAAAG
This sequence comes from Evansella cellulosilytica DSM 2522, assembly GCF_000177235.2. Lineage (NCBI taxonomy): Bacteria > Bacillati > Bacillota > Bacilli > Caryophanales > Bacillaceae > Evansella > Evansella cellulosilytica. The sequence continues at coordinate 2,832,845 of NC_014829.1, read as the reverse complement.
CTAAGACCTTACCAAAAAGAGGCAGTCGATTCCTTTATTAATGCAAATGGTGGAGTAGAAGGTAATGGTTTTATTATTTTGCCATGTGGATCAGGGAAAACAATCGTTGGACTTGGGGTCATGGATAAAATTAAAGAAGATACATTAATATTAGTTCCAAACGATACTTCCTTACAACAGTGGTATAACGAACTATTAGATAAAACTTCATTACAGAAATCACAAATAGGACTTTATACGAGTGAGAAGAAAGAAGTGAAGGAAGTAACTATAACAACATATCAAATGTTAACGTATCATCACTCTAACAATAAAAGCAAAGGTGATTTTCCTCATTTCTCTTTATTTCATCAACGATCTTGGGGATTAGTTATTTATGATGAGGTACATTTATTACCCGCACCATTATTTAGAATTACATCAAATCTGCAGGGGAAAAGAAGGTTAGGACTTACTGCTACCTTTGTTCGTGAAGATAAGAAAGAAAGTGATATATATAGCTTAATAGGTCCAAAAAGATATGAGGTAGGGATTAAGGCCTTAGAAGAAAATGGATGGATTGCCAAACCTATTTGTATGGAATATAAAATTCCATTTACTGAGAAGCAATGGGAAAAATATTTCACATTATCGAAGAGGGAAAGGTATCGTTTTGCTAGTGAAAATGAACAAAAGCTATCATTGTTAAAGCGTATAGTGGAAAAGCACCATGATGTGCCAATAATTATTATTGGACAATATTTAGATCAGCTGCATCGTATTGCTCGAGAGCTACAGCTACCGCTTATTACAGGTGAAACGAAAAAATCGGAAAGACAAAAGATATATGATGATTTTAAAAAAGGAAACATACAGACACTCGTTTTAAGTCGAGTAGCCAATATGGCTGTTGATTTACCAGATGCACAAGTAGCTATCCAAATTTCAGGTACTTATGGGTCACGTCAAGAGGAAGCACAGCGCATAGGAAGGCTATTACGTCCTAAAAAGAGTGGGGAACCTGTCTATTTTTATACACTCATTACTCCGATGACTCAGGAAGAAGAAGTAGCAAGCAACCGGCAGTTATTCATGCACGAGCAAGGATATTCATACAAATGGGAAGAGTGGTCAATATGTTCGGAAAGTATATAGAAGATAGGGTAGCATTTAATGAAGAGAAAAATCCGGATACTTGGAATAATCTAACAAAAGAAGAGGGGGAATTGTTATCTTGGTTCATGCTAGAAATGGATAAAAGAAAAAATGTGATAGATAAACATGGAACAGAGAGTTTCGGCCCATTTTATTATTACTTTTATATGAATAAGCTTTATGAAAAAAAACTGCTATTTCAAATAGAAATTGGAAATGAATTATTTTATACGATCCCTAGAGAAATGGATGAATACTTCACGACAAAACGATATAAAAAAATTACTGGTAATACTTACAGCTTCGATATGCGTGTGTTCTTAGTACATTTATTGAAACATTTTAATGAAGTCATTCACCAAAACGGAGACAATCGAGAAGGGAACGATCCGTATCATCTCCATACTGTAGTTCATTTTCTGAAAAAACATGACTTAGCGGTGCTATCCGAGTGGGTACGTTTAAATCCAGATGACTTTTTTGAATCGATAACAATACACTATTTGTCACACTTATTTAATCGTGACGATAAAGATGCAATTTTGCTTTTTAAAGAGATGTTATATGGTCATTCCTTTTCTTTCTATGATGCTATCAATACAATGGATGATCAAAACGACATTGTCGAATATCCTTTCTTTATTAATGGAAAACCCAGTAGTTGTATTGATAGTTTAATGGAAAAACGTAAAGACTACGATGGTATTGTGAGACTTAATGAAAGTGAGTTTTTAATTCCTAGTGATGCCCCGATTAGCTTATTGTGGAGTATTACATTATTTGCCCAAATAAAGTCCATTGGGCAAATGCTGCATGTATCTTTTTCAAATGATTCTGTTCAACAAGCGAAAAAGCATAGAGTACCTTATTCCTTATGGGATGATTGTCTAGATAGCTTAAAGTTGGAGTCAACTAGTGAAAAACAATCAATGAAGCAATACTGGGAGATGGCGCATCCAATAGTAAAAAGAGATGTGTACATCTTTTATGAAATAAGCACAAAAGCATTATTACATCAGTTAAAAAAGGAAGTTGTTAATGAGTTTGGTGCTCACTGTGTGGTTGAGCATGAGGAAGGATTGTTTATTTTAGAAAGTATAAGTGAAAAATGGGAAAGACTTTTAAAAAAATCTTCCTTAACGTTTAAAGAAAGGCTAACAGAAGAAAAAGATAATTCTGACAATAAGGTCTTCAGGAAAGTAGACATTGAGCCAGATGAATGGCAGGAAGTTGATCGACTTTCAGCTGTTTCTTTTCAGTTAATGTCTTATAAGGAGAATATGATGGCTAGACTTATAAGACAAAGCCAAGCGTTAAAATTGCCAATACTTATTGAAACATCAAATAAAGAGAAGTTTATCGTGGAGGTGAAGACGTTAAATTTCCAGGCGAATAATGCTAATATTTTAACGTATAAAGGGTATGAAATGTCAATACAGCAAATTCACCGATTAGCTATCGTTCACCCACATAATCAAGATAGTACTACAAATATAGTAAAAAAATAAAAACACTGTTATAATGGGGAAACGGAGGTGAAAGTATGTATTCAACGATGACTAATGTTGACATACTCCAAGAAGTTTACGATTTTAGTGATTTTATTACATCATCTGAAGTATTTCTTCATTATATAGAAACAAAAAGGGCACTTGAGAAAAACCGAGATGCTCAAAGAATGATAACACATTTCCAAGCACTGAAAGAAAAGTATGAGGAAGTGCAACGCTTTGGGAAATATCATCCTGATTTTGATAAAGTAACGAAAGAGGTACGTGAGTGGAAAAGGAAAGTAGATACAAACCTTTTCGTTTCAGAATTTAAAAAAGCAGAGGAAGAACTAAATCAACTTCTCGTCGAAATAAGCCAAATAGTTGCTAATGCTGTTTCAACGCATATAAAAGTACCAACCGGAAATCCTTTCTTTGATCAAGGTGGATGTGGTACTGGTGGATGCGGAAGTGGTGGCGGATGCGGTTGTAGTACAAAAAAGAAGTAGTGAATCTTGCAAAAATACATGCATCATGCTAGACTAATGGAAAATTGGCGGAAAAAAGGAGTAACAATATGGTAGGAAATCGAGTTGGACTAGCTGTCTGGATCCAATCTCTTAAGCAAGTGAAGCAACTCCGGAGATTTGGTAATATTCATTATGTATCTAGGAAAATGAAGTATGTAGTTATGTACTGTGACGAAGCTGACGTGCAAGCAACAATGGAAAGACTTCGTTCGTTTTCTTTCGTTAAAGATGTTTCCATGTCTATGAGACCGTGGATTAAGACAGAATATCAAAGTGCAGTTCCTGAAAAAGAAAAAGAATTTGATTATAAAATGGGAATATAATGTCATTTTTGCGTTTTCTACTTCACTTGTAACCTCAGCTTCCAACTAAAGTTGGAAGCTTTTTTATTGCAATAGAGTGACTCCCAATCCTTCTAATAATATCCAATGAAACACTGGAAATTTCGGTTTACGAAATATATAATGGATGGTGACTCTAAAGGATGTGAACGTATGGAAAAAACAAGTTGGAAACGAAATTTATATATATTAATGGTATGTCAATTTTTTGTTATGGCGGCAATGACAATGATTATCCCCTTTTTACCCCTCTATTTACAAGAACTTGGCGTGACAGATTCGCAATCTGTTAGTAGATGGTCCGGCATTATATTTGGAGCTAATTTCTTAACCGCTTTTCTTTTTTCACCTTTATGGGGAAAGTTAGCGGATAAGCATGGAAGAAAAATGATGCTTTTAAGATCAGGATTTGGAATGGCAATTGTTATTACCTTAACTGGTTTTGCAACAGGGCCGTGGTCATTATTACTACTAAGGCTATTAAATGGTATGATCTCAGGATTTATTCCTGCAGCTGTTGCTTTGATCTCTATGAGCACACCTAAAAGACAGGTCGGTTATGCATTAGGGTTATTACAAGCTGGTGCTGTAGCTGGAGGGATTTGTGGTCCGTTATTTGGCGGTGTAATGGCCGATTTTATGGGCTTTAGAATGATCTTTTATATAACTGGTATCACAATACTGGTAGCAGCATTTGTTGTGCTATTTTTTGTTAAAGAGAATTTTGAGAAAAAAGAAACACGTGTAAAAACGAACACGATGCAAGATTTTAAAAAAATCGCATCAACTTCGCCTTTAATGGCATTATTTCTTGTATTCTTTGTCGTTCAATGTGCCCTAATCGGTATAAATCCATTACTTTCTCTTTATGTTCAGGAGCTCACACAAGCACAAAATTTAGCCTTTTATGCTGGGTTGGCAATGTCGGTAATGGGGTTAGCTAATATGTCGGCAAGTCCATTACTTGGGAGGGTAAGTGACAAAAAAGGTGCACATTATGTTTTATTAGGTGCCCTCATTTTTGCAGCTGTTATTACACTTCCTCAAGCTTTTGTTCAAAGCTATTGGCAATTGATTGCATTTCGTTTTTTATTAGGGCTTTGTTTAGGAGGTTTACTTCCGTCCATTAATTCGCTTATTCGACATTTAGCCCCTGAAGGTATGGAAAGTAGAACTTTTGGCTTCTCTAATTCTTTTATGTATTTAGGAACGATGCTTGGTCCTATATTAGGAGGCTGGTTAGCTTCCTTTGCAGGAATTAGGAGCTTATTTATAGCATCTGCTATATTATTATTATTGAACGTTATGATAGTAAAAATAAAAGTAGTACCAGTAATGAAGAGGAAGATGAGCGAAAATGTTAATAGTTAACGAAGTAAAAAAAAACCCGCAGATTACTCTGCGGGCTGCCTCATAACTTCAATAAAAAGTGAGTATATCACCTAGTATGAAGTTAAGGCTATGGGAGAGGAGAAACCGGAGGAAGAACTTATGGGGAAACGTAAGCCTTCTCCGCGGTTGTCAGCAACATCACTGTTGCTATTCTTAGTATGGACGATGAGACAGAGAATATACGTATAAAGAAAGAGAAAGATTTTTTTGACATTTGCAAAGCTTTATTACGTAGCGTTATTTTCTCTTTTTCTCTTCATATGGTACGATGATTTTATTATAAGGATCTGTTAAAGGCTAATGTTGATTTTCACGAAAGGACCGAGACGCCTGTGGGAAAAGCATTAGCTGAAGATCCTGCAGGGTGGGTTGCCCGAGGAAGCTGAAGCAATGCCCTAGGCAAGCGAGCGTCCTGAAGCGAAAATCAACAACAAAGTTTAACATAGCCTAATATAAAAAAATTGATAGGTGAGGAAAATGCGCGTAATAAGTGGCAAGTTTAAAGGATTACATATGAAAGCTGTTCCTGGTCAATCGACACGTCCGACAACGGATAAAGTGAAAGAATCAATCTTCAATATGGTAGGGCCATATTTTGATGGGGGTAGCATGTTAGATTTATATGGAGGTAGTGGAGCTATTGCAATTGAAGCATTAAGTAGAGGGATCGAAAAAGCAGTCATCATTGACCGAGATCGCAAGGCAATCGAAACGATATATATGAATATCAAAAGCTGTAAGATTGAAGATGAAGTGGAAGTTTACAGAACAGAAGCCTCAAGAGCCTTAAACGCTTTAAGAAAGAAAGGAAGTACTTTTGATCTCATTTTTTTAGACCCTCCTTATTTAAAACAGAGGCTAGAGGAAGAGCTTCTATTTATCGCCGAACATAGATTATTGGACAAATTAGGAAAAATTGTTGTTGAACATGCAGCAACAGTCGAATTAAATGAGTCATATAGCGATTTAACAAAAATTAGAGAAGAACGTTACGGTGATACAATAATTAGTATTTATTCTATTTAATCTATACATAGGAGGGATTAGAATGGCGACAATTGCTGTTTACCCAGGCAGTTTTGATCCTGTAACTAATGGCCATTTGGATATTATTTCAAGAGGTGCAAATGTATTTGAAAAAGTTATTGTTGCGGTGCTTCATAATCGAAGCAAACAACCGTTATTTTCAATTGAAGAACGAGTAGCGTTATTACGAGAAACTACAAAACATATTGAAAATGTAGAGGTAGACTTCTTTGATGGTCTTTTAATTAACTATGTAAAAAACAAACAAGCGACAACAATTATTAAAGGTCTTCGTGCTATTTCAGATTTTGAATATGAACTGCAAATGGCTTCTATTAATCGAAAACTTGATGAGAAAGTAGAAACTTTTTTTATGATGAGTAATAATCAATATTCTTACTTAAGCTCAAGTATCGTTAAAGAATTAGCAAAGTATGAAGCACCAATCGAAGACTTAGTCCCACCTAGCGTGGAAAAAGCAATAAGAAACAAGTTTAAGTAAATAATGGATTATTGTTATAGGAAAAGAGCCACATAAGTATACTCCAATACATAAGGCTGGCTAAAAGGATAAAGATGCACCTTAAGAGCCAGCCTCTTTCATTCTTGCGCAGCTGCTGGACCTGCGTAGCAAACTATACATTTCAATAGTAGTCAAACTTGCTCTCTCTATTCCTAAATAATAAAATGGTAAGCCAAACTATGAGTGTCGTCATTGTTATGAGGCTTCCCCATTGAAGTAACCAAGTATAATGGGTATAAAATATGTTAGAAACATTCTCAGATTGCTGAAAAACTGGTAATGCATCACCTTTATATTCTGATGAAGTTTCAACGTAAAGCCAATCAAATATCAAATAAGCAAGCAGTGCAGAAATAAATCCATGAAGACATCTAGCTAAGAAAAACGGTTTAAAGCGAATATCCGTATCAGCTAATATACTTGCCACTTGTGCCTGCACACTTAATCCATTAAAAGCAAGTATAAAACTAACAACGACAGCTTGTTGAAGTAGTGTAGTTTGTACTGTCTCACTTACAAGCTGACTACCTAACGTGATCTCAAAAATACCTTGAATGATTCCTGGGCTTAATTCACCCGGCATTTGTAAAATGCCAAGCACGATTGTAATTATTAAGCTTAAAATTAGTGAAATATTAATGATCTCTAAAATACGAGTTAACACGGAAAATAGAATAATAAATCCGCCTATCATTAATAATGTTTGAATAGCAGATTGTACTGCATCACCCATCATTTTTCCGAAAGGGCGGTTATCCTTTAAACGTTCTTGATGCATCGATTTGATGGCATAGCTTAAAGAAAAATTCTTTTTTGCTCGACTTCTATTTAAATTTTCACGCTCAATATCGTTTCCATAATAGCGCATGGTTAATCCTACGATTAAATTACCTCCATAGTGAGCGGCTGCAAGTACAACACCGAGAGCAGGGTTATGGAAAAATCCTACAGCTATTGCACCAAATATAAATAATGGGTTTGATGCATTGGAAAAGGAGACTAATCGTTCTCCTTCAATGGCTGTAATTTCTCCTTTTTGGCGTAATCTCGCTGTCAATTTAGCGCCAGCTGGAAACCCGGAAGCTAACCCCATTGCCCAAACGAAGCCACCTGATCCTGGCACTCTAAATAACGGTCTCATGATCGGCTCAAAGAGTGCACCGATAAAAGATACTACCCCAAATCGAATAAGGAATTCTGACATAATAAAAAAGGGAAGTAATGATGGAAATACAACATCCCACCACATCGTGAGCCCTCTAATGGATGCATCGTAAGCTTCTTTTGGAAAGATCATAAAAGAAATAGCTAGAAAACTTGTTGTGCTGCCATATAAAATGGTTTTCAATAATGAGGCGTTCATATGCATGCAAAGAGCTCCTTTTCAAAACGTAATTCATAAACTTGTCCTCTTTCAAATATACGTTAGGAAAGAGAGATTAGACCATTTTCATGATAATGAGAATGAAGGAGTGTGTGGAAATGAAACCTAAAATTGGTTTAGCATTAGGTTCTGGTGGTGTAAGAGGATTTGCTCATATTGGCGTGCTTAAAGTTTTAAAAGAAGAAGGTATTCATGTTGATTATATTGCAGGTAGTAGCATGGGGGCATTAGTTGGTGTTTTATTTGGATCTGGTTATGATGCAGGAATGATGGAAAAAATGGCTTTACAATTTCGCAGGAAATATTTACTTGATTTTACAGTTCCGAAAATGGGGTTTATTAAAGGGGAAAAAGCGAAACAAATCGTTCAAATGTTAGTACATAATAAAAAACTCGAGCAGCTAGATCCAAAGGTGCATGTAGTTGCAACAGATTTAAAAAAAGGGGAAAGGATTATTTTTAAAGAAGGCGATATAGCATCAGCAGTTCGGGCTAGCATTGCCATCCCTGGGATTGTAGTACCCGAAACAATTGATGGTAGAATGTATGTCGATGGTGGTGTGATTGATCGTGTCCCTGTTTCAGTAGTCAAGGAAATGGGAGCTGATATCATTATTGCAGTAGATGTTTCTTTTCTTGATAGAGAGCCGGAAATTGCTTCAGTATATGATGTCATTATGCAAAGTATGGACATTATGGAAAGAGAAATGGTAAGATATCGAGAAATTGAATCAGATATTATGATTAAGCCAATTTTATCGCATATTAGGTCAACTCAGTTTACAAATGTACAGGAAATCATTCAAAATGGAGAAGAAGAGACTAAAAAGTTAATCACGCAGCTAAAGGAAAAGATACAAAGGTGGAAGGAGAAACAGCATGACTAAAGAAATGCATCCTAATAATCGCGGGTTAATAAAGTGGATTATAATAATAGTTCTATTATTATTTATTAATTTTTATCAATTACCGTACTATTTTACTATTCCAGGTGATGCGAAAATATTAACTGAATTTATAGAGGTTGAAGATGGAAATAAACATGAAGGAACCTTTATGCTAACGACAGTGAGAATTGGGAGAGCCAATGTTGTCAATTATGTGTGGGCCCTTTTTAGTGATGAGCGCGAATTAGTGCCAGAAGATCAAATTAGAAGAGAAGGAGAAACAGATGAAGAATATCAGCATCGGCAGTTGATGATGATGACAAGCTCGCAAGATTTAGCTGTTTTTGTAGCCTATAATCATGCAGGGGAAACAGCGTATTTCGAAAATAAAGGAGTTTACGTTACAGCTGTTGTTCCTGATATGGATGCTGAAGGAAAACTAGAGATGGGTGATCGGATCGTAGCAGTAGATGGGGAAGAGGTATTTGAAGCTAGTAAATTATTAGATTTATTAGCAGATTATTCAGTTGGGGAGAACGTTACTTTAACGATCGAGAGAGAAGAGGAAATTTCTGATGTTTCAATAGAACTGATGTATTTCCCGTCTGATTTAGACCCGAGTGGGGAACGTGGCGGTATCGGCATAGCACAACCAGTTACAGACAGGACGCTTATTCATGAACCACATATAAGCATTGATACAAATCAAATTGGTGGTCCTTCAGCAGGATTGATGTTTACACTGGAAATATACAATCAACTAACTGAGGAAGATATTACTGAAGGATACCATATTGCAGGTACAGGAACGATTGATGAAGATGGGATAGTCGGAAGGATAGGCGGAGTAAAACAAAAGGTCATTGCATCACATCATGCTGGCGCAGACTTCTTTTTTGCTCCGAATGAAAGAGGTAGTGACATTTCAAATTATGCTGTCGCACTTGAAACAGCTGAATCAATTAATACAGATATGGAAATTGTTCCAATTGATTCATTCGAAGAAGCCTTAGAATTTCTAAACAATTTAAAGTAGCTATAAAAAAACTTAAAACTAGCGAAGTGAAGCTAGTTTTAAGTTTTTTTCTTACTAAACGATTTATAAACTACTCTGAGTCTTCAAAGTAAAACACTTCTCCTCGTTTTCAGCTAAATTACATCAAGACAAAATCACCCTTATTAAGTCGTGCTATTTAATCATATTGAATGGGTACGGATTTAAATTCTTGCTGTAAAGTTTCATCCTCATAAGGAAGGGTGTGTAATTGACTAACTTGTATATCTTTTTGCAAAACTTCATGTTGAAATTCACTAGCTCGGGAAACTAATGGAACTCTCAAGTCTTTTTTAATAGATGATAAGTAATTTCTTCCTTTATTTGTCATTCCAAGTAACCTAATATATTGTGGTGAAAGTGGGTGACAATGCTGCTCCATAAATCCCTTGCTAGTGTTAGTTAAAATATGTAGTATAAGTCGCTGAATTCTTGTCCATGTATACCTTTTCGTCTTGACTGCTTCCATAAAAGATTGAAAGGAATTTACATCTTTCATCATTTTTATTAGACGATGTTCAATTCCTTCTTCGCATTCATACATCGCACGAAGTTCTGAAGTTGGTGTAGTTAATAGCTTATAACGAATAAAAGGAAAATAATGCTCCCAGTGCAAAAAGTGGGTTCCAGTATGTATTTCATCTCGTAATAAAGTCAGTGTACTCGGTGGAACATATTGCTCCACTGCTTCAATGGAAAAATTGTTTTCTATTAAAAGTTTTCTGATGGCAGTAGCACTTGCAATTTTTTGATGTTTAGTTACTTCCGTATCGTGATAATTTGCTTGCTCTCTCGTTATCGTACAAGGAGTCATTTTGCTACCCCTTTTTTTAATTGATTTTACATAGTGGTACCCAAGAATGTTATTAGGTTTTCCTAAATCAAGAATAGATTCATTAGTATTGTCAAAGACTTCTCTATAGGCTATTGAAAATGCTCTTGGATAACTAACACCTGTTTTCACTACATCCCTCACTCGCTCATCTATCTCGTTATTTCTAGAGGATACAACATCTACTGTATGTATAAAATGATCAATATTCCCTGATTCACTACCAAAACATAACTGGTTAACTTTTAATTCGTCTAATAAGCTTACTGCAGCATCAGAAAAAATTTCTGCTTTTTGTGTTGAATAAATATAAGGAAGTTCTATTACAAGATCAACACCACCTTTTAAAGCCATCTTCGTCCGCGTCCACTTGCTTGTTATAGCTGGCTCACCACGTTGAAGGAAAGAACCGCTCATTACAGCAACAGTAACATCTGCATTTGTCTTCTTCTTTGCTGCATCTAAATGATATAAATGGCCATAGTGAAATGGGTTATATTCTACTATCACACCAAGCACGTTCATAAATGTGCCACCTTCCGTATAAATTTTTCATGATATGTATATTCTAAACAGAAGTAGTGTTTTTTTAAACTCTTTATTACACAAAAGAATTGAAATGGGAATACTAAAAATGTTATTCTATTTCCTAGAATAAATTTTTCGTCTACATCTTTACGATTTCAAGTAAGCGGGCACTTTTCATATATCAGAACATTTTTATTCGCTGATACGCAAGCGTCCTTCGCTTTTCTAATTGTAAAGAATTTATCTTGACAAAAGATTTTTGGAAAGATATAATTACATTTGTTGTCTTGAGGTGAAAACCTATGAAATGGTCGGTTCCACAATTGTTGGCCTTAAAAGAAAAAGGCTTGCATATCGATGAGTCGGTTAATGTAAATGAATTAAAAGAATTAGACCGTGAAATTCGTGATATAACACCAGTACGAATTTTAGGGGATGCTCATATAACTAATCGGGCTGCTACCTTTGAATTGCAGCTATCAGGTACGATGACATTACCATGTGCTCGGACTTTGAACGATGTGAAGTATCCTTTTAAGATACGAGCTACTGAAATTTTTCAGTTAGATCAATGGGCAACCTTTGATGAGGAAGATGATGTTCACGAAGTAGAAGCTAACACGGTTGATTTACTGCCTTATGTAAAAGAACAAATTTTATTAGAAAAACCGCTCCGAGTCATTAGTGATGAGGAGGAGGGAGATGCTCCAGCCTCCGGAAAAGGATGGGAGCTTCAAACAAAGGAAGAGGAGCAAGAAAAAAAGATTGATCCTCGACTAAAAGAGCTTGAAAAATTTTTTGATAACCAAAAATAGCATCTGTTTACTTACAGCATGTTGATTGAATATCTCCAAGGAGGTGGGACTCATGGCAGTACCTTTTAGAAGAACTAGTAAAACAAAGAAGAGAATGCGTCGTACACACATTAAACTTCGCGTACCTGGTATGGTGAAATGTCCTGAATGTGGTGAAATGAAACTTTCACACCGCGTTTGTAAAGAATGTGGAACATACAAAGGGCAAGATGTTGTAAACAAATAATGACGTTAGCAGAAGGGGTGCTCCCCTTCTGTTTTTTCTTTTTATTTTAAAGCCGTCTACGTTAAACTTTCCTCCATTCTTCCCCGATAAGTAATATTGAAATGTATGGTAATGTTATTCATATAAGATAAAGTATAAAATTAGGAGAAAATTCATCTATAGCTTTTCTAACAAAGAACTCATTTTGAGGCAACTGAAAAAGTGAAAAACTTGCTGTTTCGTTGCATTAATATTCAATATACCTCATCAACTCCTATATTCAAACAACCTTATACTTATTAGTCTACCCTTTGAATTTAAGTACTTTTTCAGTACCCTAGAAGAACGCCACTTTTTCAGTGCCCTTCTCATTTTCGTTTTATATGTTTTAGTAGAGCTTGTGCTAGTCTTTTATTTTATAGCGATTGATATAACAGAAATTTTAATACACGTTATTATATTCCCCTCTGAAAACACAGAAATGCAATAATAAGAATGATCACATTAAGAAAGGTTCATACTATTTCTAGAACTTTAGTCTATCTTTTCTACTAATTGCATACATATAATGTGTGAATAATGAAGAGGGAGGGATAAATTCCTTGGTTAGACAGGATGCTTGGAATCAAGATGAAGATCTATTATTAGCGGAAGTTGTACTGCGACATATTAGAGAAGGTGGTACACAATTATCCGCATTTGAGGAAGTGGGAGAAAAATTATCACGAACACCTGCTGCTTGCGGTTTTCGCTGGAACTCTTCAATAAGAAAGAAATATGAATCAGCAATACAACTTGCAAAAAAACAAAGAAAGCAACTGAAAAAAGGGAATGAAACTAAACAAGTTGAGGATAGTGTTGTTTCTCAATTAGTTTCCCAAGAGAAAAAAGAAGACAAAACTGTTTTGCAAACGATTGAAGAGATGGTGCAATTCCTTTTAGAGAAAAAGGGAGAGCTATTAGAAAAAGAAAAAAGTATTACTCTTGAAGAAAAATCGTCGACTAGGTTAAAAGTTTTATTAGAAGAGAATCAAGCTTTGGAAAAAGAATTAACGAAGTTAAAGCATGAGTATGAAATTATAAAGAACGATTATCAACTCATGATAAATGTAATGGAAAGAGCAACGAAAAGAACACAAAGTCAAATTTAAAGATTTACTTAGACTGTGGAAATTTACCGATACGTAGTAGTGCTCACAAGTACTATAAAAGATACGGTGAATCTTTCCACTTCTTTAAAGAAGATGGTGACTCAAACTTTCATGGCTTAATAGCCACCACTATGAATGAAAATGACTTGCGACCTGTGCTTGCTAATTTTTATAATAAGATTAGCAGGTCACAGGTCGTCCCTTTATTGGTGGAATTTTTACCCCGCGACTCAAACCGACCGAATACACCTACGAGCACCGCTAATTGTCGTTAAGAACACGTGTATAAAAATACCATGCTTACAGGTGTATGACCTGCATCATTTCTATTTTTATTAAGGAGTGATGAGTTATGGATGCAGTATTGGAAAGATGTGCTGGACTAGATGTTCATCAGGAAGAGATTGTAGCTTGTGTTATGTATGGTCCATTGGAAAAACGACCAAAAAAAGAGACACAAACTTTTCTTACAACGACGAAAGGCTTACTTGCACTTCATGATTGGCTAGAAAGCTTTAAATGTACCCATGTCGCAATGGAAAGTACTGGTGTTTATTGGAAACCAGTGTGGAATATTCTAGAGGGGAGCTTCGAATTAATTCTTGCCAATGCAAAGCGCATTAAGAATGTTCCTGGTCGTAAGACCGATGTCAGTGATGCAGCCTGGATTACCCAGTTATTGAGATGTGGGTTGATCACACCAAGTTTTGTTCCACCTGAAAACTTCCGAGATCTACGGGATTATACTCGTTACCGTAGAAAGCTTGTTGGCAATGCATCTTCAGAAAAAAATCGTATCCATAAGATCTTACAAGATGCAAACGTCAAGTTAACCACTTTTGTTAGTGATTTATTTGGTGTATCTGGACGAGCTCTTTTAGAGTCAATCATTAATGGTGAGGTGTTAACGGAGGAGCAGGTAAGAAGCTTGGTGAAAACTTCTTTAAAGAGAAAAGTACCTCAATTAGTTGATGCTTTAAATGGACGAGTACGCCAGCATCATCGAAAAATTATTCGCATGCATTATGATCATTTAATTTATCTTGAGAAACAAATTTCAGAATTGGAGGGCGAAATCGACCGTCTAATAACCCCCTATGACGAATATGTTGAATTACTCGATACAATCCCTGGTGTAAGTTTTAATGCTATAGCGGTGATTATTGCAGAGATTGGCGTAGATATGTCTTGTTTCCCATCTGATAAGCACTTAGCTTCATGGGGTGGATTATGTCCTGGTAATAATGAGAGTGCTGGAAAGAAAAAAAACTCCCGGACCCAAAAAGGGAACAGGAGTTTAAAGGGTGTCCTTTGTCAAGCAGCATGGTCCGCATCCAAATCCAAAGGAACCCGCCTCTCCTCATTCTTCCATCGTGTGCAGAAGAGAAGAGGTCAATATAAAGCATCGATGGCTACAGCACATCTTATTTTAAGGATAATATATCATATTATTAAAGACAAGATCCCCTATGAAGAATTAGGGTGGGATTATGCAGAAAAAGATACGGAAAGGAAGATCAACTACTGGATTAAGAATATTGAGTCAAAAGGCTTTAAAGTGACGGTAGAACAACCTACAGCCTAAAAGTAAAAAAATGGAAAAGAGTACCCGTAAGGATACCCTCCCCCTTTTTTTGTTTTTTTGACCTACAAGGTATTCATTTTCGTATAAAAAGGTAAAAATTCGACCTTTGAGTCACCATCTTCATTTTTGTTCAGAAACGCCTTTAGGAAACCAAACGTATGGGTTTTCACCACGATCACGATCAGATTGATAAGTAAGCGCCTCAAAGCCGAGTTTTTTCCAATAATCGTCAGATCGTTGTCGAGCATTTGTTTTTATCGGTAAACCAAAATTTTTTGCGTAATCTACTAAGCTTCTTCCAATACCCTTTCCTTGATAGCCAGGTAACACTTCTAATTTCCATAATTCATAGTAATCTTGTGGAGGTTCAAAATATCTGTCAAACTTTTTGTCTATTTTATATAAGCTCATTCTGCCAACGAGTTTTTTTCCGAAGTAAACACCATAAAACGGAGACTCGCTATCATTTTCAATAATGTTTGCTTCTAAATCTTCCTTCATCGATAACTCTTGTAGTCCGTATTCTCGAAAATTCTCAAATTCTTCTAGTGTTTTAAAGTTTATGTGCAACCTTACTACTTCGTGTGTATCCATTATAGATTCCCCCTTGAAGTTATAAGCGTTTTCAATAACTCATACTCAATTATAATTTATAAGTTATTGAAAATAAAAGATTTTTATTCAAAATAAAGCAAATCTTCCACTATATGCTAAAATAAAGAAGACTATAGTCCTGAATGGAGGCAATAACATGAAAGTGGTTGTGTTTGGTGGTGGTGCAATTGGACTATTATGTGCTGTCTACTTTTCTAAAAGTGGATATGATGTCACATTAGTTACTAGATCAGAAAAACAGAGAAAGATAATAATGGAAAATGGTATCACTTTAAATGAACCACCTTCTTATAAAGTGCGAGTCAATGTTGAATGTTTCGAAGAATACACAAATGTAGATCCTAACGACTTGTGGATTGTTGCGACGAAACAAAGTGGTATTCCTATTTTTCTGAAGAAATGGCAAGGTGTTAAAAGGTTACCTCCTATTATATTTCTGCAAAACGGGATGGGTCACCTCGACATGGCAAAAGAGAATTTGTCAACAGACATCTATGCTGGTGTAGTAACTCATGGTGCAATGAAGATAAATTCATATACTGTATCTCATACTGGAGTAGGTAAAATATCGATAGGAAGTATTACTGGAGGTTCATCTCCTTTTTGTGTTCTAAAAAGTGAAAAACAATTTCCAATCATCTATGTAGATAATATAATGTACTTAATAAAACAAAAGCTTTTAATCAACCTAGTCATTAACCCCCTTACTGCTATGTATAGTGTGAAAAATGGGGAGTTATTACAAGACAATTTCTCTCATAATGTAAAAAAGTTGTTTGACGAAGGAAGAACAATTCTTCAATTATGTGAAAATGAGTGGGAAACGGTTTTAGAGGTTATTAAAAATACTGCAAAAAATGAATCGTCGATGTATCGTGACATAAGAAATAATACTAAAACAGAAATTGAGTCGATTACAGGTTACTTATTAAAAGAGGCAGAAAAGTCAGGTGTACAAGTACCAATCATATCATTTGTTCATCATTCAATACTCGGTCTTGAGAGGAGGAGGTAAGGTGGGGGTTTTTAGTGATACACTAATATATGTTATCGCAACGCTTGTGACTGTACCGTTAATAGGTTTATATCTTGTATACATTGTAGCCGTAAAGTCGACACATAATAAACTTTTTGCAATAAAGCTAGCAGTAGATTGTACAGCACTGTTATTTATGATAGCTGTATACTTTATCATATTACAAATATGGGGTTTTGAACTTATTTGGTTATTCATTTTATTTGTGTTATTAACAGCAACATTTTTTACATATTTACATTGGAAGATGTACGAGGATATTCATATTGGAAAAATTATTAAAGGTGTGTGGCGTTTTCAATTTTTTGTGTTTTTCTTTTTATATTTTATATTGATGATATATGGGCTCATATCTGAAATAGTCACGAAAATTATTGTACAAGGAAATTGATGGAGCAAGTTTATTGGTGAGGGTATATATATCTGTTATAATGAAACGGAAATTATTTGAACATTGAACTCACCAAGCAGATGTGAAAGGTTGTATAAAAAATGAAAGTGGTTTGTGAAGAGCATGTAGAGCCTAAAACCTTTTTACAAAAATACATGAATGAAGATGCGACTATTATGGAGTACTTTGAGTATCCTTTGAACACAGATGGACTAATCGAAAGATACGAAGATGTTAATAAAAGATCATATGACCGCAGTGGATTAATAGAAGCACTTAAAAATTTTAACGCTCAATTTACGGATGATAAAGACACTTTTTCACAAATTGACCGGATCAAAATGGACAATTCTGTCGTTGTTGTCGGTGGTCAACAAGCTGGATTGCTTACTGGACCTATATATACAATCAATAAAATTATATCAATCATACATGAAGCTTCCGTGATCGAGAGGGAATTAAATGTCCCTGTTGTGCCAATCTTTTGGATTGCTGGAGAAGATCATGACATTGACGAAGTCAACCATACATATTTCCATCAAAGGTCAACAACGAGGAAGCTAGTACTAAAAGAACGTAATGATTTGAAAATACCAGTATCTAATAGACAAATTCGAATGGAAGAAGGAAAGCAATTAATAAACGAAGGGTTAAAATTCTTAAAAGAAACTCCCTATATTAAGAAATTATACGAATCATTAATGAATGACCTTAAAGAAGATGTCACTTACGTTGATTGGTTTGCTAAAATTATACACCGTATCTTTAAAGGTACAGGGCTAGTATTAATGGATGCAGCTGATATTAATATTAGAAAATTAGAGAAGCCGTATTTTAAGGAAATGTTAGAAAATAACGATGAGATTCGTTCATCCTTTTATGAAGTCGCTAAAAAGTTTAAAGATAGTGGATTCGGAGAACCGATTGAAATTGATAAAAGCAATGCCCATTTATTCGTTCACGATCAAGGTCAGCGTTTCTTGTTGGAAAAAGACGGCGCACATTTTCGGGAAAAAAACAGTGGGAGAAAGTGGATAATATCGGAATTGCTCGAAAAATTAGAGGGAAATCCGGACCACTTTAGTAATAATGTTGTTACACGGCCTGTCATGCAAGACAAATTATTACCAGTAATCTCGTTTGTTGCAGGACCTGGAGAACTAAAATATTGGGCGACATTAAAAAAAGTGTTTCATTCAAGTGGAATCACAATGCCTCTCGTTTATCCACGAGTACAAATCGCCTTTCTATCAAGGAGAACAGAGAAAAATTTAGCATGGATGAATAAGTCTCCTCATGATGTGACGATGAATGGTGTTGAGAGCGAGAAGATCGCTTGGAGAAAAGAGAATACCCCAATTGAAATATCGGATCCTTTTGATAAACTAAAAAAAGAAATGGAAAAAAGCTTAGACAATTTAGCTACAGAACTACAACCACTTGGTGATCTACAGTTTATTCATGAACGTCAAAGAGAGATCATTGCAAATGACCTTATACTTTATGAAAAAAGAATAAATAAGTATGTTGAAAATCATCAGATGTTTGCTTTAAAGAAGTTTGATGAAGTGGCGGTAGAAATAAAACCCGAAGGGAATTTACAAGAGCGATATTTGAATATTCTCCCTTTTTTAAATCAATACGGCCCAGATGCTATACTGGGGTTACTTAAAGATTTACATAAGGAAAAAACTTTAGTAGGAAAATTTCTATACGTATATTTATAAATGTATTGCGCTCCGACATTTTTTGTCGGAGCGTTTTTTGTTAATTAATCACGAAAGCAATAAAAACAATAGATAGACAAAAAATAACGTATTATAACGTGAAAATAGGTCATTATTGATGATAATCAGCATTAATCCCCTTTAAAAATCGAATAACAACTAAATAAGCCAATTTAACTCGATAGTTCTTTTTCATAAAAATTTAAATATAGAGTGGTGTAAAGTGGGGGAGTGTGGTAAATTAGTGTTAGAAAGTGGGGAGGGGGTGGATTTTAATGTTCATGGGTGAGTTTCATCATTCTATAGATGAAAAGGGTAGAATGATTGTTCCAGCTAAATTTCGTGAATCATTAGGATCCTCCTTCGTCGTCACCAGAGGAATGGATAAATGTTTATTTGTTTATCCAGAGGATGAATGGAAACAATTAGAACAGAAATTAAAAACACTCCCCTTTACTAAAAAAGATGCACGTGCATTTACACGTTTTTTCTTTTCTGGTGCAACTGAATGTGAATTGGACAAGCAGGGACGGGTGAATATAGCTTCCACACTGAGAAATTATGCTCAATTAACAAAAGAGTGTGTAGTGATTGGTGTATCCAATCGTGTGGAGATTTGGAGTAAAGCAATTTGGGAAGAATATTTTGCAGAGTCCGAAGAATCTTTTGCTGAAATAGCAGAAGGAATTGTTGATTTTGATTTATAAAAGTAATACCGCTTTCGTTTCTTCGGAAAAAAGGAGGATAACATCGATGTTTGAGCATGAGACCGTTTTGAAAGAAGAAACAGTAAAAGGATTAAATATCCATGAAGATGGTGTATATGTCGATTGTACTTTAGGAGGGGGAGGGCATAGTGAGAGAATCGCTTCTATGCTTGGCGCTAATGGAAAGCTTATTTCTTTTGACCAAGATGAAGTAGCCTTGTCTCATGCAAAAGAAAGATTAGCCCCTTTTCGGGATAAAATTATCTTTGTACATAGTAACTTTCAATACTTAAAGCAAGAGCTTACTCATTTAGGATATAGCTCTGTAGATGGGTTCGTTTTTGATTTAGGTGTTTCCTCACCACAATTTGATGAACCCGAGCGTGGCTTTAGTTATCGTTTTGATGCCCCACTTGATATGAGAATGGACCGAGGACAGTCATTAACTGCTTATGAAGTAGTTAATAATTGGCCATTTGAAGACATTATGAAAGTGATATCAAGGTATGGGGAGGAAAGGTTTGCTAAGCATATTGCTAGGAAAATTGAAAAGGCAAGGGAAGTTAGCCCTATTAAAACAACATTCGAATTAGTTGACATTATAAAAGATGCCATACCTGCTCCAGCAAGAAGAAAAGGTGGACATCCTGCTAAAAGAACTTTTCAGGCAATTAGAATAGCAGTTAATGATGAATTAAATGTGTTTGAGCAAGCTTTATACGATGCGATAGATATGACTACTGAAAAGGGGAGAATTGCAGTTATTACATTTCATTCCCTCGAAGATCGAATTTGTAAACATGTATTTAAAAATAAAAGTACACCTAAAGATTTACCGAGAGGTTTACCGGTAATACCCGAATCTCACAAACCAGAATTAATGCTCGTCAATAAAAAACCAATACTTGCTAGTGAAGAAGAGTTAGAAAACAATTCGAGAGCGCAATCTGCAAAGCTAAGAATTGCAGAAAAACAGTAAAAGGAGGAGAAAAAATGAGTCCACTCGTTCAGAGACAAACAGAGCCATTAACACACCCATCAATAAAACAACAACCAAGTAAACAAAAAGTTTTTAAAGGCGGTATTACAAAAGGGGAAAAGGTAATATTTTCCGCTGCAATTATTGCAGTCGTAATGGTGCTTTTTATGGTAATATCAAATTATGCTTCTATTTACATAACAAACCATCAAATACAGCAAACAGAACGAGGGATTCAACAGCAGGTGAATGCAAATGAAGCGCTAAATTTGCAAGTGATGGAATTGTCTGATCCAGAACGTATCTTATCCGAAGCGAAAGAGATGGGGATGGTTTTAGATCCAAATAATGTTAGGTACACGCATTCAAATAATCACTAAAAAATGATTGATATAGAATAGCAGATACTACAATTATGTTCTTCTTAAATACTGATGTTACCTCTATTCATCAGGTTTTTAAGAGAGGGTAAAATCAGCTATTAACTAATTGGGTGACTAAAAAGGTCAATTTTTACCTTTTTAGTCACCCTTTAAAATCTTGTGTGGAGTAGGGGGCATTGGTAGCGTGGAGCAAAAAAAGAACAACATTGTTACTAAGCGTGCAATTTTTATCCTGTTCCTCATTTTATTTGGTGCAGGTGTGATGTTTTCGAGGTTTGTATATATACAAGCTGCAAAGGAAGTTCAAGGATATGATATTGAAGAATTATTAGAGCAAAGGTGGAGCCAATCAAGAATAATAGAGGGAAAAAGAGGAGCTATCCTTGATAGAAATGGCGAAGTACTTGCAGAGGAAATACCTTCATATACTATTGAAGCTGTCATTCATGAACGTTATGAAAATAGAGTAACCGATGTTGAAAATACAGCGCTACAATTAAGTAACGTACTTGACATTGATGCGACAGTAATTGAGGATATACTAAATAGAGGGATTGAAAATGATCGTGTACAAGTGGAGCTTGGACCGCAAGCGAAGTTTTTAAGCTTTGAAAAAATGAGTGAAGTTGAAGCGTTACAATTACCTGGTATTCATTTTCGGGAGGAACCACGGCGCTACTATCCAAAGCAGACATTTGCTTCACATGTAATAGGATATACAGAAAGAGATATGTCCACTGCAAGGATGGGGTTAGAAAGTAGTTTACAAGATTACTTACAAGAAGAACATGGGCGAATTACTTACCAAAAAGACGGTAAAAACCGAAGATTAGTGAATACTAATGATGTGATAGAACCTCCAAAGAACGGAGACAACGTTTATCTAACAATAGACACAAAAATACAAATGGCCATTGAGCAGACGATGAACCAAGTAGATGAAGAATATAAACCGGAACGAATGATGGCAATCGTTGCCAATGCAAAAACGGGCGAAATATTAGGGATGTCTAATCGACCAAGCTTTAATCCGAACCAATATGAATCTATTACGAATTATACTAACTTTAATATTGCTTCTCGGTTTGAACCAGGTTCAACGATGAAAATCTTTACACTAGCTGCTTCAATCGAGGAAGGCGTGTATAACGGGGAAGAGTATTTCCAATCTGGTTCCTATCAAATAGGACCAGATAGAATCCATGATCATCAACGAAGTGGTTGGGGACAAATTACATTTGACGAAGGGTTTCAAAGGTCATCCAATGTAGCCTTTTCTATACTAGCGTTAGAAAAGCTTCAACCAGAAAGAGTGTATCATTATTTAGATGCTTTCGGTTTTTATGAGCCAACAGGCATTGATTTACCAGGAGAAATCTCAAGTGCAATTGCAAGAAACCAGCGGATAGATGCTGCTACTTCAGCATTTGGACAGGCAAGTGCGGTAACGCCAATACAGCAAGTACAAGCGGCGACTGCAATTGCAAATCATGGAGAGATGTTACAGCCTTATATTATCGATAAAATCGTATCTGCTGATGATGGTGCCATTATCGAAGAGTTTGAACCTGAAGTAATTGGTCAACCAATTTCAAGTGAAACAGCACAGGAAGTAATCAAGCATATGGAGGCAGTAGTTACTTCTGAAGTTGGTACTGGGAGACCATATGCAATTGAAGGATTTAGAGTTGCAGGAAAAACAGGGACTGCACAAATACTCCAGGATGATGGCGCGTATATGGACGGGCATGGAAATTTTATTTACTCCTTTTTAGGAATGGCACCAGCTGAAGACCCTGAAATCATCGTTTACGTAGCTGTAGAACGTCCAAAGATTGAAGAATATGAATCTGGTAGTTTACCTGTATCAACAATATTTAAGTCTGTTATGAACCAAAGTCTTCAATATATGAACATTGCCCCTTCAGAGCCGATAGGTAATGGGGACCACGATAATGAAGTAATATTGCATGATGTAGAAGGTATGTCTACATCTGAGGCACTATCGTTACTGGAGGATGAAGGATTTCAAGTTCAAATCATTGGAGATGGTAGTGAAGTCGTTAAGCAATACCCGACGGCAGGGCAAGAAATTTTAAGTGGAGAAAAAGTGTTACTATTGACAGATGGTGACTCCATTGTGATGCCAAATATGTCTCGATGGTCTATTAGGCACGTTTATGCGTTTTTACAAATGGCAGAGGTAGAAGCAGATATTGAAGGTCATGGTTTTGTCGAGGTTCAGTCACCGACACCTGGAACGGCGTTGTCAGATGTTAACAGCATTACCTTAAGCTTATATCCACCTGGGCAATATCAAGAAGAGGAAATAGAGTATGATGAAGAGGTAGAGGAACATTTAGAAGAGTCAGTTGATGTGGAAGAGAATTCTTCAGATTAAGGGATGCGGGTCAAGTTTCATAGAAAAATTGATGGACAGGGTTCTAACCTGTCCATTTTTTTCATATGTCTGAACCAAGCCATAGTGTTTAATCATGGGAGGTTCACGATGAAAAGAGTATCTAATGTTACAGTAAGAAAAAGACTTATTTTAGCTTTAAGTATCGGTTTAGTTGTATTTACAGTAATGATTATTCGACTAGGTTATGTTCAACTAGTAATGGGGAATGAAATATCTGATCGTGCAGAAGATTTGTGGAGCAGAAATATTCCGTTTGAAGCTAATCGTGGAGAAATATTAGATCGCCACGGCATTGCGCTCGCCACAAATATAAGCGCACCATCTGTTCTCGTTGTCCCACGTCAAGTATCAGATCCCGCAAATGTAGCTACACAATTATCAACCGTGTTGTCTATGGATCAACAAAAGGCATATGAGTTAGTAACGCAAAACTCATCCATTGTAAGGATAAATCCTGAAGGGAGAAAAATGAGCAACGAATTAGCGCAAGAGGTTAGAGATTTGAAGCTAGATGGTGTATATATTGCAGAAGATAATAAACGCCACTATCCTTTCGGCAAATACTTATCACACGTATTAGGTTTTGCTGGGATTGATAACCAAGGATTAACAGGGCTAGAAGCATATTATGATGAACAACTATCAGGTGAACAAGGACATGTTTCTTTTTATTCAGATGCGAAAGGGAGAAGAATGCCAAATTTAGCGGATGAGTATACACCTCCAATAGATGGCCAAGACTTAAAGTTAACAATAGATTCTAATATTCAAACGATAATCGAAAGAGAGTTAGATATCGCAGAAGCAACATATAATCCAGACGGTGCCATTGCAATTGCAATGGATCCAAATACCGGAGAGATTTTAGGCATGTCATCAAGACCTGACTATGACCCAGAACGCTTTAGAGAAGTACCACCAGAAATATATAACCAAAATAAGCCAGTATGGAGTCAATATGAGCCAGGTTCGACATTTAAGATTATTACGCTAGCTGCAGCTCTAGAAGAAGGAATAGTGGATTTAGATGAGGATGAATTTTTTGACCCGGGCTATGTTGAAGTGGCAGGTCAAAACATTCGTTGTTGGAAAAAAGGTGGTCATGGTTCACAAACATATTTAGAGGTAGTACAAAATTCTTGTAACCCTGGTTTTGTCGCTTTAGGTGAAGAGTTAGGGAAGGAAACGTTGTTTAAATATATCCATAGCTTTGGCTTTGGATCTGAGACTGGTATAGATCTACAAGGGGAAGGTACTGGAATATTGTTTGATATAGATGCTGTCGGTCCGCTTGAATTAGCTACTACTTCTTTTGGTCAAGGTGTCTCCGTTACACCTATTCAACAAGTTGCTGCTGTAGCGGCGGCCGTAAATGGAGGTAAGCTATTTCAGCCGTACTTAGCGAAAGAATGGCTAGACCATGAGACAGGAGAGGTCATTTCTAGGACTACACCAACAGTGAAGGAGAATATTATTTCTGAAGAAACTTCTGCTGAAATTCGTCGTGCTCTAGAGCACGTTGTTGCAAAAGGTTCTGGGCGAGGTGCTTATGTCGATGGGTATCGTGTCGGCGGGAAAACTGGAACAGCACAAAAGGCTCAAGGTGGAAGATATTTAGAGAATAATCATATTGTATCCTTTATTGGCTTTGCACCAGCGGATGATCCACAGATCGTTGTATATGTCGCCATTGATAACCCTAAAGAAGTGATGCAGTTTGGTGGAGTTGTTGCTGCACCAATTGTTGGCAATATTATGGAGGACGGTTTAAGAGCATTAGGTGTTGAAAAGAGAGATGGTCAAATCGAAAAAGAACTAAATTGGAACGATGAACCAATAGTAGAAGTTCCAGATCTCGTAGGACTATCGATGAGGGAAATCAATGAGGCGTATTATGAATTTCAACTCGATATTTCTGGAGAAGGTAAAGAAGTTGTAACACAATCTCCTCTGCCAGGAGAAAGAGTACGAGAAGGATCAAAAATTCGTATACTAATGGGTGACAAACAGGAAGAGGAACAGTAAAATGTAATTTGTATTGTAAAGTAATTGTGAAGTGAAAGAGGGATGTAAATGGTACAACTAAGATCTTTACTGAATAAGCTACCTTCTTACGAGATGGTAGGGGATAATAATATAGATCAATCGATTACTGATCTTCATATGGATTCAAGAGAAGTAACGCAAGGCAGTCTTTTCTTTTGTATTAGTGGCTATACCGTGGACGGACACGATTTTGCTACGCAAGCAATAGAAAAAGGGACCGTAGCTATCGTTGCTGAGAAGGATTTGAATGTAGCTGTTCCAGTAATAAAAGTGACTAGCTCTAAAAGAGCAATGGCAATAATCTCTTCCGCTTTTTACGATTATCCTTCATCAAAGTTACATTTAATAGGTGTTACAGGAACAAATGGAAAAACGACGACCACACATTTGATAGAAAAGATTCTTCGTGATGCTGAAAAAAATACTGGTATTATCGGAACAATGTATATGAAATATAAGGATAAGGAAGTTGCGGTAAACAATACGACACCGGAGTCTTTAGTGCTTCAAAAAGGTTTTTCGACTATGGTTCAAGAAGGTGTTAATGTTGTAACGATGGAGGTTTCTTCCCATGCACTTGAACTAGGGCGTGTTCATGGAACACATTTCAACGTTGCGGTTTTTACTAACCTATCTCAAGACCATCTAGATTTTCATGAGACGATGGAAAACTATGCGAGGGCAAAAGGATTACTATTTGCTCAACTCGGCAATCAATTTTCTGATAAATCACAACCAGTTGCGGTGTTAAACCGAGATGACGACACTTTTGACCTACTTGAAACGATGACAGCAGCACCGATCATATCTTATGGGATAAAAGGAAATGCAGACTTAAAAGCATCTAAAATACAGTTACATGAAGAAGGTACGAGTTTTAACATGTCCATTTCAAACGAATCATGTTCTGTTTCGATGAAAATGGCCGGCACTTTTTCTGTATATAATGCGCTTGCAGCAGCGGCAGCAGCCTATGTTAGTGGGATACCTTTACAAGCTATAGGTGAAAGCTTATCAAATATGGATGGTGTAGCTGGAAGATTTGAACGTGTAGAGCTTGAGGAAGATTTTCACGTGATTGTAGATTATGCGCATACCCCTGATAGCTTAAAAAACGTTTTAGAAACCATAAAAGAATTTGCCAAAGGAAAAGTAAGTGTTGTCGTTGGCTGTGGTGGGGACCGCGATAAAACTAAACGTCCTAAAATGGCGGCTATTGCTGAAGAATTATCGGATTTTGTTTATCTTACTTCCGATAATCCTAGATCCGAGGATCCTGTATCTATCTTAAAGGATATGGAATCTGGTATGAAGGGATCTAGCTATAAAGTCATTGTAGAGAGACGAGATGCAATTTATGAAGCTATTCGTCAGGCGAAGAAAGATGAAGTTATCTTAATTGCTGGAAAAGGACACGAAACATACCAGACGATTGGGAAGGAAAATCATTTTTTTGACGACAGGCTCGTTGCTAAAGAAGCTGTAGAGGAGTGTCAGAAGTGACAACAGCACAATTAGATTTTCACCTACTTAAAACGATAAGTAGTCATATTCATGGGGAGATTCCATTATCATTTGTAGCAAAGGGAATTGCGACAAATATCAATGATGTGAAGGAAGGTTTCATCTACCTTCCATTAGATTTAGAAAACGAAAACAATGGAATTACTGATCATCTTATGAAGGCTAAAGAACACGGGGCAGTAGCTTCTTTTATAAAAAAAGATCTAATAACCTCTAGCTTATCTCATAATCTTCCACTATTTGAAGTGGAAGATTATACATCTACAATAGAACAGCTTGCAAAGGAATATGTAGATGAAATTGACCCGACGGTTGTCGCGATTGTTGGAAAAAACAGTTCTTTTACTAAAGATCTTCTGGCCCATATTTTGAAAACGAACTACGCCGTTCACAAATCAGATCATTTAAGTAAGTATGAGGATCTTCACGTTTGTTTATCTGCATTGAAGATGGAACGCCATGCCAATGTTTTTATCTCTGAATACGATCTAAACAGTATTCATCACATAACTAAGCTTAGTCACCTTTTCCCACCAAACTATGGGATCATTACGGAGATTGGAAAAAGAGAGAAACTATCGGAAGAGGAAGTAAGAGCAGCATATATTTCGTTAGAAAGTGGAATGAGAGCGACTGCTAGTTTAGTGTTAGATGCCGATGATGAATTCCTTGTCCATCATCATGAATGGAAGGTAGATGTCGTTACTAGCGGCAGCACAAAGCACTGTCTTTTTCAAATAGACACATTAAAGGAAAATGGAGAGGAACTACATTTTTCATTAAAAGGAGTGTACATGCCTTTTGAAGTGCCAATCACGTGGAAACCATACTTAAAGTGTGTAATACATGCGATAGCAATTTCTGTACACTTAGGCTTATTAGCCGAGGAGATATATGATTCACTAAAATCTTTTCAATTTAAATAAAGAATTCGCACTCATTCAGTAAATATAATTTTAAATTTTTCTATCGTTTTATGAGGGTAATTTTATAGAAGTGGCATGAAAATATATGTTGGACGATAAAATGTATAACAGACTACTTTCGAAATGTTATCTTCATTACCTTAGAATGAGCCGTACATAGAAAGGAGTTCCGTAAAAAATGCTGGAACAAGGCCTATTATTCACTCTGATTTTATCGTTTCTTATCACTGTACTACTTTCCCCAATCTTCATTCCATTTTTAAGAAGGTTGAAATTTGGGCAAAGTATTCGTGATGAAGGACCACAATCACATCAAAAGAAAAGTGGTACACCAACAATGGGTGGGCTAATGATTTTATTAGCACTAATTGCTTCTTCCTTCATTATGGCTGGCCAGTTCCATTCCATTGATGTAGAAATTTGGTTGTTAATTTTTGTAACTTTTGGATTTGGGTTACTTGGCTTTTTAGACGATTTTATAAAGGTTGTTAAAAAAAGAAACTTAGGACTTACTTCAAAGCAAAAGTTTTTAGGTCAGGTTTTGATCTCGGCCATTGTCTATTTTGTATTAGTCCAAACGGGGTTGTCCACAGACATTGTTTTACCTGGCACAAATGTTGCATTTGATATCGGTTGGTTATATTTCCCATTAATTATTGTGATGCTAGTAGGTACATCGAATGCTGTTAACTTAACTGATGGACTTGATGGTTTAGTAGCCGGTACTACTGCAATAGCGTTTGGTGCTTTTGCCATTATCGCTTATTCACTATCTTTGTATACCGTTTCTTTATTCGCAGTGGCTGTCGTAGGGGCAGTATTAGGATTTTTAGTTTTTAACGCTCATCCAGCGAAAGTATTTATGGGAGACACAGGTTCGCTAGCTTTAGGTGGCGCTTTAGCGATGGTGGCTATCCTCACTAAAATGGAAATATTATTAGTTATAATTGGTGGAGTTTTTGTTATTGAGACACTGTCTGTCATTATCCAAGTTGCTGTTTTCAAAGTGACTCGGAAGCGAGTTTTTAAAATGAGTCCACTTCACCACCATTATGAACTCTCAGGCTGGAGCGAATGGCGGGTTGTGGTTACGTTTTGGTTAGTAGGCTTATTACTAGCAATTATAGGTGTTTATTTAGAGGTGTGGATGTAAATGAAAATGACAGCGAAATACAAAAACAAAAAGGTATTAGTATTAGGATTGGCTAAAAGTGGAACTGCAGCTGCAAAGCTTTTATTAGAACTTGAGGCTAATGTAATAGTAAATGACCAAAAACCACTGGAAGAAAATATCGCAGCACAAAGCTTACAGGATCTTGGAGCTGAGGTTGTTTGTGGATCACATCCACTAACGCTCATATCTGATGATCTTGATTATGTAGTTAAAAACCCAGGAATTCCATATACAAACCCATTAGTATCAGCTGCAATGGAAAAAGCAATACCAGTATTAACGGAAGTTGAACTTGCATATCATATTTGCGAAGCTGATATTATAGGAATTACTGGTTCTAACGGAAAAACGACGACAACAACTTATATATATGAAATGTTAAAAGGAAGCGAAAAAGATCCTTTACTCGCAGGTAATATCGGAGAAGTAGCCTGTGAGGTTGCTCAAAAAGCTACGGAGAAAAATGTTTTAGTAACAGAACTCTCGAGTTTTCAGTTGATGGGAATCGATGAGTTCAAGCCTAAGATATCATTATTGTTAAATTTAGTAGAAGCACATATAGATTACCACGGTACGATGGATGCATATGTACATGCAAAGGGGAATATTTTTAAGAATCAAACGAGTAATGATTATATTATTTATAACGCTGATGATAAAAAGGTAAGTAAGCTTGTGGAATTAGGACAAGCTACACTTATCCCTTTTTCAACGAAGGGCGAAATGAAACATGGTGCTTGTATTGAGAATGGCTATTTAACCGTATTTGGTAAACGTCTGTTACCGGTGGAGGAGATGTCTCTACCAGGTGAACATAATGTAGCTAATGGTCTCGCTGCAGCTGCAGCTGCGCATTTAGCTGGAGCTAGTGAAGAAAAAATTCGTCAAGTATTAAAATCGTTCTCAGGCGTCGCTCACCGTCTTCAATATGTAGACAAAATAAACGGTCGTACTTTTTATAATAATTCAAAAGCAACCAATGTACCAGCGACAATTACTGCTTTAAAAGCTTTTGAACAGCCTATCGTGTTAATTGCAGGAGGTTTAGATAGGGGCTTAAGCTTTGACGATCTCATTCCCTACTTTAAGAAAAAAGTGAAGTGTGTTGTCTCATATGGAGAAACTGCTCAGAAGCTAGTAGAAACGGCAAAAAAGGCAAATATTGAGCTCGTGCATTGTGAGAAAACGTTAGAAAATGCAGTAAAGAAGGCATATGTAAATTCTGAAGAAGGAGATATCATTTTACTCTCTCCTGCTTGTGCATCATGGGATCAATATCGAACGTTCGAAGAAAGAGGCGAACATTTTGTAAATGAGGTAAAAAAGTTTAGCTAATAGAGTCATGTTTGTCCAAAAAGTTAATAAACATAGGTAATAGAGAAATAAGATGTCATGTACGATGAAACCGAGGTGTTCTCTATTGCCGAAAAAAAAATTAGCTCCAGATATTTTATTAATTGCTGCAACCCTTAGCTTATTAGTCATTGGATTAATTATGGTTTATAGCGCTAGCGCCGTGATGGCCGAGCAAAACTTTAACGACTCGTTTTTCTTTTTAAAACGCCAGTTATTTTTTGCGATTTTAGGTGTCGTGGCAATGCTTTTTATGATGAACGTTGATTATTGGTCTTGGCGTAGCTTAACTAAAGTGATAATCATCGTCTGCTTTATTTTGCTCATCGTCGTCCTCATACCAGGTGTTGGACTCGTCCGTGGTGGTGCGAGGAGCTGGCTAGGAGTCGGTGCATTTTCCATTCAACCTTCCGAGTTTATGAAAATAGCGATGATCTTCTTTTTAGCGAAGTACTTATCGGAAAACCAAAAGTATGTCACAACGATTAAGCAAGGACTAGTTCCAACTCTAGGTTTAGTCATGGTTGCATTTGCTTTGATCATGCTTCAACCAGATTTAGGAACAGGTGCAGTTATGGTGCTTACAAGTGTCGTTATTATCTTTGTAGCTGGTGCCCAAATTAAGCATTTTGCTTTTCTTGGTATTCTAGGTTTGGTAGGTTTTGTTGGACTAATTATATCCGCACCTTACCGCTTACAAAGAATCACTTCCTTTTTAGATCCGTGGCAAGACCCATTAGGAAGTGGTTTTCAAATTATCCAATCACTTTATGCGATTGGACCTGGTGGATTTTTAGGCTTAGGATTAGGAGAGAGTAGACAGAAATATTTTTACTTACCAGAACCTCAAACTGATTTTATTTTTGCTATAGTTTCTGAAGAATTAGGTTTTGTTGGTGGAGCGTTCGTCTTGTGTTGCTTTGCTGTTTTACTATGGAGAGGCTTAAGGATTGCCTTATATGCACCCGATCTTTATGGAAGTCTCCTGGCAACTGGAATAATTGGTATGATAGCGATTCAAGTAATGATAAACATTGGTGTAGTCATTGGGTTAATGCCAGTTACTGGAATAACACTTCCGTTACTTAGTTATGGGGGGTCGTCCCTCACACTTATGCTAACGAGTATAGGGGTATTATTAAATATAAGTCGACATATGCGATAATAACTAAAAAAAGCGTTCAAAGGCGAGAGTGATCCTTTGAACGCTTTTTTGTGAAGGGTATTGTCGAGTTTCTGAAGTGGGAGATGATTAGGTTTAGTTCTTATTGCCCTTAAGTCATTTTAAAGTGGTGAAGGTAGATGGGCTGTCCGGATCTGCCCTTGAGGAAAGAAAAGAAGTAAAGGTAAGATGGCGAGCTGCCAGCCCAACTACCCTTAGCAAATTATAGAGTAACACAGTCAACCGAAATACTAATTTTTATGTCCTACTGAAAATGGTAACACAGTTTAAAATTTTTTTAATATAATACTATCATCGTGACATTAAGTATTTTTTACAACATTTTTTTCTTCATTTTTTTTCTATTCCTTGCTATTCTAGTGATTAAGACAACTTTTTTAAGTTATAATGAAGAAGTAATAAATAGTACTGTTTATTACTTTGTGAATTCATGTCAATCATAGTTAATGTGTGATGAACACTTCATCTGTTTCGAGTGAATATTATCTCAAAATGCTTATATAGTGTATGTAAATGAACTAATTTAATTTTACTATGGAGGTTTAACATGCAGCTTTTAAAGGAAAAACTAGAAGCTCTTCAAGTGGGGAAAATATTAATAAATGAACCACTAAAAAAACATACAACATGGAAAATAGGTGGGCCAGCTAGTATATTTATTGAGCCCTCATCAGTTGAAGCTCTTCAAATCGCGATAGAAGAGATTAAGAAGCAAGAAATACCTTGGTTTGTAATCGGGAGAGGGTCTAACTTGTTAGTTTCTGACGAAGGTATTACTGGTGTCGTCATTAAACTTGGAGAAGACTTAGCGAAGTTTCAGCAAAAGGATGATCGCATTAAAGTAGGAGCTGGATATTCATTAATAAAGCTATCAACTATGATGAGTAAAAAAGGTTATTCGGGATTAGAGTTTGCGAGTGGTATTCCAGGTAGTGTAGGTGGGGCAGTTTTTATGAATGCTGGCGCACATGGTTCTGATATATCAAATATATTAATAAAAGCACATGTTTTATTTTCTGATGGCACTTTTAAATGGCTAGAGAATAAAGAGATGGATTTTTCTTATCGTACCTCACGCCTTCAAAGCGATGAAGCAATTTGTGTTGAAGCAGAATTTCAATTAAAAGAAGGAGATAAAAAAGAAATTACGGCTGAGATGCAAAAAAATAAAGATTATCGTAGAGATACACAGCCTTGGAATTATCCTTGCTGCGGAAGTGTCTTTAGAAATCCATTACCACACCATGCAGGAAAGCTTATTGAAGAAGCTGGTTTAAAAGGATATTCTATAGGTGGCGCACAAATTTCAGAAATGCATGCTAACTTTATTGTAAATAAAGGTGATGCTACAGCGAATGATGTGTTAGAATTAATACAGTTTGCAAAAAATACCATTTATAATAAATTTGGTGTTAAAATGGAAACGGAAGTAGAGTTAGTTGGTAAGCGTTAAGATTAAATTCGATAGTTTTTGTTTTCTACCTAATGAAAAGAGGGGATATTAAGTTTTCTCTCATTCAAGGATGTTTCAAAAGGTAAAAAGCGACCTTTTGAAGCATCCTCTTTTGTCATAACGATGTCGATATTTGTAAAGGTGATACACCTTTATAAGTCTTTTATAGGGGGTAATTAGAACTATAAAACGGAACGGATAAACAGGCATTTTGTCTCTATTTGACGATTGTTATGAAATGTTATTTTATCTGTCGAATCCTTGCTATACAATGGAGGAAAGGAACAATGAGTAAAAAAAATGTCATTGAAATTGAAGAAAGAATTCCAACTTTAAAGGACCGTCGTAAGCAACGAGCAAATCGTAGAGTTATTTTCTATATTTCTTTGTTTTTTTTGCTAATGACAATTGTTGCATATTTTCAAACATCATATAGTCATGTAAAATCAGTAAATGTTGTTGGAAATGAAAATGTCTCAGAAGAATGGATCATACAACAATCTCGGCTATTAGAAGAAGTAAGTATGTGGAGGATAAATGCTCAATCAGTAGAAGAAACTATTCTTGAAAGACCTGAAATCGCGAAAGTTGAACTAAATAGAGAGTGGCCTAACAGTATTGCTATTGCAGTAGAAGAATACAATCGGGTTGGGTACGTAGCGTATGATGGATTGTATTATCCCTTGCTTGAAACGGGACAAGTATTAAATAATGATGGCACACAAAATCCAATAGACGGACCGATTTTAACTGGTATGAACAGTGAAGAGCATACTATGGAACTTGCAGAGGAGCTAGTAAATATTTCTCAATCGTTAAGGCTTAGAATATCTGAAATTCTACTTTCTCCTACAGAACAAGACCCATTGCGCTTAATTATTTATATGAATGATGGGTTTGAAGTTCACTCAACTATTAGGCGTTTTGCAGAGAGAATTAGTCCTTATCCTTCTGTTGTTGAGCAATTAGATCCAAACGTAGAAGGCATTGTTCATATGCGAGTTAACCCGTATTTTGAACGGTTTGATATGGAGGAGGAAGAAGAAGTTGAGAGTGAAGGGTAGCCACGTTATTTTTTCTCTAGTCCTATTAGTTACAGGTTTTATTTTGGCGATAAGTTATCAGTTTACGAGTGAACAAGGCAGATCTCCTGATCAAATAACGAACTCACAGTGGCGAGTAGAAGACGACCTTCGGAATGAAGTATTAATGGAACAAACGATAAATCGAAACTTGGCTGAAGAACTTCGAGATGTTCAAAATCAAATTAATGAAGTAGAAGAGGAAATAGCCAATCAACAAAGACGTTATTTTAACTTAGTAGAAGACCTAGAGAAATTGCGTTTAGTTACTGGTGCAGTCCAAGTGCAAGGCGAGGGAATAAGCGTTACGCTAACAGATGCTGATTATGTGACTGAAGGAGAAAATCCAAACAATTATATTGTACATGAGCAGCATATTCAAAAGCTGATTGATGAGCTCTTAGTTACTGGTGCTGAAGCTATCGCTATTAATGGTCATCGTATTAATCACCGTTCATATATACAGTGTATTGGACCTGTGATTGAAATTGATGGACAAGTATCCTATGCACCATTTGAGATTACAGCCATTGGAAATAGTAATACATTAAATAGTGCTATTAATATGGTTGGTGGAGTTGTAGATCAATTATTAAGTGATAACATAGAGGTTCGTATCGAAAAAAGAAATGACATTGTACTAGACCCTTATTTTTCAGAAAGAGGGTGATGTATCTTGAAAGATAAAATGATTATATTCACATGTGTTACAATCATTATTGGTTTTATGGTTGCTATACAATTTCAGACTACGAAAGAGCCTGAAGTCAGGGATACAAGAAGTACGCTAGAGCTTCGACAAGCCTTAACGGTTGAAAAAGAGAGGCAAAAAGAGTTAAATGAAGCATTAGAAAGTCAACTCGAATTATTATACCAACTACAGCAAACGGAAGATGTTGAACCTGTAATGGTCGAAGCTATAGAAGAACTGAGGGAACGTGCTGGCCTAACGAAAGTCAGTGGGCAAGGGGTTATTATAGATGTAACACCATATTTTGATGAGTTTTATGAAGGTGGACCTATACGTTCTGTTCCCCCATATTTATTGCGTATGCTCGTCAATGAATTAAATATAAATGGGGCGAAGGAAATTGCAATATCTAATGAAAGAATTGTTTCTACTACCGCTATCCGTGAAGCTAATGGCGTAACGCTAATAAATAGTAGTAGGGTAACAGAGTTCCCTTTAAAAGTTCGAGTTCTTACCGATGATCCAGAAGGTTTGCATCATGCAATTATGTCATCGCAATCTAGAGAATTTTTCTCTTATGAAAATCTATCAATTGCTTCTACACCAATTAATTTCGTTGAACTCCCAGCTTATGATAGGTCACTGAGGGTAAGACATATGGAAGCTGTAAAGGAGGATTAATAGGCATGTGGTTACCTATTTTAGGGCTTCTTATTGGTATCCTTTTAGGGCTTTATACGGAGTTCCGCATCCCTGATGAATATTCAAGTTACCTCTCTATAGCTATATTAGCAGCTCTTGATACATTATTTGGTGGTATAAGAGCACATTTGGAGAGGGTCTTTGAAGAAAAGGTATTTTTAACGGGATTTTTTACCAATATCATTTTAGCAGCGGGTTTAGCTTTTCTAGGCGTCCATCTTGGTGTAGACTTATACTTAGCTGCAGTTTTTGCTTTTGGTGTGAGGTTATTTCATAATATCGCCATGATAAGACGAATTTTATTAGAAAAGTGGATGAAAAAAAGAAAAGAAAAGAATTGATGTTTTCATTTATTGATTTTCTACTTTTTACAGTAAAATCCATGATAAAAAAGAGGGAATGAACTGTTTTTGTTGAATACAATTCATAAACTCAATAATGATAATAAAAATAGAAATGAATGTAGGTTTAAGGAGGTGCCAACGAATGAACAACCAAGACATATACGTCACACTAGATATCGGCACATCATGCGTTCGTGTAGTAATTGGTGAAATGGCAAACGGAACGTTGAATGTAATAGGTGTTGGGGAGACTCAATCAGAAGGTATTAAAAAGGGATCTATCGTTGATATAGATGAAACTGTACAATCAATTCGTACTGCTGTTGATAAAGCTGAGAGAATGATTGGACTATCAATACAAGGTGTAATTGTAGGAATAACAGGTAATCATATTCAACTTCAGCCGTGTCACGGTGTTGTTGCGGTTTCCAGTGACGATCGAGAAATTGGAGATGAAGATATTGAACGAGTTATTGATGCAGCCCAAGTAGTCTCAATCCCACCTGAAAGAGAAATTATTGATGTTATCCCTAAACAATTTATTGTTGATGGATTGGATGAAATCAATGATCCTCGCGGTATGATTGGTGTGCGTCTTGAAATGGAAGGGATTATTATCACTGGAGCAAGATCTATGTTACATAATATTTTAAGATGTGTTGAAAAAGCAGGGCTGCAAGTAGCAGGCATTGCTTTACAACCAATTGCAGCTGGGACGATAGCTTTGTCAAAGGATGAGAAAAATTTAGGTGTGGCTTTAATTGATATGGGTGGTGGTTCTACAACCGTATCTGTGTTTGAGAATGGAACTCTCCAAGGGACTAAACAAATCCCGGTTGGAGGAGACCATATAACAAATGATATATCCGTTGGATTTAGAACTTCCACGGAAGAGGCAGAAAAGGTGAAAATTGACTTTGGACATGCTTATGTAGATCTTGCCTCCGATGATGAGACTTTCGAAGTTTCGGAGATTGGTAGTGATCAAAAACAAGAGTTTAGCCAATGGCAATTAGCAAATATAATTGAGCCACGTTTAGAGGAAATGTTATTACTAGCTTTAAAAGAAATTCAAAGGTTAGGTTATCATGACTTGTCCGGAGGGTTTGTATTAACTGGTGGTACAGTGAAAATTCCAGGTGTATTAGAATTGGCAAGAGATGTTCTTCAGAAGAATGTTCGCATTGCTATTCCAGATTATATAGGAGTTCGCGAACCTCAATATACGAATGCTGTTGGCCTCATAACATTCGCTCATAAAAATATGCGTATCCAAGGAAAAGAAGTTGCTGCAAGTGTAGGAGCTTTTGCTGAGGATACACATGAAAGGAAAGAGCGTAAGGAAAAACTACCTAAGAAGAAAACAACAAAAGAGGGAACAGGTGTTAAGAACAAAGTATCGAAATATTTTAAAATGTTCTTCGAATAGTAAAATTTAATTTAAGAAGAAAGTGTGTGAACCATGATGGATTGGGGGATCAATAATGTTAGAATTTGAAATGGACATGGATCAGTTAGCTACGATAAAAGTAATAGGTGTCGGTGGAGGCGGAAGTAACGCAGTAAACCGAATGATTGAAAATGGTTTACAAGGTGTAGACTTTATCGCTGTAAATACAGATGCACAAGCTTTACATTTATCGAAAGCCGAAACTAAATTACAGTTAGGCGGTAAGCTAACTAGAGGACTAGGAGCAGGCGCAAACCCTGAAGTAGGAAAGAAAGCAGCTGAAGAAAGTCGTGAACAATTAGAAGAAGTGTTACACGGTGCAGATATGGTCTTTATCACTGCTGGAATGGGAGGAGGCACTGGTACTGGTGCAGCACCAGTAATTGCTGAAATTGCAAAAGAATTGGGCGCATTGACTGTCGGTGTAGTAACTCGTCCTTTTACTTTTGAAGGTCGCAAGAGAATGAATCAAGCTGGTGGTGGGATAGGCTCACTAAAAGAAAAAGTTGATACTTTAATTGTGATTCCAAACGATCGGCTATTAGAAATAGTCGATAAAAATACGCCAATGCTTGAGGCTTTCCGTGAAGCTGATAATGTTTTACGTCAAGGTGTTCAAGGTATTTCAGACTTAATAGCTGTGCCAGGACTAATTAACTTAGATTTTGCGGATGTCAAAACAATTATGAGTGAAAAAGGATCTGCTTTAATGGGAATTGGTGTAGCAACAGGTGAAAATAGAGCGGCAGAAGCCGCTAAAAAAGCAATCTCTTCACCGTTGCTTGAAACATCTATTGATGGTGCACAGGGCGTACTTATGAACATTACAGGTGGAGCTAACTTAAGTCTGTTTGAAGTTCATGAAGCTGCCGAGATTGTTTCTTCTGCTTCTGATAGTGAAGTGAATATGATTTTTGGATCTGTTATTAATGAGGACTTAAAGGATGAAATTGTTGTAACAGTAATTGCGACTGGATTTGATGAGCAGCAAAATGAAAAAATTGTTACAGGTGGAAACAGAACGTCAACATTACAGCAACGTCCTAAATCTACAAATAGAGTAGAACCGCAAAAAGAGAATTCAAATGTACAAGTTCAAAAACAAGCACAAGAAGAGGAATTAGATACTTTAGATATTCCTACTTTTTTAAGAAATCGTAAGAAAAGATCATAGTTGAATAACAAGAAGACCAAGCGTAAATGCTTGGTTTTTTTCTTGTAGATAAGAAAACTCTGCAGTGCAATTTTCCCTTAGGGTTTTACTAACGAGAGCAGCACTCACTAGTACTTTTGAGATGCTGTCAAACTTCCATTGCTTTAAAGAATAACGTTATACCATTTTTTTTAGACATAAAAGAATATTTTACTTTGATAGCTTCCTAGATTCATCCCAGAAATTTCCTTCCCTCTTTTACGAACAGTCAAAAGAAAATATCAAATCTATAACGAATTATTACTAAAAAACTAGCATATAAATTTCAATGACAAGAATAATGAAAAACTGCCAAAATAAGTCCCTTTCTATTAGCAAAAAGTGACAGACTTAAAAAGCTACATCAGTTATACTTAGTTCAAATTACGATTTGGATGGTGGCTGATTGACTTGGAAATCTATCTTGACATTGTTTGGCTATTAAACTTTTTAGTTGATACTTTACTTTTACTGTTGACCTCCATAGTCATAAAAAGAAATATTAAAAAAAGTAGATTAATATTTGGAGGTTTTATTGCCTCTTTGTATATCTTTTTTTTATTTACCCCATTCGATGTCATAGCCATGAATCCACTCGTGAAAAGTGTTTATTCTATCTTGATAATTTTAGCTACATTTGGATTTAGGCGATTTCGATTATTTATCCAAGCGTGGCTCACTTTCTTTTTCGTTAATTTCGCCGTTGGGGGTGGTCTTTTAGGTTTACATTATTTTCTTGAAACAGATACAAGCTTTATCAACGGAACCTTTGCAACACAAACAAGTGGTTTTGGAAGCCCTATTAGCTGGTTGTTCGTATTAATAGGCTTTCCCATCATGTATGTGTATTCTAAACAACGTTTTGAAAATATGGAAACGGAAAAAATTCGATATGACCAAATTTATGAAGTCCTAGTTAAAGCTGCAGGAATACAATTACATTTAAAGGGATTTGTTGATAGTGGAAATCGTCTAGAGGACCCTTTTACAAGGCGTTCCGTCATAATTATAGATATGACGGAAGTAGGGAATCAATTCCCAGAATCCGTTGTCCAATTTACCAAAAAACAAACATTCTCGCATGAAAATATTCCAGAACGATTTGAAGGGAAGTTGACTTTAATTCCATTTCGAACGGTAGGAGAAAAACAGCAGTTTTTGTGGGCTCTAAAGCCTGATGAAGTCATCGTTTTAGACGATAATCAATCGTATAAATGTAATCAAGTACTACTAGGTTTAAGCCATATCCCGTTATCGGATCGAAATGACTATAATTGCTTACTACATCCTAAAATGATGCAACAAAAGAAGCAGACATCGTAAATCTGTTCAAATTCTAAAGGGGGAGCTAGCATGATGAAGGTAAGAATTAAATTGAAGCTATGGTGGTATAAAATACTTAAAAAATTGGGATTAAAGCCTGATGAGGTATATTACATAGGTGGTAGTGAAGCACTGCCTCCACCCCTTTCGAAAGAAGAGGAAGCGTATTTATTAAAGAAACTACCATCAGGGGATGATTCTGTTCGTTCTGTTTTAATTGAGCGAAATTTACGCTTAGTCGTATATATTGCGAGAAAGTTTGAAAACACGGGGATAAATATTGAAGACCTTATTAGTATAGGCACAATAGGACTAATTAAAGCAGTAAGTACATTTGATCCAGAAAAGAAAATTAAGCTTGCTACCTATGCATCACGGTGTATTGAAAATGAAATCTTAATGTACTTAAGAAGAAATAATAAAATACGATCTGAAGTTTCATTTGACGAACCTTTAAATATTGATTGGGATGGTAATGAACTTCTTTTATCTGATGTATTAGGTACAGAAGAAGATATCATTACTAAAGGTATTGAGGATAAAGTTGACCGTAAACTCCTTGTAAAAGCATTGGAAGCGCTAAATGACAGGGAAAAACAAATCATGGAACTGAGATTTGGTTTAGCTGGGGATGAAGAAAAAACACAAAAAGATGTTGCTGATATGTTAGGAATATCTCAATCATACATTTCTCGGTTAGAGAAAAGGATTATAAAAAGGTTACAAAAGGAATTTAATAAAATGTTATAAATTTTTTTTAGCATGATGCGACAAGGCTTGGACACGTTTCAGGCCTTTTTTCGTTTGGAAGCTCTGCATAAATTTCCCTCTCAAGGAGATACTGAATTTTGTACATCAGCTCCTGTTGGGAGGGAAGACATTGACTCGCAATAAAGTAGAAATTTGTGGTGTAGACACATCTAAGTTACCAGTGCTAAAAAACAAAGAAATGAGAGTCCTCTTTGAAAAAATGCAAAATGGGGACGAATTTGCAAGAGAAGAACTAGTAAATGGAAATTTACGACTCGTTCTTAGTGTTATTCAGCGATTCAATAATCGTGGTGAATATGTAGATGACTTATTTCAAGTAGGGTGTATAGGCTTAATGAAATCAATTGATAATTTCGACCTAAGCCAAAACGTAAAGTTTTCCACATATGCAGTTCCCATGATTATTGGGGAGATTAGAAGGTACTTGCGCGATAATAACCCAATCCGTGTTTCAAGGTCTTTACGAGACATAGCCTACAAAGCACTACAAGTAAGAGACAATATGATGAATGAGAAAAAACGTGAGCGGGAGCCAACTGTTCAAGAAATTGCAAAAGTATTAGATGTACCAAAAGAAGATATTGTATTTGCTTTAGACGCAATTCAAGATCCAGTATCATTGTTTGAGCCAATCTATAATGATGGAGGAGATCCAATTTATGTGATGGATCAAATTAGTGATGATAAACAAAAGGACATTCAATGGATTGAAGAGATTGCGTTAAAAGAAGCAATGATTCGCTTAAATGACAGGGAAAAAATGATACTTGATATGCGCTTTTTCCAAGGGAAAACGCAAATGGAGGTTGCCGATGAAATCGGTATTTCCCAAGCACAAGTTTCCAGACTAGAAAAGGCTGCCATTCAACAAATGAATAAACATGCTAAAGAATAAAACGCACGGGTGTCCTAAAAGATAAGTAGTTCTGGCAATGACCTACATAAGCCAGGAATTGCAGAGGTCACTCGTATAGAGGGGGACTTAAAAGGTATAATCAACCTTTTGAGTCCCCCTCCTTTTTACGTATAAAAAGACAATTTTCCTACCGAAGATAGCTAGTTAAAAGATTTTATTATTAGTGATATAAGTTGAACAAGTTATGCATACAATGTATCGAATAAAGGGGAGGGGTCTAGTATGTTAAAAATATCTGATATTCAAGCGAAGGATATTGTCAATCTCGCAGATGGCCGTTTACTAGGACATATTACTGACTTGGATATTAATTTAGAATCTGGGAAAGTAGATGCTTTAATTATTGGTGGAGGTAAGATGATGGGGTTATTTAATCGTGGAGATCAAGAGATCATTGTTCCTTGGAAAAATGTCGTTAAAATAGGTTCTGATGTTGTTCTTGTACGGCATCATCCTGGTGGCGCGAGCGATTCAGATGATGATTAGAAACCTCCTTCATATGCGGAGGTTTTGTTTTTTTACCCAAAATACGACGTTATTCTAAAAAAAATGATAATGTCTCACTGATTAATCATTGCTTGATGAGCAAAGATTCTTTATGATATTAGTATGAAATAAATGTTTAGTTTGGAAGGAGTCTCGCTCGTGTCAGTACAAGAGAATCTAAATAGAATTCATCAAGTTGTGAAAGATGCTTGTAAAAAGGAGAATAGAGACTATAACTGTGTTAACATAATAGCAGTTACAAAGTACGTATCTATTGAACGAGCAAAAGATGCTTTAGCTTCTGGTATTCAGCATATAGGTGAAAATCGTGTAGAAGAAGCTCTTAAGAAATGGGAAGTGCTTGGAGAAAAAGGGACATGGCATTTTATTGGGAGTTTACAATCAAAAAAAGTAAAGAAAATGATTCATCAATTTGATTATATCCATTCATTAGATCGTTTATCTCTTGCGAAAGAAATAGACAAGCGTACACCTGAAGGGGAAACGATGAAGTGCTTCGTTCAAGTAAATGTATCAGGAGAGGAAACGAAATCAGGAATTAAACCTGAAGAAACAATTTCTTTTATTCATGATTTATCAAAGTATAAAGCAATTGAGGTTGTAGGTTTAATGACTATGGCCCCAATTGTAGAGAATGCAGAAGAAGTTCGACCATATTTTCGACAATTGAGAGAATTGAAGGAAAAGATAGAGAAGTTGAAATTATCTCATGCACCGTGTCATGAGTTATCGATGGGAATGTCTAATGATTTTGCCATTGCAGTTGAAGAGGGAGCAACCTTTATTCGTATAGGAACTGCTTTAGTAGGGAAGGAAGAGTAAAGAATAGAGAGGTGAAATACTGTGAGTTTAAAGCAGACTTTTAAGAAGTTCTTTGAGCTTGAAGATGAATATGAGGATACCGTCGAGCATAGTGGAGATATTGAGCCTACATACCCTCAACGGCACGAGAAAGAAAAAAAGAATGTAGTGAGTTTAACGAGCATACAAAACCAAGCAAAAGTAATGCTTATTGAACCTCATAGCTATGACGAGGTTCAAGAAATTGCGGACCATTTAAAAAATAGAAAATCAGTTGTTATTAATTTACAACGATTACCGCACGAACAAGGAAAACGAGTAGTCGATTTCATTAGTGGCACAGTATATGCTATTGGTGGCGATATTCAGAAGCTCGGGTCTAACATATTTCTTTGTACACCTGATAACGTAGACGTATCTGGATCTATATCAGAGATGCTTCAAGATTAGTACAGAAAGGTGGATTTAATTTTATGATAGTTTTACTTCACGATGTAATACAGCGTATATTTACGATTTACTTTTTCCTATGTATTATTTATGTGTTTATGTCTTGGGTTCCAAATGCTAGGGAGTCATCGATAGGAAGAATTATTGGGAAATTGGTGGAGCCATATTTTGCTCCATTTAGAAAAATCATTCCCCCGATTGGTATGATTGATATTTCTCCACTTATTGCAATTTTTGCATTGAATTTCGCTAGAGATGGCGTTACGTTCTTATTTAGTCTATTTGTTTAAAAAAGAGATTGTGTATAGAGATTGTGTAAAATTTTTAATGGAGTTGTTTATTGCATGAGTGTTTATCAACACTTTCGAAAGGACGAACACGCCTTTGTAGACCAAGTAATGGAGTGGAAGGAGACAGCAATTGAACAATACCGTTCAAAGTTGACCGACTTTCTTGATCCACGTCAACAATACATTGTTCAATCCTTGGTAGGCCAAAATGATGAGGTTGCAGTATCCTTCTACGGAGGTTATAAGGAAGCAGAGAGAAAAAGGTGCCTAATATATCCGCACTATGTGGAGCCAGTAACAGAGGATTACGACATTGCTCTATACGAGCTCTTATATCCA
The DNA here is from genome assembly GCF_000177235.2 of Evansella cellulosilytica DSM 2522. Taxonomy (NCBI): domain Bacteria; kingdom Bacillati; phylum Bacillota; class Bacilli; order Caryophanales; family Bacillaceae; genus Evansella; species Evansella cellulosilytica. The sequence goes on along the minus strand of NC_014829.1, from coordinate 2,789,191 downwards.
ACAAAGTTTGTTCAAATAGAGCATAGGGAAATATTAGGTGCCTTAATGAATGTTGGTTTAAAGCGAGAGAAATTTGGCGACATTCTTAATTCTGCTGAACGGTTTCAAATTGTACTAGCAAAGGAAGTAGCTGAATTTGTTAGTTGGAATTTAAAATCTGTAGGAAAGGCGAGAGTAAGCTTACAAGTGGTTCCTATCGAGGAAAGTATTAGTGTAACGAAGGAATATTCTTATTTGCACATCACTGCATCATCCCTGAGACTCGATACAATTGTGGCTGAAGTATACAAACTGTCTAGGTCAAAGGTTAAACCTATGATAGAAAATGGATACATAAAGGTTAATTGGAAGGTAATAGAGGATCCGAGCTTTTCACTTCAAATAAAAGATGTATTATCTGTAAGAGGGAAAGGCCGATGTGAAATAGTCTCGAATGAAGGACAGACAAAGAAAAATAAGTTTCGTCTATCTGTTGCATTCCCAAAATGATTTGTCGTGATTAAAGGAATTAGAGTACTGTTTGTCGAAAATATGTATTATAATAGAAGAAACGTTGTAATTAAAACATAATTGGAGGTGGCCTGTTATGCCGTTAACGCCGCTAGATATTCATAATAAGGAATTTTCTCGAGGATTTCGTGGCTATGATGAGGATGAAGTAAACGAGTTTTTAGACCAAGTGATCAAAGACTATGAGATTGTTATACGAGAGAAAAAGGAACTATTTGATAGAGTTTCTGAGTTAGAGGATAAGCTTAGTCATTTTTCTAATATTGAAAGTACGTTAAATAGATCCATTTTAATTGCCCAGGAAACAGCTGAGGAAGTAAAACGTAATGCTGAAAAAGAGGCAAAATTAATCATTAAAGAATCTGAGAAAAATGCAGATAGAATTGTAAATGAAGCATTAAGTAAATCAAGAAAAGTAGCATTGGAAATTGAAGAGTTGAAAAAACAAGCTTCGGTTTACCGAACACGGTTTAAAATGCTACTTGAAGCCCAACTTGAAATGCTCAGCACAGAGGATTGGGATGATATTAGTAAGTTAGATGCGGAATTTGAATTAAATAAAGAATCATAACTTGACGCTTGAATTGAACTTATCATATACTTTAATAAGATTTTATGAGTAAAAAACTCAAATATGATTGAATCATTATTTTTTTGGAGAAGATAATAATAAGTGATAACGAAGATAGGGACAGTACATATGAAGTACTAGGCAAAGCGAGTCAGGGTTGGTGGGAGCCTGACACTAGATTCATTTGGAAGATCACCCTTGAGTTGCATACCGAACGGAATAATGTTCTTAGTAGACTATGCCGGCTAATGACCGTTAAACGATTACTAAGTGAATATAACAGTGTTATATTTATTAGGGTGGTAACGCGGGTATCCTTCTCGTCCCTTTGTGGATGAGGAGGTTTTTTATTTGCTAAAAAACGTAAGCAACCGTTGCTCATAGAAATGAAAGTTTTATAAGAATGAAAGGCTGTTTTGTTTTCAGCTTGGTGAAACGAAAGGTGGCGACTTCAGCGGGAGTAGCAAGTGCTGAAGAACCTTCGGTGTGGGGCTGCTCATTGTATTGAGTGATTGGAAAAGGTAATTATCGACCTTTTCGAGTCTCTCTAGAAGCCTTGCCCGCGGAAAGCGCCGCCTGTAGTGCAGTCAAGCATATGAATATACTTAAAAACAACAATCTATGCGAAAAGAGCTAAATGAAAATAGGAGGATTAGCATGATGGATTATAAAGATACCTTACTAATGCCGAAAACAGATTTCCCTATGCGTGGAAATCTCCCAAATCGAGAGCCACAAATGCAGGAAGATTGGGATAGTAATAAGTTATACGAGAAAGTTCAAAAACGTACGGAAGGAAGACCGCTTTTTATATTACATGACGGCCCCCCTTATGCAAACGGAGATATTCATATGGGGCATGCATTAAATAAAATTTTAAAAGATTTTATCGTAAGGTATAAGTCAATGACAGGCTTTCATGCTCCATATGTTCCAGGTTGGGATACTCACGGTTTGCCAATTGAGACCGCTCTAACAAAAAAAGGGAAAGTTGACCGTAAAAAATTAACAATTGCTGAATTTCGTGAAAAATGTGAAGAGTATGCTTTGAAGCAAATCGATAATCAGCGTGAACAATTTAAAAGATTAGGTGTACGAGGTGATTGGGAAAATCCGTATGTAACACTTGATCATGGCTATGAAGCGCAACAAATTAAAGTTTTCGGTGAAATGGCTAAAAAAGGATATATTTACAAAGGGAAAAAACCAGTATATTGGTCACCGTCTTCTGAATCAGCTTTAGCAGAAGCGGAAATTGAATATCACGATAAACGCTCTCCATCTATTTATGTTGCTTTTGATGTTGTGGATGGGAAAGATGTTCTAGATGGAGATGAAAAATATGTAATCTGGACAACAACACCTTGGACTATCCCTGCAAACTTAGGTATTTCCGTTCATCCTGATTTAGATTATGTTGTTGTAAAAGTCGATGGGAATAAGTTTATCGTTGCTCAAGGACTTTTAGAACAGTTAGAGACAGAGCTTGAATGGCAAGACTATGAAATTTTAAAAACAGTTAAGGGAATAAAATTAGAAAATACAGTTGCTAAACATCCTTTTTATGATCGTTCATCTCTAGTGATGGTTGGAGAACATGTAACATTAGAAGCCGGTACCGGATGTGTTCATACCGCTCCAGGACACGGGGAAGATGACTTTATTGTTGGTCAAAAGTATGGTCTTGATGTACTATGCCCAGTAGATGATAAAGGGGTTATGACAGAGGAAGCACCGATGTTTGAAGGTTTATTTTATGATGAAGCTAATAAACCGATTACAGAAAAACTAAAAGAAGTAGGTGCGTTACTACATTTGTCATTTATGACACACTCTTATCCACATGATTGGAGAACAAAAAAACCAGTAATGTATAGAGCTACTGCACAATGGTTTGCATCTATTAAAGATTTCCGTGAAGATTTATTAAAGGAAATCAATGAAGTAAATTGGGTACCTCACTGGGGGGAAACGAGACTATATAACATGGTAAGAGATCGTGGAGATTGGTGTATCTCACGCCAAAGAGCTTGGGGCGTTCCTATTCCGGTATTCTACGGTGAAAATAATGAGCCTATCATTACAGATGAGACAATTGAACATGTTTCTAATTTATTCCGTAAACACGGGTCTAATATATGGTTTGAATGGGATACGATTGACTTACTACCCGAAGGCTTTAAATCCGAACATAGTCCGAATGGTACTTTTACAAAAGAAACAGATATTATGGACGTATGGTTTGACTCTGGATCATCTCATCAATCAGTACTAGAAGAGAGAGCAGAATTACAACGACCAGCAGACATGTATTTAGAAGGGTCAGACCAGTATCGTGGATGGTTTAACTCATCATTATCTACTGCAGTCGCTGTAACAGGAAAAGCGCCATATAAAACTGTTTTAAGTCACGGCTTTACGCTAGACGGTGAAGGGCGTAAAATGAGTAAGTCAGTTGGTAATGTTGTTGTCCCAGATAAAGTAATGAAGCAATTAGGTGCAGACATATTACGTCTTTGGGTATCTTCTGTTGATTATCAAGCCGACGTAAGAGTATCTGATAATATTTTAAAACAAGTTGCTGAAGTGTATAGAAAGATTCGTAATACGTTCCGATTTATGCTCGGTAATATCCACGACTTTAATCCAGAAACGGATAAAGTTAATTTTGAAGATATGTCTGAGCTTGATCAATATATGATCGTGAAGCTAAACCAATTAGTAAAAGATGTTAGAAATAGTTACGAAGAATTTCAATTTGGATCAGTTTATAATAAAGTGCACAATTTTTGTACGATTGAGCTTAGCTCATTTTATATGGACCTTGCAAAAGATACACTATATATTCAACATGCCAGTCATCCAGACAGACGTGGTATACAAACGGTTATGTATGAGACGCTAGTAGCTTTAACAAAGCTAATGTCACCAATCTTATCCCATACGACAGATGAGGTTTGGAAGCATATCCCTGGCGTGACTACTGAGAGTGTACAATTAACGGATATTCCTGAAGTGAAGGAATATCATGTTTCTGACCATTTAGTAGAAAAATGGGACCACTTCATGGAATTACGTGATGATGTACTAAAAGCACTAGAAGAAGCTCGTAATGAAAAAGGTATAAAAAAGAGTCTGGAAGCTGCATTAGCCATTTATGCAGATGAAAAGGATCAAGAATTATTAGCTAATATTCCATCGTTGAATAAATTATTTATCACTTCTACAGCTACTGTGTCTCAAAAAAGTGATGCCCCATCAGAAGCGAAGGAATACAATTACTTGAAAATCGTAGTTGATTTTGCTGAAGGGGAAAAATGTGAACGGTGCTGGGTAGTAACACCATCAAGAGGAAAGCATGAAGATCACCCGGGCCTTTGTGATAGCTGCACAGATATTGTATTAAACCACTACACATAATCAATCGTGTAGAGACTATTATAATTTTTTTGTTTCCAGTGTGGATAGTGGGAGAGATCACTGCATGTCGAAGATGGTAGTGTGCTCTCCAACTCTGCATAAAGTTGGGCGTTTAAAACAATGCCTTCGCTGGGCACATAAAGTCATTCTCAAAAGAGAGTGGCTTTTTTATTTGTTATGGTTGGACTTTTTGTTAGATTCGGTTGCACCAATGAGATAATGTCATAGGAGTAATAATAGGGGCGATAAGATCTTAGCTGTCAAAATTAAGATGTGTCGTACGAAGGCAATGACACACGAAAGAGAAGAAGAATGAAAATAAGGTGTATCATACGAAGGCAATGACACACGAAAGAGAAGAAGAATGAAAATAAGATGTGTCGTACAAAGGCAATGACACACGAGAAAGAAGAAGAATGAAAATAAGATGTGTCATACAAAGGCAATGACACACGAGAGAGAAGAAGAATGAAAATAATATGCATCATAGAAAGGCAATGACACACGAGAAAGAAGAAGAATAAAAATAAGATGTATCATACGAAGGCAATGACACACGAGAAAGAAGAAGAATGAAAATAAGATGTATCATACAAAGGCAATGACACACGAGAAAGAAGAAGAATGAAAATAAGATGTGTCGTACAAAGGCAATGACACACGAGAAAGAAGAAAAATGAAAATAAGATGATTGCACCACCAAAAATAGATACGAAATTTTAACGATAACCCGATTATAGGAAAGCAATACGAAATGTTCCTCATAATGTTGTTAATAAATAAATTGTTTGTAGCATATCACTATGCTAAAATGCATGAGTACGATTAAATTAGTTATAGTATAATTCTCTTGGAGGAACAGATGGTATATTACTTAATTGCAATCATTATCATTATTGTCGATCAATTAACAAAGTTGCTTGTTATTTCTAATATGGAATTAAGGCAAAGTATTCCTATTATTGAAGGTTTTTTATATTTGACATCTCATCGAAATCCAGGGGCTGCATTCGGTATATTACCTGGACAAATGTGGTTATTCTATATTGTAACTGCCATAGTAGTAGGTTTTATCATTTATTACATACAAACAAAGGTCGAAAATAATAAATGGCTTGGTATATCGTTAGGGCTCATATTAGGAGGGGCTATAGGAAACTTTATAGATAGGGTAATATATGGTGAAGTAGTAGATTTTATAGATGTTTTTATTTTTTCTTACAATTATCCAATTTTTAATGTTGCTGATTGTGCATTAGTAATTGGCTTTATATTCGTTATTTTTATTATTTATTTAGAAGATAAAAAGCAAGGGAAGGTAAATTAAACATGGAACTATATGAAATAACATCAGAGGAAAATGGAGTAAGAATAGACAAATTTATTTCCGATCATTTTCCACAGTGGTCAAGAACAATTATTCAACAGTGGATTGTCGATAATCATATTCAAGTAAATGGGACTCCTATTAAAAGTAAATACAAGGTCAAGGCTGGGGATCATATTGAGATCCGTGAACCAGATCCAATCCCGCTAGAAATACCAGCAGAAAACCTTAACCTGGATATAATTTATGAAGACGGAGATGTACTCGTAGTAAATAAACCGAGAGGGATGGTTGTTCATCCAGCCCCAGGTCACTACACAGGGACTTTAGTAAATGGTTTGATGTATCATTGTCATGATTTATCAGGCATAAATGGGGTAATGCGACCAGGGATAGTGCATAGAATTGACAAAGACACTTCTGGATTATTAATGGTAGCTAAAAATGATCGTGCCCATGAATCTCTTGTGAACCAACTGAAAAACAAAGAAACAAAGCGACGCTATTATGCAATAGTATCTGGAATTATTCCGCATGATAAAGGAACGATTGACGCACCTATCGGAAGAAATCCTGAAGATCGTCAAAGTATGATGGTTACCGAAAAAAATAGTCGTGATGCAGTTACCCATTTTCAAGTAGTTGAAAGGTTTTATAGACATACACTAGTCTCTTGTGAACTTGAAACAGGGCGAACACATCAAATTAGAGTCCACTTGAAGTATATCGGGTTCCCAATCGTCGGAGATCCGAAGTATGGTCCAAGAAAAAAACAAAAATTCCCGATAGAAGGACAAGCGTTACATGCTGAGCTACTAGGTTTTCAACATCCATCAACTAACGAATTAAAAACATTTCAAGTACCAATGCCACATGACATGGAAACGGTTTTAACGGAAATTAAAAAAATTGAGCGTTGACAAACTACGACATGAATGACATAATTACAGAAGAATTTAATAACGGATTACCTTTAATAGCAGTCCAGTGAGGCTGAAAAGGGACAGACATTTCCTAGGGGAAGTGTACCTAATTTACGTATGTCTACGTATTTTTACCCTCTTACTGCTAAGTAAGAGGGTTTTTTATGCCATAAATACATAAGGAATCCTTGTTAATAAAATGATGCCACTTTGAAAAGAGGGATTTAAATGACGAAGAGAATTATGGATGAGCAAGCAGTAAGAAGAGCATTAACAAGAATTGCACACGAAATTATTGAACGGAACAAAGGCATTCAACACTGTTTAATAGTAGGTATTAAAACAAGAGGAATATACTTAGCAGAGCGTCTGGCTAAAAGAATTGAAGAAATTGAAGGTGAACCAATTGGTGTTGGTGAAGTTGATATCACACTATACCGAGATGATTTAACAAAGAAAACAATAAATGAAGATCCAGAGTTAAAAGGGACAAATATTTCAGTTGATATAACGAATAAGACAGTTATTCTTGTAGATGATGTTTTATACACTGGTAGAACTGTAAGAGCGGCTCTCGATGCTTTAATCGATTTAGGAAGGCCATCTCAAATTCAACTAGCTGTTCTTATTGATAGAGGACACCGAGAGCTACCTATTCGTCCAGATTTTGTTGGGAAGAATGTACCGACATCAAACTCTGAAGTAGTAGAAGCAAACTTACATGAAGTAGATGGTAAAGACGAAGTAATGATAAAACAAAAGGCTTCCCATTAAAGTAGTCCTGCGAGACTAAGAAGGGGTATTCTCTTCTCCTATATGTGAATACTATTACACCTAGTACTCATACTAGATATAGCGAATTACCTCATTAAGGAGTTTTTTGAATGATCAACTCTATTAGAGGAGGAACAGAAAATGAATGAACAAAGAACCGTAGGAATAAAAGAAGTACCGCGTTTTGATCGTTGGTTAATATTAAGTATTCAGCACTTGTTTGCGATGTTTGGTGCAACTATTCTTGTACCAACCATTGTTGAAATTAGCCCAGCTGTTGCTCTTGTATCAAGTGGTTTAGGAACTTTAGCCTACTTGATTGTAACGAGAGGACAAATACCAGCTTATTTAGGATCGTCCTTTGCTTTTATTAACCCAATGATAGCTGCGATTACCATTGGTGGAATTGAAGGCATGCTAGTAGGAAGTTTTGTAGCTGGTCTCGTATATGGGGTAGTAGCATTAGTTATAAAAGCAGGTGGCGTCCGGTGGCTGATGAACTTATTGCCACCAATCGTAGTAGGACCTGTCATTATGGTTATCGGACTAGGCTTAGCCCCTGTAGCGCTTGAAATGGCAATGTATCTTCCAGAAACAATTGGAACGCCTGAACCAATATGGGATGGAACGTTATTTACGATAGCATTGTTGACCCTTTTAATTACAGTAGTAGGAGCAATATTTTTTAGAGGGTTCTTTGGACTAATTCCAATTCTAATCGGGATTGTTGGTGGATATATCATTTCTCTCTTTTTTGGAATGATAGATACTTCTCCTATTAGAGACGCAGCGTGGTTTGCAGTACCAGAATTTTATATTCCATTTGTGACATTTACACCTAGCTTTTCATGGGCAATCATTGCAATTATGGTTCCAGTTGCAGTAGTAACACTATCTGAGCATATCGGAGACCAAATGGTACTAAGTAAAGTTGTTGGTAAAAATTTTGTTGAGAAGCCAGGTTTACATCGTTCTATATTCGGGGATGGAGTAGCAACAATCATTAGCTCGTTCTTAGGAGGACCACCGAATACAACATACGGAGAAAATATAGGTGTTGTAGCAATTACGAGAGTTTTTAGTGTTTTTGTCATAGGTGGCGCAGCAGTCATTGCAATCGCTTTTGGTTTTATCGGTAAAGTTTCTGCAATCATACAAACAATTCCATCGGCAGTGATGGGTGGGGTATCCATTTTATTATTCGGTATTATCGCATCAAGCGGGTTAAGAATGCTAATTGATAATAAGATCAATATTGGTGAAAAAAGAAATTTGATTATATCATCGGTTATTTTAGTCCTTGGTATCGGTGGTGGTGTTATTCACATTACCGACGAGATTGAGATCCCAGGTATGGCGTTAGCAGCTATTGTCGGAATCATTTTGAATTTAGTTATTCCAGGAAGACCACACATAAAAAAATCTGAGGAAATGTTTCAAAGCTTAAATGTAAAAATGGATAAAGAAAAACAATAGCATCATCCTTTAAAAAAGTCCTGTGAGGCTTTCAAGGGTGGCACATAAGAAGTTCTTAAAAAAGGACCTCTTACACTGTGTGTTAAGCACAGTGGTTTGTGAGCACCCACGATTAACGTTAGGGTGCTTTCAATTTACCCTAACACTCCAAAACAGTTAACTATTCTTATAAGGAGAGGGTACCATGAAACAATTACGAACTTTAGAAGACCTATCTTTAGAGCAGTTAGAAGCAATTTTGTATAAAGCAAATCAAATGGAGACTGCGTTATTTAAGCAAGGGGATACACCAATATCTGTCGCAAACTTATTTTTTGAACCTAGTACTCGTACAAAATGTAGTTTTGAAATGGCTCAAAAAGAATTAGGACTACATTCACTTCAGTTTGATGTTGGATCATCTAGTGTTCAAAAAGGAGAGACACTATACGATACGATTAAAACGCTCGAAACAATTGGTTGTAAAGCAGTCGTTGTTAGACATCCAGAAAAAGCTTACTATGACGAATTAGACAACATCTCGATTCCGATTATTAACGCTGGAGACGGAGCTGGTGATCATCCAACCCAGTCATTATTAGACTTATTAACGATTCAACAAGAGTTTGTTATTTTTCAAGGTGTTCATGTCGTTATATGTGGAGATATTCGTCATAGTAGAGTGGCAAGAACGAATGCAAATATTCTTCGAAAGCTTGGAGCAAAAGTTTCATTTGCAGGTCCTGAGGATTGGATGGATGAAAGCATTACTCAAGGAAATGTCATTTCTATGGATGATGCGGTAAAATCAGCTGATGTCATGATGATGTTACGTATTCAAACAGAAAGACATGGAGATGCAGGCGGTTGGTCGAAAAAGGATTATCATGATCAATTTGGACTAACAGTGGATAGAGAAAAAATGATGAGAAATCATGCAATTATTATGCACCCTGCACCAGTGAACAGAGATGTAGAGTTAGCTAGTGAGCTCGTTGAATGTACTAGATCTAGAATTTTCAAGCAAATGAGAAATGGTGTCCTTGTTAGAAAAGCAGTTTTAGCTTACGTCTTAGATTTAATGGAGGTAAAAACATATGAACGTGCTATATAAAAATGGGTATACATTTAATGATAAAGGAGAGAGAGAAAACCTCTCCTTACATATCAACACAGAAACTGGAAAGATTGAAAAGATTTTTCATGAAGAAGTAAACGTATCGGGATTTGATGATGTAATAGATGTTAATGGCATGCTTATCACACCAGGGTTCGTTGACTTACACGTCCACTTAAGAGAGCCAGGTGGTGAAAAAAAAGAAACAATTGAAACAGGAACGATGGCAGCTGCAAGAGGTGGATTTACTACAATAGCAGCGATGCCAAATACACGACCTGTTCCAGACACACCTGAACATTTTCGAGATATTCATCAAGCAATGAAAGATAAAGGCCACGTCCGTGTATTACCTTATGCTTCCATTACAGAACGACAATTGGGTAAGACGCTTACGGATATGAAAACATTAACAGATCTTGGCGCTTTCGCTTTCACAGATGACGGTGTTGGTGTACAAGAAGCTGGGAAAATGTATGAAGCGATGGTGTTAGCTGCAAAAGTAAACAAAGCGATTGTTGCTCACTGTGAGGATAATAGTCTTTTATATGGTGGAGCAGTCCATGAAGGTGAATTTTCAAAGGAGCATGGGGTTCCAGGCATATTATCAGCAGCAGAATCCGTACATATTGCTCGAGATGTCCTGTTAGCAGAAGCTGCAGGTGCTCATTATCACGTTTGTCATGTAAGTACGAAGGAATCTGTACGAGTAATTAGAGATGCAAAACGTGCAGGTATTAAAGTAACGGCTGAAGTCACGCCACACCATTTGATTTTGTGTGAAGATGATATTCCTAGTAAAGATACAAATTATAAAATGAATCCCCCACTACGTAGTAAGCAAGATAAAGAAGCACTAATAGAAGGACTACTAGATGGCACAATTGATTTTATTGCAACCGATCACGCACCTCATACCGCAGAGGAAAAAGCACTGGCTATTGAGGAAGCACCTTTTGGAATTGTCGGTTTAGAAATAGCATTTCCACTTTTATATACGAAACTAGTTAAAACAGGTATTTGCCAATTACATGAACTCATTCAATGGTTGACAGAAAAGCCTGCAGATGCATTTAATTTACCGTATGGGCGATTACAAGAAGGGAACGTCGCGGACTTTACAATTATTAATGTGGATCTGACAGATAAGGTAAATGTAGATCAGTTTTTATCGAAAGGGAAAAATACACCATTTGCAAATGAGGTGTTAACAGCCTGGCCGATTCAAACAGTAGTATCAGGAAAGACAGCATGGAAAAACGAGGAGGTCACGTCATGAAGAGATTATTAGTATTAGAAAATGGAGAAGTCCTTGAAGGAAATGGGATTGGCAGTGATAAAGAAAAAGATGGAGAAGTTGTTTTCAATACAGGGATGACTGGCTATCAAGAAGTAATGTCTGATCCTTCTTACTGTGGCCAAATTGTAACAATGACGTATCCACTTATTGGGAACTATGGAATAAACCGCGACGACTTTGAAAGCATCATTCCAAATATACACGGGTTAATTGTAAAAGAAGCTTCAGCGTATCCTAGTCATTTTCGTTCAAATCTTTCTCTAGATGAATGGTTAAAGCACTTTGATATTCCTGGTATTGAAGGGATTGATACACGGAAGCTAACGAGAATGATTCGAGAAAATGGTACGTTGAAAGGGCGGATTTGTGCTGCCGATGTCAATGTTGAGGAAGTCGTTTCTCATTTAAAAGAGATCCCATTTCCAACAGATCAAGTTTCTCGGGTATCAACAAAAACTAGGTTCGTTAACCCTGGAACAAAAGAGCGTGTAGTCCTCATCGATTATGGAGTAAAAAAAGGAATTGTTAAAAACCTTGTAGCGGAAGGTTATGAAGTAATGGTAGTGCCTCATAATACAACCGCGGAAGAAATTAGACTTTTTCAACCGGATGGTATTGTGTTAAGTAACGGCCCTGGCGATCCAAAGGACGTAAAAGAATGTATTGAAACAGTGAGACAATTAATTGGAGAAGTACCAATTTTCGGTATTTGCCTAGGACACCAGTTATTGGCGCTAGCTTGTGGAGCTGAAACAGTAAAAATGAAGTTCGGACATCGTGGAAGCAATCATCCAGTAAAAGATCTACGAACAGGTCAAATTGCAATTACAGCTCAAAACCATGGGTATACTGTTCATCCTGACAGCTTATCGGGGACAAAGTTAGAAGTAACTCATGTTAACGTTAATGACGGTTCAATCGAAGGGATTCGCCATACGGAAGAGTTAGCATTTAGTGTGCAATATCATCCAGAGGCTTCACCAGGTCCTGAAGATGCACAGGATTTATTTAAAGAATTTCGAGAGATGCTTGATTCATCTAGAAAGGGGATTACCCATGCCTAAACGTACTGACATAAAAAAAATATTAGTTATAGGATCAGGTCCAATTATTATTGGACAAGCAGCGGAGTTTGATTATGCAGGAACACAAGCTTGTCAAGCATTAATGGAAGAAGGTTATGAAGTTATTTTAATTAACTCAAACCCTGCTACTATCATGACGGATGAATCTGTTGCAGATCGTGTGTATATTGAGCCATTAACTGTAGATTTTGTAAGCCGTGTTATTCGCCAAGAGCAGCCTGATGGTATTTTAGCGACATTAGGTGGTCAGACAGGCCTTAACCTCGCAGTCGAGTTATCTGAATCGGGCATTCTTGATGAGTATGGGGTTGAGCTGTTAGGAACAAACTTAGAAGCGATTCAAAAGGCAGAAGATCGTGAAATGTTCAGGTCTCTAATGAATGAACTAAATGAACCTGTACCACCAAGTGATATTGTTCAATCATTAGATGGAGCAATGAAATTTGTTGAAGAAATCGGCTATCCTGTTATCGTTCGCCCTGCGTACACGCTAGGTGGAACTGGTGGTGGGCTCGTTTATAATGAGGAACAGTTAAGAGAGATCGTATTAGGTGGCTTACATCAGAGTCCAGTTAATCAATGTTTAATAGAGAAGAGTATTGCAGGATTTAAAGAAATTGAATATGAAGTTATGCGTGATGCAAATAACCAAGCAATCGTTGTATGTAACATGGAGAATATAGATCCTGTTGGTATTCATACTGGTGATTCAATCGTTGTTGCACCAAGCCAAACGATGACAGATAGAGAATATCAAATTTTAAGAAATTCCTCTTTAAAAATTATAAGAGCATTAGGCATTCAAGGTGGGTGTAACGTTCAGTTTGCGCTAGATCCTGACAGTGAAAATTACTTCATCATTGAGGTGAACCCTAGGGTAAGTAGGTCATCAGCATTAGCATCTAAAGCAACAGGATATCCGATTGCAAAATTGTCAGCAAAAATTGCAGTTGGTTACCATTTAGATGAGTGTGAAAATCCAATTACACATACAACCTATGCTAGCTTTGAACCTGCATTAGACTATGTTGTCACAAAAATTCCTAGATGGCCTTTTGATAAATTTGATGCTGCAAATCGAAAACTAGGGACACAAATGAAAGCAACGGGAGAAGTAATGGCAATCGGGAGAAACATTCCTGAATCGTTATTAAAAGCAATTAGGTCAACGGAAGTTGATTTAAATCATATTCGCTTTAATAAACAATTAGATATCTCGCATGAGGAATTACGTACACGTCTCGTTAACGCTGACGATGAACGCCTTATTTTAGTCGCTGAAGCATTCCGTTTAGGCTATGATATGGAAGAGTTATTTGATATGACGAAAATTGATCGTTTCTTCCTTTACCAAATAAGACGAATTATATTAATGGAAAAAACATTAACAGCAGCTGGCTTCGATGCTACCGCAATAAGAGAGGCAAAGGAACTAGGTTTTTCAGATGTAGAGATTGCGCATTTGTTGAAAAGCAGTGTAGAAGAGATCGAAGCGTATAGAAAAGAACAGCAAATCCTTCCAGTATATAAAATGGTAGATACGTGTGCTGCTGAATTTGCATCAGAAACACCATACTATTATGGTACGTACGAAGATGAGAACGAATCGAAGCAAACGGAAAAGCAATCTGTTCTTGTTCTAGGATCAGGACCAATTAGAATCGGGCAAGGTATTGAGTTTGATTATGCTACTGTGCATACAGTTAAAGCAATTCAAGAAGCAGGATATGAAGCAATCATTATTAACAATAACCCTGAAACGGTATCAACGGACTTTCAAATATCGGATAAGCTATATTTCGAGCCACTGACTGTTGAAGATGTGATGCACGTTATACTTCAAGAAAATCCAATTGGTGTAATTGTTCAGTTCGGTGGACAAACTGCTTTAAACCTTGCTGCAGATCTTGAAGCTAGAGGTGTAAAGTTATTAGGAACATCGCTAGAAAATATGGATCGTGCTGAGAACAGAGACAAGTTTGAACAAACTTTAATGCAGCTTGAAATCCCTCAGCCAGAAGGAAAAACAGCAACCTCAGTTAACGAGGCTGTGACAATCGCAAATGGTATTGGATACCCAGTTTTAGTTCGCCCTTCCTACGTACTTGGAGGAAGAGCAATGGAGATTGTTTATAATGAGCAGGATTTATTAAAATATATGGATCGTGCAGTAAAAGTAAATGAAAAGCACCCAGTATTGATAGACCGATACTTAACAGGAAAAGAAATAGAGGTAGACGCTATTTCTGATGGAGAAACTGTCGTAATTCCAGGGGTAATGGAGCATATTGAACGAGCAGGTGTTCACTCTGGTGACTCAATTGCAGTATATCCATCACAAAATATTAGTCATCAATTAAAGCAGCAATTAATCGATTACACGATACGATTGGCTCGCGGATTTAACATTATTGGACTATTGAACATCCAGTTTGTTATCCATCGCGACGAAATATACGTATTAGAGGTTAACCCTAGATCGAGCCGAACTGTACCGTTTTTAAGTAAAATTACTGGTGTAAATATGGCTAACATCGCGACGAAAGCGATATTAGGTCAAAGTTTACCATCACAAGGCTTTGAAACAGGATGTTTACCAGAACCAGAGCTTGTATCAGTAAAGGTTCCTGTATTCTCCTTTGCCAAATTAAGAAGTGTTGATATTACACTAGGACCAGAGATGAAGTCTACAGGTGAAGTAATGGGTCGTGACTACACATTAGAAAAAGCATTGTATAAAGGGCTAATTGCATCAGGTATGAAGATTCCAACACACGGTTCTGTCTTATTTACAATTGCTGACAAGGATAAAGACGAAGCAATGCAGCTTGCAAAAAGATTCCACCGAATCGGTTATCATTTATTAGCGACAGAAGGGACAGCAAAAAGTATTCAAGAAGAAAACATTCCAGTCACTGTCGTCTCGAAAATAGGTGGAGAGACTCCAGACATGTTAGATGTCATTGAAGGAGGACAAGTACAATATATTATCAACACGTTAACTAAAGGGAAGCAAGTAGCGAGAGACGGATTCCGAATTCGTAGAGAAGCAGTAGAGCATGGCATTGTTTGCTTAACGTCTATTGATACAGCTGAAGCACTTCTTCGTGTAATGGAAATGATCACTTTTTCTGCTGAAGCAATGGGACAGGAAGATTCAATGAAAAAGAGGGTTAATGTATGATCGTTGATGATATGAGAATAAACGAACAAATAGAAATAGCACCTAAAATATTCAAAATAGAATTAACGGGTCCATTAAGTAAATTATTGAAAAATCCAGGACAGTTCGTCAATGTACGAGTAGGAAAAGGGATTGATCCAACACTTAGAAGACCAATAAGTATATGTGATGTTGATGTAGATAACGAACGATTAACGATGATCTACAGAGTCGAAGGAAAAGGAACAAAGATGTTATCTGAAATGCTTGTCGGTGATACGGTAAATATACTCGGTCCATTAGGTCAAGGATTCCCAGTTGACGCGGCTACAAAAGAGAATACATGTGTATTAGTAGGAGGTGGAGTGGGAATTCCCCCACTCTACTACTTAGCTAAACAATTAACTGCTAATGGAGTTAAGGTCATTACGATTCTTGGATTTCGTAGTGATAAGGATATTTTTCTAGAAAAAGAATTTGCAGAGCTTGGAGAATTAAAGATCACGACAGAAGACGGTTCTAAAGGTATTAAAGGTTTTGTAACAGATGCTTTAGAAACATTAAGTGATTATGAATTGTTTTATACTTGTGGGCCAAAACCAATGCTTCGTGCGGTTGAGTCTATAGCAAGCTCTCCGGGCTTTATTTCATTAGAGGAAAGAATGGGCTGCGGTGTAGGTGCTTGTTTAGCATGTGTGTGTGATTTAAATGAACGGAATAAGGATACTGGAAAATCTTATGCAAAGATTTGTAGTGATGGTCCTGTATTTGAGGCTGGCGAGGTGATTTTATGAGTAGAATAGCAGTAAGTTTACCAGGCTTAAATATGAAAAACCCAGTCATGCCGGCTTCTGGATGTTTTGCGTTTGGCCAAGAATATGCGAATTTTTATGATTTAAACCGTTTAGGTGCTATATGTGTAAAAGCAGTTACAGTAGAAGAACGTAAAGGGAATGCAACACCACGAGTAGCAGAAACACCAGGCGGTATGCTTAATGCAATAGGATTACAAAACCCAGGGTTAGCTCATGTGTTAGAGCATGAACTTCCTTGGCTTGAGCAATATGATACACCGATAGTAGTAAATATTGCTGGCTATCAAGTTGAAGATTATATGGAAGTAACGAAAGCAATCTCGAAAGTTAAAAATGTAAATGCCATTGAACTAAACATCTCCTGCCCTAATGTAAAAGAGGGGGGAATTACGTTTGGTACTGATGCTAGCACAGCAGCCAACCTAACAGAAAAGGTGAAAGCAGTATCGCAAGTTCCCGTATACGTAAAACTATCACCAAATGTTACTGATATCGTAGAAATAGCCAAAGCTGTTGAACAAGCTGGTGCTGATGGATTAAGTATGATTAATACATTATTAGGGATGAGAATTGATTTAAAGACAGGACAACCTATATTAGCAAACAAAACCGGGGGTCTATCTGGTGCAGCGATTAAACCTGTGGCAATAAGAATGATCCATGACGTAAGTCAACAAGTGTCAATTCCAATTATTGGTATGGGTGGAATCTATGAAGTAGATGATATTTTAGAGTTTATGATGGCAGGTGCTAGTGCAGTTGCAGTTGGTACTGCGAACTTTATCGACCCTTTTGCTTGTCCAAACCTTATTGATCAATTAGAGAATCGTATGGATGAGCTAGGGATTGATACATTAGCCTCGATAGTAGGAAGGAGCTCTCTATGCAACAATATCCGTTAATTGTAGCACTAGACTTTCCAACGAAGGAAGAAGTAAATCAATTTTTAGAGCCGTTTCAAAACCAACAGCTTTTTGTAAAAGTCGGAATGGAATTATTTTATCGTGAAGGTATTCCATTTATAAATGAATTAAAAGAGAAGGGTCACCAAATTTTCTTAGATTTAAAGCTTCATGATATTCCTACAACAGTGAAACGTGCGATGAAGCAATTAGCACAATTAGAGGTTGACATAGTCAATGTACATGCAATGGGTGGCATTGAAATGATGAGAGCTGCTAAGGAAGGCTTAATAGCAGGTACAAAAGCAAATGGCTCTGTGCCTCTATGTATAGCCGTTACGCAACTTACAAGTACATCAGAAGCAGTCATGCAAAATGAGATGAAAATACCATTCACTATTAATGACCACGTTCTTCATTTATGTCACTGTGTAAAAGAAGCAGAACTTGATGGTGTTGTATGTTCTGCTCAAGAGGTAAGGATAATTAGAGAAAATATCCCTTCCCCTTTCTATACATTAACACCTGGCATTAGGAGACTATCAGACAGTGCTCATGATCAACAACGGATAGTAACACCTCAATTAGCTGCACAATACGGCTCTAGTGCAATCGTAGTGGGGAGAGGAATAACACGGTCTGATAACCCGGTAGAAGCGTATCAACTATACTTTAACGAATGGAGTCAAAGATAATGAACGGAAATATTGCAAAAGCTTTACTGACGATTGGTGCAGTTTCTTTAAAACCGAATGCCCCTTTTACTTGGAGTTCAGGCTTAAAGTCACCAATTTATTGTGACAATAGATTAACGATGTCTTACCCAGAAGTTAGAGATAGCATTGCGAACCAATTTGCCAATGAAATTAAAGAGCGCTATTCAGAAGCGGAAGTAATTGCTGGTACAGCAACTGCAGGAATACCACACGCAGCTTGGGTAGCAGACAAACTCGGATTACCAATGATATATATCCGCTCAAAAGCAAAAGGGCATGGAAAGCAAAATATGATCGAGGGTGTATTAGAATCAGGTAAAAAGGTAGTTGTTATTGAAGACTTAATATCAACTGGAGGATCTTCCATTCAAGCAGCTAATGCAGTTAGAGAAGCTGGTGGAGACGTCATTGGAGTTACTTCTATATTTACGTATGAGTTTGAAATTGCGAAGGAAGCGTTCAAAGATGCAAACCTACGTGTATCTTCTTTAACTACATATTCTGCATTACTAGGAGAAGCGGTTCAAATGGGAAAGGTTGAAGAGAGTGATGTTCCTCTCCTCGAAAAGTGGAGTAAAGATCCTCAAGCATGGAGTGACATGCAGCAATAATAGTACTGCTACAAAAAGTAGAGATTAATTTTTAATGATGATTATTAAAGCGGCTCAAATGGTGAAAATCAACCTTTTGAGTTGTTTTTTTTTCTGTTGTATTTTATGTTAGAGGTTATTAGTGGGCTACTATTAATAAAAGGAGGTGGACCTGGTGCACTACCTGACCTTGAAGAAGGAACAACTGGGATGAAGGTAAGATGGGAAGCCTGCAAACACTCCAGAGAAAACAGCACGACTACTTGTAAAAATGTTATTGATTTTGGCATTCTTTTAGGATCTTCCAAATATATGTAATAAATGAGTCTTATGTACTCTTTTGTCTGCTGTAATCGATAAAGTAAATAAACAAAAGGAAATAACAGTAAATATCGGTTTTTGTTAAGTAATTTAACCTTCAATAGCTATATAGGCAATATATGACGAAATGTAAAGATTTAATGACTAGCAAATTATTTCGGAAATCGATATATTATATAGTGTTCCCTTTTTAAACTATTTTGTGAACAATTAATACTCAGAATTTTTTGAAGGGAAAAATATTCAATCGTTTTTTTTTGACAATAGGGAGGTGCGTCGATTGAATACGTTTAAACGTTTAAAGGAATTTTATTGGCCGTATAAGCGGTATTTTTTCATTTCTGTATTTTTATTACTTTTTGTAACTGGGTTTACTTTAGTTTATCCTATCATTTTACAAGTAACGATTGACCATATTGTACTTGGAGGTAATTTTGATCTCGTTCCTTACGTAGCGATCGGATTTTTATTAATAACCGCTTTAAAAGGGGTAGCCGTTTATTTCCATCAGTATTTAGGGGAACTTTTCGGTATTCAATCCGTTTATAAGTTGCGTAATGCGCTATATCGTAAACTGCAATTTTTACCATTTAGGTATTACGATAATGCACGAACGGGGGACCTTATGTCGCGCTTAACTGCAGACGTGGAGGGATTCCGTTTCTTTTTGTCTAATGGATTTGCACAATTGATTAATTTAGTCCTAATAGTTAGTATGAGCATGGGGATTATGCTTTACTATAGCCCTAGCCTTGCATTATTTACATTAGCAGCTATGCCATTTTTAGTTGTCACTGTTTATAGATTTGATAAAAAGGTGCATCCTGCTTTTCGTAGTATTAGAAAGTCCCTTGCAAATATGAATACGAAAGTGCAAGAAAACATTAGCGGTATGAACACTGTTAAATCGTTATCTAAAGAAGAATTTGAAATTGGTCGCTTCGATGACAAAAATAATGACTATAAAGACAAGTTTATTTATACTTCAAGCATTTGGGCTAAATATTTCCCAGTCATGGAGTTAATCGGTAATATTTGTGTCGTAGTTTTAATAGGGTATGGGGGCTGGCTTGTTATAGATGGTCAAATAACCCCTGGTGTCCTCGGACTTTTTGTTAGTTCCATTTGGTATATTATTGGGCCACTGATGAACCTTGGGTTTATTGTAAATATGTTTTCCCAGTCAAAGGCTTCTGGTGAACGACTATTACAAGTATTGGATGAGAAAGAAGATATTTTTGACGAGCCTGGTGTTATTGAAGTAAATCGTTTGACAGGTCATGTTCAATTCAAAAATGTTACCCACCGTTATGATAGTGAAGATGACTTAGCTCTAAAAAATATTACCTTTGATGCTCCACCAGGTAAAACGATTGGTTTAATAGGCGCAACTGGATCGGGTAAAACGTCTATTACACAACTAATTTCTCGTTTTTATGAACCTAGTCGTGGTGAAATATTGATTGATGGTCATCCCTTACATGATTATTCTTTAAAATCAGTAAGACATAATATCGGTGTTGTTTTACAAGAATCATTTTTGTTTTCTTCCTCGATAAAGGATAATATTTCTTATGGTTCTCCTGATGCTTCAATGAATAGAATTATAGATGCTGCTAAAAGGGCACAAGCACATGACTTTATTATGGAGTTACCAAACGGATACGATACTGTACTCGGAGAAAGAGGGATGGGTCTTTCAGGTGGTCAAAAACAAAGAATTGCGATTGCAAGAGCAATTTGTATAGACCCTAGTATTCTCATATTAGATGACGCGACAAGTGCTGTAGATATGGAAACAGAAGCAAAAATTCAGGCAGCATTTAAAGAGGTAATGAAAGGGAGGACAACATTTATTATCGCACACCGTATTTCCTCTCTTATGCATGCTGATGAAATTCTCGTACTAGATAACGGAGAAATTGTAGAAAGAGGCTTACATGATGAACTTCTCATGAATGATGGTCATTATCGCCGCATATATGATATCCAATTCAAAGATAGAAATTCGTTCTTACAGGAAGCGAAATAAAGGGGGGAAACAGCTTGTCACATAAAGATGTACAAACGAAAGAGAATGTTGAAGATAGAACACTTAAACGATTTCATTATTCAAATGATAATGCAATAGAAAAACCGTTTAACTGGAAACAAATGACAAGGCTTTTTGGTTATATGAAACCATATGCGAAAAAGTTATTGCCTTTAGCCATACTAGGTATGGTTCTAGCAACAGCTGTCCGCCTTATCGCACCAATACTGATTGGTAGTTATGCACTTGATAATATTATAGAAGAAGGTAGTCTTAACTTTTTATGGCTCATTGTCACTATATTAATTGGATTATATCTGATCCAATGGGCTGGAAATGCGATTAGAATTTACTATATGAATAAAGTTGGGCAACATGTCATTTTTGATTTAAGAAAATCGTTGTTTGATCATATTCAACGGCTTTCACATCGCTTTTTTGACCAACGCTCTGCTGGATCAATACTTGTGAGAGTAACAAACGATGTAAATTCACTGCAAGATTTATTTACAAACGGAGTTATTAACCTACTTATGGATGTCATTATGTTGTGTGGTATCATCTTCTTATTGTTTATGATAAGTCCAGAACTCACGCTAGCGATCATGGTCATCCTTCCAATTATGTTTTTAATTTCCACTAAATTAAGACGCAAAATACGTAGGTCTTGGCAGGATGTAAGAATAAAACAATCTATGATTAATTCACACTTGAATGAGAGTATTCAAGGTATTAGAGTCACACAATCATATACACAAGAAAAAGAAAATATCGGTTTTTTTAGAAAAATGAATAAAGAAAACTATGAAGCGTGGAGAAATGCAACACAGAAGAATGCTATATTTCGTCCATTCGTTGAAATGAGTGGTGCGTTCGGAACTGGAATTTTGTTATGGTACGGTGTGTACCTCATACAAATCGAGTCTATTTCTATTGGAGACTTCTTAACTTTTGCTATTTTTATAGGGATGTTCTGGGAGCCAATCTCAAGGTTGGGGCAAGTGTATAATCAGTTATTAGTAGGGATGGCCTCTTCAGAAAGAATATTTGAGTTTCTAGATGAGCGTCCTTCTGTTCCAGAAAAGCCTAAGGCGGAAAAACTGCAACATATAAATGGTGAAATTCGTTTTGAAAATGTTGAATTTGCTTATGATGAAGAAAGAAAAGCGCTAAAAGGTATCGATTTAACGATGCATGCTGGGCAAACTGTAGCATTAGTTGGTCATACAGGAAGTGGGAAAACGACTATTGTAAATTTAATAACTAGATTCTATGACCCTACTAAAGGAAAAGTGACGATTGATGGTACTGATTTAAGAGATATTACGCTAGATAGCTTACGTGAAAAGGTTAGTATCGTATTACAGGATACTTTTATTTTCTCAGGAACGATTATGGATAATATCCGTTTTGGTCGTCCAAGTGCTACGGATAAGGAAGTAATCGAATCTGCAAAAATTGTAGGGGCACACAAGTTCATATCTCAATTAAAGAACGGATATGAGACAGAAGTTGAAGAGAGAGGTAATGTTCTTTCAGTTGGAGAGCGACAGTTAATCTCTTTTGCCCGTGCACTATTAGCAGATCCTCAAATTTTAATATTAGATGAAGCGACAGCGTCTATCGATACAGAAACAGAGCAAGTAATTCAAGAAGCATTGCGTAAGCTTCTTGAAGGGCGTACTGCTATTATGATCGCACACCGTTTATCTACTATTAGAGAAGCAGATAATATTATTGTATTAGAGCAAGGGAATATTATCGAACAAGGTAATCACGACGAGTTAATGAATCAAAAAGGGGAATACTATTCATTAGTAAAAGCACAATTTAAAGTTTTAAATGCAGGATAATGAAAAAAGAGGCACTGAAAAAGTACAATACAACTTTTTCAGTGCCCTCTGTTTTTTACTTTTCGAATACAGATTTTGAATAAAGCTGTTTTCGTAAACTTTGTTGTTTTTTATGCGGCTTCGGCTACTAAGCACATTCCTTACATTCAAATCGATCGTTAAAAATAATCTTATGACTCAATTTTTTGCTTATTTTTTTAGTTTTCTTATAAGGTCTTCGTCAGGTGTAACATACAAAGTATTTTGATTATCATATATTACATAACCTGGTTTTGCACCATTAGGTTTTTTTACATGGCGAATAAGCGTGTAATCAACGGGCACTTGACCTGAATGACGACTTTTACTATAAAATGCTGCTAAGTTAGCAGCTTCGTTGAGAGTAGTTTCTCCAAACTCAGTGCTACGAATAACAACATGCGAGCCTGGAATATCCTTTGTATGCAACCAAGTATCATTTTGATGTGCCATTCGGTTTGTTAAGTACTCGTTTTGTTTATTATTTCTACCGACATAAATGTCGACACCTTCAGAGGATACGTAGTGATCAAGTATAGGTTTTTCTTGTTTTTTCTTTTGTTTTTTTTGCGGGCGTTTTTTAATATATCCTTCTTCTGCTAATTCTTCACGAATCCCTTCTATATCACGCGGTGAAGCACTTTCTACTTGCTGTATAAGTTGATCTAAATAACTCATTTCATTTTTTGCAGCAACAATTTGTTCCTTAACTACCGATACTGAATTTTTTAATTTATGGTACCGTTTAAAATATTGTTGTGCATTATCAGCTGGTGACTTTTGTGGATCAATTGGTATCGTTACTGTACCTTGATTTTCGTCATAATAATCAGTTACAGTTACTTCTTTGTCACCTTGACGAACAATGTGCATATGGGCAGTTAAAAGCTCACCGAATCGTTGTTGCTTTTGAGCTTTATCTGCATCCTTTAATGTTTTTTCAAGCTTTTTTATTTTTTTCTTATTTTTATTGTATTCGTTACGTAAAAATTTTTCTAAGTCATGAGCCTGTTGCTTTACACGATCCCTCTCTGCTTTACCATAAAAGTATCTATCTAACAGATCGTGTACATTTTCAAATTGTTGTCTTTTTCCATTTTTATGTGTGAGATCTATAACAGAGAAAGCCTCTGTATCGTTCGTTTGTATCATCTGAGGTGTGTATTTGTGCTGTTTTATTGGTTCTAACACGTCAAAGAAAGCTTTAGGTAGCGTCTCTCTATTTGTAAATTTTGCACGAGATAATATTTCTTTCACTACTTGTGGAGACAATCCACTAAAGAGTTGTATTAATTGTTCATTCATTTTTCCTTTATTGAAATCAAGCTTTTTTAGTAAATCCTCCTCGGTTACCTCTAATGGATTAAGCTTTTCTAGGTGTGGCGGCTCCTTATAAGGCTGACCAGGAAGTACAGTGCGATAGCTAGATAGAGAGGGTGGGATATGCTTAATGCTATCAATAATTTTATTGTCATCCGTATTAACGAAAAGAATATTACTGTGCCTTCCCATTAGTTCAATAATTAGTGTTTTATACGATACATCACCGATTTCATTTGTTCCTTTAAAAGAGAAGGTCACAATTCTTTCTAAGCCAGTTTGTTGAATATTTTCTAGGACACTTCCTTCTAAATGTTTCCTTAATAACATGCAAAACATTGGTGGCTCTTGAGGGTTGTCGTATTTCTCCTTTGTAATATGAAAGCGAGCAAAAGAAGGGTTTGCTGACAGGAAAAATGATTTATTTCTCCCGTGAACCCTGATGGTCAACACTAAGTCGGTCTTATATGGTTGGTGTATTTTTACGATTCTTCCTGAAATTAATGCTTTTTGTATGTCATGAACAACTGCTCTTGTTACAATGCCATCGAAGGACATATTAAAACCCCCATACTTACTTACAATTTAAATTTTAATACTTTAAAATAATAATCTAATTATTAATTATAGCAAAGAAGTATAATCACAGGAAATAATTCCTAAAATGCTCACAATATTTATGCACTTTCATATTGGAATAACTTGTTAAATTATGTTTTAATGTACGAAGAAAGACGGAATTAAGTGTAGATATACATGTTTCTTATACTTTCTCTTGTTGTAGGCGATAAAATAATTTAGAATATAAGTGTGGATGTGATAGAAATGATTATAAGTATGACAGGATATGGAAGAACTCTAAAGGAAAACAGGGATTGTCACGTAACAGTGGAGATGAGAGCTGTAAATCACAGATTTTGCGAAATAAATATTCGAATGCCCCGACAATTTTTCTTTCTAGAGGATAAATTAAAGAAAATTATATTGAAGCAGGTCAAAAGAGGTAAAGTTGATGTCTTCATTAATTTAAAAGGTGAGGGTATAGTTAATCGTTCTTTACAAGTTGACTGGGATTTGCTAGATGAATACCATCAAGCATTCGAAGAAATTGGTAGTAAGTACGTTACCTCACAAACCTTTCCTATAGATAAGCTTTTACTACATGAGGATGTCGTTGAAGTACAAGAGTCAGACAGTGTAGCTGAATCTTTAGAAACGATGGTGATTGAAGGGACGATTGAAGCTACTAGCCAATTGAAGGAAATGAGGAAAAGAGAAGGGATAATGCTTTATGAGGATATACATAAACGCATTAATAAAATGGACGAAGGTACACAAAAACTAAAGGACTATGCACCTCAAGTACAAGCACATTACCGTGAACGATTAATGAAACGGGTGCAAGAATTTATGAGTGGAAACCTTGATATTGATGAATCGCGTATATTAACGGAAGTGGCAGTATACGCAGATAAAGCAGACATACAAGAAGAGCTAACCCGAATTGAGAGCCATTTAAAACAGTTTTCACAAGTGTTAAATCAATCGGAGGTTGTCGGTAGAAAGCTAGACTTTCTTGTACAAGAGTTAAATCGAGAGATAAATACAATCGGTTCAAAAGCGAATGATGTATCTATTAGTCAAACTGTCGTCGATTTAAAATCTGAACTCGAAAAAATACGGGAACAAGTACAGAATATTGAATAACTGAAAGAGATTATGAACTACAATGACATATTATATAGTTAGGGGAAATGAAAATGGATATTCGTCTTATTAATATTGGGTTTGGAAATATTGTATCTGCAAATAGAATTATTTCCATTGTAAGTCCAGAATCAGCACCTATTAAGAGAATTATTACAGAAGCAAGGGACCGAAACATGCTTATCGATGCAACGTACGGGAGAAGAACACGTGCAGTTATTATTGCTGACAGTGATCATGTTATTTTATCAGCTGTTCAACCAGAAACAGTTGCGCAGCGTGTATTCAATAATAAAGATGAAGTGTCTGAAGAGTAAAGCGGTTGACAATAATAAATGCGAGGGTGTCCTATCATAAGTCCGGCAATGACGACTCTCGCGGCGTGCCCACTATAAGAAACACACTTATAGTGGGCTTTCAAGTAACAGAGGTGACACCGCACATCCCTTCGAGGGATCGGAAAAGATAAGTAACGGAGGACACTGAAAAAGTAAAAAGCATGATTGTATCGTATATTAATATTCATAATCTATATTTTAAGAACGAATTGATGAGATTGGAGCAAGCGAGACTCCTGTGGGATCAAAGGCAGGGGTGAGACCCCACAGACCGCAGGTCGAGGAGGCTCACCAGCCGCCCACGGAAAGCGAGCTTGTGCAGGGATCATCAATTCACAATATACAGAGCAATGAGCGTCCTGAATCGAAAATCAACAACAAAGTTTAACATAGCCAAAAGATAAAAAAATAAATATGTTTGCATTACCCACCTTGTCATTCAAAATATACATTTATGATGAAAGACGCAGAAAAAATTTGCTGAATTTCATAAAAGTCCTTGAATATAGGTGAACATTTATGGTAAAACATGATAGATGAGTTGGTATCATGAAAGCTGGGGGTTAGTATGAAAAGAGATAAAGGTTTACTAATTGTTCTGTCTGGACCGTCTGGAGTTGGAAAAGGAACGGTATGTGGGGCGTTACGAAAGCATGACACACATATTCGTTATTCTGTTTCTGCAACAACTCGAAACCCTAGAACAGGTGAAGTAGACGGGGTAAACTACTTCTTTAAGACAAAAGAACAGTTTGAGCATATGATTGAAAATAATCAACTATTAGAATGGGCAAAATATGTAGATAACTATTATGGAACTCCTCGAACTTATGTTGAAGAGACCATTGCGTCAGGACATGATGTAATACTTGAAATTGAAGTACAAGGGGCACTTCAAGTAAAGGAAACGTTCCCTGAAGGAGTATTTATTTTCTTAATGCCTCCTAGCTTGAAAGAGTTACGCAATCGCATAGAAGGTAGAGGTACGGAAACGAAAGATCTTATAGATAGTCGCATGACAATTGCTAAAGATGAAATTGAATTAATGGATAAATATGATTATGTAGTTGAAAATGATGAGGTGGAGGCTGCTGTAGAACGTATTAAAGCAATCGTAACAGCAGAGAATTGCAAAAAAGAACGTCTCATTGATAAATATAAAGAGCTTGTGGAGGAGTGAGTCTATGCTACAACCATCAATCGATTCTTTAATGACAAAAATTAATTCAAAGTATACGTTAGTAACGGTTTCATCTAAACGAGCTAGAGAACTTAGAGAAAAACCTGAATCTTATCAAAAAACTTCTAAATCAAAGTCTGTAAACTATGTAGGGATGGCTTTAGAAGAAATTGATGCAGAAAAACTAACGTTGCAAGGCAAACTAGATTAAATAGTATTATATGACGTAGTTGAAGAAGAGGAATCAAAGGGGGGGAAAGAAGCAACCTTTGACGCCTCTTCTTTATTGTTTTTCTCAACGTTTTTCTGTAATGTGTAAGTAGATAAAGATAGTATTATTTGCTGGAGGCGAATATTGTGGAGAAGAGAAATGTTTTACTATGCGTATCAGGTGGTATTGCCGTTTTTAAATCGGCAGCGCTAACAAGTAAACTAGTACAAGCTAACTACAATGTGAAAGTGGTTATGACAAAATCCGCTTGTGAATTTGTAACACCTCTAACATTCCAAGCACTTTCTCGAGACTATGTTTATACAAATACATTTGAAGAGCTAGAAAGAGATAAAATAGCACATATAGATGTTGCTGACTGGGCAGATGTTGTAGTCGTTGCTCCAGCTACGGCGAATGTTATAGGGAAGCTTGCTAATGGTATTGCGGATGATATGCTCACAACAACTTTGCTAGCTACTACTGTGCCGGTATATATTGCACCTGCAATGAATGTACATATGTATGAACATCCAGCTGTAAAAAAGAACATGGATACACTGCATGCATACGGTTACCAGTTTATTGAACCGAATGAAGGATATTTAGCTTGTGGTTATGTCGGAAAAGGAAGAATGGCTGAGCCAGATGATATCCTATCTGTCGTGCAACGTCATTTTACTAAATTAGAAAATAAAAGTTGGCAGGGGAAAAAAATACTAGTTACCGCAGGTCCAACCCAAGAAAAAATCGATCCCGTGAGGTTTTACTCGAATCGATCTTCAGGAAAAATGGGTTATGCAATAGCAGAGGAAGCAGCAGAAAGGGGAGCGGAAGTAATCCTTATAACAGGTCCGACTAATATAAAGCCTCCTCATGGTGTTACTACTATTCCTGTAGAGAGTGCAAGTGACATGTATGACGCTGTCACAAAACACTTTGAAGGTCAGGATATTGTTATTAAAGCAGCGGCTGTTGCAGATTATAGGCCAAAAACTACTTTCGACCACAAAGTGAAAAAACAAAGTGGAGACTTAACTGTAGAAATGGAAAGGACACTTGATATTTTAAAAACATTAGGGGAACAACGCACAAACCAAATACTAGTAGGTTTTGCAGCTGAATCCGAAAATATCGAGACATATGCAAAGAATAAATTGAACAATAAGAATCTTGATATGATAGCAGCAAATTCAATTATAAGCCCTGGAACTGGATTTCAATCTGATACGAATGAGCTTCTCTTATATAAAAGAGATGGACAAACTGTTCATATACCGATGACAACGAAAAAAGAAGCTGCTAAAAAGCTATTAGATAACACGCTTGAAATTTATATGGAGAAACAAAAATGATTGCAAGAGTGATAGTTGATGTGGCAACGAATAATACAGATAGGCTATTTGATTATATCGTGCCAGATACGTTAATGCATATCGTGTTACCTGGAATGAGGGTCGTTGTACCGTTTGGTCCTCGGAAAGTACAAGGGTTTGTCATCGAAGTGAACAAAAATAGTTCGGTTGATGAATCGAAACTGAAGCCAATAGCAGATTTAATCGATATTGAGCCTCCATTAACGAGTGAATTACTACAATTAGCTCAATGGTTGAAGGAGAAAACACTGTCTTTTCATATTAATGTACTGCAAGTAATGCTTCCTGCTGCAATGAAGGCGAAATATAATAAGCTTGTTATGTTACATCAAGATGCCGATATGAATGATTTAACTCCATATATAAAGAAAGTTTTTTCGTCAAAAGAGCAAACGTACAATTGGAATGACTTAATTAAAAAGTCGGGTCCAAGAGAACATAAAGAGCTGTTAAATGGGGTGAAATCTCGACTCCTTTATATAAAGCCTGTAGTAAGTTCAAAAGAAACGAAAAAATTAAGAACTGTAGTAAAACCAAATATGACAATCACTGAATTACATTCAATTTGTGAGTCTTTACCTAATAACGCTAAAAAGCAAAAGGAATTAGTGCAGTATTTTATTAATCATTTTGAAACAGTTACAGTAGTTGATCTCATTGAAAAAGTCCCAACGTCAAGAAGTACCATCAGTACGTTAGTTGAGAAGGAGATACTCATTAAGGAAGAGGTTGAAATGAGAAGAGACCCTTTTAAAGGAAGGGAATATAAAAGGACGAGTGCACTACCTCTAACCGAACAGCAAACAGTCGCATTGAGTCCAATTATAAACACACTAGAAAATAATAAACATGAAACGTTTTTACTAAGAGGTGTGACAGGTAGTGGGAAAACAGAAGTATATCTCCAAGCAATTGATAAAGCGTTGAAGTTAGGAAAAGAAGCGATTATGCTTGTTCCAGAGATATCATTAACCCCACAAATGGTTACACATTTCAAACAGCGTTTCGGTTCCGAAGTGGCAGTCCTTCATAGCGCTCTTTCAAAAGGTGAAAAATACGATGAATGGAGAAGGATAAGGGATAAAAAAGTAAAAGTAGCTGTAGGAGCTCGCTCCGCAATTTTTGCACCATTTGAAAATTTAGGCATTATTATTATAGATGAAGAGCACGAAACGAGTTATAAACAAGAAGAAGCACCACGTTATCATGCACGTGACGTAGCAATTAAGCGCGGTGAACATTACTCATGCCCTGTAATTTTAGGAAGTGCTACCCCTTCACTCGAGAGTTATGCGAGGGCAAAAAAGTCTGTATATCATTTATTAACGATGACCACACGAGTGAATAATGTTCAAATGCCCTCGGTAAACATTATTGACATGCGTGAGGAATTACGAAGTGGAAACAGGTCCATGTTTTCAGAGCCGCTTATTGAGGCCATGATTAACAGAATAGAGAAACAAGAACAAATCGTTCTCTTTTTAAATAGAAGGGGCTACTCGACCTTCATTCTTTGTAGGGATTGTGGTTATGTGGCTGAATGTCCGCATTGCGATATATCTTTAACATACCACCGCACAAATCAAACGCTTCAGTGTCATTACTGTGGACATGTCGAAACACCCCCTAATGTTTGTCCTAGCTGTGAAGGTGACTCTATTCGTTTTTTCGGATCCGGTACGCAAAAAGTAGAAGAAGAGTTAAACAAAGTGTTGTCTGGTGTCCGTGTGATTAGAATGGATGTAGACACAACTAGAAGAAAGGGATCACACGAAGAACTACTTAATAAGTTTGGTCGTGGTGAAGCGGATGTCCTTTTAGG
Organism: Evansella cellulosilytica DSM 2522; assembly: GCF_000177235.2. Lineage (NCBI taxonomy): Bacteria > Bacillati > Bacillota > Bacilli > Caryophanales > Bacillaceae > Evansella > Evansella cellulosilytica. The sequence goes on along the minus strand of NC_014829.1, from coordinate 2,758,345 downwards.
TACTCAAATGATTGCAAAAGGGTTAGACTTTCCTAATATTACGCTCGTCGGTGTATTAGCTGCCGACTCAATGTTGCACATACCAGATTTTCGTTCAGCAGAAAGAACCTTTCAACTTTTAACGCAAGTAAGTGGGAGAGCTGGGAGGCATCAAAAGAAAGGTGAAGTACTCATTCAGTCGTATACACCAGATCACTATAGTATTCAAGATGTAAAACAACATGATTTCGTATCTTTTTTCGAGAAAGAAATGAAGATTAGAAAGCAAGCGGGTCACCCACCTTACTACTATCTTATACTCATACATGTTAGTGATACTGACCTTGGGAATACTGTAAGTGTTGCAGAAAAAATCAGCAAATTTATAAAGTCTAGCGTATCTCCCGACACTTATGTATATGGACCAGTAACATCAGCTATCCCGAGGATCAAAGATAGATATCGCTATCAATGCATGATAAAATACAAAGTTGAACCAAATATCACTGTCGTTTTACAAGAAGTGTTAAAAACGTATCAAAGTGAAATGAATAAATCTGATTTATCTATCATGATCGATACAAACCCATACATGATGATGTAGATTTGCACATTTACCTAATGGTGGAATGTGGTAAAGCCTACAATTGAAAGCGAGGTTAAAACATGAAAGTAGTTTTTATGGGAACACCAGATTTTGCGGTTCCAATATTAAATCAACTAGTTGAAAATGGGTACGACGTCCAATTAGTTGTTACACAACCTGATCGACCGAAAGGCCGGAAGCAGCAATTAACAGCACCACCAGTAAAAGTGGCAGCTGAAGAACATGGTATTAAAGTATTTCAGCCCAAGAAAATAAAAATGGAAGAACAGTGGAGGAAGGTTGAGGAGGTTCAACCTGATATCATCATTACTGCAGCTTTCGGTCAAATACTCCCAAAAGGACTTTTAGAAATACCACCATTAGGTTGTATTAATGTTCATGCATCACTCTTACCAAAATATCGAGGTGGTGCACCAATACATCAATCCATTATTGATGGAGAACGTGAGACTGGAATAACAATTATGTACATGGTCGAGAAATTGGATGCCGGAGATATTTTGTCTCAAAAAGCGATCCCTATAGAAGAAAATGATACAACTGGTTCGATGCATGACAAGTTAAGCAAGTTAGGTGCAACCCTATTACTAGAAACATTACCGGAAATACAAAGCGGAACAATTGTTGCTGAAGAGCAAGCAGAGGATGAAGTTACATACGCACCAAATATATCAAAAGAGCAAGAAAAAATTGACTGGAATAAAACAGCAAGAGAAATTTATAACCAAGTTCGTGGTTTGGCACCTTGGCCAGTGGCTTATACTACTATTAACGGCAATAGGTTAAAAGTTTGGTGGACAGAAGAAACGGATGAAACAACGAAAGAAACACCAGGTACTATTATAAACGTCGAAGAAGGTCGTATTCTAATTGCTTGTGGAAATGGCTCTGTTTTAAGCATGAGGGAGTTGCAACCTTCCGGTAAAAAAAGAATGGATGTAAAAACTTTCCTTCTCGGTGCAGGGAAGGATTGGTCAAAAGGTATGAAATTAGGAGAAAATGATGAAACAAGGTAATGTACGAGATACTGCAGTAGAAGTACTATTAAAAATTGAAAAGCAACAAGCATATAGCCATTTACTTCTTAATGAGACGATAAAAAAGTCAAATTTAAATCAAAAAGATGTTCCTTTATTAACAGAGCTAGTTTATGGTACGATACAGTATCAAAAGCTGCTTGATTTTTATTTAAAACCTTTCTCAAAAAGACCGTTAGAAAAGCTAGAACCTTGGGTTCTTGTTTTACTTAGGCTAACGCTCTATCAGATGGTTTATCTAGATCGTATTCCAGATAGGGCAGCTGTACACGAGGCGGTACAGATTGCAAAAAAGAGAGGTCATCAAGGAATTTCAGGAATGGTAAATGGTATTTTAAGATCGATTCAACGCAATGAACTTCCTCAGTTAGATACTGTTAAAGACCCTGTGGAGAGACTTGCTCTAAAAACGAGTCATCCAGAGTGGCTCATCAAGCGGTGGATTGATCAATATGGCATTGACAAAACTGAAGAAATGGCTTTAGCTAACTTAACTCACCCTACTCACTCTGTAAGGGTAAACGAATTAAATGCTAGTGTAGAAGAGGTTATTGCAGCTTTAAAAAATGAAGGAATTGAGGCGGAACAAAGTAAAAATATTCCTGAAAGTGTTTTAATTTATAAAGGTTCTGTCATTAATACGAAACCATTTGTAGATGGTTGGATTACTGTACAGGATGAAGGGTCAATGCTTGTAGCCCACGCTTTATCTCCTAAAGAAAATGAAAGAGTGTTAGATGCATGTGCTGCACCAGGAGGAAAATCAACACATATAGCAGAAAAAATGAAAAATAGTGGGCAAATTGTCTCGCTCGATATCCATAAACATAAAGTAGGTTTGATCGAAAAAAACGCGAAAAGATTAAATCTCTCTATTATAAATACAGAACAATTAGATGCACGTCAAGTGAGTGGGCAATTTGAGGAACATTCATTTGACCGTATATTAGTCGATGCCCCTTGTTCTGGATTAGGTGTAATACAACGAAAACCCGACTTGAAGTGGTCAAAAAATGAGGGCGATATAAACCGTTTAGCTCAAATTCAAACGGAAATCCTTGAAGCTGTGTGGCCGTTATTGAAAAAAGGTGGAACGCTCGTTTATAGTACTTGTACTGTTGATAAGGAAGAAAATAACGAGGTTATTACACAGTTTGTGCAAAAAAAAGAAAATGCTCAATTTGATGACCAACTCATGGACAGACTCCCAAAAGCTTTTCATGATTGTAAAGGAAAGGGAAATGGAATGATTCAGTTGTTCCCTGGTGAACAATCAACTGATGGTTTCTTCATTTCTTCTGTCATTAAGAGTTAAAAAATACTAGAATCTTATATAAAGGTGGATATGATGTTAACACAAGAAAATAAACAAGAAGAAAAAACGAACGAAAAGCCTTCTATATATTCCTTAACTTACGAGGAATTAATACAATGGATAGAGGGAATTGGAGAGTCAAAGTTCCGAGCAAAACAAATTTTCGATTGGTTATATGTAAAAAGAGTAACTTCTTTTGAAGAGATGACAAATTTGTCAAAGGATTTACGGCATAATTTGGCGAATGAATATTCAATAACGACATTATCTACTATTACAAACCAAACTTCTAAAGACGGAACAATTAAGTTTTTATTTGAACTTCAGGATGGGTATTCAATAGAAACAGTTGTTATGCGTCATGAATATGGCAACAGTGTATGTGTGACTACACAAGTAGGGTGTCGATTAGGATGTACTTTTTGCGCTTCTACATTAGGTGGTTTAAAAAGAAACTTGGAAGCTGGTGAAATAGTAGCACAAGTTTTAAAGGCACAGCAATTTTTAGATGATACAGATGAGAGAGTTGATTCCGTTGTTGTAATGGGAATTGGTGAACCATTTGACAATTATGATGAATTGATTCGATTTTTAAAAACCATTAATCATGATAATGGTTTAAATATTGGAGCGAGACATATTACTGTTTCAACTAGTGGAGTAGTTCCTAAAATTTATCAGTTTGCAGATGAAAATATGCAGATTAATTTTGCCATTTCACTTCATGCAGCTAAAACAGAAACGAGAACCCGTCTTATGCCTATTAACCGCGCGTATCCAATAGATAAATTAATGGATGCTATTCGTTATTATATTAAAAAAACAAATAGGCGGATAACGTTTGAATACGGTTTGTTTGGAGGCGTTAATGATTCGATAGAGGATGCAGAATTATTAGCCGACCTGATTAAGGACATAAAGTGTCATGTTAATTTAATACCTGTTAATGATGTTTTGGAGAGGAATTATGTTCGTACACCAAAAGAGCAAATTTTTGCTTTTGAACGAGCATTAAAAAATAGAGACATAAACGTTACTATCCGAAGAGAACAAGGACATGACATAGATGCTGCTTGCGGACAACTTCGGGCAAAGGAGCGTAATGAAGAAACGAGGGGATAATGGATGGATGCAGTTTTTTTAACAGATGTAGGTCAATTAAGACCACATAATGAAGATGACGGTGCTTTTCAACAAGATAATCTCGGTCAATTAATTGCGTTAGTTGCAGATGGAATGGGTGGTCATCAAGCAGGAGACGTTGCTAGTAAGATGACGAAAGAAGCATTAATAAACAAATGGAAGCAAAATGATACTCAATTTACTGCAGGAGAAGCAGAAAAATGGCTCGAAGATGCAATACATGAAGTGAACAGCACTCTATATGAACATGCACAAAATAATCCTGAATGTGAAGGTATGGGAACAACGTTAGTTGCGGCGATTTGCAACAGCCAATTTATTTCTGTCGCACATGTTGGAGACTCAAGAATATATTTAAAGTCCCCAACTGGATTAAAGCAAATGACGGAAGATCACACTTTAGTAGGGGAACTTGTTCGATCTGGTCAAATTACAGAGGAAGAAGCGATGTTTCATCCGAGGAAGAATGTTGTGTTAAGAGCTCTAGGTACTGAACCATCTATAAAAGTAGACATTGATACAATTCATTGGGAAGAAGGATCATCTTTACTGCTATGCTCCGATGGCCTTACGAATAAAATTGATGATGATGATATAAATGAAATGCTTTCTTTAAATAAGCCACTTCACACGATAGCTGAAGGATTCATTCAAATGGCTAACGATAGAGGTGGGGAAGATAATGTTACGATTGCAATTGTACGTCATAGCATCACGCAAAAGGAAGTGGCTGACGCATGATGAATAAAAGAATTAACGACCGTTACCACATCCTTAGACCGATTGGTGGCGGAGGTATGGCAGATGTCTATTTAGCTAGAGATATTATTCTAGACCGAGATGTTGCTGTTAAAGTACTGAAGCCACAGTTTTCTGATGATGAAGATTTTATTAAAAGGTTTCGTAGAGAGGCACAAGCTGCTACTAGTCTATCTCACCCTAATGTCGTCAATATTTATGATGTAGGTGAAGAGGACAAGCTTTACTTTATAGTGATGGAATACGTATCAGGATATACACTAAAAGACTATATACAACAAAAGGGTAAGCTACATGTCCATGAAGCAATACATATTATGGAGCAAATTACAGCCGCAATTGAACATGCTCATGAGAACCATATTATCCATCGAGATATTAAGCCACACAACATTCTCATTGGAAAAGGGGGAACGGCAAAGGTTACCGATTTTGGTATTGCACGAGCAATAAGTGATGCTACTATTACGCATACTAACTCTGTACTAGGATCTGTACACTATTTGTCACCTGAACAAGCTCGTGGTGGACATGTGACCTACAAATCTGACATTTACTCACTAGGGATCGTCATGTACGAAATGCTTACTGGTCAGGTGCCTTTTAGTGGTGATACCGCAGTGTCTGTAGCTATTAAACACTTACAAAGCACATTACCATTAATCAGAGATAATGATCCGTCAGTTCCACAAAGTGTTGAAAATGTGGTTATAAAGGCTACTGCAAAGGACCCTCAAGATCGATATGAAACAACAGGTGAAATGGTGACTGATATTCACACCGTTTTTGATCACACACGCAATGCAGAAAAAAGGCTACATATTCCGATCAAAGATGATGAAGCCACTAGAGCTGTTCCAGTTATTGGTAATGGCGTAAAACTAGATGACAATCAACAAACAGTTGAACATCAAAAAACAGAGGACAATGTAGAAGAAAAAAAGAACAAGAAGGGTAAAAAGAAAAAAACAAGAAAATTTTGGATTACATTAAGCCTTTTAATCGCATTCTTTTTAGTTGGTATCATTTATTTGGCATTTTCACTGATTCCTAGATTACTACATGTAGACGACGTTGAGATACCAGATGATTTAGTTGGAATGGAATACGAGGAAGTATATGACATATTGACTGAATTAGAACTAGAGGTGAATCGTGAAGATCGTTATAGTGATGAAATAGAAAAAGGTCATGTAATAGCACATACACCTTCTGCAGGAACGCTTGTAAAGGTTGGTTATACAGTTGATGTCATCGTCAGTGATGGTATTGAACCTGAGCCAATGGTTGATGTAGTAGGAGCATCAAGAGATTGGGTAGAAAGGGTATTAGAAGACTTTTTAGAAATAGAATGGGAGTACGAAGAATCATCTGACCATGATGATGACACAGTATTAAGGCAAAGTCCTGAAGCTGGAGAGTTAATCATTCCAGGTGAAACAATCGTTACGATAACGTTGAGCCAGAGGCCAACATTTGTAATGCCTAACTTAAACGGATTAAATAGAGATGAAGTTATTGATTCCCTAGCAAGTCATCCGCTTTTAATTTTACATTTAGATGAGGAACAATATCACCCCTCCATTGAAAAAGGAAGAGTGATTTCACAAAATCCTGATCGAGGAACGGAAATAAGAGAACAAACAGAGGTGAAGGTTATCTTTTCACTTGGTCCTGAACCAGAGGAAGAACCTGAAGATTTGCCAATTACAGTAACGGTACCGTATCCGGTAGATTACGATGAAATAGAGGATATATTAGGTGAGGACGAAGGTGAAGAGGAAGATAACGAATCTTATAGTGTTCGTATTTCCATTATTGATATGAATAATAGTACGCCAAGACGTGTTGTAGATAGGGATATTACAAGCAACGAACAGTTTTATATTCCTATGACGGTTGCACCAAATGCCTCTGGATTTATCCTCCTATATGTGAATGGAGAAGAATTTGCAGAGCATGAATACACTTACGAAGAACTGAAAGAATATGAATAACAAAAAAATAAGGAGGAATTTCTTTGGTTAAAATTGGAGGTACGGATGGCGCAAGGTAGAATTATTAAAGCGTTGGCTGGATTTTATTACGTTGAAAATGAAGAAGGCATTTTTCAGTGCCGAGGAAGAGGGAATTTTAGAAAAAGGAAGATCACGCCATTAGTAGGTGATTGGGTAGAGTTTGAAGCTGAAAATAAAACGGATGGATATTTGTTAGAAGTAAATGAAAGAAAAAATGAATTAATACGGCCGCCCATCTCCAACGTAGATCAAGCTATTCTTGTTTTTTCGACAGAAGAGCCAGCTTTCAGTTCTTTGTTGCTTGACCGATTTTTAGTCCATGTCGAGGCAAATCAGATTTCACCGATTATTTGTATGTCTAAAATTGACCTTTTAGAAAAAGTCAAAGGTGAAGAAATGCAGCAGTATAAGAGCTATTATAAGAGTCTTGATTACGAAGTTGTTAGTACATCAATTTTCGTAGAGGAAACAATTGAAGATCTTCGACCATATTTAATCGGTCACGTTTCCGTTTTTGCTGGACAATCTGGTGTAGGGAAATCATCATTATTAAATGCGCTTAGACCTGAATTAAATATTGAAACGGCACCGATTTCTAAACATTTAGGTAGAGGGAAGCATACAACGAGGCACGTGGAGCTCATTAAAATAGATGAAGGTGGTTACGTAGCGGATACACCTGGTTTTAGCTCCTTAGATTTTCAAGGAATGGAAGCAGAGGATTTGAGTCTTTACTTCCCAGAGATGAGAAATAGAATAAATGATTGTAAATTTCGAGGGTGCACACATGTAAATGAACCGAAGTGTGCAGTAAAAGAAGCAGTTTCCTCTGCAGAAATTGCAACTTATCGTTATGAACATTACTTACAATTTTTAGATGAGATAAAATCACAGAAGCGGAGGTACTAGTATGATAAAAGTTGCGCCTTCCATTTTATCTGCTAATTTTTCAAAACTAGGAGAGGAAATCATTGATGTGGAAAAAGGGGGGGCTGATTACATTCATATTGATGTAATGGATGGCCACTTTGTGCCCAACATAACGATGGGGTCGCTAGTGGTAAACGCTATTCGTCCATTAACCAAACTTACTCTTGATGTTCACTTAATGATTGAGAATCCTGATTTATTTATTGAGGATTTTGCAAAAGCAGGAGCAGATATTATTAGTGTTCATGTAGAGGCGACTCCCCACCTGCATAGAACAATTCAACATATTAAAGACTTAGGTGTAAAACCAGGTGTAGTTTTAAATCCTGCTACGCCAATTTCTTCCCTTTATCATATTATAGAGGATGTTGATTTAATATTATTAATGACTGTTAACCCTGGTTTTGGTGGGCAGTCATTCATCCCTTCAGTCATCCCAAAGATTGTACAAGTGAAAGAATTAGTTTCTAAGGTTGAAAAAGATATTGATATAGAAGTAGATGGCGGTGTTAATCCAGATACAGCTCGTCAATGTATAGAAGCTGGTGCAAATGTATTAGTTGCTGGATCTGCAATTTACAATAGTAAAAATCGCAGAACGGCAATCGAGAATATTAGAGGCAATATGTCGTATTAATCCGTTCTCACTAAATGAAATAATAAAAAGGGTGAAGAAAAATTCAAATACTTTTTCTTCATCCTTTTTTGTACTTTCTACTCTAAACTTGTCTTCCTTCTTTTAGTGCACATTGAATCGCCTACACGCTCTATGTTTCCTGTATCTGTTTAGTTAGCCTAGTTTACTTGAGGGCACTTAAAAAGTGAAAGAACGCCACTTTTTCAGTGCCTTTAAAGAACACCACTTTTTCAGTGGCCTCTGAGGCTGAGTTGTTGTGCTTTATAGAGTTACGAGAAAAAATATATAACAGTCAGTAGCGTTATTGTTAAGACTTTAAGAAAGTCGAAACGGTTTTTTCACATTAAATGATATAGGGAATAGACTAAATTGAAAGAGGAATTACATGCGGTAAAAAGTTACTAAAAAACATTTATATAATTATTTTAAAAATATAAAAGGATTTCTATAGAAAATAGGTACTATTTTTATCTGCATGAATATAATGGATAATAACGATGCACGTTAAACTCATCATGTCCTTAAAACTCGCAGGGCAGCTCATTCGAGGAGGGGGAAAAATGAAGTTTTATACGATTAAACTACCTAAGTTCATCGGAGGCTTTGTAAAAGCGTGTTTAGGCGCATTTAAAAAGAGCTAGTATCATATAAGAGGGATTTATTTTACACTTGTTCTCTTAAGTTTTTGAGCAAGGAGCTATTATTAGGCTTTCGCCAAGAATTCTTGGTGAGTAGCCATAATTTTTTCAAAAAAAGGAAAAAAACGGCGCGGTAAGCGCCGTTTTTTAGTACAACTACTATTCAAAAATAAATAAGGAATAGTAATCCCAATTTAATGTCATTTCAATTATACACGTTCTACTTTACCTGATTTTAAAGCTCTTGCAGATACGTATACGCGCTTCGGCTTGCCGTCAACCATAATACGTACTTTTTGTACGTTAGCACCCCAGCGACGTTTAGTAGCATTTAATGCATGAGAACGTTTGTTACCAGAACGTGGTCCTTTACCAGTAATAACACACTTACGTGACATAATTTTCCCTCCTTCACACATCCCGAGAAGTAAACCGTTTTATTCGATGATGAATAAAAAACACTACGTAATCTTAGCATAACGTAGAAGAGATTTCAAGTTAATTTATCTAATCTTTCAAGGAAATTCCCTTGACATGTTTATAAAGTTACGTTGTAATAATGATAGATACGTGTTATTCCTATGGCTAAAGTTATTTTCAATAATGACAATACGTAAAGTAAATAATAGTACTTATTTGTAACTTCTTTAAAATTAATGATGTTTATAGTAAAATAGCCATAGTTATAAGGTAAAACCCAAAGGAGGCATTTGCATGACCATCGAAATGAAAACGAATTATGGAAAAATTGACGTTTCAAAAGAAGTGGTTGCCGTTATTGCAGGAGGAGCAGCTATTGACTGCTATGGTATAGTAGGAATGGCTTCCCAAAAACAATTGAAGGACGGTATCACTGACCTCTTGGGGAAGGAAAACTTAGGTAGAGGCGTAGTGATTCGTGAATTAAATGACGAAGAAATTCATATTGATATGTATATTATTGTTAGCTATGGAACTAAAATTTCTGAAATTGCTCACAACGTCCAATCGAAGGTGAAATATCAATTAGAACAAATGTTAGGCTTACAAGTTGATTCAGTAAATATTTTTGTACAAGGTGTACGCGTAACTAACCCATAGTGTAAGGAGGAACATTCGTGACGATCAAGAGAATTGAAGGAGAAATGTTTGCACATATGTTAATTGAGGGTGCTAACAATCTATCCAACAATGCTAAAACCATTGATGCATTAAACGTATTCCCAGTTCCAGATGGTGATACAGGGACAAATATGAACTTAACTATCACTTCTGGTGTAAAAGAAGTAAAAGGAAATAGTACAGATCATGTAGGAAAAGTTGCTGGAGCTTTTGCGAAAGGGCTACTCATGGGTGCACGTGGAAATTCTGGGGTTATTCTTTCTCAGCTATTCCGTGGCTTCTCTAAATCTGTAGAGGGTAAAGAAGAAATAACAGCTAAAGATTTAAGTAAGGCTTTAGAGTATGGTGTAGACATGGCGTATAAAGCTGTCATGAAGCCTGTAGAAGGAACGATTCTTACGGTAGCAAAGGATGCCGCTAAACAGGCAGTTGAATTTGCAAAAAAGAGTGATGATGCAATAGCATTAATGGAAACTGTTGTGAAAGAATCGAAAGCATCTCTAAAAAGAACACCAGACCTTTTACCGGTTCTAAAAGAAGTAGGTGTAGTCGATTCCGGCGGGCAAGGACTAGTGACAATATATGAAGGATTTCTTGCAGTTCTAAAAGGGGAGAAGGTAGTTGATCTCATTCAACAAGCACCGAGCATGTCAGAGCTTGTTCAAGTTGAGCATCACCAATCTGCTCAGAGTCATTTATCAACAGAAGATATTGAATTTGGTTATTGCACAGAAGTAATGGTCAAGTTTGAACAGGATAAGGTTGAAGAGAACCCATTTACAGAGCAAGGGTTCCGTGAAGAGTTGAGCCAGTATGGTGATTCATTACTCGTCGTCTCTGATGAAGATTTACTAAAGATACATATCCATGCTGAATATCCAGGTAATGTCATATCGGCGGCACAAAAGTTTGGTGCGCTTGTCAATGTAAAAATTGAAAATATGCGAGAACAGCACACTTCCATTTTAGCAAATGAACCAATCGGAAACGCACCTGTTTCTAAGGAAAAAGATAAGCGAACAGAATATGCTATTGTAACAGTTGCAATGGGACAAGGTATTGCTGATTTATTTAAAGGACTTGGTGCAAAAAAAGTAATCGAAGGTGGACAAACGATGAACCCATCTACCGAGGACTTTGTTAAAGCTATTGAGGAAGCAAATGCAGATAAAATTATATTGCTACCTAATAACAGTAATATTATTATGGCTGCAGAGCAGGCAGCATCAGTTTCTGACCTAGATGTTGTTGTTGTTCCTTCTAAATCCGTTCCTCAAGGACTTGGAGCATTATTGGCATTTAACCCTGTAGATACTTTAGATTCTAATAAATCAGTAATGCAAGACGCTTTAAGTGGTATTAAAACAGGGGAAGTTACTTATGCGGTACGAGACACTAGTTTGAATGGTGTTCAAATAAAAAAAGGTGATTTCATGGGTATATATGAGAAAGACATTGTGTCTACCTTACCTGATGTACATGAAGTAGCCAAAGAACTGTTAAACAAAATGGTTGATGAAAATAGTGAGATAGTCACAATCATTTATGGAGAAGACCGTTCCGAAGAAGACACAGAAAAAATTGTAGCTTACTTAGAGCAGGCATTTGAGGATGTTGAAGTCGAGGTGCATAAAGGTAATCAACCACTATATTCCTACATCATTTCAGTGGAGTAAGTGGCTAAATATGAGGAGGTGTTTTTGATGGGGAAAGTTCGTATCGTTGCCGATTCCACTGCAGATATTCCTAAGGATCTTCAAGAAAGTTTGAACATATCAGTAGTTCCACTAAAGGTTCATTTTGGTGAAGAGACATTTGAGGATGGAGTAAATTTAAATTCCGATCAATTTTACAAAAAATTAAAGGAAGCTGAACAAATTCCTACAACATCTCAGCCAACGCCACATCAATTTGAAACGGAATATCGTCGCATTCACGAGGAAGACAAGCAATCGGACATTATTTCTATTCACTTATCTTCTAAACTAAGTGGAACATTTCAATCAGCTTATATTGCATCTCAGACACTTGGTGATGAGATCCCTGTAACAGTAATCGATTCAAAAAGAGCTTCCTATGCAATAGGGATTATTGTAGTTGAAGTTGCAAAACTAGCTAACAACGGTGCATCTAAAGAGGAATGTCTTGCTCGAATAGATGAACTGTTACAAGATACTACAGTATTCTTTATGGTAGATACTTTAGAGTATCTTGAGAAAAATGGAAGAATTGGAAAGGCTTCAGCTGTGTTAGGGTCCTTATTAAAAATAAAGCCTATATTATCACTGACTGAAGAGGGGGAAGTGTACCCTCATGATAAGGTTAGGGGACAAAAGAAGGCGACGGCAAAAATTATTGATGAGTTCACAAATCGCTATGGGCAATCTGCTGTAAATATTGGTATATCTCACGCCAATGCGGTATCTGAAGCAGAACAACTTATGAGCAAATTAAAAGAACACTTCAATGTTAAAGATACAGTTATCACCAATATAGGCCCTGTTATTGGAACGCATGTAGGTCCTGGAACGATAGCTATCACGTTTACCAAAGTATAAATATTACTTGGAAACATATATAATAAAAAATATCACTATAGGAGCCCTTCCTGTAGTGATATTTTTTTCTATAGGATCTGATATAAGGTAACGTTGATTTTCACAAAAGGTGTGAGACACCGGCGGAAATAGTATTATTTGAAGATCACATCGGTCGGTTATAGGGACGAAAAAGTTCCAGATTTAAGGGCACTGAAAAAGGGCGATATTTGAGGACACCACTTTTTAAGTGCACTTCGATGTTTATTTTTTTAGTCCCTCAAAGCATAGCCCACTACAATTGAGCCTCCTGAAGTGAAAACAAACAACATAATTTAACGTAGCCATTCTAAAAAATGTTGTAGTGGAAATTTACTCGTACAATTGTTCAAAAAGTGCTAGTTTCGTAGCTTAGTTAATATAATTTTGATACTATATAGATAGAAGTGACATAAAGACGAGGCATCTAGAGGAGGCTACTATGAAATATAGAAGTGTTTTCGATATTATCGGCCCAATCATGGTTGGACCATCAAGTTCACATACAGCTGGAGCAGCAAGAATTGGACTAGTTGCAAGGCAGCTTTTTCAAATGGAACCAACATGGGTAAGTTTTCATTTATACGGTTCGTTTGCAAAAACATATCAAGGGCACGGCACAGATGTAGCGCTCATTGGTGGTGTTTTAGGTTTTGATACATTTGATAATCGAATTACAGAAGCAAAAGAAATTGCAGATCAACGTGGTTTAGCTTTTACCTTTCATGAAGAGGACGCTCAACTTGATCATCCAAATACAGTGAAAGTTAGATTAGGAAATAATAGTGACGAAATGGAACTAGTAGGGGTTTCTATAGGTGGTGGAAAAGTAGAAATAAAAGAGTTAAATGGCTTTAAACTACGTTTAAGCGGAAACCATCCAGCAATTTTAGTCGTTCATAACGATCGTTTTGGTGCTATTGCGTCTGTATCTACACTCTTAGCAAAACACGAAATAAATATTGGTCATATGGAAGTATCGCGTAAAGAAGTAGGTAAGGAAGCGTTAATGGTGATAGAGATAGACCAAAATGTGAGCGAAGTAATTTTAAAGGAAGTAGAAACTTTGGACCATGTAAGTAAAGTTACAAAAATTCATGAGTGATTTGAAAAGGCACCTAGGAGGAGACAGCTATGTTTCGTAATGTTAAAGAATTAGTATCTTTAGCGGAAGCTGAAAATATTAGTATTTCAGAAATAATGATAAGGCAAGAAATGGAGCAATATGACCGATCGAGGAATGATGTTTTCTCCCAGATGGATAAGAATTTATCCGTTATGGAGAAAGCTGTGCATAGGGGCATCACAGAACAAGTTCAATCGGTATCAGGCTTAACTGGTGGAGATGGAAAAAAGCTTTATGAATACATTCAGTCAAACGAAACGCTAGCAGGCCCCCTTCTATTAGATGCTGTTGCAAAGGCGATGGCTACAAATGAAGTCAATGCTGCAATGGGAACTATTTGTGCTACACCAACTGCTGGTTCTGCAGGTGTAGTTCCTGGTGTTTTATTTGCAGTGAAAGAAAAGCTAAAGCCTACGAGAGAACAAATGATTCGATTTTTATTTACAAGTGGTGCATTTGGATTTGTTGTTGCAAATAATGCTTCTATTTCTGGTGCGGCTGGTGGTTGTCAAGCAGAAGTAGGATCTGCAACAGGAATGGCAGCTGCAGCTGTTGTAGAAATGGCTGGAGGAACACCGCAACAAAGTGCAGAAGCAATGGCCATTTCTTTAAAGAATATGTTAGGTCTTGTTTGTGACCCCGTAGCTGGACTCGTAGAGGTTCCTTGTGTAAAGAGAAATGCAGCAGGTGCATCAAATGCAATCGTGTCAGCTGACCTAGCATTAGCAGGTATTACGAGTCGAATACCTTGCGATGAAGTAATTGACGCGATGTATAGAATTGGAGAAGCGATGCCATCTGCACTGAAGGAGACTGCAGAAGGTGGTTTAGCAGCAACGCCAACAGGTCGGAGATACCAAGAAGAAATTTTCGGTTTTTCAACAAAAAAGGTGTAGGTGTGATAATGATGAATCAACCCGTGTCTAAAATTCATGGCGTTGGCCCACGGATGGTGGAACAATTAGAGAATATGGGGATAGAGACAGTTCAACAGTTAATTGAACATCTTCCATTTAGGTACGAAGATCATGCAGTAAGGCGTGTTACAGAAGCGGAGCATGAGGAAAGAATAACAGTCAGAGGAACAGTACACAGTGAACCGTTATTACGCTTTTACGGTAAAAATAAATCTCGCTTGACCGTTCGCGTTCTCGTGGACGGTCTCTTACTGCAGGCTGTGTTTTTTAACCAACCGTATTTAAAAAGACAGATTTCATTAGGTGAGGTTATTACTTTAAGTGGTAAATTTGATCGGCATAGGTTGATGTTATCTGGTGGAACATTAAAAACTACAGAAAATAACGTTAACGAAGGCTTAGAACCTGTTTATTCTATTAGAGGGAACCTAAAAATTACAGCATTAAGAAAAATCATTCAACAAGCTTTTACCCAATTTGAAGGTCAAATGGAAGAAATATTACCTTCTCAGCTTTTAACTTCTTACCGGTTAATGGGGCGTGCGGAGACCATTCACCAGCTTCATTTCCCTACGTCTATAGAAAAATTGAAACAAGCTAAAAGAAGAATGATTTATGAAGAATTTTTGCTATTTCAGTTAAAAATGCAATTGTTTCGAAAGAAAGAACGAGAAGCTGTTCAAGGACAAAAAAAATTTTTTTCACAAAATGTCATTGAGGAATTTAAAACAAAGCTACCGTTTCCTTTAACTAATGCACAATTAAGAGTGATCGACGAGATATTAAAAGATCTTCAAAGTGAGTATCGGATGAACCGACTACTTCAAGGTGATGTAGGATCAGGGAAAACGGTAGTTGCTGCTTGTGCTTTATTTGCAGTGATTCAAGCTGGATTACAAGGCGCTTTGATGGTTCCTACAGAGATTTTGGCAGAACAGCATAAGGAGTCACTAGTTGATTTACTCGAGCCTTTCGGAATAAAAGTGCAATTATTAACAGGTTCTACTAAAGTGAAAGAACGTAGGGCAATATTAGAGGAACTAAGAGAAGGGAAAATTGATATTATTTTAGGAACGCATGCGCTTATACAAGAAGGGGTAGACTTTAAAAACTTAGGCCTAGTTATTACTGATGAGCAACATCGGTTCGGTGTCGAGCAACGAAGAATATTAAGAAAAAAAGGCATTCGTCCAGATGTTTTATTTATGACTGCAACACCGATACCACGCACATTAGCCATTTCAGCGTTCGGTGACATGGACGTTTCCGTGATAGATGAGATGCCAAAAGGAAGGCTTCCTGTAGATACGAGATGGGTGAAGCATGATATGCTTCCTCGTATCATACAATTTATGGACAAGCAATTAAATGTTGGCAAACAAGCATATGTCATCTGTCCTCTCATTGAAGAATCTGAAAAGTTAGACGTCCAAAATGCAATAGATGTACATTTGCAACTCTCTCAAGCACTGCCACAGTATAAAATAGGTCTTATGCATGGACGACTATCATCTGATGAAAAAGAATCAGTGATGAATGAGTTTGCTCGTAATAAAGTATCCGTTCTCGTTTCGACTACTGTTGTAGAGGTAGGGGTAAATGTACCAAATGCAACACTTATGGTTATTTATGATGCAGAAAGGTTTGGTCTCGCACAGCTACATCAGTTACGTGGGCGTGTAGGGAGAGGAAAAGAGCAATCTTATTGTATATTACTTGCTGATCCGAAATCGGATATGGGAAAAGAGAGAATGCAAATTATGGTTGATACAAACAACGGTTTTGAATTGTCCGAAAGGGACCTTGAATTAAGAGGGCCAGGAGACTTTTTTGGTTCGAAACAATCTGGGTTACCAAAATTCAAAGTAGCAGATATTGTAGAGGACTTTAAAGTGTTAGAAGTAGCTAGACAAGATGCAGTAAAATTAGTTCAATCAAAAGCTTTTTGGGACGGGGAAGATTATGCTTTACTGAGAGACTACTTGAAAAAGCAAACCAGTTTTACAGAGGAGAAACTAGATTAAAAATATTATTAGTTGAAATAGTCCCATTTCAACTATATACTACTATTAGTACCTAGTCCTATAAGTGTGGATGTGATAATGATGAAAGTAACTAAAAAAATAAGACAACCTAAGTTAAAGGAAAAAATAGAAGAAAACCCGTTTATAACGGATGAAGCATTAGCAGAATTATTTCAAGTAAGTGTTCAAACGATTCGTTTAGATCGTTTAGAGTTAAATATTCCAGAAGTTCGTGAACGAATTAAGCATGTTGCTAAACAACAATACGACACAGTGAAAGCACTCCCAATTGAAGAGGTAATTGGTGAGGTAATTGACTTAGAACTCGATAAGCATGCAATTTCTATATTTGATGTAAGAGAGGAGCACGTTTTCTCAAGAACTGGTATTGCTCGTGGACATCATTTATTTGCGCAAGCTAATTCACTTGCTGTCGCGATAATTAATGAAGAATTAGCGCTCACAACAAAAGCGAACGTATCATTTAAACGTCAAGTAACTGTTGGTGAAAGGGTTATTGCAAAAGCCCAAGTGAAGGAAATTGGAAATGTTAGAACGATTGTAGAAGTCAATAGCTTTGTAGAGAAAGAATTAGTGTTTCATGGTGAGTTTGCCATGTTTCGTCAAGAACAATAAATAAAGGATGGTGCTAAATGAAGCTTGCAGTCGATGCAATGGGTGGAGATAATGCCCCGGAAAGTATTATTAATGGATGTAAACTAGCACTCGAAACATATAGCGACTTAGAAATTATTTTAATTGGAAAAGAGAACGAAATTAAAAAATTTATAGACCCATCAGATAGGGTGAAAATTTTACATACAGACGTTGTGATAGAAGGAGAAGATTCTCCTGTGAAAGCAGTTCGGCGTAAAAAGGATTCCTCTATGGTTTTATCGGTACAACAAGTGAAAGAAGGTAAGGCTGATTCAGCGATATCAGCTGGTAACACAGGTGCATTGATGACAGCTGGTTTACTTGGAGTTGGAAGAATCAAAGGGATTGAGCGTCCAGCATTATCTCCTATGCTACCAACACTAGGAGGCGAAGGTTTTTTGTTGTTGGATGTTGGTGCTAATATGGAAGCGAAAGCATCACACCTTTATCAATATGCATTAATGGGTAGCATATATATGCAGAAGGTACGTAAAGTGAAACAACCTCGAATTGGTTTACTGAATGTAGGATCTGAACCAGGGAAAGGAACGGAACTATCTAAAGAAGTCTATACACTTTTAAGTGAAAGCTCATTAAATTTTGTAGGTAATGTTGAAGCAAGAGATTTACTTGAAGGTGTTGCTGATGTTGTAGTGTGCGATGGATTTTCTGGTAATTTAGTTTTGAAATCTATTGAAGGAACTGCACTTTCATTATTTACTATTTTAAAAAAGGAACTAACTTCTTCTTTAAAAAATAAATTGGCAGCCGGGATTTTAAAACCTGCCTTTAAACAAGTCAAACTAAAGATGGATTACTCAGAATATGGAGGCGCAGGTCTTTTTGGCCTTGATGCACCAATAATAAAAGCACATGGTTCTTCAGATGATCGCGGCTTTTTTAGTGCCATTAAACAAGCTCATACGATGCATGAAGAAAATGTGGTTGAAACTATACGTAAAGAGTTAGAAATAAACGAAGAGGGGAAGGAGTAGATACTATGGGGAAAATAGCTTTACTTTTTCCTGGACAAGGCTCACAACAAGTTGGGATGGGGAAAGAACTATTCGATTTATATGAACAAACGAAGAACATTTATAACGAAGCAGACGATGTTTTAGGGGAATCTTTGTCTAGTTTAATTTTTTCTGGAGATGAAGAAGAACTAAAAAAAACAGAAAATACGCAACCAGCTTTATTAACGACTAGCATTAGTATTTGGGAAGTCCTAAAAAGTAAAGGAGTCAATCCAGATTATGCTGCGGGACATAGTTTAGGAGAATATTCTGCCTTAGTAGCTGCGGGAGCAATGAGCTTTCAAGATGCTTGTGTTGCTGTACGGAAAAGAGGGCAATGGATGGAGCAAGCAGTTCCTAAAGGAAAAGGAACAATGGCTGCAGTCTTAGGAATGAAAAGGGACGAGCTTACCGAACTAACGATAGAGGCAACAAAGGCGTCAAATATTGTAGAACCAGCAAATTTCAACTGTCCCGGTCAAATTGTTATTTCAGGGACGGTAGAAGGTGTACAAGCTGCTACTGAGTTAGCGAAGGAAAAAGGGGCAAAAAGAGTGATACCTCTTTCTGTGAGTGGGCCGTTTCACTCTTCATTAATGAAACCAGCTGCAGAAAAAATGAAGGAGCATTTAGACAGCATTCAAATACATGCACCACAAATACAAGTTGTTGCTAACGTTACAGCTGATGTAGTAAAAGATAGTGAGATGATTCGACAGCTCCTATTTGAACAAATTTACTCTCCTGTTTTATGGGAGGATACATTACATCGCCTAGTAAATGATGGGGTAGATACATTTATTGAAGTGGGCCCTGGGAAAGTTCTTAGCGGTTTAGTGAAAAAGGTATCTAGACGTGCAACGGTTTTACCCGTCTTTGATCAAGAAACACTAGAGAAGGCTTTAACTACTTTAGGGGGAGATGATTCGTAATGAAAGGGCAAAATGCAATAGTGACTGGTGGTTCAAGAGGAATAGGGAAGGCAATATGTATAGAACTAGCTAAACAAGGTGCTAATGTAGTAGTTAATTTCTCAGGAAACAAAGAAAAGGCTGAAGAGGTTGCTGAAGAATGTAAGAGCTATGGTGTAAATGCTATTGCAATACAAGCAAATGTTGCAGACGCTGACTCAGTTCAAGCGATGGTGAAATCTGCTATAGAGGAGTTAGGATCGGTTGAAATCCTTGTAAATAATGCTGGAATTACTAGAGACACATTAGTAATGCGTATGAAGGAAGCTGATTTTGATGATGTCATAAATACGAATTTAAAAGGTGTTTTCAATTGTTCAAAAGCAGTAACAAGACCAATGATGAAGCAGCGTTATGGTCGTATTATTAATATTTCTTCTGTTGTTGGAGTATTAGGGAATGCAGGTCAAGCAAATTACGTTGCTAGTAAAGCTGGGGTTATTGGTTTAACAAAGTCAATGGCTAGAGAACTTGCGAATCGTAATATACATGTAAATGCGGTGGCACCTGGTTTCATCGAAACTGATATGACCGATTCTCTTAGTGAAGACATGAGAGAAGAAATGCTTAAACAAATTCCACTGTCTAAGTTAGGATCACCTAAACATGTAGCATCAGTTGTCGCTTTCTTAGCAAGCGATGCATCTGCATATATGACAGGTCAAACACTGCATGTAGACGGCGGTATGGTTATGTAAAAAACAAACTAGTAATTTCTTCTATTTTATCCTATAATGTCTGAGAGGAGGTGAGCTACATATGGCAGCAGTAATAGATCGTATTGCAAAAATTGTATCAGACAGACTGGGTGTAGATGAATCAGAAATTAAACCTGAAGCTACTTTTAAAGAAGATTTAGGTGCAGACTCCTTGGATGTAGTTGAACTAGTAATGGAACTTGAAGATGAGTTCGACTTAGAAATTTCCGATGAAGATGCTGAGAAAATTTCAACTGTAGGTGACGTTATTGATTACATAGAGCGTCAACAATAGTTTTCCTTACCCAAGCCCTTACGTTAGGGCTTGGGCTTTCAAAAAAATAATATAACAGAGAAGCGATGGGGGTTCTCATGCAACAAACAAGAAAAATACAGCGTAGGGGAGTAAAAAGGCAAGCTAAAAAGATGAAAATTTCTGATCAACTAAAATTAGAGTATAAAGATTTTTTAACTAGTCTAGAAGTTAAAACGACTAATGTTGATATTTATATTCAAGCTTTTACTCATTCTTCCTATGTAAATGAACACCGGATTCGACCACATGATGATAATGAAAGGCTTGAATTTTTAGGCGATGCTGTTTTGGAATTGGCCATCTCACAATATTTGTTCAAAAACTATGCGAACATGAGTGAAGGAGAGATGACCAAACTCAGAGCTGCCATCGTATGTGAGCCATCACTAGCAAAAATAGCTGACGAACTCAAGTTTGGCGAACGCGTTTTACTCGGTAAAGGAGAAGAAATGACGGGTGGTCGAAAAAGACCAGCGTTGCTAGCTGATGTATTTGAATCATTTGTAGGAGCACTTTACTTAGATCTTGGAATGGATGCTGTTTATGACTTCCTTAAAGTTAATGTCTATCCCAAAATAGCGGATGGAGCATTTTCTGATATGATGGACTATAAAAGCCAATTACAAGAGCTGGTCCAACGAGAAGGACAAGGTCAAATACAGTATAAAATAGTACAAGAGAGAGGCCCTGCTCATGCTAGAGAATTTGTTTCTGAAGTATGGTTAGAAAATAAACTTCTTGGAATTGGCGCTGGACGTTCAAAAAAAGAAGCAGAGCAAATGGCCGCACAAAAAGCGTTAGAAAAATTTACGAAATAATACTAAAAAGGCTGTAGCCAAATAAAAGGAAAGGTCTATTGATCAAATGCATCTATATCAATAGACCTTTCCTTTTATATTGTAAAAATAAAATGAATCATCTAGTAATGATGTTTCACCTTCGAGTCCGAATACTCACCGTGAAACTATTTTAATACCAAAATGTACCTTTGCTTCTCTGGTGGAGAAATGTTATATTAATTGTCCAAGTCATATCAGAACAACGGTTTAGAAAAAAAATAAAAATAACTATTGATATGAAAGTTTCATTATGGTATTATATAATTCTGTCGTTAAGAAAGAACAACGACGTTAGTGTTAAAAAGTTGTTGACAGCAAATTATTATTCTGATATAGTATAAGAGTTGCTAAAAAACAACAACATCAAGTTTTGACCTTTGAAAACTAAACAAAAAGCCAAGCGAAGTGGGATAGACACATTAGTCGTATATACGATTGGTGAAAGGATATCCCGTCAATAAGATTTAAAAATTAGCCAAAATTTGGCTTGATGTCAGAGACATCGAACTCAACAATTTTTTGGAGAGTTTGATCCTGGCTCAGGACGAACGCTGGCGGCGTGCCTAATACATGCAAGTCGAGCGGATCAAATAAGAGCTTGCTCTTATGAGATCAGCGGCGGACGGGTGAGTAACACGTGGGCAACCTGCCTTACAGACTGGGATAACTCCGGGAAACCGAAGCTAATACCGGATGATCAACGGAACCGCATGGTTCTATTGTAAAAGTTGGGATTTATCCTAACACTGTGAGATGGGCCCGCGGCGCATTAGCTAGTTGGTGAGGTAATGGCTCACCAAGGCAACGATGCGTAGCCGACCTGAGAGGGTGATCGGCCACACTGGAACTGAGACACGGTCCAGACTCCTACGGGAGGCAGCAGTAGGGAATCATCCGCAATGGGCGAAAGCCTGACGGTGCAACGCCGCGTGAACGATGAAGGTCTTCGGATTGTAAAGTTCTGTTGTTAGGGAAGAACAAGTGCCATTCAAATAGGTTGGCACCTTGACGGTACCTAACCAGAAAGCCCCGGCTAACTACGTGCCAGCAGCCGCGGTAATACGTAGGGGGCAAGCGTTGTCCGGAATTATTGGGCGTAAAGCGCGCGCAGGCGGTCTCTTAAGTCTGATGTGAAAGCCCACGGCTCAACCGTGGAGGGTCATTGGAAACTGGGGGACTTGAGTGTAGGAGAGGAAAGTGGAATTCCACGTGTAGCGGTGAAATGCGTAGATATGTGGAGGAACACCAGTGGCGAAGGCGACTTTCTGGCCTACAACTGACGCTGAGGCGCGAAAGCGTGGGGAGCAAACAGGATTAGATACCCTGGTAGTCCACGCCGTAAACGATGAGTGCTAGGTGTTAGGGGTTTCGATACCCTTAGTGCCGCAGTTAACACATTAAGCACTCCGCCTGGGGAGTACGGCCGCAAGGCTGAAACTCAAAGGAATTGACGGGGGCCCGCACAAGCAGTGGAGCATGTGGTTTAATTCGAAGCAACGCGAAGAACCTTACCAGGTCTTGACATCCTCTGACACTCCTAGAGATAGGACGTTCCCCTTCGGGGGACAGAGTGACAGGTGGTGCATGGTTGTCGTCAGCTCGTGTCGTGAGATGTTGGGTTAAGTCCCGCAACGAGCGCAACCCTTGATCTTAGTTGCCAGCATTCAGTTGGGCACTCTAAGGTGACTGCCGGTGACAAACCGGAGGAAGGTGGGGATGACGTCAAATCATCATGCCCCTTATGACCTGGGCTACACACGTGCTACAATGGGTGGTACAAAGGGCAGCAAAGCCGCGAGGCCGAGCGAATCCCATAAAGCCACTCTCAGTTAGGATTGCAGGCTGCAACTCGCCTGCATGAAGCCGGAATTGCTAGTAATCGCGGATCAGCATGCCGCGGTGAATACGTTCCCGGGCCTTGTACACACCGCCCGTCACACCACGAGAGTTTGTAACACCCGAAGTCGGTGAGGTAACCTTTTGGAGCCAGCCGCCGAAGGTGGGACAGATGATTGGGGTGAAGTCGTAACAAGGTATCCCTACCGGAAGGTGGGGATGGATCACCTCCTTTCTAAGGAGCAGTTATTTTCTACAACAACTGTAGAAACATAAAGCTCATTACTTTCGAACTTCGCTTTGGACTTTTTGTTTAGTTTTGAAGGGTTAAACCTTCAATTATATAGTGTTGTGTGTATCAGGTTTAACTGATAGCATAATTACCTACATTTCAAACGTTTACGCGTTTTGAATTTGTCCTTTGAAAACTAGATAACAAAAACTGATTTAAATGATCACCAGTAGATATCAATAGAAGTCTATTCTTCTAACGAAATCAACTGTGTGTCTTAGTTAAGGCAAATGTAAGACGCCACACTTTTTAGTGGTTAAGCTAGAAAGGGCGCACGGTGAATGCCTTGGCACTAGGAGCCGATGAAGGACGGGACGAACACCGATATGCTTCGGGGAGCTGTAAGTAAGCTTTGATCCGGAGATTTCCGAATGGGGGAACCCACCATCCGTAATGGGATGGTATCCATACTTGAATACATAGGGTATGAGAAGGCAGACCTGGGGAACTGAAACATCTTAGTACCCAGAGGAAGAGAAAGCAAATGCGATTTCCTGAGTAGCGGCGAGCGAAACGGAATTAGCCCAAACCAAGAGGCTTGCCTCTTGGGGTTGTAGGACACTCCACACGGAGTTACAAAGAAACAGCGTAGGTGAAGCGATCTGGAAAGGTCTGCGAGACAAGGTAACAGCCCTGTAGCCGAAATGTTGTTTCCTCCGGAGTGTATCCTGAGTACGGCGGGACACGTGAAACCCCGTCGGAATCCGGGAGGACCATCTCCCAAGGCTAAATACTCCCTAGTGACCGATAGTGAACCAGTACCGTGAGGGAAAGGTGAAAAGCACCCCGGGAGGGGAGTGAAAGAGATCCTGAAACCGTGTGCCTACAAGTAGTTGGAGCCCGTTAATGGGTGACAGCGTGCCTTTTGTAGAATGAACCGGCGAGTTACGATAACGTGCGAGGTTAAGTTGAAGAGACGGAGCCGCAGCGAAAGCGAGTCTGAATAGGGCGCCATAGTACGTTGTTGTAGACCCGAAACCGTGTGATCTACCCATGTCCAGGGTGAAGTCCAGGTAACACTGGATGGAGGCCCGAACCCACGCACGTTGAAAAGTGCGGGGATGAGGTGTGGGTAGGGGTGAAATGCCAATCGAACACGGAAATAGCTGGTTCTCCCCGAAATAGCTTTAGGGCTAGCCTCGAGGTGAGAGTATTGGAGGTAGAGCACTGATTGGACTAGGGGTCCCCACAGGATTACCGAATTCAGTCAAACTCCGAATGCCATTTACTTATCCTCGGGAGTCAGACTGCGAGTGCTAAGATCCGTAGTCAAGAGGGAAACAGCCCAGACCATCAGCTAAGGTCCCAAAGTATACGTTAAGTGGAGAAGGATGTGGAGTTGCTTAGACAACCAGGATGTTGGCTTAGAAGCAGCCACCATTGAAAGAGTGCGTAATAGCTCACTGGTCGAGTGACTCTGCGCTGAAAATGTACCGGGGCTAAACGTATCACCGAAGCTATGGATTGTCCTTACGGACAGTGGTAGGGGAGCGTTCCAAGGGCGTTGAAGCATGACCGGAAGGACATGTGGAGCGCTTGGAAGTGAGAATGCCGGTATGAGTAGCGAAAAGAGGGGTGAGAATCCCCTCCGTCGAAAGCCTAAGGTTTCCTGAGGAAGGCTCGTCCGCTCAGGGTAAGTCGGGACCTAAGCCGAGGCCGAAAGGCGTAGGCGATGGCAAACAGGTTGAAATTCCTGTACCACCACGTCACCGTTTGAGCAACGGGGGGACGCAGGAAGGTAGGGTAAGCGCACTGATGGATATGTGCGTCGAAGCAGTGAGGCTGACAAGTAGGCAAATCCGCTTGTCATAAGGCTGAGCTGTGATCGCGAGGGAAATTATAGTACCGAAGTTCCTGATCCTACACTGCCAAGAAAAGCCTCTAGCGAGGTGACTGGTGCCCGTACCGCAAACCGACACAGGTAGGCGGGAAGAGAATTCTAAGACGCGCGGGAGAACTCTCGTTAAGGAACTCGGCAAAATGACCCCGTAACTTCGGGAGAAGGGGTGCTCTATTAGGGTGTATGCCCGAGAGAGCCGCAGTGAATAGGCCCAAACGACTGTTTATCAAAAACACAGGTCTCTGCCAAGCCGTAAGGCGAAGTATAGGGGCTGACACCTGCCCGGTGCTGGAAGGTTAAGAGGAGGGGTTATCCTTCGGGAGAAGCTCTGAATTGAAGCCCCAGTAAACGGCGGCCGTAACTATAACGGTCCTAAGGTAGCGAAATTCCTTGTCGGGTAAGTTCCGACCCGCACGAAAGGTGCAACGATTTGGGCACTGTCTCAACGAGAGACCCGGTGAAATTATATTACCTGTGAAGATGCAGGTTACCTGCGACAGGACGGAAAGACCCCATGGAGCTTTACTGTAGCTTGATATTGGATTTTGGTACAACTTGTACAGGATAGGTAGGAGCCTTGGAAGCCGGAGCGCTAGCTTCGGTGGAGGCGTCGGTGGGATACTACCCTGGTTGTACTGGAATTCTAACCTCGGTCCGTAATCCGGATCAGGGACAGTGTCAGGTGGGCAGTTTGACTGGGGCGGTCGCCTCCTAAAAAGTAACGGAGGCGCCCAAAGGTTCCCTCAGAATGGTTGGAAATCATTCGTAGAGTGCAAAGGCATAAGGGAGCTTGACTGCGAGACATACAGGTCGAGCAGGGACGAAAGTCGGGCTTAGTGATCCGGCGGCACCGTATGGAAGGGCCGTCGCTCAACGGATAAAAGCTACCCTGGGGATAACAGGCTAATCTCCCCCAAGAGTCCACATCGACGGGGAGGTTTGGCACCTCGATGTCGGCTCATCGCATCCTGGGGCTGAAGTAGGTCCCAAGGGTTGGGCTGTTCGCCCATTAAAGCGGTACGCGAGCTGGGTTCAGAACGTCGTGAGACAGTTCGGTCCCTATCCGTCGCAGGCGTAGGAAATTTGAGAGGAGCTGTCCTTAGTACGAGAGGACCGGGATGGACACACCGCTGGTGTACCAGTTGTTCCGCCAGGAGCATAGCTGGGTAGCTACGTGTGGAAGGGATAAGTGCTGAAAGCATCTAAGCATGAAGCCCCCCTCAAGATGAGATTTCCCATCACGTAAGTGAGTAAGATCCCTCAGAGATGATGAGGTTGATAGGTCTCATGTGGAAGCATGGCGACATGTGAAGCTGAGAGATACTAATCGATCGAGGGCTTAACCAAACTTTACTAAGACGATCATTTAATCAGAATATGTTATCTAGTTTTGAGAGGATAAACTCTCATACATAGTCAAGTGACGATAGCGGAGAGGTCACACCCGTTCCCATGCCGAACACGGTAGTTAAGCTCTCCAGCGCCGATGATAGTTGGGGGTTTCCCCCTGTGAAAGTAGGACGTTGCTGGGCAGATAAAGTTATCCTCAATAGAGAGTGGCTTTTTTTATTTTGTTTAGGATTTGGGCTTTTGTGTACCGAAGGTAGGGTTTGATTTGATAAATGTGGTGAAATGAATGAGGAGTGTTCTTTTAGGGAGGGGCAATGATGCGTTAGATATAGTATATGGAAACGAATAAAGTGTGTGTCATAGAAGTGGAATGATGCATGAGAAAGTGGGAGGAACGGAATAAAGTGTATCATACGAGGCCAATGACACGCGAGAAAGTAGTGGGAATGAAATAAAGTGTGTCATACGAAGGCAATGACGCATGAGAATGTTGGAGGAAACGAATAAGGTGTATCATACGAGCTCAATGACACGTGAGAAAGTAGTGGGATCAAAATAAAGTGTGTCATAGAAGTGCAATGACACGTGAAGATTTATGTGGAAACGAATAAAGTGTGTCATACGAAGGCAATGACGCATGAGAAAGTAGTAGGAACAAATAAAGTGTATCATAGAAGTGCAATGACACGTGAGAAAGTATGTCGATACGAATAAAGTGTGTCATAGCTAAGCAATGCTACCCGAAAATCAAAAAACGAATGCACGAAGGTCATCATAGGCGGCCAATGCTGCCCCAAAAGCCAAACCACACTCAACGAAGGTCATCATAGATAAGCAATGCTGCCCGATAATCAAAAAGTCAATCCACCGAAAGTCATCATAGAGACTCAATGCTGCCCGATAATCAAAAAGTCAATCCACGAAAGTCATCATAGAAAAGCAATGCTACCCGAAAATCAAAAAACCAATGCACGAAGGTCATCATAGGCGGCCAATGCTGCCCCAAAAGCCAAACCACACTCAACGAAGGTCACCATAGGCAAGCAATGCTGCCCGATAATCCAAAAGTCAATCCACGAAGGTCATCATAGAAAAGCAATGCTACCCGAAAATCAAAAAACCAATGCACGAAGGTCATCATAGAAAAGCATTACTGCCCAAAAATTCATAAACGAATCCAAGAAGGTCATCATAGAAGAGCAATGCTACCCGAAAACCTAATACTCAACGCTCGAAGATCATCATAGGAACTTAATATTGCCCTATAAAACAAGTAACGAAGGCCACAAAGCAAAAGCCCCCACAAAAAAACAAACCACCTCAAAAACCGAATCATAAGCGAAAATTACTACCTAGTAAATGGGAAGCACAATCATACTTTAGAAAACACACATCGAGAACAAGGACAATTATCCTTTTCAATAAATAAAAGCCCTGAAAAAACAGGGCTATCAAATAAATATAATATGCTTATTTGTCTCTTAAATTACCGAGTTCGGTAACAATAGCATCCATTTCACTAACACTAAAGTTAGATTTTTTCATAACCATTTCGTAAAGTTCTTCCACATCACTAAAGCGGTCTAAAGAATAATGTTCAGCCTTCATTGCACCAGCATTTACGATTTGGAGTTTCTTTTTTATTTCCTCAATCATCGCACTTAAATTCTCTCTAGTATGTTCTTTAGTATTCATATAAACCATCCTTTCTAAAACATATATTTATTATTGTACCATTCTAATATAAAAACTCCACTCTATATTAACTTTCAAGGTTATGAGATCATCTTGTTTATGGTAAAATAAATAAGTTAATATACGATTCATTTTTTATAAATTTAGTTAGAGGTGAATGACATTGTTCCTTAAACGACTAGACCTCGTTGGCTTTAAATCTTTTGCAGAAAGATTATCAATCGATTTTGTAAAAGGTGTAACTGCTGTTGTTGGTCCTAATGGAAGTGGAAAAAGTAATATATCTGATGCAATACGGTGGGTGTTAGGAGAACAATCTGCTAAAAATTTACGTGGTGCAAAAATGGAGGATGTTATTTTCTCAGGAAGTGATAGTAGGAAGCCATTAAATATGGCTGAAATCACACTTGTATTAGATAATGAAGACCAGCATTTAGCGATTGATTATAGTGAAGTAGCTGTTACTAGAAGAGTTTATCGTTCTGGAGATAGCGAATATTTAATAAATAAACAGCCTTGTAGGTTAAAAGATATTGTTGATTTATTTATGGATTCCGGATTAGGAAAAGAAGCTTTTTCTATCATCGGACAAGGTAGAGTAGAGGAAATTTTAAGTAGTAAGTCAGAAGAGCGCCGCATGATTTTTGAAGAAGCTGCTGGTGTATTGAAATATAAAAATAGAAAAGTGAAGTCCGAAAAAAAACTTAATGACACACAGGAAAACTTAAATCGTGTCAAGGATATTATTTACGAACTAGAAGGGCAGGTAGAACCACTAAAGGAGCAATCCTCTATTGCAAAAGAGTACTTAGAAAAAAAAGCAGAGCTGAAAGACTTTGAGGTTGGTGTACTTGTAAAAGAAATTGAGGAAATGCATACGAAGTGGGATGTAGAGAAAAAACAGCTTGAGGATCTGCAGGACAAGGAAGCTAGTTCACAAGCTACTGTTAAGCAATATGAGGCTAAAATTGAGCGTTTACGGACAGATATGCAAACGTTAGACAATTCTATTAATGAATTACAAGATCTTCTTTTAAAAACGAGTGAAGAACTAGAAAAGCAAGAAGGGCAAAAAGAAGTTTGGAAAGAGCGTAAGAAAAACTTTGCACAGCATCGTGAACAGTTTATCGAAGAGATGTCTGAGCTAAAAAGTCAAAAAGAATCGATATCTAAAGAAGTAGTGAAATATGAACACGAAGTAAATACAAATAAAGATAAAGTTAAACGTACAAAAGAGCTTTTGGTACAACAAGAGAAAGAAATGACACTATTAGAGCAAAATACCGTGGAACGCTTAGAGCAACTAAAGGCGGATTACATAGAATGGTTGAATGAAAAAGCGTCTCAAAAGAATGAGATACGGTATTTAGAAGAACAGTTATCGAAGCAAGAAAATAAACAAGAGAGAATGGACAAGGACAATCAAGAGCTTCTAACAAAACGTGAACAAATAAGGGTTAAACTTCAAGAAGCACAGCAGGAATGGAAAACAGAAAAATCGGTGATAGAAGAGAAAATTAATGCTTTTCAATTGAAAAAGCAGCAATATGGTGAAACTGAAAGAGAGTATGAAAAGAAGGAAAACTTTTTATATGAAGCATTTCGCCATGTGCAACAGTTAAAATCACGTAAAGAAGTATTAGAAGAAATGCAAAATGATTATTCTGGTTTTTTCCTTGGAGTAAAGGAAATTTTAAAAGAACGTGATCGACAATTTAAAGGTATTAAAGGAGCAGTAGCTGAGTTAATTGATGTTTCTAAAGAGTTTCAAACAGCTATTGATATAGCTTTAGGGCCTGCTCAGCAGCATGTGGTTGTAGAGGATGAAGCAACTGGTAGAAGTGCTATTCAATTTTTGAAGCAAAGGAAATTAGGGAGAGCAACCTTTTTACCAATGACTGTTATTAAACCTCGCCATATACAAGGTCAGGACGTAATTGAAGCTCAACAACAGCAGGGTTTTGTAGGTGTTGCGAAGGAACTCGTTCAGTATGAAACTGAATATGAAAATATAGTGTCACATTTACTTGGTAATATTATTGTAGCAAAAGATATTAAGTCAGCAAATAACATTGCTCGCGCAGTTAGGTTTCGATTTCGAATAGTAACTTTAGAAGGGGATGTC
Source organism: Evansella cellulosilytica DSM 2522 (assembly GCF_000177235.2). NCBI lineage: Bacteria > Bacillati > Bacillota > Bacilli > Caryophanales > Bacillaceae > Evansella > Evansella cellulosilytica. The sequence goes on along the minus strand of NC_014829.1, from coordinate 2,727,903 downwards.
ATTAATCCTGGTGGTGCGATGACTGGAGGAAGTATTAAACAAAAGCAAAGTCAAATTTTAGGAAGACAGCAAGAGCTGGAAAGAGTATCGTCTAAGCTAGAACAGTTAGATAATGAAGCAATGAAGCTACAAAAGGATGTAAGTCATTTAAAACAAAAGTTATCTTCAATTCAGCTTGAGATGAAGGAGCTACAAGAGCAAGGAGAAGAACTTCGGGAAAAAGAACAAGAAAAAAAATCTCGTTTTAAGGAATTAGAGCTTTCTGAAGAAACAATTAATGAACGTTTAAAGTTGTATGACTTAGAAAAGAATGATTTTGAAGAAGATGTAAAAGAAAAGCAAGAGCGAATTTCGCAGTTGAGAAGCGCGATTATACAATGTGATGAGAAAATTTCAACGCTAAATAAGGAAATTGACTATTTATCTACTGAGCAGGAAAAAGCAAAAGCTTCGAAAGAAACGCTAAGTACAACAATTACAAATACGAAGATTAATTTAGCGAAAGAAGAAGAACAGTTAAATTATGCACTGGAAATGTATACTCGTATACAGAAATCGCTAGAAAATATCGTACAATCACTTTCGCTTAAAGAAAATGAATTTCATGCATTAGAGAGGGATTTATCAACACAATCAGAAAGTGCTGATTCGTTAGAAGAAGTAATTGAAAAGCGGAGAATTGAAAAGGATAGAACAATTGAATTAATTTCTAGACGTAGGTCTGATCGCTTGTCATTACAGCAAGAGCATGATGATGCTGAGAGAGAGTTAAAAGAGCATAAACGACAATTGAGGTTTGTATCTAGCACATTACATGAAACAGAGGTTAGGGTGAACCGTCTTGATGTTGATTTAGACAACCGACTTAGCAAACTTCAAGGTGAATATGAGATTTCATATGAAGCAGCAAAAGGAGAATATCCACTAACTGTAGATTTAGATGATGCTCGTAAAAAGGTGAAATTGATTAAGTTAGCAATTGAGGAGCTAGGTAATGTAAATGTTGGTGCAATTGAAGAATATGATCGTGTAAAAGAACGATATGAGTTTTTACTAGAACAGAAAGAAGACTTAGAAGATGCAAAAGCCACTTTACACCAAGTTATTACAGAAATGGATGAAGAAATGACAAAGCGATTTAAGGAATGCTTTGATCAAATACAAAGCCACTTCCATGTAGTATTTAAAGAGCTGTTCGGGGGTGGACAAGCTGACTTGCGGTTAACGGACCCTGAGGATTTATTAAATACTGGTGTAGAAATAGTGGCTCAACCACCTGGTAAAAAACTTCAGCATTTAGCTTTATTATCCGGCGGTGAACGTGCACTTACAGCAATTGCTTTACTATTTGCAATTCTAAAAGTGCGTCCAGTTCCTTTCTGTGTGTTAGATGAAGTGGAGGCAGCATTAGATGATGCAAATGTTGTTAGATTTGCACAGTATTTAAAAGATTTTAGTCATGAAACACAATTTATCGTCGTCACTCATAGAAAAGGAACGATGGAAGAAGCGGATGTTCTATATGGGGTAACGATGCAAGAATCAGGTGTATCAACTATGATGTCTGTAAAGCTTGAAGAAAGTAAAGCGTTGGTTGGTGTGAAATAGAAAGAAGTACACAATTGTTGGAGGCGTTAACGATGAGTTTTTTTAAGAAACTAAAAGAAAAAATTACTGGTCAAACAGAGAGCGTAACAGAAAAATTTAAAGATGGCTTAACAAAAACAAGAGATTCTTTCGTTGGAAAAATGAATGATCTCGTAAAAAATTACCGAAAAGTAGATGAGGAATTTTTTGAGGAACTAGAAGATATTTTAATATCTGCTGATGTTGGCGTCCATACGGTAATGGACTTAATTGATGAACTAAAAGACGAGGCGAAATCAAGAAAAATTAGCGATGCAGTTGATATACAACCACTTATTTCTGAAAAGCTTGCGGAGTTATTGCAAAAGTCTGAGGAAGAAACAAAGCTTAATATGCAAGATAATGGTTTAACAGTCATACTGTTTGTCGGTGTAAATGGAGTTGGGAAGACGACAACGATCGGGAAGTTAGCAAACAAGTTTAAGCAAGAAGGAAAAAAAGTCTTATTAGCTGCTGGAGATACTTTTCGTGCAGGGGCAATTGAGCAGCTAGAGGTTTGGGGAGAACGTGTTGGAGTGGATGTTATAAAACAGCATGAAGGATCAGATCCAGCTGCAGTGATGTATGATGCCATTCAATCGGCAAAATCAAGAGAAGCAGATGTTCTCCTTTGTGATACAGCTGGAAGATTGCAAAATAAAGTTAATTTGATGAATGAGTTAGAGAAAGTGAAAAGAGTGATTACTAGAGAGATACCAGATGCACCACACGAAGTATTATTAGTATTAGATGCAACAACTGGACAAAATGCAATGAGTCAGGCAAAAACTTTTGGAAAAGCAACTGATGTATCAGGGATAGTATTAACAAAGCTAGATGGCACTGCAAAGGGAGGAATAGTCCTAGCAATCCGCCATGAGCTAGATATCCCAGTGAAGTTTGTTGGCTTAGGAGAGGGAATGGATGATTTACAAGAGTTTCAGGCAGACCAATATGTACATGGTTTGTTTGCGGAGGTGCTAGAGAAGTCTGAAGAACTAGCTGAGGAATAGTATTCCCTTGACATAGTTGTTCTCGTTCTAGTATCATTATTTAGTGTAAAGTAAAAAACCTTAACAAAGGCGGTGGAATTGTTGATTGAAAAAACAATCCGCATGAACTATTTGTACGATTTTTACCAAGTGTTATTAACGGATAAGCAAAATCACTATATGACGATGTATTATTTAGATGATTTGTCGTTAGGTGAAATTGCAGACCAATTTGAGGTTAGTCGTCAAGCCGTTTATGATAATATAAAACGTACAGAATCTTTGTTAGAGGAATATGAAACAAAATTGATGCTTTTACAGCGCTATCAAGAGCGGAAAGAGCTATTAAATAACTTAAAGATATTAGTAAAAGAAAACGGGAGTCCCGATACGATGATCGAGATTGTCGAATCTCTCGAGAAACTGGAATAGGGGGCAAAGGTGAATGGCATTTGAAGGATTAGCCGAGCGTCTGCAAGGGACATTGAACAAAATCCGTGGTAAAGGAAAAGTCTCCGAGGCAGATGTAAAAGAAATGATGCGTGAAGTTCGTCTAGCGTTACTAGAGGCGGACGTAAACTTCAAAGTAGTTAAACAGTTTATTTCAAGTGTGAAGGAAAGAGCCGTCGGTCAAGAGGTTCTAGAAAGCTTAACACCAGGACAACAAGTAATAAAAGTTGTTAATGAAGAACTAACATCTCTCATGGGTGGAGAACAAAGTAAGATTGCAGTGGCATCAAAGCCACCGACAGTTGTTATGATGGTCGGCTTACAAGGTGCAGGTAAAACAACGACAACTGGTAAACTTGCGAATCATTTGAGAAAAAAGCATAATCGAAAACCGTTAATGGTTGCTGCAGATATTTATCGACCAGCTGCAATTAAGCAATTAGAGACGTTAGGGAAACAGTTAGATATGCCAGTTTTTTCAATGGGTGATCAAGTGAGTCCAGTAGAAATTGCTAAAAATGCAATGGAAAAGGCAAAGGAAGAACATCATGATTATGTCCTAATTGATACTGCTGGCCGTTTACATGTGGACGAAGAACTCATGGGAGAACTTGAGGAAATAAAAGCTTTAACATCTCCAGATGAGATACTCCTCGTAGTTGATGCTATGACTGGGCAGGATGCTGTTAATGTTGCAGAAAGCTTTAACGAGCGTCTAGGTATTACAGGTGTCGTTTTAACGAAGCTAGACGGTGATACAAGAGGTGGTGCAGCGTTATCGATTAGATCTGTCACTGATACACCTATTAAATTTGCTGGGATGGGTGAAAAAGTAGATGCATTAGAGCCTTTCCATCCTGACCGAATGGCGTCACGTATTTTAGGTATGGGTGATGTTTTAACCCTTATTGAAAAAGCACAAACAAATGTTGATGAGAAGAAGGCCAGAGAATTAGAAAAGAAAATGCTTTCAAATGATATAACTTTCGATGATTTTCTAGAACAGTTAAATCAAGTGAAAAGTATGGGGCCACTTGATGAAATTTTAAGTATGATGCCAGGTGCAGGCAAAATGAAAGGTCTTAAAAATATCCAAGTAGATGATAAGCAGCTTGGTCATATTGAAGCAATAGTACAATCGATGACAAAAGCTGAGAAAGAAGATCCATCTATTTTGAATGCTAGCCGTCGTAGAAGAATTGCAAAAGGAAGTGGTACCTCAATTCAGGAGGTTAACCGACTAATAAAGCAATTTGGAGAAATGAAAAAAATGATGAAACAAATGGCTGGTATGCAAAAAGGTAAAGGGAAGAAAAAGGGTGGATTTAAGCTTCCATTTATGTAAAATGTAGGGTGTAAAGTTTTTTTACTTTACTGGGGTTGTCCTTCAGTATAGTTTATGGTAATATACTTAATTGTGTGAATGAATTTTGGAGGTGAAACACATGGCAGTTAAAATCCGTTTAAAAAGAATGGGAGCTAAGAAATCTCCGTTCTATCGCGTAGTCGTTGCTAATTCTCGTTCTCCGCGTGATGGTCGTTTTATTGAAGAAATCGGAACTTACAATCCTTTGAAAAATCCGGTGGAATTTAACGTAGATGAAGAAAAAGCATTGAAATGGATGTTAGATGGTGCAAAACCTTCTGACACAGTTCGCAACTTGTTCTCAAACGTTGGTTTAATGGAAAAACTTCACAATGCGAAGAACGTAAAGTAATGTAATTCGCGTGGAAATAATCCTTAAAGGTGAGTGACATGAAAGAACTAGTGGAATCAATTGCAAAGGCCCTTGTTGATCACCCAGATGACGTCCGTGTAACAGAAGTTGAAAATGGTCGATCACTCACACTGAAGCTTGAAGTACATGCGGACGACATGGGGAAAGTGATTGGCAAGCAAGGTCGAATAGCGAAAGCGATTCGCTCTGTTGTAAACGCAGCTGGAACGAATCAAAACAAACGCATTAATTTAGAAATTGGGTAAAGGGTGAGGTATGTCCTCTCCCTTTTTCCGTATATAAGAATGGATCAATGTGTTAATAATAATGCTACATAAATAACCGGAGGTGGGAGCATTGGAAATAATAAAAAAAGTTGTAGTAAAGCAAATTCTCACTGAAAATAGTAGAACGAGATTAAAAGAACAATTTTTAAGTAAGCAATACCAATTAAACAAAGAAATTCAACAACTAGAATTCGTTTTACATAAAAAGATAAAGGAAAATAAGAATAACGTAAAGTACCAAACTTCCTTGAAAGAAAGCTTTAACCGTGAAGTGTTAAGACGAAAAGAAAAGAGTAGACAGCTTGAGTTGAAACTTGGTCAATTAGATGAGTTAGAGCTTGGCTCAGAGCTTCGAGAAGGTACAATACAAATGATTGAACAGGTTGAAGAAGGAGATAATTGGGAAGAATTGATGAAGGGAACGGAAATTGTCATTAAAGATGGTGTCGTTCATGAGATCCGCCAAGGAGGCATGGAGGATGACTGATTGGTTAAATGTGGGTAAAATTGTAAACACTCATGGAGTACGTGGGGAAGTGCGTGTAATATCGCGTACAGACTTTCCTGAAGAAAGATATGCCATAGGGAATACACTATATGTTACTAGTGATACTGATGTTAGAACACCAGTCGAAATTACTTCATGGCGTAAGCATAAACAATTTGATCTACTCACATTTAAAGGGTTAGACAATCTTAATGAAGTAGAAAAGTTTAAGGGCTCTTTATTACAAATCCATCAAAACGATGCTTCGGATGAGTTATCTGAAGGTGAGTTTTATTATCATGAAATTATAGGATCAACTGTTTACTTACAATCTGGAGAAGTGCTTGGTCACGTTAAGGAAATATTATCTCCAGGAGCAAACGATGTATGGGTTGTTCAAAGTAATACAAAAGGAAAAAAAGACATGTTAATCCCCTATATCGATGATGTTGTAAAGCAAGTTGATGTTAAAAGTAAAAAAGTAGTTATTCATCCGATGGAAGGATTGCTTGACTAATGAAAATCTCTGTTTTAACCCTTTTTCCTGACATGTTTAATGGAGTTTTTCAAAGCTCTATTTTAAAAAATGCGCAAGAAAAAGGTGCTGTTCAATATGATGTTGTTAATTTCCGTGATTACACTGAAGATAGGCATAATCGTGTAGATGACTATCCTTATGGTGGTGGCGGGGGGATGGTGTTAACTCCTCAACCAGTTTTTGATGCTGTCAATTCAATTAAGACTGAGTCCAAAACTGAGCCCAGAATTATATTGCTCTGTCCACAAGGTGAAAGGTATAGCCAAAAGAAGGCAGAGGCATTGGCGAATGAGGAACACTTAATTCTTATTTGTGGTCATTATGAGGGATACGATGAGCGAATTAGAGAACATCTTGTAACAGATGAAATTTCTATTGGTGATTATGTTCTTACAGGTGGAGAAATTGGAGCCATGGTGATTGCCGATAGCGTAACGAGGTTATTACCAGGTGTATTAGGAAATGAAACATCAGCGGTTACTGATTCATATAGTACAGGCTTATTAGAATATCCGCATTACACTAGACCTTCAAAATTTTTAGATTATGAAGTTCCAGACGTACTCCTTTCTGGTCATCATGAGCGGATTGACAAATGGAGAAGAGAGCAATCTTTAAAAAGGACGTATGAGAGAAGGCCAGATTTATTAGAAAATATGGAGTTAAGTGAAGAAGATAAATTATACTTAAAAACTTTGAATAAATCAGAAGAGAATAGTTGAGATGGCTGCTATGTTGTGGTATTATAAATCTTGTGGCTTTTAAAGCTATGTTATCAAGACGTTCCGCTGTCATTGGCTTGTAAGAGACATGAATGTCTGGAGGGAAGGAGGCGAACAGATAATGGAACATATTATTCGTGAAATTACGAAGGATCAATTAAAATCAGATCTTCCAGCATTCCGTCCTGGGGATACGGTTAAAGTACACGTTAAAGTTGTTGAGGGTACTCGTGAGCGTATTCAGGTTTTCGAAGGGGTAGTTATTAAACTAAAAGGATCTGGAATTAGTGAAACGTTCACTGTTCGTAAGGTATCATACGGTGTTGGTGTTGAACGTACATTCCCAGTTCATTCACCACGTATTGATAAAATTGAAGTATCTCGCCGCGGTAAAGTACGTCGTGCGAAGCTTTATTACTTACGTGATCTTCGCGGTAAAGCGGCTCGTATTAAAGAAAGATAATAAACAAAGGGAGGGTGACTCAAAAGGTGAATATTACCTAATGAGTCACCCTTCTAGTCTTATGACGGAACTTATTTTCATAGAAATAATCAGTACATACAATTGTGTTAGAACCATTTAAAAATCAATAGAGTAATTTTCAACCATTTTAACAGGTATAGGGTGACTTAAAAGGGTGGTTCCTAACCTGTTGAGTCACCTTATAACTAAATAGAAGCCACCATAGTTGCTGCTTTTGAATAAAGATTACTAAAAGTAAGGTAAAGACAAGCTATTTATGTTCTCTCGATAGTCGAATACAAAGACACGCGAGAAAGCGGAAAAACCGAAATAAGACGTGTCATACGGGGTCAATGACACGCGAGAAAGCGGAAAAACCGAAATAAGACGTGTCATACGGGGTCAATGACACGCGAGAAAGCTGAAGAATTGAAATAAGATGCGTCATACGGGATCAATGACACGCGAGAAAGCTGAAGAATTGAAATAAGATGCGTCATACGGGATCAATGACACGCGAGAAATCTGAAAAATTGAAATAAGATGTGTCATACGGGAGCAATGACACGCAAGAAAGCTGAAGAACTGAAATAAGACGTGTCATACGAGGTCAATGACACACGAGAGAGCACAATAACTGAAATAATACGTGTCATACGAGGCCAATGACACGCGAGTAGTTAAAGAATCTAGTTGGGAGTGTAGTCATTCCTGAACAAAAACAATCCTATACTATTTGTACTGAATAAATACATAAATGGAATAAGTAAAAAAGGGAATTATATGTTAGAATAATCATACACGAAATAAGTAGAAAAGCTTTTAGAGATTATTATTTTTGATTTTGATGATTGGTGGAGGATATACGTAATGGCTAAATCAGAATCTTGGGAATGGGTTAAAGCAGTAGTTGTAGCTTTGTTACTAGCAGTTGTAATCCGATACTTCTTTTTTGCACCAATAGTTGTAGATGGTCAATCGATGATGCCTACGTTAGGCCACAATGATCGAATGATTGTTAACAAAATAAGTTATACCATTGGCGAACCAGATCGCTTTGATATAGTGGTGTTTCATGCCCCTCAAAATAAAGATTATATAAAAAGAGTAATAGGTCTACCAGGGGACACTTTATATTATGAGAATGATGTACTTTATATTAATGGACAAGCTGTTGAAGAGCCGTACTTAGATGAATTTAAAAAAGAAGCAACAAGACTTCCTTTTACTGGTGATTTCAATCTTGAGGAAGATTATGGTTATGATGTTATTCCGGATGGACATGTTTTTGTATTAGGTGATAATCGACAACATAGCAAAGATAGTAGACATATCGGTGTTATTCCTTATGAAGAAATTGTTGGAAAGGCAAATATTGTATTTTGGCCAATTTCTGATTTTGGGGTAGTTAACTAGGAGGTTCATAAAGTAATGTCAATTCAATGGTTTCCAGGTCACATGGCTAAGGCGAAGCGACAAGTTCAGGAAAAGCTTAAAGTGATAGACGTAGTAATCGAGTTAGTGGATGCTAGAGTACCACTCTCCTCTCGAAATCCTATGATTGACGAGTTAGTAAAAAGCAAACCAAGATTAATCCTACTAAATAAATCGGACTTAGCTGATCAAAAGGTGACAGACTTGTGGGTAAAATATTTCGAAACTAAAGGTTTTGCTGTGCAACAAATAAATGCGCAAAAAGGAACAGGTGTAAAAAAAATTCCTGCCATAGTGGAAAAACTTGCAAAACCAATAACGGATAAAATGCGTGCAAAAGGAATGAATCCAAGAGCAGTCAGAGCACTTATACTAGGAATTCCAAACGTTGGGAAGTCAACGATCATTAATCGACTTGCAAATAAAAGGATAGCCACTGTTGGTGATAAACCAGGTGTTACTAAAGCACAACAATGGATAAAGGTCGGTAAAGAAATGGAATTATTAGATACGCCTGGTATCTTATGGCCAAAGTTTGAAGATGAGTCTGTAGGCTTCAGACTTGCATTAACAGGAGCCATAAAGGAAGAGTTATTTGACTTTAACGAGACGACCTTGTTTTTACTACGTTACTTGGCAGAAAAATACCCTGAACGATTAAAAGATCGATATAAATTAGAGAATATACCAGAAAATATAGTCGAGATATACGATCATATCGGTAAACTAAGAGGAACATTAATGAGTGGTGGGTTGATTGATTATGATCGTGTTTCTGAAATACTTTTTAGAGAATTTAGATCAGGTATGCTAGGCAATATAACTTTAGAATATCCTCCAAATTAATTGTTGGTCCAAAAGGCATTGTGCTTTTTGGACCTTATTATCTTCTATAGATGAGATAGTAGATGCATTGAGTATTAATATATTACGAAAAAGGACCGATAATATAAATAAGGAGTTGGTTACAATGATTACAAAGTCTTTACCACTATCAGAAATAAAGAAAAAATTAGATGGAATTACTGATGAAAATAACCCTTTTATTAAGGAATTACATATAGATGATCGTGTGGGTGCTCAGAAGCTTTTACAAACATGGAATAGGAAGAAAGAAAAACAACATGAATTAGAAAAAATGTTCTATGAGATGAGGACGTATGAAGAAGATTTATGGAAAGAAGGTTACCATTACATTGGTGGAGTAGATGAGGTCGGAAGAGGTCCACTAGCAGGACCGGTTGTTGCTTCATGTGTTATTTTATCTCCAGAATTTTATTTAGCAGGATTAACGGATTCTAAACAACTATCGAAACAAAAAAGAGAAGAATTTTATTGTAATATAATGGAAGAGGCTATTTCTGTAGGTATTGGTATCGCTACCTCGGAAGAGATAGATCAGATAAACATATATGAAGCTACGAAACTAGCAATGAAAAGAGCAATACATAAATTGAGTATTGAACCAAGCTATCTATTATTAGATGCAATGAAATTACCTATAGGTTTACCACAAATGTCACTTATTAAAGGAGATACAAAAAGTGTTTCTATTGCAGCGAGCTCTGTTATTGCAAAGGTTACGAGAGATAATTATATGGAAGAGATAGCGCAAACATACCCGGAGTATCGTTTCCAAAAAAATATGGGCTATGGAACGAAAGAACACTTACATGCAATTGAACAGCATGGAATTACAAAAGAACACCGTCGTTCCTTTGCACCAGTTAAAGAATCATTGTCTTTATTTTAGAGGGGGAGGTACGTGTGTTTCAATCTACTGTATTGAATAGCCTTATCAATGGTTTAGATCCTATACATGGTAAATCGGTTCAGCTAAGACCAGGTCAAGTATTTCAAGGTACGATCACTCATTTATATCCAGGACAGTTAGCACAGTTAAAGCTAGGCCCTTTAACTTTAACGGCAAAGCTAGAAGCGCAGCTGGAAAAGGGCAATAAATACTTTTTTCAAGTGTTAAAAGGGGACGGACTACCACAATTAAAGGTTTTACAATCACAACCTTTTTCATCCATGGATAGAGGCTCATCTTCACCGTTGCAAAGTTTGATGCAACAATTAGCCATCCCTCCAGGAGGGGAAGCGGAAGTAATTCTACAAAGGTATATAAAGGAAAGCGTCCCATTTTTAAAAAATGATATTCGTGAAGCGGTAATGTTAATGGAGCAATCTAGAATGCCTTTAGAGGACACGTTGAAAACGATCTTACAGATACATAGTAAAGGATTGCCCAAAACGGTAGATGTATTCAATAGTATAGCTACATTACAATCAAGTACTTCGATCGGTGAAGGAATAGGTCAGTTACTGAAGGGGATAAACGATTATGGATTACATCAATCTTTTCCTAAGCTCGTTGAAGTTTTACGAGCCTATGAGCAACCTATATCCCAAAATGCATTATTAAATAATGGTCAACCACCTTATTCGTTTTTAAAGCAAATAATATCTCAGTTAGGACTTCAATATGAGTTTAATTTAAATAAAAGCAACGACATTCAGCAACTAAATCAGTCAACTCAGGATTTAAAACCACTTTTAATGAGCTTTTTGGAAAATGTACCTGAAAGGTTGGTTAGTGTAAGGGAGCAAGCTGAATTTTTATTGCATCGCCTCACAGCTTACCAATTACTTTCATCAGATAGCCACGACCTATTACACCGAACTCTCGTACAAATACCAGTCTATTTCGATCAGAAATACCGAGACGTAACGATACAATGGGAAGGGAAACAGCAAGCAGACGGGACAATTTCAGAAGAACATTGTAGAATATTGTTTTATTTAAATATGACACATTTAAAAGATGTTGCTGTAGATTTGCAAATTCAAAATCGAATCGTATCCATTAAAATATATAATGAAAATCCAAAACCACATCTGATAATTAATAGCCTTTTTCCGTCAATAAAAGAGAAATTAGAGGAAATGGATTATCAATTATCAACAATCAATTGGTATCATCCAAATGAAGGTAACAGAAAGTTGATAAAATCTGAAGGAAGCTACGGGTCACAAGGAATAAGTTATCAAGGAGTGGACATTCGTATATGAACAATGGAGAAAAATCTTATCAAAATATCATAAATAAACGAGCTGTAGCTTTAGGTTATAACCGAAGTGAAGATGAGGCTCCTGTCGTGAAAGCAAAGGGAAAGGGTTATGTAGCTGATGAGATTATAAAACGAGCAAGAGAGAATAATATACCGATACAAGAAGATTCTTCTTTAGTGGAAATATTATCGCAATTAGAGATGAATGAACGGATACCTACAGCATTATATGGGGTCGTTGCTGAAGTGTTTTCATTCGTTTACCGTGTTGATCAATCCTATCGTGGAAAAAGTTCCTAATATGACAATTCACCATTTTGGTCACTCTAATGTTAAAGGAGGAGTGTCCTAAATGAAGAAAAAGAGGGAATTCGAAGCGAATCCTGAAACACCGTTGGATCATTGGAGTATTAATATTGATCCTGCAATTATGTCAGGTGATCACTGGGTAGAAGAAGAGGAAGCTCCTATTTCGGACAGTGACTCATCAAAAATTAAATTGAGTACGAGGATGGGAAAACATTTTCAAACGGAGCAGTTTATGCATCCTACTCATAATGTAGGTGAAAAAAATTGGAATAAAGATGAGGAATAATGGTTCAGGAGCCTTTAAGCATATGACTTGGAGGCTCCTTCACTATTTTCTAATACTTTTCTGAGCATTTATTCACAAAATTGTCGGAAAGTATAGTAAAATAAGCATTGTGACTATTTATATTAGTTTTAAAAGTCACATTTTTATCACTATCTTATTTTTAAAAGGGTTTGTGACTGTTTTATCGAATAAATTATAGTGGTAGTAACACGCACAAACTTCAATTACTCTGTAAGGGGGATGACGATGAATATCCATGAGTATCAAGGTAAGGAAATACTAAGAAGCTACGGGGTTGCTGTTCCAAATGGTAAAGTAGCTTTTTCTGTTGATGAAGCAGTTGAAGCAGCCAAGTCGTTAGGAACAGAAGTAAACGTTGTCAAAGCTCAAATCCATGCAGGTGGACGCGGGAAAGCGGGCGGTGTAAAAGTAGCTAAAAGTTTAGACGAGGTACGTACATACGCTGATGAAATTCTTGGGAAAACGTTAGTTACTCATCAAACTGGTCCTGAGGGTAAAGAGGTAAAAAGATTGTTAATAGAAGAGGGCTGCGATATTAAAAGTGAGTATTACGTAGGCCTTGTAGTTGACAGAGCAACTGATCGCATTGTGATGATGGCTTCTGAGGAAGGCGGAACAGAAATCGAGGAAGTTGCAGAAGAGACACCTGAGAAGATCTTTAAAGAAGTAATCGATCCTGTAGTTGGTCTCATGCCATACCAAGCAAGAAGACTTGCATTTAACATTAATATTCCGAAGGATTTAGTTCGTGAGGCAGTAAAATTTATGTTAGGGCTTTACCAAGTATTTGCAGACAAAGATTGTTCCATTGCTGAAATCAATCCACTAGTAACGACTGGTGATGGTAAAGTAATGGCGCTAGATGCAAAACTTAACTTTGATTCAAATGCGCTCTATCGTCAAAAAGCAATTTTAGAATATCGTGATCTCGATGAAGAGGATCCAAAGGAAATTGAAGCTTCTAAATATGACTTAAGCTACATATCGCTAGATGGAAACATTGGCTGTATGGTAAACGGTGCAGGTCTAGCAATGGCAACAATGGACATTATTAAACATTATAATGGTGACCCTGCAAACTTCTTGGACGTTGGCGGTGGTGCAACGAAAGAAAAGGTAACTGAAGCATTCAAAATTATCCTATCTGACGAAAACGTAAAAGGTATTTACGTAAATATTTTCGGTGGAATTATGAAATGTGATGTGATTGCAGAAGGTGTTGTTGCCGCAACAAAAGAAGTAGGCTTAGAAATTCCACTTGTTGTTCGATTAGAAGGAACTAATGTTGATCTAGGAAAGAAAATCTTAGAAGAATCTGGACTAGATATTACAGCCGCGGATTCAATGGCTGATGGTGCAGAAAAAATCGTTTCTCTAGTTAAAGGATAGAAAGGCGGGGTAAAAATGAGCATCATGATTAATAAGGACACAAAGCTAATTGTGCAAGGTATTACAGGTGCAACAGGGCTTTTTCATACTAAACAAGCAATTGAATATGGAACGAATGTAGTTGGCGGTGTAACTCCTGGAAAAGGTGGAACAGAGGTTGAAGGTGTTCCTGTTTTTGATACAGTATCACAGGCAGTAGAGGCTACTGGTGCAAATGCTTCTGTAATTTATGTGCCACCACCGTTTGCGGCAGATGCAATTATGGAAGCAACGGATGCTGGTGTGGAACTTGTGATCACCATTACTGAGGGTATTCCAGTAACAGATATGATAAAAGTAAAACGCTATTTAGAAGGAAAAAATACACGTCTAATAGGCCCAAATTGTCCTGGTGTGATTACGCCCGAAGAGTGTAAAATTGGTATTATGCCAGGATACATTCATAAAAAGGGTCATGTCGGTGTTGTATCTAGATCTGGTACTTTAACGTACGAAGCAGTCCATCAATTATCAACCGAAGGAATAGGCCAATCTACTGCTGTAGGAATTGGTGGAGATCCGGTAAACGGCACTAATTTTATTGACGTATTGAAGCTTTTTAATGAAGATGAAGATACGTATGCAGTAATTATGATAGGTGAAATTGGTGGAACTGCAGAAGAGGAAGCTGCTGAATGGATTAAAGAAAACATGACGAAGCCGGTTGTTGGGTTTATCGGTGGTCAAACAGCTCCTCCTGGTAAGCGTATGGGTCACGCAGGTGCGATTATTTCTGGAGGAAAAGGAACTGCATCAGAAAAAATAAAAACGCTTGAGAACGCAGGTGTTAAAGTGGCAGAGACTCCAGCAGTTATGGGTGAAACACTAATTTCAGTTTTAAAAGAGAAAAATATTTATGAAAAATGTGTTACCCATAAATAATAAACGAATCTAAACATCTCGAGGTTGACTCAAAAGGTCGAAATTGACCTTTTGAGTCATCTCTAAACAATACTAATTGCTTTTGGGACAGCCTCCTTTTTTAAGTTTGCCTCATTCACCTCAAAATACATCCTCTTGAAAGGAAGAAAAAAATGAATAAAATGAAAGAAAACCTTCTTCTCTTGCATTATTGCTGCCATGGGAACTATCACCTCGTCAAAAAAATCTCTACTATTAATCCCACTTTTTTATCCCTTTCAACATTAGAAGAAAAACACTTAATAGAACAATTGAAAATTCCATTAAAGAGAGCAAGACAAATTATATATTTGTTACGAAATGTCAGTATAGAGAAATTGAAAGAGGAATACAAAAATAAGAATATCCATTATGTAACAATTTTTGACGATGATTATCCCAAATTATTAAAAGAAATTTTCGACCCACCGTGGATTCTATATTATCAGGGCAACAGTCAATATTTGTCTAATACTTGTTTAAGTGTGGTTGGCACAAGACATCCAAGTGAAATTGTCTATCGAGAATTAACGGAAATACTGGAGCCAGTAGTAAAATCTGGTATTACGATAGTGAGTGGATTAGCTATAGGTATAGATAGCATGGCACATGAATTGACCATGAAGAAAAAAGGCCGTACAATCGCAGTATTGGGCTATGGTTTGGATTGGGTATATCCAAAGTCAAATGAGCAATTATTAAACGATATTAAACACCAACACCTTGTACTGACAGAGTATCCCCCATATGTAAAGCCCCAGAGGTGGCAATTCCCAGAAAGGAATAGAATTATAAGTGGGTTTTCAAAGGCAACATTTGTTGTTGAAGCACAAGATAAAAGTGGCTCACTTATTACAGCTGATTTGGCTGTACAGCAAAATCGAGATATTTTTGCACTTCCAGGAAGAATATTTGAAGTTACTTCTGTTGGAACAAATAAACTAATTCAAGATGGTGCTAAAATGATTTTACAAGCAAAAGATATTTTAGAGGAATATTTTTAAAGATAAACGTAAAAGACTTATAAATAAACAGTATAGTAACAACCGTTCGAAAAATTCAAAATATATTTTATAGATAAAATATGTTGATCTGACAAGCTTTATCACCATTATTTTTGCTGTATGTAGACAATAAATGTTTGACAAACAAGGAAATTGTGTTTAATAATAGGGAAGATTTTAATAATAATTTACCTCTGAAGGGAGAGGAAGTAGGGTATGTCCGATTACTTAGTGATCGTGGAATCACCCGCTAAAGCGAAAACGATTGGAAAATACTTAGGGAAAAAATATGCTGTCAAAGCATCCATGGGACATGTTATTGATTTACCAAAAAGTCAAATGGGTGTTGATGTTGAAGAGGGATTCACACCTAAATACATAACGATTCGTGGGAAAGGGCCGATTCTAAAGGACTTAAAGGCTGCAGCTAAAAAAGCAAAACGCGTTTACCTTGCAGCCGACCCTGATCGTGAAGGGGAAGCTATCGCTTGGCATTTGGCACACAGTTTAAACATTGATGAAAAATCTGAGTGCAGAGTTGTATTTAATGAAATAACTAAACAAGCGATTAAGGATTCGTTTAAACGTCCTAGAACTATTAACATGAACTTAGTAGATGCACAGCAAGCCCGACGTGTATTAGATCGTCTCGTAGGGTATAACATAAGTCCACTATTATGGAAGAAAGTTAAAAAAGGTTTAAGTGCTGGTCGAGTACAATCAGTAGCTGTAAAGATGATTATTGACCGTGAAAAAGAAATAAACGCATTCGAACCAGAAGAATATTGGTCTATTGATGCAAAATTTGAAAAAGATGGGGAAGCTTTTGAAGCGAAATTCATTTCTAAAGATGGGGAGAAGCTTTCATTAAAATCAGAAAATGATGTCAAGGAAGTATTGAAAGCCTTGTCAGGGGAAAGTTTCCAAATAGAAAAGGTAAAAAAGCGTGAAAGAAAAAGAAATCCTGTCGTTCCGTTTACAACATCATCATTACAACAAGAAGCAGCTCGTAAGCTTAATTTCCGTGCCAAGAAAACGATGATGCTTGCTCAACAGTTATATGAAGGTATAGATATAGGGAAACTTGGAACTGTCGGTTTAATCACGTATATGAGAACTGATTCTACAAGGCTTTCCGAAACAGCTAAAGCTGAAGCTAAGACGTATATAGAATCTCATTATGGAAAAGAGTATGTTAACCAGCAAGAAGCAAAAACAAAGCAAAAATCAAACTCTCAAGATGCCCATGAGGCTATTCGACCAACGTCAGTTGATTTAGACCCTAAATCTGTAAAATCGTATTTAAGCAGGGACCAATTGCGTTTATACAAACTCATTTGGGAAAGAATGGTTGCTAGTCAAATGGCACCAGCCATATTAGATACAATGTCCGTAGATCTTGTTAATAATGGGGTAGCTTTTAGAGCAACTGGGTCTAAATTAAAATTTGCAGGTTTTATGAAAGTATATATTGAAGGAAACGATGATGGGAAAAAAGAAGAGGATCGTCTACTTCCAGAGATGAGCGAGGGTGAACAAGCAAAAGCGGAAGCGATTGATCCTAATCAACACTTTACACAACCACCACCACGATATACAGAAGCAAGACTTGTGAAAACAATGGAAGAGCTAGGCATAGGACGTCCATCCACATACGCACCAACATTAGATACAATTCAAAGAAGAGGCTATGTTGCACTTGAGGATAAACGTTTTATACCGACTGAATTAGGAGAAATTGTACTTGAATTGATTGAAGAATTTTTCCCAGAAATTTTAAATGTAACATTTACTGCAAAGATGGAAAATGACTTAGACTCTATAGAGGATGGAGAAGAAGAGTGGGTAAAGGTCATTGATGAATTTTATAGTGATTTTGAAAGACGATTAAAAACTGCTGAAGAAGAAATGAAAGAAGTTGAAATAAAAGATGAGCCAGCAGGAGAAGATTGTGAGAAGTGTGGACATGAAATGGTCTATAAAATGGGCCGTTTTGGGAAATTCATGGCTTGTTCAAACTTCCCTGACTGTCGTAATACTAAAGCGATTGTTAAGGATATAGGGGTAAAGTGTCCTGAATGTAAAGAGGGAAATGTTGTAGAACGTAAAAGTAAGAAAAGAAGAATTTTTTATGGATGTGACCGTTACCCAGAATGTGAATTCATTTCTTGGGACAAACCAATCGCAAGAAAATGTCCGAAATGCGAACATATGCTTGTGGAAAAGAAAACGAAAAAAGGCATACATGTTCAATGCTCAAAATGTGACTATAGAGAGGATCAAAACTAAGTAGTTGAAATTGTATAGATAATCATGTATAGTTTCCAACGGATACATGATTTTAAGCGATCGTGCAAGTACCTTAAAGGGTGCTTGCACTTGTCTACATAGGAGGTATTCTGTTGACACAACATGTGAATGTTATAGGTGCTGGTTTAGCTGGTAGTGAAGCAGCTTGGCAAATTGCAAAAAGAGGTATTCCAGTGCACTTATATGAAATGCGCCCTAAAAAGCAGACGCCAGCACATCATACTGATAAATTTGCGGAGCTTGTATGTAGTAACTCGCTCCGAGCTAATACATTAACAAATGCCGTTGGTGTACTTAAGGAAGAAATGAGAATTCTTGATTCTGTCATTATTCAGTCAGCTGACGATTGTTCTGTACCTGCTGGAGGTGCGCTAGCAGTTGACCGTCATGAATTTGCAGCGCTTGTAACAGAGCGAGTCAAAAACCATGAATTAGTAACAGTTTTTGAGGACGAGGTTACTGAAATACCAGAAGGACCGACGATTATTTGTACGGGACCATTAACTTCAGAAAGTTTATCTCATCGCCTAAAGGAACTGACGGGAGAAGAGTACTTATACTTTTACGATGCAGCAGCCCCAATAATCGATGCTGATTCCATAGATCGTAATAAAGTTTACTTGAAATCGCGTTACGATAAAGGCGAAGCTGCCTATCTAAATTGTCCGATGACTGAAGAAGAGTTTAATACGTTTTACGATGCGCTTATTGAAGCGGAAACAGTTCCTGTAAAGGAATTTGAAAAAGAAATGTTCTTTGAAGGATGTATGCCTGTAGAGGTTATGGCAAAGAGAGGGCGTAAAACGTTATTATTCGGACCGATGAAGCCAGTTGGTCTAGAAGATCCGAAAACAAATAAACGACCTTTTGCTGTTGTTCAGTTGCGACAAGATAATAGTTCAGGAACACTTTTTAATATTGTTGGATTTCAGACACATATGAAATGGGGGCCACAAAAAGAAGTGATTCAACTCATTCCTGGATTAGAAAATGCTGAAATTGTTAGGTTTGGTGTTATGCATAGAAATACATTTATAAATTCACCAAACTTATTAAAACCGACATATCAGTATAGAGATAGAGACGATTTGTTTTTTGCCGGTCAAATGACAGGCGTTGAAGGGTATGTGGAATCTGCAGCAGCGGGCCTGGTTGCGGGCATTAACGCTTCACGCTTAATACAAGAGAAAGAAACCGTTACTTTTCCAAATGAAACTGTCATAGGCTCAATGGCACAATACATTACTACAGCTAATCACAAAAATTTTCAGCCTATGAATGCTAACTTCGGTCTCTTACCACCATTTGAACAACGAATTAAAAACAAACAAGAGCGTAATGAGAAGCATGCTAATAGAGCATTGGAGACAATTCAGAATTTTGTGAAAAAAATGTAAAGTTTATTGAAAGAGCTACTGAATTATGATAAGATTTAGTAGCTCTTAAAGGTGTAATGAGGTGAAACTGGCATGGTTTCAGAATTAATAAAGCAATTTATCACTTATTTACAGTTAGAAAAACAAGCATCTAATCACACGACTTTGAATTATAAAAACGATATATTAGATTTTTATGCATTCACAAAATCTCTAAAAATTTCTACTTTTGTAGATGTGTCATACAATGATATTAGAGATTATTTAACTGTGCTCCATCAAAAAGCATATTCTCGAAATAGTATTGCAAGAAAAATATCAGCTTTGAGGTCGTTTTATTCTTTTTTAATGAGAGAAGAAATTGTAAAAGAAAACCCCTTTCAATCTGTAACAACACCAAAAGGGGGAAAAAGACTTCCTACCTTCTTTTTTGAAGAGGAGCTAGCGAAGCTGTTTGATTCTACTGATACATCAAAACCATTAGGTAAGAGAAATAATGCCATTTTAGAATTGTTATATGCTACGGGAATTCGTGTTAGTGAATGTGTTAGTTTGAACTTGATGGATTATGACAATGATATAGGTACATTGTTTGTTAGAGGAAAAGGGAAGAAAGAGAGATATGTGCCAGTTGGAAGCTTTGCAATGGAAGCGTTAAATGATTATTTAAACAATGGTAGACCACATCTCAGGTCTAATCAAACGAACAAAGACGCATTATTTGTAAATTACCGAGGTGGGCGGCTTTCTGATAGAAGTATTCGTACTATTCTAAACAATATTGTACGTGACGCGTCAACCGCATCTCGGATTAGTCCACATGTACTCAGGCATACATTTGCAACACACATGTTAAATGAGGGGGCAGATCTTAGAACTGTTCAGGAACTTTTAGGTCACAGTAGACTCTCCTCCACTCAAGTATATACACATGTAACAAAAGATCGATTAAGAGATGTTTATCGCTCCGCACACCCAAGAGCATAATGGTACATAGTTTTTAAAAGGAGGCATTCCATGGAACAAATTAGAGGCACGACTATTTTTGCAGTCAAGCATCAAGGGAAATGTGCAATGGCAGGAGATGGGCAAGTCACATTTGGTAATGCTGTAGTTATGAAACACACGGCAAAAAAAGTTCGTAAAATATACCGTGGTAAAGTTGTAGCTGGCTTTGCTGGCTCCGTAGCTGATGCGTTTACGCTTTTTGAAAAATTTGAGCAAAAATTAGAAGAGTTCAGTGGTAATTTACAGCGTGCTGCTGTTGAAATGGCAAAAGATTGGAGAAGTGATCGCGTTCTGCGAAAGCTTGAAGCGATGCTAATTGTAATGGACGAATCTAACTTATACCTAATTGCTGGTACTGGTGAGGTAATTGAACCAGATGACGGCATATTAGCAATAGGATCGGGTGGTCATTACGCATTAGCAGCAGGAAGGTCATTAAAAGAATATGCTCAACACTTAACAGCAAAGGAAATAGCTTATGCAGCTCTTAAAACAGCTGCAGACATTTGTGTGTATACAAATAGTGAAATTATTGTTGAGGAATTGAACTAGAATAAAAGGTTAAAGTGATCATCAATAAAACCTACCTCATTATAAAGGGAGGAAAACATAAATGAGTGAAACGTTAACACCACGTCAAATTGTAGAAAAGTTAAACCAATTTATTGTAGGTCAAGATAAAGCAAAAAAATCTGTTGCTGTTGCACTACGAAATCGTTATCGTCGGAGTCAATTAGATGAAGGGCTTAGAGAGGAAATTACCCCTAAAAATATTCTTATGATTGGACCTACTGGTGTTGGTAAAACAGAGATTGCTCGAAGGCTAGCAAAGTTAGTTGGGGCGCCATTTGTAAAAGTTGAGGCTACAAAATTTACGGAAGTAGGCTATGTTGGCCGAGACGTTGAATCAATGGTTCGTGATTTAGTAGAAACTTCGATTCGTATTGTTAAAGAGGAAAAAATGGCTCGTGTCAAAGTACAGGCAGAAAGAAATGCTAATCATCGACTAGTGGCATTATTAGTGCCAACACAAAAGAAAGAATCAAATTATCGAAATCCTTTAGAGATGCTTTTCCAAGGAAATCAAACTGAAGATCAAGATACTGAAGATGAGAGAGAAGAAGAATCTGTTAAGGATCGTCGTAGACGGGTAACGCAACAGCTAGCGAATGGAGAGCTTGAGGAAGAATATGTAACAGTGGAAGTAGACGAACAACAATCAAATTTCTTAGATATGTTCTCTGGCTCTGGCATGGAGCAAATGGGAATGAACATGCAAGAGATGCTAGGCGGTATGATGCCTAAAAAGAAGAAAAAAAGAAAACTGACAGTGAAAGAAGCGAGAAAAGTACTGACAGTCGATGAAGCTCAGAAGTTGATTGATATGGAGGAAGTAACACAAGATGCAGTTTCTAAAGCTGAACAATTGGGTATTATCTTCATAGATGAGATTGATAAGGTTGCTGGTAAAAGCCAACAACAATCTGTTGATGTGTCACGAGAAGGAGTGCAAAGGGACATTTTACCTATCGTTGAAGGATCAACAGTTGTTACAAAGTACGGACCTGTGAAAACAGACCATATCTTATTCGTTGCAGCTGGAGCATTCCATTTTTCAAAGCCATCAGATTTAATCCCTGAGCTGCAAGGACGCTTTCCGATTCGTGTAGAGTTATCAAGTTTAACAGTAGAAGATTTTGTTAGAATTCTTGTTGATCCTGATAACGCCCTTATTAAACAATATCAGGCACTTTTAGAAACGGAAGGAATAAAATTAAAATTTTCTGACGATGCTATTTATAAAATTGCCTTGATCGCCACAGAAGTTAACGAAGAGACTGAAAATATAGGTGCAAGACGACTTCATACGATATTGGAAAAGCTTCTTGAAGACTTATCATTCGAAGCATCAGAGGTTACGTTAGATGAGGTAGTCATAACGAGTGAATATGTAGAGGAAAAATTACAAGATGTAGCAAAAAATCGCGATCTTAGTCAATATATTTTATAACCTTTAGGAGGAGAAGAAATGGATTTATTATCAAAAACAAGAAAGATAAATGATTTACTTCAAAAGAGTGGTGTACAATCGGTAAACTTTAAAGATATGGCTGTAACACTTAGAGATGTTATTGAAGCTAATATTTTTATTGTTAGTCGGCGTGGGAAGCTATTAGGATACTCGATCAAGCAAGAAATCGAAAATCCGCGTATGAAGCAAATGTTAGAAGAAAGACAGTTTCCTGAAGAATATACAAATGGATTATTCAAAGTGGAAGAGACTTCTTCAAATTTAGATATTAATAGTCAATTTACCGCATTCCCGGTAGAAAATAAAGACCTATTTGCAAAAGGATTGACTACTATTGTTCCTATTAGTGGTGGAGGGCAACGCTTAGGAACTTTAATTTTGGCGAGGTTAGAGCAATCTTTTGATAATGATGATCTTCTCCTTGCTGAATATGGAGCAACTGTAGTTGGAATGGAAATATTACATGAGAAAACAGAGGAAATTGAGCAAGAAGCCCGTAGTAAAGCCGTTGTGCAGATGGCGATTAGTTCTTTATCATATAGTGAGTTAGAGGCTGTTGAGCATATCTTTGAAGAACTTGATGGTAATGAAGGTCTTTTAGTTGCAAGTAAAATAGCCGATAGAGTAGGAATTACTCGCTCGGTAATTGTAAATGCATTAAGAAAACTTGAAAGTGCTGGTGTAATTGAATCAAGGTCACTAGGTATGAAAGGTACGTATATAAAAGTATTAAACAATAAATTTTTGCTTGAATTAGATAAATTAAAAAATTAGTAAATATTATGAACTCGCTCTCGCAGCGAGTTTTTTTATTTGAAAATGTACTTTTAACTAATATGTTCACAAGTTGTAATTATTTTCTTGTAAAAAATATAACTTTTTTTCCTAAAAAACGACATAAAACACTTTATTTCGATTATAATGATGTTTGTGTTATACGAAGTATAAAGCAACGGACTAGTAAGAATAGACTATTTGATAACAAATGACTAGTTACTATGACTATATTCATACATTAGAAGTAGGCCTTTTATATTAACCTAAACACAATTTAATAAGTTTGATACACAACAGTCATTTTTAAGATAAAATATGTCTAGAAACGAGAAAAATATCGTAATTTGTAGAAAAAGCATTTATTAGATTTCAAGGAGGACGTAATGAATTTATTTAACAATTCTACCACTTCTTTACTCGAAACCGCTTTGTCAGCATCAATGACACGCCATAATACTATTGCGCAAAATATTGCAAATGTGGATACACCAAACTATAAAGCGAAAAAAGCAGTATTCTCGCATGAACTAAATTCAGCTATGAATAATCAACGTTTAGCGGCAAACCGTACTGATGCAAGGCACATAGAGTTCAGTTCAAGAAATAGCACTGACGAGGTTCAAGTAATAGAGAGGAACAATACACAATATAACCACAACGGTAACAATGTAGATGTCGATTTAGAAATGGCAGAGCTAGCAAAAAATCAAATTTATTACAATACGCTTATTGATCGCATGAACGGAAGATTTAATTCAATTAGGACAGCAATTGGACAAGGGAGGTAATAGGAATGTCTATCTTTCATGGAATTAATACATCTGCATCTGCGTTAACGGCCCAAAGACTTAGAATGGATGTTGTCTCTTCGAATATGGCTAATGCGGATACAACAAGAGCAAGATTAGTAGATGGTGAATGGCAACCATATAGACGAAAAATGGTAGTTCTAGAACAAAATGGTAGTGGGTTTTCATCCCATTTAGATAAAGCGATGGGAAAAACACATGGTAACGGTGTGAAGGTGAGAGAAATTGTTGAAGACGAAACGCCTTTTCGATTAGTATTCCAACCGGATCATCCTGATGCTAATGAAGATGGGTATGTTGAACTGCCGAATGTTGATCCACTTAAAGAAATGATTGACTTAATGAGTGCTACTAGAAGTTATGAAGCAAATGTAACGACTTTGGATGCACATAAAAATATGTTATTAAAAGCACTTGAAATCGGCAGATAATATAAAAGGAAGTGAAAATGTTGGAATTAGCAGCACTACAAAATTTGAACTCAATTATGAAGCCGCAACAAACAATGAAACCGGATATAAAGCCTTATGAGGCACAAGATAGCTTTAAGAAAATGCTAAGTAACGCAATTCAAAATACAAACGATGCTCAAGTTAATTCACAGATGATGACTGAACGATTAGTACGTGGGGAAAATGTTGATCTCCATGATGTTTTAATTACCGCAGAAAAAGCTAGTGTAACACTTCAAACAACGGTAGAAATTAGGAATAAGGCAATTGAAGCTTACCAAGAGATTATGAGAATGCAAGTTTAATTTTAGTGCTATTCATATCTATATAACTATTATCGGACTTTTTGCTTGCTACTTTAATACAATTTTTGATTTTTTTTACAAATTGATTATTGACTGCAAAATGTGGGAGGAAACATGAACGAAAAGATAGTAACATACAAAAATAAATCAATAGAATTCTGGCAGGGAAGAACAAAGAGACAACGAGGCCTTTTAGTTACTACTATTTTACTTATCCTGTTAGTTTTCCTGGCGTTCATGTGGTTTGGTTCTCGTACTAATTATGTACCTCTTTATTCAAACTTGACTGTTCAGGAGACAGGGGAGATTAAGAATACCCTTGATGCCAGAGGTGTACCTTCAGAGGTAAGTAGTGATGGTACATCAATTTTAGTTCCAGAGGCACAAGTGAACGAATTAAAAGTGAGCTTAGCTGCGGAAGGATTACCTAATAGTGGAAGAATCGACTATTCAACGTTTAGTGAAAATATGGGATTCGGAACGACAGACAATACATTTAACCTTTTAGAGCGTGCAGCTTTACAAACTTCAATTGAAGATCTAATAAGGAATATCGATGGTGTAAGAAATGCGCAAGTAATGATTACACTACCCGAAGAAAGTGTTTGGCTTTCGGATGACCGAGAAGCTGCTACAGCATCAGTTTTATTAAACCTTGATCACGGTTATAGTTTAGATCAGAACCAAGTGCGAGCACTGTATCATTTAGTATCGCGTAGTATTCCGAATCTACCAGTTGAAAACATAGTCATGATGGATCAAATGTCTCGTTATTTAGAGTTAGATGATCAGACGACTACTGTAGATTCATCTTTGACGATATATGAACAGCAAAGACAAATTCAACGGGATATTGAACGAGACTTGCAACGACAAGTACAACAAATGCTAGGAACAATGGTTGGGACAGATAAAGTGCTAGTTACTGTTTCGACTGACTTGGATTTTACTCAAGAAAATCGCCAGGAACAATTAGTGACGCCAGTAAATGAAGAAGATATGTCTGGAATTGCAGTGAGTATTGAGCGAATTACAGAAACATATACAGGCCAAGAGTTAGCTGATGGTGGTGTAGCAGGAACTGGTGAAACTGATATACCAGGTTATCCAGGAGTTGGAAACGGTGGAGTAGGCGACTATGAGAAAATGGAAGAGCGAATTAACAACGATGTTAACCGTATCCAAAGAGAAATTGTTGAAAGTCCATATAAAATAAGAGATATTGCAATTCAAGTCATGCTTGAACCACAAGTACTCGAAGATGCTACACCTGAGCAGTTACAGCAAGAGCAAGAAAGAGTGAATGCTGTACAACAGATGCTTGGGCAAATTGTACGTACATCTATTGACGCAGAATATACTGCACAGTGGGAAGAGGAAGATATAGATTCACGTATTTTTGTATCTTCACAGCAATTCTTTGGGAAACCAGATATACCAGAGCCTCCAAGCAATATTCCTTTTTGGTATTACATTGTTGGTGGTTTAGTACTTCTTATTTTAATATTAATTATTTTGTTATTCCGTAAAGGAAAGCCATCAGAAGAGTTAGATATGATGGAGGTAGTTGAGCAATCAGGAAACAATGAGATAGAACCAATTAAAGAAAAAGATACTGAAGGAAACCAACGAAGAAAGCAACTTGAAAAATTGGCTAAAGATAAGCCGGAAGAGTTTTCAAAGCTTATAAGAACATGGTTATCTGAGGACTAAAGGAGGAAGCGGAGTGGCGAAAAAGAAGCAATTAACAGGACGAGAGAAAGCCGCCATTTTACTAATCTCTTTAGGTCCTGATGTATCTGCGAAAGTATATAAGCACTTATCAGAAGAAGAGATTGAAAAGTTAACGCTTGAAATTGCTGGTGTTCGAAAAGTAGATAATGATACGAAGGAAGACATCGTGGATCAATTTCACCAGTTAGCAATGGCGCAGGAGTATATTACGCAAGGTGGTATTGGGTATGCAAAAGATGTGCTTGAAAAAGCTTTAGGTGAAGACGAGGCAATGCAAATTATTAGTAGATTAACATCTACTTTACAAGTCCGTCCATTTGACTTTGCTAGAAAAGCAGATCCAGCGCAGATTTTGAATTTTATACAAAATGAGCACCCACAGACAATTGCACTTATATTATCTTATTTGGATAGTGAACAGGCCGGACAAATCCTTTCAGCTTTACCTCAAGAAGTACAAGCTAATGTAGCAAAACGTATTGCAGTAATGGACAGTACATCTCCAGAGATCGTTAGCGAAGTGGAAAGTATTTTAGAGAGGAAACTTTCAACAACTGTTACACAAGATTATACACAGGCTGGTGGAATTGAAGCAGTTGTGGAAGTGTTAAATAGCGTTGATAGAAGCACTGAGAGAACGATTCTAGATGCATTGGAAATTCAAGATCCAGAGCTTGCTGAGGAAATTAAGAAGCGTATGTTTGTATTTGAAGATATCGTGACGCTTGATAACCGATCTATTCAACGAGTGATTCGTGATGTTGAAAATGAAGATCTACAATTAGCATTAAAAGTTTCTAGTGATGAAGTGAAGGAAGTCGTCTTCAATAACATGTCTCAACGTATGGTAGAAACATTTAAAGAAGAGATGGAATTTATGGGACCTGTCAGGTTGAGAGATGTTGAAGAAGCACAAACGAGAATTGTTGCGGTAATTAGACGATTAGAAGAAACTGGAGAGATAGTCATTGCTCGTGGTGGAGGAGACGATATCATTGTCTAAATTAATTAAGTCTAAAAATGCCAAGCAAATAGATGAGAGTAGAAAAGAAATAAAGCTTCGTACTATCTCTTATGTGCGTAAAAATCAATCTTCGCTGACACCAGATAATAATGATTCAGCAAGTGACGTTCACTATTTAGAACAGAAGATTACAGATGCTAATTTAGAGGCTGAGCAAATTCTTGCAAATGCTAAAAATGAAGTGGAGAGATGGCAGGAAGATTTAAAGCAGGCTGAAGCAAATATGCAAGTAGAGGCAGAGCAACGATTTCAAGAGGCTGAGGAAAATGGCAGAAGACAAGGGTATGAAATTGGCCTTCAAGAAGCACATCAACAATATGCAGAGAAAATAGAAAAAGCTAGAAGCATAGTTTCAAAAGCAAAAGAAGATGCCCTAAACCATATTGAGCATGCCGAAAAAATAATGTTAGATCTTTCGATTAAAGTAGCACAGAAAATTGTCGGCTCTACTATACAATCTAATCAAGAATCTTGGTTGTATGTATTAAAAGAAGCCATTTCAGAAGTACGGTTACAAGAAGAGATTAGAGTATATGTACATCCAGAAAGATATGAAAAAACATTACAGCATAAAGAAGAGTTAATGCAAATAGCAACACATACTAGACAATTATATATATACCCGAGAGAGGACCTAGATGAGGATGGCTGTCTAGTGGAAACGCCATTCGGGCTAATGGAAGCTAGCATTGATAACCAGTTGTCACAGTTAAAAATAGGGTTACTAGAAAAGCTCAAAGAAGGTGAAGGTAACCGTGTTTAACAATTTAATTCAAGAAGTGGACAACTTATCATCTTTTAAGCATTATGGAAAAGTTTCACAAGTTGTTGGCTTAATGATTGAGTCAAAAGGACCTCGTGTATCCGTAGGTGATATATGTTATATATTAGTCGGAAAAACGAAACCTTTTCGAAAAATTATGGTTGAGGTTGTCGGGTTTAGAGACGAAAATGTATTACTTATGCCATTTGATGCAACAACTGAAATTGCTCCTGGAAGCTTAGTGGAAGCAACAAACAAGCCTTTACAAATAAAAATAGGCACAAGTTTAGTAGGTCAAGTTGTTGATGGATTAGGGCGTCCATTAGATCATACTGAGTTGAAGAATGGCTTAACAAACTTCCCTACGGATAATACGCCACCTAATCCATTAAAAAGGCCAAGAATTACGGAAGCGTTAAGCTTAGGAATAAGAGCTATTGATGGCTTGTTCACCGTAGGTAAAGGCCAAAGAATTGGGATTTTTGCTGGAAGTGGTGTGGGGAAGAGTACATTAATGGCAATGATTGCCAAGAACTCAGAGGCTGATATTAACGTCATAGCATTAATTGGCGAACGGGGGCGCGAAGTTCGTGATTTTGTAGAAAGAGATTTAAACGAGGACGGTTTAAAAAACACAATTGTTGTTGTTGCGACTTCTGATCAACCGGCGTTAATGAGAATAAAAGGGGCTATGACAGCAACAGCGATAGCTGAATTCTTTCGAAATCAGGGGTTAAACGTCAATCTTATGATGGATTCTGTAACAAGAGTGGCGATGGCACAGCGTGAAATTGGTTTAGCTGTTGGTGAGCCGCCAACTACGAAAGGGTATACGCCATCAGTATTTGCTACTCTTCCAAAGCTTCTAGAACGAAGTGGTACAAATGAATACGGGACAATAACTGCATTTTATACAGTATTAGTAGATGGCGATGACTTAAATGAACCTATTGCCGATACAGTAAGAGGTATATTAGATGGGCACTTAGTGTTAGACCGAAAGCTCGCAAACAAAGGGCAGTTTCCAGCTATTAACGTATTAACAAGTATAAGTCGACTTATGAACGATCTTGTTACACCTGAACATAAGTTAGCTGCCGATAAAGTTAGAAACTACTTATCACAATATTATGATTCTGAAGATCTAATTAGTATTGGCGCATACAAAAGAGGTACTAATAAAGATTTGGATGAGGCAATTAAACTATACCCTCAAGTAATCAATTATATAAAGCAAGATCTACATGAACAAATTACTATTGATGATGCTGTAAGACATTTAATTAGTGAATTTGGAGGACAATAATATGCCTTTTCAATATGGATTACAAAAAGTGCTTGAAGTGAAAGAGCATGAAAAGACAGAAGCTGAACTTGCATATAGAGACTCAATGAACCATTTTGAAAATGTTGCAACAGAGTTGTATCATCAGCTGAAAAAAAAAGAAGATTTATTAATGGCGTATGACGAAAAATTAAAGAGCGGCATTCCAATTGGAAATATTCAGCATATACAAGATACCCTTCAGTTTCTGCAAAAAGAAATTAATCATTTACAAAGAGAGACACAACGAACGAGAGATGTGATGAATGCAAAGCAGCAAAAGCTATCATTAAAAACTGTCGATGTAAAAAAATATGAAAAAATGAAAGAACGAAAGTTTGAGTTATATAAATTGAATGAAGCTAGATTAGATAATTCATTTTTGGATGAGTTATCTATACAGCAATTTATGAAACGATGAAATAGGTGAACATATGAGTGAAAACCACAAGGAGAGTAAATGGCAATATTTCTTAATGGTGATATTAATTCCTATTATTTTTGCCATTATTTTAGCAGGTGTATTATTGCATACGACAGGTATAATGAATGTTGGTGAACGCCTACAACAAACTGTTTCTTTCTTACCTTTTATTGATAGCGAGGAGCAGGTTGAAGAAGGTGAAGATGAAGAGGGCTTTTCCTTAGAAGAAGAAATTGCAAACTTAGAGCGTGAGGTATCTAGTTACGCTTCCCAAATTTACCAATTAGAGCTTGATTTAGAAGATAGAGAAGCTCAGATTACACTCCTAGAAGATCAATTATCCACAATGGAGGAACACGGGGAAGATGTTATTGACGAAGATATAGTTGTAACTGATATAAAAGAGATTATCCGAACATTAGAAGCAATGTCAGCTTCAAAAGCCGCAAATATTCTTAGTGAAATGACGAACGAGGAAGCTGCTACGTATTTAAGAATGATGAAAGTAGATACAAAGTCTCAAATCATTAGTAGATTAGACCCAGCTGATGCAGCAGAGATAATAACGATATTGTCTGAATAGAACAGTCATTAATTGAAGGGAGGTGAGAAAAGGTGATCATTCCACAAATGCAACTGATGAATCAAGTTAACTCAAAAATCCCTGAAAAGGATTCGATGGTTGAGGGCAATACTGTAGTCAGTTTTGATGAGCTTCTGTCATCTCTTTTGCATGGTGAAGGTGATTCAAACTTGCCAAATGGTAGTTCAATGAAACTCTCAGATGAAATAAACGCTTTAAGAGAGTTATTACTGTTGTATGCAAAAAATAACGAATCAAAAGTAGACGATTATGATAGTCAATTATTTCATGATTTAACGATAAGTGACTTTATCGATGTCCTGAGGAATACTTCAGATGTTGCAAAAGAGACTTTAGATGAAGCGAAGACGGTTATAGATGTAGATTTTCAGGTTGAAAAATTCGTCGACATGATTCTATCTGGTGTCATTAACGAGCAAATCCAACAAAATCAACTACTACCGAGCGAGAACGTGATAAAGACAGTTGAAGATGTGTTTAAAGTTACGCTACATGATGAAAGTGTAAAGTCGTGGCAAGACATGTTAAGGCAAATGGCGTCTCAATATGAGAAATTTAATAATGCTGTCAGATCTGATCATACAGTTAGTTCGATATTGAATAATTTAAACCATGCATTCGATGAAAATAAGCTATTAGCGCAAGTT
The DNA here is from genome assembly GCF_000177235.2 of Evansella cellulosilytica DSM 2522. Classification (NCBI taxonomy): domain Bacteria; kingdom Bacillati; phylum Bacillota; class Bacilli; order Caryophanales; family Bacillaceae; genus Evansella; species Evansella cellulosilytica. The sequence goes on along the minus strand of NC_014829.1, from coordinate 2,696,575 downwards.
TATGCCACTTCATTAAAGCAAACGGATCAAGGGGTGGCTAGTAGTACACCTGTTCTAGCATTCGACTTAAGTAATAGCCACATGTCTCGTTTGCAGCAAATGGTTGTTCAACATGGACAAGCTAACAACGCAACACCTACAGAGCAACAGTTTATTAGACAGATAGAAACATTACTTTCTCGAAGTCAATTTAAAAATCTAAGTAATGGCATGCAACAATTAAGCTTAAAGCTTCATCCGCAATCTTTAGGTAGACTAGATATAACGATTCAACAGCTGAATGGTGTGTTAGTAGCAAAAATGATGACAACAACAGCAATTGCTCGTGAATTAATGGAAGGCCAATTGCACCAATTAAAGCATGCTTTACAATCACAAAATATCCAAGTAGAACGAATTGAGATAACACAGCAGCAACATACACAAAATCAAGCTGCTAAAGACAATCCTGAAGAACGACATCAGCAGGGCGAACATTCCCCTCAAACAACTGAACAGGATGAAGGGGAAGAAGAATTAGAGAGCTTTCTAGAATTGTTAGAAGAAACGATAAACATGAATGCTTAGGAGGTTTTTATGCCTAATACTATTAATGATAGTTTGTATTTATCAGACTTTCAAAAACAGCAAAAAGCAAGAAATACTGGTGATTTAGATAAGGATGCTTTTTTAAGAATTTTAATTACACAACTACAAAATCAAGACCCACTTAACCCAATGGAAGACAAAGAGTTTATTGCACAAATGGCGCAATTTACATCACTTGAACAAATGACAAATATGAATACGAATTTACAAAAGTTCCTTGATTCCCATCAAAACCAATTTGTTTCCCATAGCGAGTTAATCGGGAAAGAAGTTCAATGGGAGAGAGAACGAGTAAATGAGGACGGATCTAAAAGGATGGAAGTTGTAGAAGGTGTTGTAACATCTGTTAAATTTCAAAATGGATCTGCATCTTTAGTTATTGATGATCAGCATACAGTTTCAACAAAGGATATACAGGTGATTAAATCGGCGAAATAAATGTTTGGAGGGGTATTTATGAATCACAAGATCATGCCTCACCATATGCAGCAATTATTGCATAAGCCAATATCGAAGCAAAAGCAAGTAAATAAGTCTGATGTGTCATTCCAAACAATCTTGAATCAATCTCTTGATCAAAGCTCGTTAAAAATAAGTAAACATGCAGAAAAAAGACTTCAAGAAAGAGGGATTCAAATTCCTAGCGAAAAATGGGATGAAATTCACTCAAAAGTGATGGAAGCACAAACAAAAGGTGTTAATGACTCATTAGTTTTAACTAACGATATTGCATTAGTTGTCAGTGCGAAAAATGAAACAGTAATTACTGCAATGGATAGAAGTGAAGCACAATCTCAAATTTTCACAAATATAAATGGTGCTATATTAATGGATTAAATAAAATGGCTGGACCGTAAGGAAGTCATATGCTGTTAAACGATGGAGACAGCAAAAACACATTTGATGGAAGGGGTAAAAAAAATGATTCGAGCAATGTATGCAGGAATTGGTGGTATGAAAAGCTTTCAAACGAAGCTAGATGTTGTCGGAAACAATATTGCAAATGTAAATACTTCAGGATTTAAAAAAGGACGGGTGACTTTTCAAGATTTAGTGAGTCAACAAATGTCAGGAGCAGCAACACCAACGGACAATCGTGGTGGTATTAACCCAATGCAGGTAGGACTAGGTACTTCAATGGGTTCAATAGATACTATTCATACGCAAGGCTCACTCCAGACAACAGGACGAGACTTAGATATAGGGATTACTGGAGATGGATTTTTCATCGTCAACGATGGAGGACAATCATATTATTCACGTGCAGGTAACTTCTACTTAGACGAGAACGGAGACTTAGTAAATGCTAATGGATTAAGAGTTCAAGGCTATTCTGTAGTAGATGGCGAGTTAGACACAAACACTTTAGGGCCATTACAGATTGCTTCTGGTCAATTAATTCCTCCACAAGCGACGGATGAAGCGCAGTTTAAAGGTAATTTAAATTCAGAAACACAGGTTGGAGAAACAGTGAATGTACCTTATCCAGTAATAGACTCCTTAGGGAATATGCATTATTTAGAACTAACATTTCAAAAGCAAGCTGGAAATGAATGGACAGTTCAAGCTGGAGGACAAGCTTTAGGAAATGTGAATTTTGGTAATGACGGTTCATTTGTAGCGGCAGATGATATGACGGTTAACTTTAATCCTGGAAACAACGCCAATCCTTTAAATATCGAATTAGACTTTTCAAGAATGTCTCAATATGCTCGAAATTCAACAGCAGATATTCATTACGTTTCAGGTAATGTGGATGGTACCCTAGAAAGCTATAGCATATCCCAAGCTGGAGAAATTATGGGTGTTTTCTCTAATGGTGAAGTTCGCTTATTAGGACAAATTGCTTTAGCAACTTTCAATAACCCTGGTGGTCTTTCTAAATCTGGGAATAATTTGTATATGGTATCAAACAACTCTGGTAACCCTCAAGTTGGCTTAGCTGGTGATGGAGGGAGAGGAATGTTAACAGGTGCATCTCTTGAAATGTCAAATGTTGATCTTTCTGAAGAATTTACTGAAATGATCGTAGCGCAACGTGGTTTTCAAGCAAATACAAGAATGATCACTACTTCTGATGAAATACTGCAAGAATTAGTAAATCTGAAGCGTTAATATAGGTTAAGGAGGTGTATCAAGCGCCATTTACTTTGGTACATCTTCTCCCTTTTTAAGGAGGTGAATGTGGCAGTTCGCCAATGAATAAATGATTGAATTAACACGTTTAAACAATGACAAATTTATATTGAATGCATTATATATCGAGCAAATACAAGCATTTCCAGACACAACTATTTCACTTACAAATGGTAAAAAGATTGTTGTGCAAGAAAAAGAATGTGAAGTGTTGGAAAAGGCAAATCTTTTTTATCAAAATATAGGGCTTACATCCTTAAATGTTAAATCAATACAACAATCTGAGGAAGGGTGAAGAAAATGGTGAAAAATCGCTTAGTCAATATTATGTTAATCATATTAATCACCCTGACTCTTATTGGTGTGTTAGCAACAGTATTGTATACGCAAGTTTTTCAGGAAACGAGAGCTGAAGGGGAACCAACAATAGACGATATTTTAAAGGTTTCTGTGGAAACGGAAGAAATAACGACAAACTTATTGTCAAATCATATTATTCGAACGCAATTTGTTATTCAGCTAGATAATGATGATGCTGTAAATGAGTTCCAAAAAAGAGATTTTCAAGTTGAAAACATTATTATACAAGAGCTCTCAGATATGAGAGAAAGCGACTTTAGAGGGTCTGAGGGAATAGTAAAGATGCAAAATGGTATAAAGAAAAGAATAAATGAAATAATGCAGAGTGGTGAAGTAGTCGAAGTTTATATGAATAAACGAATGATTCAATAACAACTACTTTGTACACTATATTAAGCTACATGAAAGTAAGTAAAGAGAGGTGAGGCTCCTTTGGCAGATGTCTTATCACAAGGTGAAATTGATGCCTTATTATCAGCACTATCTACAGGTGAGATGGACGCTGATGAATTAAAAAAAGAAGAAACGCAGAAAAAAATAAAAGTATATGATTTTAAGCGAGCCCTCCGGTTTTCAAAAGATCAGATTCGAAGTTTAACGAGAATCCATGAAAATTATGCTAGGTTATTAACGACTCAATTATCAGCTCAATTAAGAACATATGTACAAGTAGCGGTAGCTTCTGTTGACCAGTTACCATATGATGAGTTCATTCGTTCCGTACCTAAAATGACGATATTAAATGTATTTGAGCCTTTTCCATTAGATGGGCGCTTTGTTATCGAGGTCAACCCTAATATCGCTTACGCTATGCTTGATCGTATGCTAGGTGGCCAAGGAGAAGCATTAAATAAAGTCGAAAGTTTAACGGAAATAGAAACGAAAATACTTTCTCAACTATTTCAAAGGTCACTTGAAACTTTAAGGGAAGCATGGGAGTCGGTTGTGGATTTAGACCCTGTAATGGATGAAATCGAGGTCAACCCGCAATTTCTACAGCTAGTATCACCAAACGAAACGGTTGTAGTTATATCGCTTTCGACGACTATCGGAGAAGCATCGGGAATGATGAATATTTGCTTACCACACGTTGTAATAGAATCTATCCTACCGAAGCTATCGATCCATTTATGGATGCAGCAAAAGAAAAAGGATAGACAGCCAGGTGAATTGTCAGCACTTGAAAAGAACTTAAAACAGGCACCATTAGATGTGATAGTAGAGCTTGGTCAATCGCAAATTTCTATAGCAGAGTTTTTACAACTAGGTGAAAATGACGTTATCGAGCTAAATCAAACTATTGATGACCCACTGCTTGTTAAATTAGGAAACGAGCCAAAATACTATTCGCAACCTGGAAAGGTGAAAGGTAAGCTCGCTGTACAAATTACCGACAGTATTGTGAAGGAAGGTGAGAGTGACGATGAGTGATATGCTATCGCAAGAAGAAATTAATGCACTTCTAAATGGTATTAACTTAGACGAGGATGACAAAGATACAGAAGAAAAACAAGAGAGTACAATTAATATAGAGGACTATCTCTCTAGTATTGAACAGGATGCACTAGGAGAAATTGGGAATATTTCTTTTGGAAGTTCGGCAACAGCTCTGTCGACATTATTAAATCAAAAGGTTGATATAACAACACCTAGAGTATCTATTGTAAAAAGCTCTGAACTTGATCAACAATTTCCAAAACCACACATCGCCGTCTCAGTTCAGTACACTGTAGGATTTGAAGGAATGAACTTATTAGTAATTAAAAATACTGATGCTGCAATCATTGCGGATTTAATGTTAGGGAATGACGGTACGAATGCTGGTGAAGAACTAGGGGAAATGCAAATTAGTGCAGTTCAGGAAGCGATGAATCAAATGATGGGATCTGCTTCTACCTCTATGTCACAAATATTTAATAAACGAGTCGATATTTCTCCTCCGGATGTAGAGCAATTAAATTTAAAAGAGGATCCTGATAAAGTTACATTTCCAGACGATGACGTTATGTTACAAATATCATTTGATTTAAAAGTAGGAACTTTAATAGATTCAAAGATTATGCAATTAGTAAGCGTTGAATTTGCTAAAGATATGGTTGACCAGTTATTAAATCCTGAACCAATTGAAGACATTACAGAAAAGGATGCTAATGTGAACACTCAACCTGTAGAGGAAACAGTTACGCAGCAAGCATTCCCACAGACAAACGAACAGCCACAAATGGATGCGACTAATCAACATCAATCTGCAAGACAAGAGCCTCAATTTGTTTCGAATGGTTCAAGGCTTCCAGATCGGTCTGCAGAAGTGCAACCAGCAGCTTTTTCTAATTTTGAAACACCACAATTAGGAAATAATGAGGCAAAAAACCTCGACATGCTACTCGATATTCCATTAGAAGTGACTGTTGAGCTTGGAAGAACAAAAAGGTCTATTAAAGATATATTAGAGCTTACTCAAGGGTCTATTATCGAATTGGATAAACTTGCTGGAGAACCAGTTGATATACTTGTAAACCAGCGATTGATTGCTAAAGGTGAAGTTGTTGTCATCGATGAAAACTTTGGAGTTCGAGTGACAGATATTGTTAGTAAACGAGAGAGACTAAATAATTTATAATATAATTACTACACGAATAAGGGGAGGCATTAACATGGCGGTAAAAGTATTAATAGTAGATGATGCTGCATTTATGAGAATGATGATTAAAGATATATTGACTAAAAATGGTTTTGAGGTAGTTGGTGAAGCTGGAGATGGTGCACAAGGAGTGGAGATGTTTAAAGAGCATAAGCCTGATCTTGTCACAATGGATATAACAATGCCAGAAATGGATGGTATCACATCTCTGAAAGAAATTAGAAAAGTGGATCCAAATGCAAAAGTCATTATGTGCTCTGCTATGGGGCAACAAGCGATGGTAATTGATGCGATACAAGCAGGAGCAAAAGACTTTATTGTAAAACCTTTCCAAGCTGAACGTGTACTAGAAGCGATTAATAAAACACTTGGGTAGGTTATCATTAGAGGGGTGTTGTTATTCGTGCAACTAAAAAGAGTGTTTTTATTAACCATTGTAGGAGTGTTCTTGTTACTCCCCTCTACTTACTTAGCAGATGATTGGGGCGAGGGGAACGGAAATGTTGGTGACATGCTCAATAGAACTGAACATGAGCCAATTAATAGTGATCAAGAAGAAGGCTCACCTGCAATTGTAGATAGTACTGAGGATGATGAGACATTCACAGTGGAAAACAATCAAAGTGTTTTATGGCTAACTATACAAATGTTTCTCGCACTTGGATTTATTATTTTCCTCATATATGGATTACTAAAGTTTGTAAATAGTAAAAGTAAATCATTCCGTCAGCACAGTACTTTAGAAAGTATTGGTGGAATTTCACTTGGTTCAAACCGGTCAGTACAAGTGGTACGTGTAGGAGATAAGTTGTTTGTATTAGGCGTTGGGGATTCTATTCAATTATTGAAGGAAATTGAAGATCAAGAGGAAGTAGAAAGAGTTATTCAAGAAAATAAACCAAAAGAGGTTTTTGATGAACCAATGATGAAGCTATCAACTTGGTTTAAAGAACGGCTTAATGGCGCTACTCCTTCAACGGACGAAAAGAAAAATTTTCAGCACCTTCTTAATAGAGAGTTAAAAGAAGTAAAGGAATCCAAGGATAGGATTAACCAAGCTTTGAAGGAGAAGAACAATGATTGAAATACCAGCACTTGATATTTTTAGTGAGGATCCTAACAATTTAACTACTACTGTATCATTGTTATTACTGTTAACAGTTCTTTCCATCGCACCTAGTATATTAATATTAATGACATGCTTTACTCGTATTGTTGTCGTTTTATCATTCGTTCGATCAGGATTGGCTACACAACAAATGCCACCAAATCAGGTGTTAGTCGGATTAGCATTATTTATTACATTTTTTATCATGGCACCTGTTTTTTCAGAAGTGAATGAGCAAGCTTTACAGCCAATGTTCGCTGGAGAAATGACACAAGAAGAAGCTTTTGATGCTGCGGCACTTCCTATGAAAGAGTTCATGGCTCAGCATACTAGAGAAAAGGATTTAGCTTTATTTATGGGGTATGCAGGCTTACCTAGGCCAGAGACATTGGATGATATACCGCTTACCGCACTAGTTCCTGCTTTTGCAATTAGTGAACTAAAAACGGCTTTTCAAATTGGATTTATGATATTTATTCCTTTCCTAGTGATAGATATGGTCGTTGCTAGTGTACTAATGTCTATGGGGATGATGATGCTACCACCAGTCATGATCGCATTACCATTTAAAATATTACTGTTTGTTATGGTTGATGGGTGGCACTTAGTAGTGCGCTCATTGCTACTTAGCTTTTAAAGGATGATGAAATGTGAATCAAGAAACGGTTATTTCCTTAGCTGAACGTGGTGTATATACGGTTATTATGATAGCAGGGCCACTATTAATTACTGCATTAGCTATTGGATTATTAGTAAGTATATTTCAAGCAACTACACAAATACAAGAACAAACACTTGCCTTTATACCGAAAATAGTTGGTGTATTAGTTGCGTTAATCGTATTTGGACCTTGGATGTTATCTATAATCATATCGTTTGCAGAACAAATTTTTAGTAACTTGCACCATTTTATAGGGTGAAGATAAATGATTGAAATCATACAGTGGCTACCTGCCTTTATGTTAGTTTTAGTTAGGGTATCTGCTTTCCTAATTACCCTACCTTTTTTTTCATATCAAAACATTCCAGCACCACTAAAAATAGGTTTAGCACTTTTTATATCGTGGATTATGTTCTTTGCTGGTGATTGGCCAGCACTTGAAATAAACTATCATTTTTATTTACTCATTATAAAAGAAGCGCTTGTTGGTCTTACTGTTGGTCTAATAGCCATGATTTTATTATACGCCATTCAAGTAGCTGGTGGAATTATTGACTATAAAATGGGATTGATGATTGCCAATGTCATTGACCCTCAAACTGGGGCACAAAGTCCATTGACAGGAAGTTATTTATATACGTTTTCTATTTTATTTTTATTAGCTACAGACGCACATCATCTATTGTTAGACGGAGTCTTTTACAGCTATCAGTTTATACCAATGGATCAACTGTTTATTCCATTTGGTAATGAGGCTATTTTAGACCATGTTGTAGTCACCTTCAGTACGATGTTCTTAATTGCTTTTCAAATGGCAATGCCTATAGTTGGGTCCATTTTTCTTGTAGATTTAGCCTTAGGTATGGTTTCAAGAGCGGTACCACAAATAAACGTGTTTGTAGTAGGGATGCCGTTGAAAGTATTAGTTGGTTTTATTTTGTTATTGCTTGTAATGGCTCCATTTTTTATGGTAGTAAATCAGCTTATTGAAACGATGATCATCACAATGAGGACGTTAATGGAACTGTATGGAGGGGTAACTTAAATGTACATCAAGCTTGACATACAGTATTTTGCTCAAGAAAAGACAGAAAAAGCAACACCTAAAAAGAGGAAAGAATCTAGACAAAAAGGACAAGTCTCGAAAAGCTCAGATGTGAATACTTCCTTTATACTTTTATTCGTATTTTTAGCTTTTTGGCTAATGGGGAGCTTCTCGGTTGATCAGTTAATTGGTATTACAAGGTATTCGTTTCAGGAGTATTTGCTGATGGAGCTGACGGAAGCAAATGTTTATTCTATGTTTATTAACTTCAGCATACAAGCAGCAATTGTAGTAGGGCCATTTATGTTTATTGCGATGCTAGCGGCTATTTTTAGTAATTACTTACAAGTAGGTATTTTATTTGCTCCAGAAGCTATAAAAATGAAGTTAAGCAAACTTGATCCAATTCAAGGGGCAAAACGAATTTTTTCTGTAAGAGCACTAGTGGAGTTTTTAAAATCATTATTAAAAATAGTATGTGTTGGATTTGCAGGTTTTACAGTAATTTGGATAGCTATTGATGATATTTTAATGCTATCACTATATTCTGTTGGTGAAAGTGTAAGACTCATCGGAAATTTACTCATTATGATGGGGTTAGCTGTAGCATTTCTACTCATCTTTTTATCCGTTTTTGATTACTTATATCAAAAATACGATCATGAAAAAAATATTAAAATGTCGAAACAAGATGTGAAAGATGAATACAAAAAAACAGAGGGTGACCCTCTAATAAAATCAAAGATAAAAGAGAAACAACGCCAAATGGCAATGAGTAGAATGATGGCTGAAGTTCCAAAGGCAGACGTTGTAATAACGAACCCTACTCACTATGCCATTGCACTTAAATACGATGACCAAAATATGGCCGCACCTATTATTGTAGCTAAAGGAGTTGACTTCATTGCATTAAAAGTGATTAACATCGCTAAAAACAATAATGTGATGACAGTTGAAAATAGACCATTAGCTAGAGCTTTGTACGCTCAAGCTGATATTGGAGATCCTGTACCAGAGGATTTATTTAAAGCAGTAGCAGAAGTGCTTGCTTATGTATATCGAATACAAAATAAACTTTAAGTTATTTTTTTATAGATGGAAACTAGTTAGGAGAGAAGCGCAAAATGCCTATTAAAGATTTTAGTATATTGCTCGGGGTTATTCTTATCGTTATCATGCTCATAATCCCTTTACCAACAGGGATTATTGACTTTTTAATAATAGTAAATATAACGATTGCGCTATTAATTATTCTAGTTTCAATGAATACGAGAGAACCACTACAATTTTCTATTTTTCCTACCTTGTTATTATTAATTACTTTATTTCGTCTCGGATTAAATGTATCTACTACGAGATCTATTCTTGATAAAGGTGATGCGGGGAATGTAATTGATACATTTGGACAATTTGTTGTAGGAGGAAATGCACTTGTAGGGTTTGTCGTATTTATTATTTTAGTTGTTATTCAATTTGTGGTAATCACAAAAGGTGCTGAGCGAGTTTCAGAGGTTGGCGCAAGGTTTACGTTAGATGCGATGCCTGGTAAACAAATGAGTATTGATGCTGATTTGAATGCAGGTATGATATCTGACACTGAAGCAAGGGAAAGAAGAAAAAAAATAGAACAAGAGGCTGACTTTTATGGTTCTATGGATGGAGCGAGTAAATTTGTAAAAGGGGATGCGATTGCTGGAATTGTAATCGTACTAATTAATGTTATTTTCGGACTCGTAATCGGAATGGTGCAGCAAGGACTACCACTCGCTGAGGCTGCGCAAAAATACACTCTATTAACGGTTGGGGATGGATTAGTAAGTCAAATTCCCGCACTATTAATATCAACAGCAACTGGAATTGTAGTAACAAGAGCTGCCTCTGAAGGTAATTTAGGTCATGATGTTACGAAACAGTTATTTGCATATCCTAAAATGTTGTATGTGGCAGGTGGGACGATTGCACTATTGGGTTTTGCAACTCCAATTGAAGCAATTGTAACAACAACTGTTGCTATCGTTCTCGGGATTGGTGGGTTTATGCTCGGAAGAACGGAACAGCAAGCTATGCAAATGGAAGATGCTGAAGGAGAAATAGAGGATCAAGAAGAGGATATTAAATCACCAGAAAGTGTAGTTAACCTACTTCAAGTAGACCCGATTGAATTTGAGTTTGGGTATGGTTTAATACCGTTAGCTGATGCAAACCAAGGCGGAGATTTACTTGATCGAGTGGTAATGATTCGCCGTCAATTAGCGATTGAAATGGGCATGATTGTGCCAGTTATTAGAATTAGGGATAATATTCAGCTTCAACCTAACGAATATTCGATAAAAATAAAAGGGAATGAAGTAGCAAAAGGGGAGTTACTTTTAGATCATTTTATGGCGATGAGTCCAGGTGTAGAAGATGAGAACATTACAGGAATTGAAACTGTGGAGCCAGCCTTTGGCTTACAGGCACTTTGGATAGGTGAAGACATAAAGGACCAAGCAGAATTAGCAGGCTATACGGTTGTAGACCCACCATCCGTAGTCTCTACCCATTTAACAGAAGTAATCAAGAGACATTCACATGAACTTTTAGGTAGACAAGAAACGAAACAGCTTATTGATCACCTAAATGAATCTTATCCTACGCTAGTAGAAGATGTTACACCTAATCCACTATCGACTGGGGAGATACAAAAGGTTTTAAGTCGTTTATTAAAAGAAAAAATTTCAATAAAAAATTTACCAATTATTTTTGAAACGTTGGCAGATTATGGACAAATGACGAAGGATACAGATCTACTAACTGAATATGTGCGTCAATCGCTATCGAGACAAATTTCTAGGCAGTATGCTTCAGAAGGAGAACCGCTTTACGTCATTACTGTTAGTGGGTCTGTTGAAAAGCATATAGCAGATGCGATTCAGCAAACAGAACATGGCGGATTCTTAAATATGGACCCGAACATGATGCAATCCATTATCGAGGCGACGGTGCAGGAAGTAGAAAGAATGCAAGAAACAGGGCAAATGCCGATCATTTTATGTTCTCCAGCAGTACGTATGTACTTTAGACACTTAATTGAAAGGTATATACCACAAGTTCCTGTTTTATCCTATAACGAGTTAGAAGCCCATGTTGAGGTGCAAAGTGTAGGGGTGGTGAATGTTTCGTGAAGGTAAAAAAGTATACAGCAAAAAATATGCCAGAAGCAATGGCTAAAATAAGAGCAGAGCTAGGCAATGATGCAGTAATTTTAAATTCAAAAAGGGTAGATAGTGGCGGTTTTTTAGGATTCTTTACAAAGTCAATGATTGAAGTAATAGCTGCTATAGACCCTGAGATAAAACAATCTGTTAAAAGAAAAACGAGTAACAGAGAGAGAGTTCCCAAAAGTCAAGTCGCTTCAAAATCTGAATTAGCGCAAGAAATTAATCAAATAAAACAATTGATAGAGCAAAGACTAACAACTTATGCCAACAGCACAGATAGTGGAGACTACCCTGGCCATTTAAAAGAGATTAATGAACTTCTCAACTCTATAGATGTTGAGGATGTTTCAAGGCTACAAGTGATGAAGCAGCTTTTAAAACGTTGGTATTCCGAGAATGGCGACGAAAAATCAAAAGAGACGATTCATGAATGGACCAAGGAGATTATTAATGATCTTCTTTCTCACATTGATTATAGTCCTTTTAACTATAAAAAACGTTTTTTAAATGTTGTCGGTCCTACCGGTGTAGGGAAAACAACAACTTTAGCTAAAATAGCTGCTAAAATAGCAATTTCTGATGGAAGAAAAGTGGCGTTTATCACTACAGACACATACAGGATTGCTGCTATTGAACAATTAAAAACATATGCAAAAATATTAAACGTACCTGTCGAAGTAGTTTATTCCATTGAAGACTTTAAAAATGCGAAGGACCGCTTAAGTGAGTATGACGTCATTTTAGTTGACTCCGCCGGTAGGAATTTTTTAAATGATTTATATGTGAAGCAACTCGGGGAAGTGATTGATTTTAACGAAGAAATGGAGACACACCTCGTTTTGTCTCTTACATCTAAATATAATGATATGAAAAAAATTATTGATCAATTTCAGGCTATAAATATTAATAAAGTAATTTTTACAAAGGCTGATGAAACACAGTCCCACGGGGCTATGTTAAATGTTGCATTAAACTATGGCATTGGATCATCATATATTACATTTGGACAAAACGTACCGGATGATATCGCTTTAGCTACAAAAGAAAAAGTAGTTGAACAACTTTTGGGGAGCTGAATGAATGGTGAAAGATCAAGCGGACGTTTTAAGAGAAAAGATGCTATCAGCAAATAATAAAATAAATAATGTTAATGTTATTGAAAAAAATGCCAAAGTAATTGCGGTTGTAAGTGGTAAAGGTGGAGTAGGTAAGTCTAACTTTTCAGTCAATTTTGGAATTTCGTTACAAAGATTAGGTAAGCGCGTATTAATTATCGATCTTGATATAGGAATGGCGAATGTTGACATATTACTTGGTAAAACATCTTATCATTCCATTGTTGATTTGTTAGAACGAGAGCTATCCTTAAAAGATATTGTAGAGAATGGTCCAGAAGGGCTATCTTATATCTCAGGGGGATCAGGACTTGCAGAAATCTTTGAAATGGATCAAATGAAAGTAAATGACTTCTTATCAAAGCTGTCCGAGTTAGAAAAACAATTTGATTATATACTTTTTGATATGGCTGCTGGTATTTCAACAAATAGTCTTAGCTTCTTGTTGTCTGTTCATGAAATTATTATTGTAACAACGCCAGAGCCTACTTCAGTGACAGATGCATATGCAGCCGTGAAACATATCACACTTCAAGATGATCAAATTCCTGTTTCACTCGTTGTAAATAGAACGAGAAACTCTAGGGACGGTGAATCGACCGCACAAAATATGATAACAGTATGTTCACAATTTCTAAAAAAAGATCTACATCATATCGCTTCGGTTCCTGATGATGAAGTAGTGTGGAAAGCTGTAAGGTCTCAAACACCATTTGTGTTGAAATTTCCAAAATCAAAACCTGCAATTGTCATGAGAAACACAGCAAAATTCTTTGAAAATAAAAATAAGAAAATGGAGTCAACTGCCACTGTAGGCCATAGCTTTGTTTCTAAACTAAAAAGTTTTTTCAAATCGTAAAGTAGAAAGGAGATCTCTCATGATTAAAGTTCTAGTAGTGGATGATTCAGCATTCATGAGAAAGATGATCAGCGATTTACTAGAAAAAGACGCACGAATCAAAGTAATTGGTAAAGCTCGTAATGGAAACGAAGCAGTAACACAAATAAAGAAGTTACAGCCAGATGTAGTAACACTAGATGTTGAAATGCCAATATTAAATGGACTCGAAGCGTTAAAGCGGATTATGAGTGAATCTCCTGTACCAGTGATTATGCTGTCAAGCATTACAAAGGAAGGAACTGAAACAACAATAAAAGCAATGGAATACGGTGCTTTTGATTTTGTTTCAAAGCCTTCGGGCTCTATTTCGTTAGATATTTATAAAGTCCAAAAAGAATTAGTTGAGAAGGTGATTTATGCGTCAAAAGTCCCGATCGCTAAATTACAAAAGGATGTTGAATGTCGTGCACCTTCGATAGATGAAAAACAGTTGCAACAAATTAATAATAATAGCAAAAACAAGTTAACAGAAAAGGGTATTATCGCAATTGGAACTTCAACAGGAGGTCCGAAAGCGCTTCAAACAGTTTTAACTAATTTACCGTCTGATCTTCCTTACCCAATATTAATTGTACAGCACATGCCAAAAGGCTTTACGAAATCATTAAGTGAGCGCCTTGATAAATTATCAAAAATTAAGGTGAAAGAAGCAGAGGATGGAGAAATTATAAAAAAAGGTGTTGCCTATATCGCTCCTGGAGGATACCATTTAAAAGTAAGAGGTATTGGGACTTCTGTAGCAGTTCATTTGGATCAATCGGAATTAGTGAAAGGACATCGACCTGCAGTTGATGCATTATTTTATTCATTATCTGCATTAAGAAATGTCGATGTTATGGCAATAATTTTAACAGGTATGGGATCTGATGGTACGAAAGGTCTAGTGCAGCTGAAGGGGAATACAAAAACAATTGCGATTGCAGAGTCTAAAGAAACAGCGATTGTCTATGGAATGCCAAGAACCGCGGTTGAAACAAATTTGGTTGACGAAGTGGTTAAATTAGAAGATATCACACAAACAATATTGAAGCATTGTACATAGGGAGGGAACTGAAATGGAGAAAAATGAATACTTAGATATGTTTATTGAGGAAAGTAAAGAACACTTGCAAGCGATGAATAGTCATTTGTTAGAACTAGAAGAAAATCCAGAAAATGAATCAATTGTAAACGAAGTGTTCCGATCTGCACATACGTTAAAAGGAATGTCTGCTACGATGGGGTACGAAGATTTAGCAAGTTTAACCCATCAAATGGAAAATGTTTTAGACCAAATTAGAAATGGTGTTGTAAAGGCTTCAAGTGAATTACTAGATGTTGTTTTTGAGTCTGTGGATCATTTAGAAGCTATGGTTGAAGATATAGCTTCTGGAGGAGAAGGCAAGCGAAATGTAAAAGAGGTAGTTTCAAAACTAGCTAGAATTGAATCAGGCGCACCGCTAGAAGAGGTTGCAGCAACATTACATGAAGTCGATGCTGAAACTGTTCAATCAAGTGGAATTCCAGCTTTTGATCCGTTTGAAGTAACCGTTCTTACACAGTCTCAAGAGCAAGGCTTTTATGCATACCAAGTAGCGATTAGCTTAAGAGAAGATTGTATTTTAAAAGCTGCAAGAGTGTATATGGTTTTTGAAGTGTTAGAAAAAATGGGGGAAGTAATTAAATCAATCCCAACTGTGGATCAATTAGAAGAGGAAAACTTTGATCTTAATTTTTCTGTCACATTAGTATCAAAAGAAAGTGCTAATGATGTACAAGGGAAAGTATTAAAGGTTTCTGAAGTAGATACTGTTGAAGTATCGGATATTGATATTAAAAGATTGAATTCACCAGAAAAAGAACAAGCAGAAAAAGTGAAAAAAGACAGCAACGAAATAGATAATGAAAAACCTGCTACTACACAAGTACAACGAGAAGAGAACCAAAGTAATGGAAAAAGCAATTCAAATAAAACGATTCGCGTAAATATTGAACGATTGGATCGCTTAATGAATTTATTTGAAGAATTAGTTATAGATCGTGGTAGATTAGAACAAATTTCCCATGATCTAAATAATAACGATTTAACAGATACGGTAGAGCATATGTCCAGAATTTCAGGTGACCTACAAAATATTATCCTTAACATGAGGATGGTTCCAGTAGAACAAGTATTCAATCGCTTCCCTAGGATGGTAAGAGGTTTAGCAAAGGAACTAAATAAGAAGATTAATCTCGAAATAACGGGTGCAGATACAGAATTAGATAGAACGTTTATAGATGAAATTGGTGACCCTCTAGTACACCTTCTAAGGAATTCTTTAGATCATGGTGTAGAAACGCCAGACGTAAGAAGAAACGCAGGGAAGAGTGAACAAGCAACAATATCACTAAAAGCATATCATAGTGGAAATCACGTGTTTATAGAAGTTGCAGACGATGGTGCAGGGATTAATGCGGAAAAAGTTTTAGAAAAAGCAATTAACAGTGGTGTAGTTTCTGCTGAAGTTGGAAAAACATTAACAGATCAAGAAGTATACGAATTGTTATTTGCAAGTGGATTGAGTACAGCTGACCAAATATCAGACATTTCAGGACGTGGCGTTGGACTAGATGTTGTAAAAAGTAAGATAGAATCCCTTGGAGGATCTGTCTCAGTTGAGTCAACAAGAGGAACTGGTACCTTGTTTACTATTCAATTGCCATTAACTTTATCGATAATTTCTGTCATGCTAGTAGAAATCCAAGATGAAATTTATGCGATACCATTATCGTCAATTATTGAGACAGCAATTATAAAAGAAGAAGAAATTATGCACGCGCACAATCAAAGGGTAATAGATTTTAGAGGTAGTGTCGTACCGTTAATTGATATGACCGAATTATTCGAGGTTCCAGTTACAAAAGAGCAAAATGAATATTATTCCATTGTTGTTGTTCGAAAAGGTGATAAAATGGCAGCTTTACAAGTCAATTCATTTATCGGACAGCAAGAAATCGTATTGAAAACTCTAGGTAAGTATTTAACATCAGCCTTTGCTATTTCTGGCGCTACCATTTTAGGGAACGGACAAGTGGCACTAATTGTAGATTGTAATTCTATTATTCTATAAATGTACAATAAAGAACTATGTACGGATATGTAGTTCCATGTAATAATATGATTAAAATCTGTCGAAATATGCTATTAATTGGAGGGTAAGATATGAATGATCAAACAATGATTCAAGATAGTAAAATTATTGTATTTCAGTTGAAAAATGAAGAGTATGGAGTAGGTGTAGAACAAGTTCGATCCATAGAAAGAGTACAACAAATTACACGAGTGCCAAAAGCACCTGAGTTCGTAAAAGGGGTAATCAATTTAAGAGGGATAGTTACTCCGATCATTGATCTTAGAAGTAGGTTTGATATGGATGAAATCGACCACACGGATAATACTAGAATTATCATTGTTTCTGTTGACGAAATGGATGTTGGTCTAATAGTTGATGCAGCCAATGATGTAATTGATATACCAGAAAGTGAAATTGTCCCACCACCTGAAGTGATTGGTGGGGTACAAGCTGATTATATTCGTGGTGTTGCGAAATTAGAAAAAAGGTTATTAATCATTTTGAACCTTGATAAAGTACTTAGTACTGAGGAGATAAGTGAAATGAGAAATATCGAGGCAAAAGCATAATGAGCGATTATAGCCAAATTCACTCCCAGCATTTAGATGTACTAAAAGAAGTGGGGAACATTGGAGCCGCTCACGCCGCTACAGCTCTTTCTAAATTGTTAAACAAAACAATAGATATGCATGTTCCTGCAGTTCGAGTAGTTCCTTTCCATGAAATAAGCGAATTTGTTGGCGGTGATGAGGCTGTAGTTGCTTCAATATTTTTAAGAATTCAAGGCGAGGTAACAGGAAGCTTATTTTTCATGCTTCCTGTTAATGAAGCGTCCATACTTATCCGTCACCTAACTAAGGACGCTTCATTTGATTTTTCAACAAATGAAGTACCTGAAATGGGAATTTCTGCATTTAATGAAATGGGAAATATTTTGGCAGGCTCTTATCTGTCAGCATTATCCGATTTTACGTCCTTGAACTTACAGCCAACACCACCTGCTTTTGCTGTAGATATGACGGTAGCTATATTAAGCCACGGCTTAATTGAAATATCTCCAATAGCTGATTATGCCATTTTTATTGATACGAAGATAAGTGAAAAAGATGAGCAAAATGTTACACAAACACAAGGGCATTTCTTTTTACTCCCTGATCCAGACTCATTTGGCAAAATATTTAAATCATTAGGGGTAACTGTGAATGAATAATACTGTACTCACCGGAACGGTTATTAAAGTTGGCATGGCGGACTTAAATTTTGCGAATCCACCGAATAAGATACGAACATCTGGATTAGGTTCTTGCGTAGGCATCATTATTTATGATGAATATTCAAAAATGTGTGGTATGGCACATGTGATGTTACCTGAATCGTCGATCGCCCGTAATGGAAAAATTCAACGTGCGAAATATGCTGATACTGCATTGGAGGATTTAATTAAAACACTTATTACTGACGGTGCCCTTCCGTTTAGATTAAAAGCTAAGATAGCCGGTGGTGCACAAATGTTTCAGTTCTCGTCAAATAACGATACGATGAGAATTGGGCCTAGAAACGTAGAAGCGGTAAGAAGTGTATTAAAAAACTACAATGTAAAAATTTTGAGTGAGGATGTTGGTGGAAATAGTGGTAGAACAATTGAATTCGATCCTCAAACTTGTATGCTAGAAATAAGAACTGTAAATAAAGGAGTGAAGATGATCTAATGTCACAAAAAACCAAATGGATTTTTGTCTTTGGATTGTTGAGTTTCATTATCGTTTTTGTTAGCTCCTTTTCTGTAAATGCTATATATACTACAGTTTTTCGAGCTAGTATTTCCCTTATTATAGGAACTTTTATAGGCTACTTTTTTTATTGTATTTGGACTTGGATTGCTATTGATTTTTCTGCAAAGACTATAGAACCAGGTAAACATAGTAATAACAATGCTAATGAAGAGATAGACTAAACGAGATAAGCATTGACCTGTACTTCATTTTAGGATGATAGGAGGAGCCCTAAATGCCACAAATTAATGCAACTAAACAGTTACAACATGATTGGTCGCGTTGGAGTGAGGATCGTGACGAAGTTGCTTGTGATCGATTAGTACAAGCATATTTACCGTTAGTAGACTACCATGTTCAACGTATAGGTGCAAACCTTCCTAGAAATGTCCAGCTTGATGATTTACGGAGCAATGGAATGTTAGG
Organism: Evansella cellulosilytica DSM 2522; assembly: GCF_000177235.2. Lineage (NCBI taxonomy): Bacteria > Bacillati > Bacillota > Bacilli > Caryophanales > Bacillaceae > Evansella > Evansella cellulosilytica. The sequence goes on along the minus strand of NC_014829.1, from coordinate 2,677,527 downwards.
TCTATATGATGCATTAGAGAAGTTTGATGAAAAAAGAGAACTGAAATTTGATACATATGCATCTTTTCGTATAAGAGGAGCAATCATTGATGGTTTAAGACAAATGGATTGGTTGCCAAGGTCCGTAAGGGAGAAGACGAAAAAAATTGATCAGGCTACAGAAAAGCTTGAGCAACAGTATGGACGTTACGTTAACCCTAAAGAAGTAGCAGACTATTTAGGGATGAATGAAGAAGATGTCTATAAAACGATTAATGAAAGCTATTTAGCACACCAACTATCTATCGATGAACCAGCACAAGATTCAGAAAAAGAGGATTCCTTTACTGCTACAATAATGGATGAGAAAACGTTAACTCCGGAGCAACATATAGACAAAAAAGGACAAATGGAAGAGCTCGCAGAAATAATAAAAACCTTTAACGAGAAAGAACAACTGATCATAAGCTTGTTTTACTTTGAGGAATTAACACTAACAGAAATTGGTGAAATTCTAAATGTGTCAACCTCTAGAGTTTCTCAAATACACTCAAAAACAATTTTTAAGCTTCAACAAAAGTTATTGTCTAAATAATGTAATACTTCAAATGAAACTATAATAAAGAACATTAGGCCTTTTACAGAAAGAAGGTTGATGACGATGCAGTCACTTCATGATGTTTATGAAATAGAAATAACTGACGATAAACTAAAAGCATTTTTAAAACAGTCTAATAAACGAGAAGATCCAGTAAGTGTGGATGAATTAAAGGCGTTTATTCGTGAATGTGGTGTTTGTTTTGGGGTGAAGGAAGACGTTTTAGGGACTATCATAGAGAGTGATTTACAAGAAAAGATATTAATAGCAGAAGGAACACCTCCTATAAAAGGAGAAGATGCCTTTTTAAAGCCTGAGATTCTTACAAAAGAAAAACAGCTTCAAGAGATTGATGATGATGAACCTATCAATTTAAGAGAAGTAATGGAGATACCCTCTGTTTCAAAAGGTACTGTGATTGGGGTTAAAGTAGAAAGAACAGCTGAAATTAACGGAACTAATGTGTTAGGCCAAGAAATAAAAGCACAACCAGGACGCGATTTAAAGCTGCGGCAAGGTAAAAATACACGAGTTAGTGAAGATGGAAAAGAGATTGTAGCTACTTTAGATGGTCAACTGAGCATAGAGCCGAAAGTTATTCATGTCTATCCCGTATACGAGGTAAATGGCGATTTAGATTTGAAGGTAGGAAACATAGACTTTGTAGGAAATGTTAATATAAGGGGAAACGTACCAGCCGGTTTTAAAATAGTAGCAAAAGGTGACATACGTGTAAGAGGTTCAGTAGAAGCAGCAGAATTAATAGCGGGAGGCTCTATTTTTGTTGAACAAGGAATAGTTGCACAAGGGAAAGGCTTGTTACAAGCAAAAGGTGATTTACACACGTCTTTCATTAATCAAGGGATAGTAAAGGTAGAAGGAGATGTTCACGTATCACAATCTATTCTACATAGTACTATTCATGCGCAAGGTAATGTATATTGTAAAGAACGTAGAGGTAATATCGTTGGTGGTAATATATCTGCTGTTAAAGGAATTGAAGTGAATGAAGTAGGTAATTCGATGAGTACTCCTACATCTCTTTATTTAGGTATTAGTCAAGAGATGCTACAAAAGCAAAAACAATTAGAAAAAAAATTAAAGCAACTAAATGACGAAAATGGGAAGTTGGAATTGTTACAATTAAAGCTTACAGAAAAAGAAAAAGCAGGTTTATTAAAACCTCAAGAAAGAATAATGAAGCTAAGAATACGAAATACAATGATAGAATCAAAGAATAATATAGATGAAATTAATGAAGAATTATTAGAACTGCAGGATGTACTTCACTCGCAAAATGAAGCATCTATTCGAATTTATAAAGATATCTTTACTAATTGTGATATATTTTTTGGAAAATATCGCAGAAAAATAGTTTCAAAGCATCATTATGTTATGTTTAAATTAGACCAAGGGGAAATCGTACTTCAAACTTTATAATCATTTATTAACGAATTGTAATAAAGCGCTTGCAAATGCTATGGCGAGCGCTTTTAATATCTTTCATTAAGATAAAGGTGTATAAAGGAGCGTAAGAGATGAGCGGCTTAAAATCAATCGAGCTTCAAGTTGCAGTTCCACGTTCACAAACAGCAGGACAGATCCAAGAGCAGTTACAGCAAAGGGGAATAATTACACAAGAACAGCTTCAACAAAAACAGCTGAAAGAACAAGAACGAATGAAAAAACGAGTAGCAGAGTCCGAGACA